>CP087990.1:1200000-1800000 GCA_021044545.1 Comamonadaceae bacterium M7527
CCGCACTCATGGCCCGCGTGGAGTCGCTGGAAGCGAAGTCCAGTCAGTAACCGCCACCACGCCGCAAGGTGTCCCAGTTTATGAGCACCTTTGCGGCGCATGGCATTTATTCAATGCTTTTGTGTTGTACTCGGTTAACAAATACAACTACAAATAGTTATTTATAGCTACATTAATAACACGAGGCATATGCCTCGCAACAACGGTTTGGAGAAATCTCATGGCTATCTACAAATGTGACACATGCAATATGGCTGTCAATGTGCAGTGCGAAACCTGCAAAAAACCTTTGGTTAATGACGTACTCGTACTTGACGACGGCAGCGAGGTACGTATTGCCAAGTGCCCTGCGTGTGAGGGAAAAATCAAATCGCCCATGTGCTGTGGCAGCGATATGGCGTGTCAAGCATAAGCAACCTGTGGCGGGCTCAGCCTTGCCACCTCAGGGGTAGGCCACACGCACGCTGATGCTGCCAAGGCCTTCTATGCTGCCCTCCATGAGGTCGCCAGGCACGACGGCAGCTACGCCTGCTGGCGTGCCCGTCATGATGAGGTCGCCGGGCTCAAGTGCTTCAAACTGTGAAAGCTGGGCAATCGATTCGGCCACCGACCAAATCAGTTGGTCTATGTTGCTGTCTTGACGCGTGCTGCCATTTACATCAAGCCTTATCCGTGCCTGCATGGGGTGGCCATGCTGTGCGACTGTGTGCAACCGCCCCATAGGCGCCGACTGGGCAAAGGCTTTACCAAACTCCCAAGGTCTGCCGGCATTTTTGGCTTGGGTTTGCAAGTCGCGCCGGGTCATATCCAAGCCCACGGTGTAAGCGTACACATGCTGCAAGGCTTGGTCTGGCGCTATGTCGCGCCCACCTTTGCCAATGGCCACCACCAGTTCCACCTCGTGGTGCAAGTTGCTGGTTTGTGGCGGGTAGGCCATGGTGGCGGGCTGGGCCGCGTCTAGCACCGCTTGTGCGGGCTTCATGAAAAAGAACGGCGCTTCGCGCTCAGGGTCTTTGCCCATCTCGCGTGCGTGCTCGGCGTAATTGCGGCCCACACAAAAAATACGATTAACCGCAAACCGCTGCTCAGACTGGGCAATGGCCAGGGACCGAACAGCAGCAGGCTCAAAACAGTAACGCATGGTGCATCCTAAAAACGTAGAGGCGTTACTGTAGCGTCTTCCATTAATTGCGCAACACGTCCAGCACATCCGAGCGGAACTCGCGCCGGTACAACACCACCACCACGACAGCACTGCCCACCATGAATGCGGTGCTGGAAAATATCCAGCTGATAGCTGCAAAGCTCATGTAGTAGGCGCGCAAGCCGCTGTTAAACGCTTCTGCGGCCATACCCACCAGGGCACTGGCGCGCTTGGCGTGGCGCTCTCGGTCAAAGCTGCCATCGTTGAATTTTTTGGGCGCTGGCATAGAGCCAATGGCCAGGGCAACAAAGGTGTACAGGCGCATAGACCAACTGAAGCGAAAGAAGGCATACACAAATATGCCAATCAACAGCAACACCTTGAAGTCAAACACCTCCACCACTGTGGCTTGCGCAAAAGGTATCTCGCCCACCACCGCTGTCACACGGTCTGATGCACCCAGTAACGCCAACAAGCCACCAATGATGATGATGGTGGTGCTGCAAAAAAAGGCAGGTGTAGCCGACAGGTTCTGGGTGATCAAGCCATCAAGCATGCGCGGATCTCTGAATGTGGCTTCACGCAGCCAAAAATGGCGGTATTCGTTGGTGCGGGCCAACAAGGTGGTGCCGTCATGGTGGCCACGCCCGGCAAACCACGCATAGAGCAACCAGGACGCAAAAAAGACCGACAGGGCTAACCAGTCGGTCCATGGCATGAAGTTAAGTGCGAGCATGGCGTTATGTTAGCCCAGTGCAACGCACTTCAGCGCTGGACTGTTAGACCAGCAATTTGGCGGCAACGTCGGCCACACGCTTGCCGTAGGCTTGCGCGGTGTCCAAGTCGCCTTGCGGAATGTCAGCCGCCGGACTGGTGGGGCCAACTTGCGCCATAACGCCGCTGTTTGAGCCCACGCGGTTGATGGTGCCGTCGTTTTTGGCAGGCTGGCCTACCCACACCATGCCGTGCTGCATGGCCAAGGTAATGAAGTATTGAATGGTGGACAACTTGTCACCGCTTGGGCTACCCGAGATGGTGAAGCCGCCAGCAACTTTGCCTTCCCACTGGCCGGCGAACCAGCGCTTTGAGCTGGTGTCTGCAAACTTTTTGAACTGCCATGAGGCCATGCCCATGTAAGTGGGCGAGCCCATGATGATGGCGTCGGCTGCGTCAATTTGCGCCCACTGTGCGTCAGTGAGGTTGCCATCTGCATCTATGGCCACCAGCTCGGCTTGCGCGCCTTTGGCGACAAACTCGGCTACGCGCTCGGTATGGCCGTAGCCGGAATGAAATACAACAACTGTCTTGGTCATAACAAACTCAATTTAAAAAAACAAAAAACAAACAAACAAACAAACAACAACAAAAAAAAATTTACGGCGCACGCGTGAACGAAGCGTCCAGCTGCCCCATGTCGCCGTCATGAAACGACTGCATGTAATTGACAATATCCTGGCGTGAGTTACCCGTGAACGGGCCGTGCTGCAACACCGGCTCGCCTATGGGCTTGCCATGGAACATAACACCGTGAAACCCATCTGGGCCGGCTTGCAACACCACGTTGTCGCCCACCACGGGTGTGGGCAAGACCACGGGGTTCCACACCACAGTGGTTGGCTCAGACACCACTTGCTGACCGTGCTGGCTGCCAAACACCAGTGAGCCGCTGCGCAGCACAAAGAACACGTTGTGCACATCAGGCACGGGCAAGCGCACCACAGCGCCAGGTTGGGCCGTCATGTCCCACATGCCGACCTTGGTAGCCCAGCGTGCGTCATCACCAATAGGAGAATGCGCAGAGCCATCGGGCAGTGCCCCCGCCACTGCGGTAACGGTTGCGCCGTCCATGTGCTGTACAGGCATGTCGGCGCGCTTGACTTTGAAAACAGCAGCCTCGTCGTACTTGTGCTCAGGCGCCATGTCTACAAAAATTTGCAAACCCAGCGCGGCACTACCCGGTTGAGACGGCGTCTCTTCGTGAATAATGCCCTTGCCGGCTTGCGTCCAGTGCAAATCACCTGCCTCAATAATGCTGTCATCGCCTGTAGAGTCACGATTGCGCACGCCACCGGGTGAGTCGGCAAACAACAGGGTAATGGCGCTCATGCCACCGTGCGGGTGCGGCAAGAAATACGACTGCGGCATGCTAAAGGCATCAATACCCAAAAACGGATCAATCAAACGCTGAGGCTCCACCCGCAACATATAGGCAAAGGTGTCCGCATCAAAAGCGTGCCTGGGCATGGGCACCAGCCGCGCCACAGGGCGTGTAATGGGGGCGTTTGCTGCTGAGTCTTGTGGCGTCATGGCGTAAAGCTCCTGAACTTGATGAATACCGGTTGTTGAGTGGGCCGCACTTGGCGTTGTTCAGACCAGGCACCACCGCGCAGCGATGAAACCGCGCCCTGCAAGTGCGCTTGCGTGTTGTAACGATGTCATGGTGATGCCTTTGGATAACGGTTTGCTCGACACGCCTGACGCGTGACGCAGCGCCAGGGTAACTATCAGGCTTTTAAATCAAACAGCAGCACTTCGGCGTCAACGCCGCCAGAAAAGCCAAGCTCGCTTTCATCAGCCACCAACAAACCGTCACCTTGCGACAACTGATGACCGGCTACGTTGAGGCTGCCTTTTGATCACTTGCACATAAGCTTTGCGTGCAGGGTCAATGGCCAAGGTATACGCTTCACTGCCAGTGAACAGGCCCGAAAAAATTCGCGCGTCGCTGTGCACTGTAACGGCACCGTCTGTACCGTGTGGGTCTGCCACCAAGCGCAGCTTGCCGCGTTTGTCACTGGCTGCAAAGTGCTTTTGCTCGTAGCCAGGCTTGATGCCAGCAGTGTGTGGCAGCAACCAGATTTGTAAAAAGTGTGTTTCGCTGTCTTTGGCGTGATTGAACTCACTGTGGCGCACACCCGTGCCTGCACTCATGCGCTGCACATCACCTGGGGGGATGGAGGTACCGTTGCCAATGTCGTCCTTGTGCGCCAACTCGCCAGATATCACGTAGCTCACAATTTCCATGTCGCGATGACCATGTGTGCCAAAACCCATGCCTGCGGCAATGCGGTCTTCGTTGATCACGCGCAGGTTGCCCCAACCCATGAACCTGGGGTCCATGTAGTCGGCAAACGAAAAACTGTGTTGGCTCTTTAACCAGCCGTGATCTGCTTGGCCCCGTTGGGCAGCGGGTCTGACTTGCAACATGGTGATCTCCTTTGAAACAACACAGCACTGAACGAATGCCTTTAGTGTGCGCCGTCTGGCCCGCCCCAAAGGTGAAACGCCTTGATGTCATCATTCAAATAATTTGAACGATAATTTGCTAATGATGCAAAATCAAAGAAGCGCTTTATCAACAGACAACTTGCATATGCTGGCTACAGTGGCCAGCAGCGGCAGCATGGCGGCGGCGGCGCGTGTGCTGGGCGTGGTGCCCAGCGCCTTGAGCTACCGGCTGCGCCAAATGGAAGACAACCTAGATGTGCTGCTGGTAGACCGCAGCGCCAGGCGTGCCCAGCTCACGCTGGCCGGCACCGAGCTATTGCGCGCCAGCGAGCACTTGCTGGGCGAGTTGGACGCCGTGGCCAAGCGCGTACAGCGCGTGGCCACTGGCTGGGAGGCACAGCTCATCATCGTGGCCGATGGCCTGGTTGACACGCAAACCATATTTGAATTGTTTGAGCGCTTCTACGAGCTGGGCGCACCCACACAACTCAAGCTGCGCGTAGAGACCATGACGGGCACAACAGACTCACTGTCCTCTGGGCACTCAGACTTGGCACTGGGCATAGTGTCCGAGCTCGCGCAATACGCCGGTATTCGCAGCGCGCCCTTGGGGCTTGTGCCTTTTGTGTTTGCGGTCGCGCCGCACCACCCACTGGCCTCAGCCAGCAAACCACTGACCGAGCAGCAGCGAATGGCCCACCGCGCCGTGGTGGTGGCCGACAGCACGGCGCGCGGTCCAGGCCTGACCGTGGGCGTATTGCCCGGCCAGGGCACGCTGACTGTGCCCACCATGGCGCTCAAGTTGCAAGCACAACTGCGCGGCTTGGGCTGCGGCTATTTGCCACAACCACTGGCGCAAGCCTACATAGATGCGGGACAGTTGGTCGAGAAGGCCGTAGACCAGCCACCACGTACTGCACGCATGGCCTACGCCTGGCGCAGCCCTAACAGCGCCGCACCCGGCAAGGCACTTGACTGGTGGCTCACCCAGCTCAAATGCCCAGTCACCCGGGACGCGCTGATGGGCATCAGAGTAGGCACCAGCCCACGCGCCAAGGCTGCGCCCAATGCGCCCAACAAGCCAGGCAAACGCAAGCCCCTAAAATAGAAGCCTTTGCCGCCCCACACGCTTTGAGCAGCGCTTGGGCTGCGCGCGCAAGGTGCACCGCCACCGCCCCCCTACAGCCAACACCACCACAAACACCATGAATCACTTACGCCAAGAATGGCTATCCAATACGCGCAACGACTTGCTAGCCGGCCTGGTCGTGGCATTGGCGCTTATTCCAGAAGCCATTGCGTTTTCAATCATTGCCGGCGTTGACCCCAAGGTGGGCTTGTACGCCTCGTTTTGTATTGCATTTGTCAGCGCATTCATGGGCGGGCGTCCCGGCATGATCTCGGCGGCCACTGGCGCCATGGCCTTGCTCATGGTGACCTTGGTCAAAGACCACGGCCTGCAATATTTGCTGGGGGCCACAGTGCTCACTGGTGTGCTGCAAGTCGTGGCTGGCTGGTTGCGCTTGGGCTCACTCATGCGCTTTGTATCGCGCTCGGTCATCACCGGCTTTGTCAACGCACTGGCCATTTTGATTTTTATGGCCCAGTTGCCAGAGCTCATAGACGTGAGCTGGGTCGTATACGCCATGACAGCAGCTGGCTTGGGCATTATTTATATATTCCCGCTGCTGACCAAGGCCGTGCCATCGCCACTGGTCACCATCGTGGTGCTCACTGCCGTGTCTGTTTATTTTGGCTTTGACATTCGCAACGTAGGCGATATGGGCGAGCTGCCAGACAGCCTGCCCGTGTTCTTGTTCCCAGATATGCCACTGACGTGGGAGACACTCACCATCATCTTCCCGGTATCCGCCACCATGGCTGTGGTGGGCTTGCTGGAGTCCATGATGACGGCGTCTATTGTTGACGACCTCACCGACACACCCAGCGACAAAAACCGGGAGTGTGTAGGACAAGGTTTGTCCAACGTGTTTGCAGGCTTCATGGGCGGCATGGCCGGCTGCGCCATGATTGGCCAGTCGGTGATCAACGTCAAATCAGGTGGGCGTGGCCGCTTGTCCACACTGACCGCTGGCGTGTTGTTACTCATTATGGTGGTGTTTTTGGGTGACTACGTCGCCCTAATCCCCATGGCTGCATTGGTGGCCGTGATGATCATGGTGTCTATTGGCACATTCAACTGGGCCTCGGTACGCAACCTGGGCACCAACCCCAAAAGCTCCAGCGTGGTGATGATTGCCACGGTAGTGGTGGTGGTGGCCACGCACGATTTGGCCAAGGGCGTTCTGGTGGGTGTGTTGTTGTCGGGCTTTTTCTTTGCGCACAAAGTCGGCCAGGTGCTGCGCGTAAGCTCTGTCGCCCAGGACGATGGCCGCGTGCGCCGCTACACCGTAGAGGGCCAAGTGTTCTTTGCGTCCAGCGAGCGGTTTGTGGCTGCGTTTGACTACAAGGAAGTGATTGAAGCTGTACGCATAGACGTGAGCCAAGCGCATTTTTGGGACGTCACCGCCGTCAGTGCTCTAGACAAAGTGGTGGTCAAGTTTCGCCGCGAAGGCACAGACGTTGAGGTCATTGGCTTGAACGAGGCCAGCGCCACCATGATTGACCGCTTTGGTACACACGACAAACCAGACGCTGCCCAAGCGGCTTTGCACTAATTACAAGGCAACGCAATCATGATCACAAACAACCAGAAAATCCTCGCCTGTGTCGACCAGTCTGACCACACCGACAGCGTCGCCCTTGCTGCGACCTGGGCAGGCAGACAACTGGCCGTACCGGTTGAGTTGCTGCACGTGCTGGACCGCCACCTGGAAACCGCACAAAGCGATGACCGTAGCGGCACCCTGGGCGTGGATGCACAAGAGGCACTGCTGGCCAACCTGTCCAAAGAAGACGCCTCACGCAGCAAAATGGCGCGCGAGCAAGGCCGCCTGTTTTTGGCACGCCTGCGCCAACAAGCTTTAGACGCTGGGGTGGCTAATATTGATGTGCGCCAGCGTCACGGAACTGTGGCGGGCACTTTGGCTGATTTGGCACCCAGCGCCAGCATGGTGGTCATGGGCAGACGTGGCGAGCGCACAGCAGCCAACACGCCCACCCGCGACATCAGCCGCACGGTGGCAGAGCTCATTCGCACACTACCCTGCCCGGTCATGCTGACCCCTGTTGCCTTTACGCCGCCCACCAAAGTGGTGTTGGCATTTGATGGGCGCAGTGCAGCACGCGAAGCGGTGCGTACCGTGGCCAGCAGCGCACTGCTAACAGGCCTGCCCATTCACGTGGTGATGTCTGGCGCACCGTCAGCAAATGCCGACGACAACAAGCAACTGAGCTGGGCACAGGCCTTGTTGCAAGAGCAAGGCTTCAGCGTCAGCACAGCCTTTGTGCCTGGCCAAGCCGCCGACGTGATTGCCAAGCAAATCGGCGAGCAAGGCGCAGACTTGCTGGTAATGGGCGTCAACACCCACTCGCCATTGCGCCAGTGGTTGTTCGGCTCCAAGGGCACAGACATACTGCGCAGCGTTGACGTACCCACGCTGATTGTTCGCTAAACAGCCCTGAAGCGCTCATACCCCACTTGAATGGGCGTCACGATGGCGCCCTGCGCAGCGGCGCAACAACGCAACAACGCAGCAACGCAGCACTGTCTACAACTGATCCAAATTGCCTGTTACGCGCTTGGCTTTATCGGCAATGTCTGACAGCTGCTGTGGCGTCATGCGGTCCAGGTTTTTGTAGACCATGCCCAGGCGAAAGTTGTTGCCCAGACGGTCTCTATGGCGGGCAAAAAAGTCCCAGTACAAAGCGTTAAAAGGGCAAGCCTTGTCGCCTAGCTTCTCGCTCTTGTTGTAGTGACAGCCTTTGCAGTAGTTGCTCATGCGGTCAATGTAGGCGGCGCTTGACACATAGGGCTTGGTCGCCAACAAGCCACCATCGGCATACTGGCTCATGCCCAGCGTATTTGGCAACTCAACCCATTCAAACGCATCAATGTAAACGCCCAGGTACCACTGGTGCACTTGCTGCGGTGACACACCGGCTAGCAACGCAAAGTTGCCTATCACCATAAGGCGTTGAATGTGGTGCGCGTAGGCGTGCTCCAGCGACTGGCCAATGGCGTGCTGCATGCAACGCATGTTGGTCTGCCCAGTCCAAAACCACTGTGGCAAATCGTTGTGACTGTCCAAGGCGTTGCGCTCGTCGTAGCCGGGCATATTGGCCCAGTACACACCGCGCACATATTCGCGCCAGCCCAGTATTTGCCTGATAAAGCCCTCTACCGCCTCAATACTGGCCACACCTTCTTGCAGCGCTTGCTCAGCACGGCGTATCACCTCCAGCGGCGAGAGCATTTTGACGTTAAGGGCAAACGAAATCAGCGCATGAAACAAGCGCCATGTATCTGTATGCATGGCGTCTTGGTAGCGACCAAAATTGGGCAGCACATGCTGCACAAAGTGCGTCAGTTGGGCCAACCCTCGTCACGGTTCACAGGCCAGCGAAACGCATCTGCTTGTGCGTTGCCAAACGACTGCACACCTGCACCTTGTATGGTGGCCCACAGCAGCGCGTGGTTGTGCAGGGGCCGCACGTCCTCAGGCTGGGCGGGGTCTGCATGCTTGGTGGTGGGGCCATGCCAAGTCTGGCGGTTACTCGCGTCAAAGTTCCACTTGCCACCCAGGGGCTTGTTGCCGCCTTCAAGCAGCACACCATGCCTGATACGCATGGCACGGTAAAACGTCTCCATCAGCCACGACTTTTTACCAGCAAATTGCTGCTGTACATCAAGCCTGTCTGCCAGGAAATGTTCGCTGCTCACGCTGCCAACCTGCAGCGTGGTTTGGTCTCGCCATGCATGTAACAAGGCGTCCAGGCGCCACTCATCTGGCGCCTGGCATTGCACCTGCGTGGCACCGATTTGCTGCGCTACGCGCTCCAGGTTGGCGGGTATGTCGTGCTGGTTGTCAACATCATCAATGGCGATGTAGTGCACGCGGTGGCCATTGGCCTGCAGCTGCGCACCCAGCGCACGCATGGCCGCAAAAATGCCCAACACTTTTTGTGCATGGTGCAGCACGTAGTCGGTCTCGCTGCGCACCTCCATCAGCACGTACACCACGGCATCGTCAACCGTGGCAAACCAGCTGTGTTGCGGGTTGAGTTGATCGCCCAATATCAGCCGCAAGCAGTTGGCTGGACGGGTTGTTGTGTCTGTCATCGGTTGGCCTGCGCCCAGCGCCGTGTGTAAGCGCCATCGGCGTCATAGGTGTTGGCCTGCCAGTCCACATCAAAGGCGCGACCGCCTTTGGGGTCGCTGCCCAGGCCGGCAATGTACAACCAGTTGCCTGTGTTGCTCATAACGTCAAAGTCAATGAGCGCGTGCTCAAACCAAGCCGCACCAATACGCCAATCGCCCTTGTACGTGTTGAGCCAATAGCTGGCCAGTATTTGACGCATGCGGTTGGATACGTAACCTGTCAACGCCAGCTCACGCATGCCTGCATTCACAAACGCATGGTCTGTCTGGCCTGTGCTCCATTGCTCAAACAGCGCGCGCTGTTGTTTGATGGGTGGTGGCTTATGGCCGCCTGCATCGGTCAAGCCCTTTGCGCGGTACATGGCGTGTCCGTGGCGCTTGTGTAGCCACCTAAAGTGCTCTCGCCACAACAGCTCAAAGCCTATCCAGTAGCTGCTGTTGGTGGCGCCGTGGGCTTGTTCAAACACCTTCAGCGCCTGCCACACCATGGTGGGTGAGACACAACCCTTGGCCAACCACGGCGACAGCTTGGTGGCATAGCCTGCGCCATAGGCCTCGCTGCGCATCAAGCCGTTGCGGCTGGCTTTGTAATGGTGTGCTTTGTGGTCTGAAAAATACCATTGCAAGTGCGCCTGTCCAGCGCGCTCACTCACCTGCAGCGCGCCGTCGAACTGCTCGGGCAGCTGCAAGTCTGCAACTGGGTGGTGCGCATGCGCAGCTGTGGCCAAGCCTGCAGGCACTTGAGGCGCAGGCGGCAACTGCGTGGGCGTAGGCACCAACGCACGCACAGGCATGCCAGTGCGTTCAACCTGCTGTTTAAATGCGGTGAACACAGCAGGCAGCTTGTGTAACGTGTCCGCGTGGCCAAACGCAAGCGCATCACCCAGCAGCAAGTCAGCGCTATCAAGCTCTACAACATCTTCAACCTCTGCAACCTGTAAAACGTCTATGGCGTCACGCAAGGCGCGAACGTCGGCCTGCTCAAAAGGCGCTGGAATGTGCTGCGTCAATACGCGCACCTGCACCTTGCCACCGGCCTTGTCTTGGGTGTTCTCTTGCACCAGTGTGTGCACCAGCTGCGCAATGGCTTGCACGCTGTCAACAATGTGCAGGGCTTGACCAAGAGCGGCTAGCTGTTGGTGCAAACCAGCCGTGGCTTGCTGCCATGTGGCCAGCCTGCGCGCGCTGCGCCGCTCAAATGGCAGCTGTGGCTGCGCTGACGTGCCTCCCCACGTGTGACCAGGTGAAGCCTGTTCGCGCACAGCAACGCACAACAAGGCATCGGCCCGGTCGGCTGCGGCTTTCAGCGTAGGGTTGTCGCCCACGCGAAAATCGTCTCTAAACCAAACAATGTGCAAACGCATGCCAACTACCCCTTGGGCTTGTCAGGTGCGCTGCCACGTGCACCGCTACAGCGTTTGGAGCAGTAACGCACTTGCTCCCAGTCACGCTCCCACTTTTTGCGCCAGCTGAATGGCAGGCCGCAATGTAGGCAGATTTTTTGGGGGAGGTCTTGCTTTTTGCGCATCACGGCGAGTATGCGGCAAGCCGCCTGCGCCTAGTGGTTGCGCCAGCAATACCTGAGTGGTGTGAACTGGCTCAAACCAATAGCTATGGCCATGGCTATGGCTGGTCAGCCTGATCGTTGGCTTGCTCGTCAGACTGGCCCCATGGCTGGGCCACGTTTTTGTACACGCGCGCTGTCGCAACTGGCTCAATGTGCGCAAACAAAGTGGTAGCACCAGCAGCCACCGTACTGTTGATCACCTCGGTGAGCTGCTGCGGGCGTACGTCTGCAGCCTGCGCCTCGCTTGCGCCCACCTTGCACACAAAATGCCAAAAATGTGTGCCCGCAGGCAAGGCTTTGTCACGACAACGCTTGATGTACTTGCGCACATCATTTTTGGCAGCGTCCAGCAGGCGATCAGGGTTTTTGCCTTCTAGGCGCAAGTCATATGTTTTCTTCATGCCGCCATTATCAGGCACAGGAGGCGTCTGGCCGTTCACAGCAGTGGCGTGTTGTCAGCTTAAACAAAGCCCAAGAAGCCTTAAAGCCTATGTTATGCGCCAAACGCATAACTTGTAAGAATCATAGCCTTGGACGACAAGACAAGTTAAGCCTACAGTCGCCGCCATAGGTTTTCCAACGCCAGTCGACCCATTAGGAATATATGTCGTCCAATAGCCACCTCAGCAATCTGCCCTCTTATTTAGACCCCAACAACCTGGGCCCATGGGGCGTTTATTTGCAGCAAGTCGAGCGCGTCACGCCCTACCTGGGCAGCTTGGCGCGTTGGGTCGATACGCTAAAGCGCCCCAAGCGCATACTGACCGTAGACGTGCCCATTCACCTGGACGACGGCAGCATTGCCCACTTCGAGGGCTACCGCGTGCAGCACAACTTGTCACGAGGCCCCGGCAAAGGCGGCGTACGTTTTCACCAAGACGTCACGCTGTCAGAAGTAATGGCCTTGTCCGCCTGGATGTCTGTCAAAAACGCCGCTGTCAATGTGCCATTTGGCGGCGCCAAGGGCGGCATTCGCCTGGACCCGCGCAAGTACTCAAAGGGTGAGCTGGAGCGCATTACCAGGCGCTACACCAGCGAGATTGGCATCATCATCGGCCCGTCCAAAGATATACCCGCACCAGACGTGAACACCAACGAGCAAGTCATGGCGTGGATGATGGACACCTACTCCATGAACCAGGGCGGCACGTCAACCGGCGTGGTCACTGGCAAGCCGGTGGACTTGGGCGGCTCTTTGGGCAGGCGTGAGGCTACGGGCCGCGGCGTGTTTACCGTGGGCATTGAGGCGGCCCAGCACATGGGACTCAAGATTGAAGGCGCGCGCTTGGCCGTGCAAGGCTTGGGCAATGTGGGTGGCACGGCCGCCAGGTTGTTTGCCCAAGCTGGCGCGTTGGTGGTAGCGGCGCAAGATCATGGCGGCGCCATTGTCAATGACAAAGGCTTTGACATGCCCGCGCTACTGGCCCACGTGGCCCAACAAGGCTCAGTAGCTGGCTTTGCAGGCGGCGACGCGGCAGAGCCTGACAGCTTTTGGGATGTGAACTGCGACATACTGATACCAGCTGCCCTTGAGGGGCAAATCACAGAGCACAACGCCAACCGCATCAAAGCCAAGCTCATATTGGAAGGCGCCAACGGCCCCACCACACCGCAGGCCGACGACATATTGAGCGACAAAGGCGTGGTCATCGTGCCAGACGTCATCGCCAACGCAGGCGGCGTCACGGTGAGCTACTTTGAATGGGTGCAAGACTTCTCTAGCTTTTTCTGGAGCGAAGACGAAATCAATGCACGCTTGGTACGCATCATGCGCGAAGCGTTTGACGGCGTGTGGCGCACCGCCAAGCAACACGCCACCACACTGCGCACGGCCACCTTTATCGTGGCCTGCACGCGCATACTGAACGCCCGTGAACAACGAGGTTTGTACCCCTGACAACAAGACAAGACCAGCCAGCGCCGTAGCGGCAGTGGCTGGCCTTGTCCATCATGGAATACGCGCATTGCACAAAGCCATTTGAGCGCTAAATAATTAAGAAATTGTTATTTTTTAGTCGTTTAATACTCATTAATGGTTTGTTATGCGTACAAAAGAAAACGCCCGCGTTAATACCCTGGGTTCAGTTGCAACAGCATTGCTACAGTCGGCGCCCAGTGCGCCCACACCACCCAAACCACCCGTAAGCTCGCCCACGTGGCCTGCACCCCCCACCAACCTGGCAACTGCACGCCCACAAGTCCAAGCTGCGCTGGCCGCCTTACACCGCACGCAGCTGGACTGCTTGAGCGCACGGTTTGAGCCCAAACACCCGCTGCTGTGTGACACACAGCACACCACGTATGAAGCAGCACGCAGCATGGACATTGCCGCGAGCCAGTTTCAACGGTTAGCGCTATTGCAGGCAAACACCAACATTCAACCCAATAGTTGCTGCGGCCAGCATCCGGCATTACGCACCACCCACGACCACCTCGCGCACCGTGAACGCTTGGCGCAAGTGGCCTGGCTTGCATTTGGCAAGCACCAACCCTTAACAGACATTGCCCAAACACTGGCGCAGCAAGGCGTAACCGTTACGCCAGACACACTGGGGCGTTGGATGGGCATGCTGACCCAAGCGCTGCTACCACTGGCGGCACGCTTGCAAACACAGGTGTTGCAAAGCAGCGTGCTGCACGCGCGCGAACAAACCATCCACGTACTGGCCCGCAATGGCGACCGCGTGCGCGCCTATGTATGGGCTTATGGCCCCAGCGCTGCGCAAGGACTGCAGGCCGTGATGTACAACCTAAACCTTGGGCGCAGCACCCAACAAACCAAACAAATATGGGGGCACTGCCCCACCCGCCACAAGCGCCAGCGCGGGTCAGAGCATGTACCGCCCAAACTGGCCTGTGTAATGGTAGATGACCACCTGCCTTACAAGCCCTTGTTTGAATCTGATACCGGCAGACCTTTTGTCACGGCGCTGGGGTGCTGGGCCAATGTAAAGCGCAACTTTGAAGCCCTGTTGGCCAACGCCTCCTGCACACTCGCTGCACAAGCCCTTGCCTACATCAATGACCTGTATGCAACAGAGCAGCACATACGCAATCGCCGCTTGTCAGCGTCTGCAGCGCTGGCCGCCAGGCAGCAACGCGCATTACCCACACTCCATGCCCTGCATGACTTGCTGCTAAAGCACGACGTGGTGTTGCGCTACACCATGGACCCCAAACTGCTGGCCATCAAATACTGCCTGAACCGTTGGGACGCATTGCAACGCTATGCACACAGCGGCCACTTACCCATAGACAACACGCCCATGCGCAACCTGGAATGGCCTTGGGCGCAGCCCAACCACCACCGGCTTTTTGCAGGCAGTGCATCCGCCGGGCAGCGCGCCGCTGCCATGATGAGCTTGCTCACCTCCGCCCAACTCAATGGCCTAAATCCGCAAACCTACATCGCCAAGGTCATACAACACATACCGCCATCGGGCACATTCACCAACACCCAGCTTGATGCGCTACTGCCCACCAATGGCTAGCGGCAGCAGCGCCTACTCGCGCCCACTGACCCAACCGCCCGCTTATGGGCGGTGCTTTTCAAACACACAACCAACACACATAAAAAAGGGAAATTCATGACAACAGACAGCGACAACCTATACCCCGAACCCGGCAGTTCAATGGATGCAGGCAGCGGAACCATTGTCTTAGGCCAACAAGACGGCCTTACCGAAAATTCTGCGGTTGAATTCACGCTGCAATCAGACCAGACGGTAGACATTAGCCAGCTTTACCTGGGAGACGATGACTCCACCTGGGAAGTCAGACAACTGAACGGCACCACCAAACTTTGTGCAGAAGGTGACCCGGCGGCAACCTATTACAACGACGACCCCGGACACAACACCTTTACAACCGATGGAACCCTAGGCCAGATACAAAGCATTGCCGGCCCGGACAATGACGTTGCCCCCATCACCCTCGTACCCGACCAGGCGGGTACCGCAGTCATAGGCGTTCGCCCGCAATGGGATGTTGTAAATGGCCGGTATTACAAAATCAAATTCAAGTAACCGCAGCTGAACCAGCCCGGGGGTTGAGAGGCAGCTTGGTTTAAGTGGCTGTGCTTGCTGGTGACGACCCAGCCAATTGCCGGCAGTTTTTGTCTTTTGGATTACCGGGCCGATTCAACTAACAGGAAAAATAAGTGTCCAGAATATCCTGCACTATCCCGTTTATTTCGCAAGGTTTGCGAGGTACATCACGTTAACCATTATTCAGCTCTCCAATGCCTAAAATCATCGAACTGTCCAACGCTGACGCTCGAGTCCACTTCCTTAAAGGCAGCAGCTACTTCAACGGTAATTTCCCTCCGTATATCAGCTTCGAGCCGCTTCTGTTGAGCGTAGCATCAGTGTTAAACGGTGGTGATTACCAAAGCTTCAAGTGTGCCAAGCCGCACGAGCTTCCCAACGTCAACTACAGCTTCACCGCCAACAAGGACGGACGCCTTGCCTGGCGGCCTCTTGAACTCATCCATCCAGCTCTTTACGTTTCTCTCGTGAATGCACTCACCACCGAAGCTAACTGGGCCACTGTGCAACAACGGATGGAGTCATTCAAGGGCGGCGTAGTTGAATGCTGCGGCGCACCACTATGCTCCAGTTATCACCAGACTGACGTCACAGCTCAAATACTTGGTTGGTGGCAAGCAGTTGAACAAAGATCTTTGGCCTACTCGCTTGAATACACACATCTGCTTCATACCGACGTCACCGATTGCTATGGTGCGCTTTACACGCACAGTATTCCCTGGGCACTGCACGGCCTAACCGCCGCGAAGGGTGGGAAAAAGGATCCGTCCCTGTTGGGTAACGTCATGGATTCACACATTCAGGCAGGTCGATATGGTCAAACAAACGGAATCCCACAAGGATCCGTACTGATGGACTTCGTGGCTGAAATCGTTCTCGGATACGTTGACTCAATGATTGGCGACGCACTTGGGAATCCGACTGACGTACGAATTCTTCGATACCGCGATGACTACAGAATCTTCTCGAACAATCAAGAACGCGGCGAAGAAGTACTGAAGATCGTAAGCGACAAATTGCGGTCAGTTGGGATGCGGCTAGGCGTCTCAAAGACGATCGCCTGCAACAATGTTATCGAGGGTTCCGTTAAGCCTGACAAGCTTGCGGGGATCGCACTACAAGATCTTGATAGCGCCAATGCGAAAACAATTCAGAAGCAACTTCTTCGTCTTCACGCGTTTGGCCGCCACTATCCGAATAGTGGCGCTCTAAAGCGGCTTGTCAGCGAGTTTCACTCGGGTATAACAAAACAGACTGACTGCCCCGACGACCTAGACGTACAGGTAGCTATCACCACGGACATAGCCTTCACATCCCCATCGACTATCCCCGCTGTTGCAGGGATACTTAGCCACCTCATCTCTCTGGCGCCGAGCGACGAGAAGTCGGAACTTTGGTCAAGAGTCCGCGGCAAGATGGCTCGCGTGCCATACAACGGATACTTAGAAGTCTGGATGCAACGGGTCATCAAGCCGAAAGCTATTGGCATTGCGTTCGAGAGTGAGGAACCAATCTGTCGAATTGTGAATAGAGACACACCTACTATTTGGGATTGCACATGGATCTCAAGCGCCGCACTGAAAAGTGCCATTGACGTAACGAAACTTGTAATTTCGGATCCGACTGAGGTAGATGAAGTGGTGCAGCCCGAAGAAGTCGAACTCTTCAAACAAAACGCCTTTTCCTACTAGCTTCGGTGAGATGACGCTAATTGCTCATTCACTCAAAGCCACTACGGCGATTACTTACGCGGCCAGTTAGCCCGAACGCTGAGCATTCGCTTTCAGCTGCCGTAAAAGGCCACTTATGGCAGGATCGGTCGATCCGTGTGTGAGTATCGTATGGCCTCAACTGCTACAAAGCCGTCATCAGACCGAACAAACTGGCTTATTCAAGAAAATCGCGGAGGGTCACGAAGGCAAAGCAGCGTCACCCCAAGGTGGAAAAGACAACAAATACAAGTTCCTATCCCCTTTACTGCTGCAGCGGCAAGGTCAAATCTATCGCCTGAAACCCGCATGGATCCTGGTCTAGGGCGAATTTTAGGCCCATTTACCGGGTGTCCCAGTGCGGTTGTTCCCCGGTAACGCCTTGGTTACCAATAGTCCTTGGTAGCGCTTACTACCGCCTAAACCCTTGATTTTCCAAAGAAAAAGGCCGCTAGGTGGTGATTCCTAGCGGCCTTTAAAAGTGGTTCTGGTGGTGGATGGTTGACCACCGAACAACTTTCTATTCCTACTCAAGAGGAAATGGTAGGAAATGAGCGGTAGTCCGACACCCTTGTTTGGATTAAATCATACCCACTCAGCCCCGTCAAAAAGCACTCGACTTCTGCGGCAAAGTACGCGTGAATGCAGCTCCGTGACATCAAGGAGCGACCGGCATGACCACCACCCTGAACGAAATCGAGCTGGCTGCCCGATGGGGCATGAGCCCCAAAACACTCCAACGCTGGCGCACCCAAAATGTGGGGCCTGAGTACCTCAAGCTCGGCAAAAAGATCATGTACCCGCTGGCGGACGTTGAGGATTATGAAAAGCTCATCCGCTCCAACTTTGCAGACATCGAAGAAATCCTGCTGTATCTCCAGCAAACCGGCGAAGCCAGCCTTGACCAGATCCAGGCCGCTTGCCTGGGCGGCAAAGAATCACGGGCTCACATCCAAGCCTATTTGCAGCGATTGACCCGGTCGTCACCGCCCAGGGTCAAAGCTCACATGGTTTTGCTGGATCCAACCTCTCCTGTCATGACCGCCATTTACAGCGCCTGTGCTGCTGTGCCGCAGGTGCCCCCGATTGAACCGACTCCGAGTAGTGCGCCATTGTGATGAGCTACGAAGAATATTTACCCAATTTGTAGAACAGCAACAGCCCCAAAACACTCGCCGAAACTGTGGAATTGAACCCACGTCCGGATTCTGAGTTACAGCACACTCAAAGCTCTGCAGTGATAACCCGGAAGGCGCTGTCACCTCTTTTGAATCCAGGACGGGGACCAATGAACGAGCGCGGCAATTCAGCCAAACTGAACATCTCATCAATGTGGAACATTTTCCACCCCACATATTCCCCAGATTCGCTTCCACCTCCGATCTGGAATGCCCTCAAAGCTCTGTGCCCCTTGGTATCAATGCCGCACGTATGCGGCTCAACCGTGCGTGAAAACCCATCGTAGGTGAACGCCAACAGATGGCGGTTTTGAATAGCTCTTTCAATGATCATTTTGAAAACCCCCAAATTACCGTCTCAACTCTCATCCAACGGAACACCAGATCTCCAGAGCGCGGTATGCAACACCTGAAGCAGACGGTTGGTGCCAGGCTTAATGAGTCGTTGTGCGTTGCGTTTACTCAGCTGCCCAATGCCCGACTGAAACAAAGCAATGCATGTGTGATGCGGGTGCTGAGCCGAAGCGTAGACCATGCCATCCAAATTCATGGCTCTGCAGTCAGCAGCCAGCTCCTGTGTTTGGATCAACCGAAGGGACTGCAACACAGGGTATGGTTCGGCCAAGCCACGCAAATCGGCCAATCGCAACGTGCCCTTGGTCACAAATTCGACCAGACATCTTCGGCGCAGCTCAGACAGAGTTCTGCTCACGGTCTCGCGCCTGAGCAATGATTCATACAGCGCCGTCTCCGGGCTGTCGGCCAAATAGGCGACTGATTCGTCTGGTAAGCAAAAACGACCATGCATCAAACCGATTGGCGGCATCGACAAGCCATTCATTTGCACGCTGGTGGCTCGCGACCGGATCAGCTGAACACGATAAAAAACGTAAGGGGCAGCAAGTTCAATAACAGTTGGGTTGAGGTCTTTGAATTTCATGGGCAATCAAGATCAATGCCCTTCTGCTGTTGCAAGGTCAACAATGCGCTGGCCCGACAAGCCCTGCTCCAGGGCAATGCGTGGCGCCAGTCCATCAAGTGCTTCGTGCGGAGTTTCCAAAAACGACAGCATTTGCCACCCATCGGTGGTGCCCAAGGCGTCTGACAGTGACTGAATCACTGGAAAGACGTAGGGCTCGAACTGCCATTTCGGCATCTTGAAGCCACGGCGCAAATGTGTCACCCCAATGCAGCGGCCACTCTTGATCCAAGCGTTGATCGTGACGCGGGTCGTCCCGCTCAGTTCAGCAGCTTCATCGGTGGTGATCATGTCCGAGGCATTGATGCGTTGACGTCTGTAATCCGCACCACGACGCAGCAATGCAGTGGTCTGCGCCTCGGTGGCGTAGGGGTCTGCCGTGCTTGAGCGACGTGGGTTGATGGAGTCAAAAACAACAGAGAAAGGGGAAGTTAATGTATTCATGGCAATTGAGTCTTGGGCACCAATTTAAGGTGCATTACGCATATCGGGCTTGGTGCTGCCGAAAAACCGCTGCTGCCCAGCTAGGGGTTGCTGCAGAGCCACATGCAGCGGCTTGTTCATTCCAGCTACCAGATCACCGGAATGGGCGCTGACCTTGGAAGGCTTGAGTGGGCGCCACAGGCCGTGGAGCCAACCACTGCAGATGCTCTGCGCGAAAGCCAGAACGCCATGCACCGCCATGAATGCCTTCATCATGGCGTGGGCTATTTTGTTGGGCTCAAACGGCACCACGGCGCCATTTCGGCGAATGATTTGATAGTTGGCCAATGCCTGGACCTTGCTTGGCTGTTCGCAAACAACCGTGTCTTTCCAAGTCAACATGTGCGCCCTCCATGCTTGATTGCAGCTCACAGATGAATTCTGTCTCGTCTTGATTAATTTGTCAAGTTCGTTAAGTTAAGAAAGAAGCCTAATCCGTTCGCGTCAATTGAACCCAGATCCACATCCGGTCGGTCAGGCGCCCTCAATCACCCTGGCAACTTCGCCATGACACTGGTTGCATTGCCCAGTCAGGATCAAGTCGCCGCGCTCGATACGGCCAGTAAAGTGGGTAATGGTGACGCTGGTTCTGCAGTCACCACACCAAACATTGCGCAGCAGGCGCTGGCGGATCTCTCCGGGGATGGCCTCCCATCGCTTGAGGGCCTGCGGTGTGAAACTGGTCGGAGCAGCAATCTTTGAGCCTCTGAATTTTCCGGTCACCACGTTTGCCATGCCTGAAGAAGAGGCGGAAAACTTGGCAGCACCATGAGAACCAGCGAATAGCTCTCGCCACTGCCTTAGCAAGGCCAACGCTTCCTCCGTCCCCTCTTCCGGTGCCCAATCAGCAAACTCACGCGGTCCCTGCGGGTCAAACGGCCCAGCCTTGCCTTCCAGCAGCACCGCATCGGGCGTCAGGGCGAGCACCGTGTGCCAAGTCCCGGAAGGCATGTCCACCACAGGGCCAACGCCTGGACCGGCGTGGCTTTGTGTGCCGAGTTTGAATTGCTGGACCAGCTGCCCGGCATCGTCAAAGACCAGTACACCCAATAGGCCTTGCACAGCCACCAAAGTTTCGTCCTTGGGCACCAAGTGATGTCGGTGGGGCCGCACATAGCTGTCCAAACCAAAGGCGATGAACAGCCGTTGAAACGGTGCGTCATGGCTGGCGTGGATATTCAGGTGCTGCCGCAAACGTGGCGAAGCCTTGGCCTGATCGTGCAAATCAGTGAATTGGTCGAACGTAAAAACTCGTGCACTCATGAAACTGCCCTCTCCTGTTTGCGGCCTTGAAAACGCCACCAGCCGCTGATCACCATCCAAGCCACCGATACGCCCACGGAATCCGCCGCTAGATCGGCCCATTCTGCAAAGCGCCAACCAACGGCCCACTGCGCACCTTCAATGCCTGCACCATAGGCCAGCATGCCCACCACCACGCGCAAAGCATGCACTGGCCACAGCAGCAAGGCCCAGCCGGTCAACACCACAAAGGCCAGGGCGTGCTGCGCCTTGTCCCACCAGTCAAACACCGGCATCTGTAAATGCTCGATGGGCATCAGCGCCAGCACCGTCACTGCCGCCATTGCGAAATACCAACCAACACGCAACCAAATCACTTACAACATCTCCGAGCACACGAATTCATACGATCATATGAAAATATTCCTACCACTTGGGCTACTCTACCGCCTATGGATTCTTTCATTCCCTCCGCCATGCGCAGGCAACGCAACCAACGGCATTTGACGCTGGAAGCGATCTCGGGTGCCACGGGCATGTCGCCGCAGCATTTGTCCGAGATCGAGAGCAGCAAGCGCGATCCGCGCCTGTCGTCCATCGAGCGCATTGCAGAGGCCATGGGCCTGAGCGTCATGCTCGTGCCAGAGCACATGGCCCCAGAAATCCGCCGCTACATCGCCACGCAAGGCCGGGTTTACACAACTACGCCCGCCTTGCCTCAGCCATCCAACCCAAGCCGTCAAGATGCCTAAAAAGCCCACCGCCTCAAAAACCTCAAGCAAGCAGCAGCTCACCTTCACCATCCGCCAAGAGCCAGACCCCGACACCGACGAGCCCATTGAGTTTGGCCGCTTCTCGCGCAACTGGGACCAAGAGGATGCGCTGGACCAGCTCATGGACAACCTGGACGCTGGCCGTATCAACGACAAGCAGGCCCTGCTGCTCGCCCAAAAACTGTTGACCCAGTCGCCCGGTAATCTGGAACTGCAAAACTACCTGGCCAACCGCCTGTGGGCACTGGAAATGCGGGATGAAGCCACCGAGGTCTGGGCCAAGGCTTTCAAGCAGGCCAGCGCCCTCATCCCCAAAGGCTACTCGGGCCAGATCAGCTGGTCAGAGGTGGACAACCGGCCGTTTTTGCGTGTGGCCCACGGCTACCTGCTGGGCCTGATGGACCGCCGCGATGCCAAAGCCGCTCAGCAGCTCGCCCAAAAAATGCTGGCCTGGTGCCCGGCCGACAACCTGGGCGTGCGCATGCTGGTGGGCGACATCAGCATGATGCTGGGCGACACCCGCTCGGCGCTGGGGCATTTTCTGGAACATGCGCCTGACTCACCGGCCCACTGGTACCAGGCCGGGCAAATTGCTTTCAGGGGTGGGGATTACGTGTCTGCCTGCACCTACATCCGGCGCGGGATCGCGGCCAACCCCTACATTGCGGAGGGGCTCACAGGCAGAACGGTGTTGACGGAGCACCTGTACTGGCATGCCAGCAACCGGTACGGTGCCGAATGGGCAGCCGAGTATCTGAACGCGCCCAGCTGCGACTGGACGCCCGAAGAAATCGACTTTGTGGACTGGGTCTTCAACTCAGCCGCCGTGCTCAAAGAGCGGGCCAAACTGGCCGAACAGCACGAAGGCCTGACCTACGAGCGCGACCCCGAGCGCAGGGGGGCGTATGCAGAAAAGAGCGCCTATTTCGTCAGCGGCATCACCGACACCCTGTCCAAAAAGCTGGTTCGCAAAGTGCGCAACCGCTACAACCAAGACATCTGGCCTTGGGATCGGGCAGGTTTTGACCGGCTAAGCTGAAAACGGCCCAGCTTCAGGCCGCTCTGTCAGTTACCGGTCACCCAACCCGGTAGAATAAGTTGTCAAATCTGTAAGAAAAAGGCCTTGAGATGAGCAACTGGTATCTGATCCACACCAAGATCCGCCAAGAACGGGTTGCTCTGGAAAACCTCGAGCGTCAAGGCTTTGCGTGTTTTTTGCCGCTGATCCGTGCAGAAAAACTGCGTCGGGGTGCCTTGCAGGTGGTGCAAGAGCCGCTCTTCCCCCGTTACCTGTTCATCCGCCTGGGCACTGGGTTGGAATCACAAAGCTGGGCACCTATCCGCTCCACCGTCGGCGTGAGCCGCTTGGTCACGTTTGGCCAGACGCCCGCCAAGATTGAAGACGAGCTGATTGCCCAGCTGCAGGTCAAAACGAATTCGGCCGAGGTACAACTGCGTCACTTTGAGCCTGGTGAGCAGGTCGTGGTGACCGATGGGCCATTTGTGGGGGTAGAGGCCATCTACCAAATGGCCGATGCCGAAGGCCGGGTGATGGTGCTGCTCAACATCCTGAGCAAGCAAGTCAAGATGACCGTGCCGCCAGCCAGCATCCGCAAAGTCAACTGAGCCCTGCCGAAGGGCAGATCTGGGTCAGCGCCGACCTGAGGCCAGCTTCTCTTCGATTTTTTTCTGCACCCAGTCGGACACGTTTTTGTATTCGATCCGCTGGTAGCCGCTCGATTGGATCTCTTGCCAGTGCTGGCCGATCAGAGCCTCGAGGGCGTCGGTGTTGGGTGCGGCCAAGTCAATGTCTTCGCTGAAGATCAGCTTGTTGCCCGCAATCAAGTCCACAGTGCCCCAATCGCGTGGGTTGGGCAGCTCGTCAATGCTCACGTAGAGCACGGACGGGTCACTCTTGGGCATGAGCATGTTGACGAAGTTTGACAAGATTTTCATCGGCCGCCCATCAGCCCAATTTACTCATTGGCCAGCGCTTCACGCTCCAGTGCCATGTGTACCCAGTCCACCACTTCGCCGCTGGGCTGGTAGCCGCTGACCAGACTCTTGAGCAAGGCGCGGATGACCGGCACATCGTTCACGCTCATGGCCATGCTCAAGGCGTTGAGCTTGCCCTCCAGTTGCGCCCAGCTCAAGTACTGCTCATGCGCTTTCATGATGCGCGGGTGCTGGGTGGGCCTGGGGTTGTCGCCAATCAGCAGCTCTTCGTAAAGCTTTTCTCCGGGGCGCAGGCCGGTCACGGTCAGCTCAATGTCGCCACTGGGGTTCAGCTCATCGCGAACCGTAAGGCCCGACAGTTCCACCATGCGGTGCGCCAGGTCCATGATCTTGACGGGCTGGCCCATGTCCAGCACAAACACATCACCGCCCTGACCCATGGCACCGGCCTGAATGACCAGCTGCGCCGCCTCAGGGATGGTCATGAAGTAGCGGGTGATGTCGGCATGCGTCAGGGTGACGGGGCCACCGTTTTTAATCTGCTCGCGGAACAACGGCACCACAGAGCCACTGGAGCCCAGCACATTGCCAAAGCGCACCATCGAAAAAGTGGTCTTTGCAGTCGGTGCCCTACCGCCCTGGGCAGCCACGGCCGCATTCACCTCCGCCAGTGCCTGCAACACCATTTCCGCCAAGCGCTTGGTCGCGCCCATGATGTTGGTGGGCCGCACCGCCTTATCGGTGCTAATCAGCACAAAGTTCCGCACGCCATTGCGCGAAGCTGCTTCGGCGCACACCCGGGTGCCCCACACGTTGTTGCGCACGCCCTCTGCGGGGTTGTGCTCCACCAAAGGCACATGCTTGTAGGCAGCAGCGTGGTAGACCGTGTGCGGCTTCCAGGTGTCCATGATCTCCTGCATGCGTACCTCGTCGCAAACCGAGGCCAGCAAGGGCACGATCTCAATGGCGGGTTCGTCACTGCCCTCTGCCACTTCAGGCGCATCGCCCTCCACTGGCTCGCTCACGTTCACCCTTTCGCCTGCAAGCGATGCCTGCAGCTCCTGGTGAATTTGGTAGAGCGCAAACTCGCTCATCTCCACCAACAGCAACTGTTTAGGGTTGGTCTTCAGGATCTGACGGCAAAGCTCGCTGCCAATACTGCCCCCCGCCCCGGTCACCAGCACGGTTTTGTGGTGGGTATTCAGGTTGAGCAGCAGGCCGTTGGGCTTAACCGGTTCACGGCCTAACAGGTCGTCAATGTCCAGCTCTCGCACATCGCTCAGGCTCACCTTCCCGGTGGCGATATCACTCAAGCCTGGCAGTGTGCGCACCGCCACCTTGTGGGGCTTAAGTGCATTCAAAATCTCGTTACGCCTCTGACGCGAAACACTGGGCAAGGCCAGCAGCACATCGGTGATGCGGGTGCCATTCAACACTTCAACCAAGTCAGCCGGGTTATGAATGGGCAAGCCATTCAACACATGACCATGCAGCCGGTCATCGTCATCTAAAAAGCCCACGACCCGGATCTCTGGGCTGTTGGCCATTGCCGAGGCCAACTGCCGTCCAGCACTACCGGCACCGTAAATGAGTGCCTGTGGCAAAGACGCCTTTCGTAGCTGCTGGTGATACAGCCCACCCAACCACACCCGAGCCGCAGCGCGTGATGCACCTACCAAGAGCAGTAGCAAAATCGGCTGAATCAAGCCCACCGTGCGCGGCACGCCATCGACACCCCAGAAGGTAAAAATGGCCGCGAAAGCAAGACCATACAAAAGCATGGCTCGCCCCACCGCTACCATGGCTGGCAAGCCGCTGTAGCGGAAGATGGCGCGGTATAGACCCGAGGTGATAAACACCGGCAAAGCCAGAACAACAGAGGCTAGGACGGGCCAGACGGCGGGGCCTGAGAGCGACGTGAAACTACCACTGCGCAGGTAAAAAGCCAGCCAGACCGACAGAATGCAAAGAGCAGCATCCAGAGCAAGCACGACACCGCGCTTGACTGCTCGGGGCAAAGCCAAGGCAGGCGCTGCAAAACGACTCAAAGTTCGGATCATGATTTCACCCATGATGTGAAATCCCGCAAGAGTCCCGAGTCCCGAGTCCCGAGTCCCGAGTCCCGAGTCCCGAGTCCCGAGTCCCGAGTCCCGAGTCCCGAGTCCCGAGTCCCGAGTCCCGAGTCCCGAGTCCCGAGTCCCGAGTCCCGAGTCCCGAGTCGTTCATTTTATTCTCACCCTATCTCCAGCACCCTTACCGCCAACCGTCATGAAGATGTACTTAAAGTAGGCTGACACCGTCAATTCCTTGAGCATGCGAGCATCCGTTTCCGCCAGCAGCTTCGGTGTGGACATGTCAATATTGCTGACTTGGGCCAACCCTGTAATACCTGGCCTGGCATCAAATACAGATCGTGCAGCACGCTCATTGATTAAATCAACCTGATTAAACAAACAAGGCCTTGGACCAACCAAGCTCATTTCACCTTTAAGGACATTCCAAAGCTGGGGCAATTCATCAAACTTACTCCGTCTCAAAAATGCACCCAATGGTGTGATCGCTGACGCATCAGCTAGGTGTGAAGCTACAGAGGCTGTATCAGGCCGCATTGTTCGGAACTTCACCAAAGTAAACGGTTTTTGATTGCGCCCCACCCTCTCTTGTCGAAAGATCGGTGAACCCGTATCAAACAAGCCGATCACATAAATAACGATTAATACCGGAGCACCAAATAGCAGTCCGATCGATGAAAATATAAAATCTAATAACCGCAACATTAAATCCCTCGCTGGACCGCTCTGCGCAGGCCTTCATCCACCGACACCGGTGGCTTCCAATTAAGCAACGTACTAGTCTTATCAATATCAAGCTGCAATGTGCCGCACAGGCTTTGAAACATTTCTCGTTTTCCCAGCAACTTTGAACCAAATGCTAACCAACCTACCGGTACAGGAATCAGCCGTGCGGGCCTCCCCATTATCAACCCCAGGCGTTGCAGTAGATCGGCGGTGGAGATGTCTTCCCCATCGCTGACCAAGAAGGTTTGATTTTCAGCAGCAGGATGACTCAAACAGGTTACGATCAAATCGATCAAATTATCAATCGCAACGAAACTTCGACGATTGCTGGTAACAGAACCCAACGGCAGCGGCAATCTTGATGCAATCGCACGGATCAAAGTGCCGAAATTACCGGGTGCGTAGGGTCCATAAACAAGCGGGGGCCTTATAACCGTCAGTTTCATACCAGTCCTGATAGCGACACTATTTAAGGCCTGTTCGGCTTCTGCCTTAGAACATGCGTATTGAGTATGAGGCTTGATAGCACTCCCCTCATGGATTGGCTGTCCATCACTTGTGCCCCCATGAACTCCGACAGAGCTCATAAAGATGAAACGCTGAACACCAGCACAAGCTGCAGCTTCTCCGCAGGCACGGGCGAAGTCTACGTTTGCCAATCGAAACGCTAGCACAGGATCCTCATCTCGATCATGAAGCACATGTGCACGAGCAGCCAAATGAATTACAGCACTACAGTGCTCAACAGCATCCATCCAATCGATAGCGGCAGTACCAGGACCCGACAAGTAGCGAACCTCTACATCACCAACAGGCAGCTTATCCTCAGTACCATGACGGTAAACGACTCTTACTTTGACCGCGTTTCGAAGCAATTCGGCAATAAGATGGCGCCCTATAAAACCGGACGCGCCGGTTATCAAAACTGTCATGATGATTTCAACATATTTAACCCTGCCAAGCGCTGCCAAACCCGACTTGCCAATTTATGAAATACGAAAGATGGCAGAGAGTACGGTATGCAGTTTTTCTTAAACGCGTGCAGAATCTCACGATTCTGGCGCACAATGTTTCTCCAACTTTGATTAGTGGCCCCACCTAGACGCATTCGAACTTGAATGTGTGGGATATAAGTTGACTTAACGGCACCTAGCTCTAGGTACCTCATCATAAATTCAGCATCAGCAGCCAGTCGATAATTCAGATCAAACTGTCCCAGGCGATTTAATGCTGTTCGCCGAATATAAAAAGTCGGATGTGCAGGACACCAACCATGTGCAAAGCTTCCCTTTACATATGGTCGCGATTTCCAGTATCGCACTACCTTACGGTTGTCTTCGGACACATAGACCAAGTCGCCAAAGCAAGCTTCGATGCTTGGATCGGACTCAAAAGCTTGAGCTACTCGTGTCAGGACCTCAGCATCTGCGTAAAAATCATCAGCATTCAGAAAACCAATGATATCGCCCGTCGCTCGGTCCAGACCTTTGTTCATAGCATCATAGATTCCCATATCTTTTTCTGAACTCAGCACGAGATTCGGGTGTCGATTTGCCTTGACCACTTTAACTGTGTCATCAATGGAAAGCCCATCGATAACCAAATGTTCAATATCAGTATGCTTCTGACTAGCAACAGAATGAACAGTATCTGCAATTGTAGGTGCACTGTTGTAAGAAACGGTTATGACTGAGATTTTCACTTGGCGAATTAAGCTTTGAGTACAAGATCTAATGGATTAATGGTTTATTTAGATCTTTAGGGAGAATTCAGGAGCAACTCCCAATAAATCAATACACTAGACTATAGTTTTGACCCTTGAGCAGCCGGTTGTCTGTACAGTGCCATCTCTTTGCCTGATGACAGGTAACGGCATAGTAACTATAACTTTTAACTGAACGCTTGAGTAGTTTTTTTGACCCCGTTATCGAGTAACGCCAACATGTTCAATTTACCGCTCGTTTTTACTGAGCAGCATGGCATGCTTAAAAACCTTGGCATTTATATTACGATCTACACACATCGATCATTGGGTCTCGTGGGTCGTATCAGTTACACCTTGTCAAAGAGGGTAGTTCTGAAGGCCAAGCATCGTTAGAGCGATGACACTGATTGTGGGATCAAGAGGGCTTCCGGGAATTGATGACACTGCCTCAAAAAGCAGTATGTCAGCGATAACCATCTGGGTTCATAGACTGCCAAAGCCAGGCGTCGCGCATCATTTCATCCAAACCGCGCCGGGCTTTCCAACCAAGTTCGCGTTCGGCCTTTGCTGGGTCGGCGTAACAGGTAGCAATGTCGCCGGGGCGGCGAGAGACCACGCGGTAGGGCACAGGCTTGCCGCTAGCGGCTTCAAATGCGCTAACTATATCAAGAACGCTGTAGCCTTGGCCGGTGCCTAGGTTCCACACGTGGGCGCCGGTGAGGGTTTGAAGGACTTCCAGGGCGCACAAATGACCGTCGGCCAAGTCCACCACGTGAATATAGTCGCGTACGCCAGTACCGTCGGGTGTGGGGTAGTCACTACCAAACACAGCCAATTCGGCCAACTTGCCCACCGCCACTTGTGCAATGTAGGGTAGCAGGTTGTTGGGTATGCCGTTCGGGTCTTCGCCAATCAGGCCACTTTCGTGCGCACCCACTGGGTTGAAGTAACGCAAGATGGCGATTCGCCAGCGCGGGTCAGACGCGGCCGCATCGCGCAGAATGTCCTCCACCATCAGCTTGCTGCGGCCATAGGGGTTAGTGGGCTGACCCACAGGGCAGGCCTCAGAGATGGGCATGTGTGCGGGCTCGCCATAGATCGTGGCCGACGAGCTAAACACAAATTTGAACACCCCAGCATCGGCACAAGCCTGTAGCAGCACCTGACTTCCATGCACGTTGTTATCGTAATAGCGCAGAGGCTCGGCCACGCTTTCGCCAACAGCCTTAAGGCCAGCAAAGTGCAGCACCGCATCAACCGAATGTTCTGTAAATAACCTGCTAAGCAACGCGCTGTCCCGAACATCCCCGTGCACGAACGTGGCAGAACGACCAGCAATCTTAGCGACCCGGTCTAATGATTCAGATGAACTGTTGCACAGGTTGTCCAGAACTACCACAGCGATATTATTTTGCAATAGGCCCACTATTGTGTGCGATCCAATGTAACCAGCGCCGCCAGTGACTAATACAGTAGAATAATCTCTCATTTCATTAGCTGCTCATTACTTGTGGGTGCTCTAAAGTTGGAGACTTTTTTGCTGACACCACTGAATTCATTGATTTGATGAAGGGCCGGTTTTGTATTCAAGACATACCTAAATCATCTAAGATTGATTATTGACATCACAAATCTGATCACCAATCAAATAAATTTTCTCATCAGGGCAAAGAATGACATCAATTAAATCAGGGCAAGCGGATAATAAAGGAATCTGCACAACACCCAATTTGCTATAAGAAAATATTTTATAAGAAGAAGGGAGCAGTCGCATAATACTCGAATTGAAGTCAACACCCTTTCTGTCAAAATACTCCCTATTAATCTCCAATTGAATAATTGGCCGACAATGTCGCAAAGTTCTCTCCGCCCCCCTTAAGACCTCATCCTCGTGCCCTTCAACATCCAGCTTTATAACATCAACATGATCTATACCATTATTAATTACAATAGAATCTAGAGCATGGAGCTCTATTGGTATCTTTGTTGATTTTGAATCCATGTTATCTGAAATTTCAATAGAACAATTTCCAGTACCGCTTCCCAACAAAAAGTCACCGCGCATTACCAAGTTCAACGAACCAGAACCAGATGAAAGTCCGATATTGAATGTCTTTACATTTGACAATTTATTGTTAGATATATTCTCGATAAGCCTATTAAAATTTCCAGGGTGAGGCTCGAATGAGTATACAATACCCTTGTTTTTTAACGAGTGAGCAACACAAGTCGAATAAAAACCAATGTTTGCGCCAATGTCCAGAAAGCAAGGATTATCTAATTTATTGAGTATTGAGCTAATAAGACGAATTTGAACGGGATCATAGTTGCCACCCCAAAATGCGTTAAATTACGTGTGAGTACGCAAGTCCACACGCAACTTAACGTCATTAACTAATGTCGAAACTATAGGCTCTGCGCCTAGACGCAAGAAAGCTCTATTAATGATCCAGAGAAGTCTGCCGCGCCCCCTGAAATTAGGTACAAACCTTAACGCATACGAGATAATTGCCCTAAAGTTACTTAACATTTGTATTAGACCTTTCAAAAAACGAATTGAACACTTTTGCGACTTAACCAGCAAGCGCCGCTTCGTAGACTCTGCACGTCTGAGCAAAGGTACGGTCCCATGAGAAAGCGCTTGCACGCTGAAAGCCTAGCTTCCTAAAATGCTCCCGTTGTCCGATTTGATGCAGCGATCTATAGACGCCCGAAGCGCTTCTGGGCTAGCTTCGGACAGGAGCTGTGCGGCATTACCGGCCACCTCAGGAATCGAAGAACTGTTCATCGCTATGACCGGACAGCCCGCGCGCATGGCTTCCAGAACTGGAATTCCGAAACCTTCGTAGGCACTCGGGTAGGCCAGGCAGAACGCTTCGTTGTAAAACTGGTTGAGCTGCGCATCCGACACACCTAGGTAGTGCGCGAAGCGTCCGGCTAGCTGACGCTTTACCAACTCCGATTCCTGAGGTGTAAGTGCACCGCCACCAATGCAGACAAGATCAAGATCACGCAGACCAGTCATCGCCTGCACCAAGGGCATGAAATTCTTGTATCCGCTGCGTGCTCCGACGAACAGCACAAAGGGCCGAGCTGCGCCCTTGGGTATCACGTCCGGCGACAGCGGATGAAAGGCGCTGCCGACTCCGTTGTGGACCACATGCAATCGCTCTGGCCGGATATCTGGCAGAAACTGCAGCAGATCGCGCCGCGTACTTTCAGAGATACAGATAACGGCTTGGGACGCCCTGATCGCTGCGAACTTCTGCCAGCTATGCAGCCATTTTCGTGGACCGGAAGCAAACCGCTCGTAGATGAAATCGTGGACCGTTGTAACAACCGGCACGCTCCGCTCCGGCAGCCGGTAGTAACTCGAATGGAACAGGCTCGCCTGTGTCGGCACCGAGCAGCGCCTGTACCGTTCGGCCATACGCGTGGGGCGGGTTTCGTGACCACAAGGCATAAATTTGGCGTTTACTGCCGATCCTTCATACACCACGACCCGGCAATCACCCTCTGCCTCGGTTTTCATGCGCTGAAGCAATTCGTTGAAGTAAACAGTGATCCCACCGTGCCGTTGAAGGGAATAAATGATGCCGTCAACAATCAGCATTTTTCCTCAGCCCCTGCATCAATCCACGGCACACCCCGAACAGCCGATTAAGATAAATCTGGCGCTGCACCGGACGGTGCAAATTGAAAATGGCTCCGCCGATGGAGCGCCACATCACGTAGCTCAGGTGTTTGATAACGCGGTGCTCCCCAGTGCGCACGATACTACCGTTTAGATAACCAAAACCGAGACCATATTTATAATATTTCGTGACGTCTGTCTCTTGATACTCCGGGACAGGATGGTAGACCTGCAGTGTTCCCAGGTACTCGATCCGTGAGCCCGTGCGCAGCAACCGGTAGACCATATCAGTTTCTTCACCACTGCCCAGTGGCGTACCTGCACCTAGCTGTTCGTCGAAGAAGAAGCCAGCGGCGTCGAAAGCCCTGCGGCGCACGAAGATGCCTACTGATATAGGCAGCTGAAACAGGTTGCCGAAGTGGATCTCGCAATCCAGGCCGACTGGCCGGTCACCATAAGCGCGCTGTGTGTGCGGATCAAACACATTCGTGCTAATGGCATCGAGTTCAGGTCGCCGCGTAAGGTACGCCATAACATTAGCCAGCAGCCGCTCCGGATACCAGCAATCGTCATCGGGAAAGGCGTATAAATCGCCACTGGCTTCGGCTAAACCAATATTACGGGCTTTGGACAGCGGGAGCCTACCGGTGCGTATTTCCAGCAGTGTGATGCCACGTGCAGCCAGATCGGCTTGAGGTGGTTCGAATGTGCCCTGATTGACAAAGATGAGTTCGATGGTGCATGCCGGTTCGTGTTGTGCCAGCAGCGACTGAAAGAAACGCTGCATGTCGGCATGCCGCTCTGCTCCGGTCAGGATGAGAGATAGTTTCAACGCAAACCTCGGAAAATGTTGGTCGTATAAATCCTGGCAATCATGGTCAGCGTCAACGTGAAAATGATCCATTGCAATGCCATCGATGTGAACTCACCCCGGCTAATATCGAGTGGAAAAGACATCAGGGTCATGATGCCGAACGGGACCAAATGCGCCAAATGGAAAAACAGACGGAAGGTCAAGGTCAACAGCAGCGGCACAAAAACGACCGACAGCCATCCAAAATTCACAAAACCCTCGGCAAGTGGGGTTATGGCGTATCCCATATCACCGTTGGAATACTCGAGTGAAAACTGTTGAGCTAAACTTTGTGCCTTTTCCCACAGTTCGAAGCCGGGCAGGATATACAGCGGCAGGTTGAGATAGCTGCTCCCGAGTTGTTGTTCCAGCCCCGCCTGTTCTGAGTAGTAGAGCAACGGGTAATGCGGAAATATGAATTCGCCGAACAGGTTCAGCATGTTGGTGGTGATGTCTAACTCGCCAAAGGCCGAGCCCTCCAGAGCCCGGTACACACCGAGCGTTAGCAGCACGGGGAACGACACTGCAGCCACTGCGAACAGTAATTTTTTCTTCCGGAAGATCGACAGCACGATCAGGAAAATTAATAAAATGGCCAGTTCCCGGCGGTTGCCAATAGCAATATAGGCGTACATGAACAGCATGACGGCGACCATTTGGATGCCGCGGGCTAGCCAGGGTGTCGGGCGGTTTTCGACACTAAACAACGAAACGGCAGCGACGGCCATCAGCCACGCGAAGAAAACGTACTGCAGCAGCCACGTCTTACCTGTTTCTACCGCTTTGGAAATCACGACCCGAGAGGCTGAACCGACCATGTCGGCCACGCCTGAACTATGAAAGTTTTTGTAATAAATTAACGCGATGACCAGCCCGAACAGGGAGGCCACGATTTCGCCCGAAAATTTCGGACGCTTTTGATTTAGAAACCGGTCGATGGTGTTATCGACGCGACTAACCAAACGGGGTGTGATGAGCAGGTGTGCGAACAGGAACAAATGTGTAGATGCCAGTGACTGAGCAAGCATGGCTCGCTGAATCGTCACCGTATCGAACGAAAATATCTCGAGATCGAATGCCAGAAAAGCCAAGGGCACAGATGCGTAAATCGCCATGACTGTGTAGAGCAACATCAAACCAACATGAGCGCGTCGACCCTGGTAATACACAAAGCTGATACTGAACCACAGCGTGAGCTCAACCAGATTCGTGGCCAGTAGCAGTTTACCAAAATGTGCCAACTGCAGGGCATTAAAAGACAGACATTTGAAAAAGATTGCTAACCCGTAAAGGCACAGAATCAACGATGCAAACAACAAGAACCTAGAGTATTGTGACCGATCACTTGCCACCAATGGACCAGGGTAATGTAGCGTAGCTATCATTTTGAGCGAATTGGATTTCTGCACGATGCGTTAGTTTCAGCGTGTACAAATCGATGTTGTAACAAATCAGCCAACCCAATTCTTTAATTCAAAGAACCTAGTGTTGCACTTAAAAATCGACACAACCTAATTATGCCTGTTGTGCCTAACATTATTTATTACCTGTAACTATTACATCATAAATAGTTGAAAACTTTTGAGCTACAACTTTCGAAGAAAACTTCATCTCACATATATTTATAGATTTTTTCTTCATTTTAACCAAACTTTCAGAATCTAAATTAGATAAATCAGTGAGCGCCGAAGCTATAGACTCGATATTCTGAGGATCAAACAAAATTCCATTATCATCGAACATATCAATTAGGCCACCAGCTCTAGAAAATAAACACGCATTACCAGTAGCTAAGCCTTCTAGGGCAAACATAGACAAACCCTCATAACGACTTGGCAAAAAAACCACATCCGAATTCTTGAGTGTAGTTATTACTTCATTATGCGGCATTTCTTCTATAAATGCTACATTTTTAATATTTTTACAATGATTAATTAACGCATTCCTCATATCACCTTTACCAACTATTGTAATTTCAAATCTATCAATCACACTCCTAGGTAAAATTTTGAGTGCATAAATAAAGTCAGTAAACCCTTTTTGATTATTTCCCAAAATATCCATTCTACCTAAACTAAAAATCTTCAATTTACCTGAAGGAGAAAAATTATCAGGAGGAAATAATTTTACCGAATTCGGCAAAATAAAAAATGATTTATTTCCAATATTTATTAGATTTTCATCAAAATAATATTTCTTTACGAAGTCAATGTGGAATGAGTTGGTTGACAAAATCCATTTTACTTTTTTAGATATCGAATTTTTTATCAAAAATTTACCAATTCTGTAATCTAACCTATTGCTAAAAAATGTATATTCAGTCTCACTTGTTGAGTGAATTCGCACGGCCATTTTATCATAAATAAAATCATCAAGAGAATCGACAAAAACAGCCCTATCAAAAGTTTCAACAATTAATAAATCATAATTTTCATCTTTAAATTTCTTTGAAACATGCTTGGCATAAAAATAATCATTTAGAAAATACCGTAACTTTGGTATCTTAACTTTAGGGAAAAGCCTTACAACTTCAAGTCTATCGCGCACCAACTCATCTTCACCGTTAGGTAGAGGAAAAGGGGTCATAACTGTAACTTCTAGATCCAGATCATTTTCTAAAATAGAATTTATTAAGTTCTGAAATGCATTCGAGTACCCTGTATTTTGAGGGTAAAACACATGGCAATAAAACATTACTTTTTTCATCATCGTCATGCTTTTAAACGAATTGTTAAATAAATATACATTGAAATAGTTACAAAAATTTCAACAACTAGCAACGCAAAAACTGTACCAACATTTTCATACACTGGCACTAGAATTAAACTTAACCCGACTCCTATAATAGCCGCGGCACCTAAAATTCTACTGAATGCTTGCTTATATCCCAAGTTAAGCATTGTTTGAATACCATATATATTACTTAATGCAATTATAAATGGCAAGAAAGCCATAATTTTCAAAAGTATAATTGACTCCTGGTATTGTTTGCCAAGTAATTGGCTGACAATTTGCTCAGCTAATAAAAATAAAATAACCGATATTATCAACATTCCTGCGCCTACAACCCAAGTTATTTTATGAATAAACTCTAATCCCGCTTGTTTGTCTTCGTGTATTTTTTTACCTATTAATGGATAAATAGCTTGTGAAATTGGTTGGTATAAACCTTTAACGGCTTGAATAATTTTATCAGCTGCTGCGAAATAACCCACAGCAAATGTTATTGGTGAACAAGCCCAATATAAAGGTTGTTGATATGGTATAAAGACTGATCGCCATACTTGAAAAAAACACATGCCAACCTTCTACAAGCTGGAACTTGATCGTGGCAGCAGTTTGCCAAACAAAACGCACATTGAATTGCTTTCTCACTAAATAGAGCGACCAAATACCAGCAACAATAAATCCCATGGATGTGAGTAATGGGACCAATAAATAATCGGCTTTTTCTTTCAAGAGAATAAATATGCACAAGGTAAAAAATACTTTAGCCCCTATATTGAAGTAGGTAATGTATTTCATTCGCTCCATTCCTTGGAATAACCAAACGGGAAACAATACTTGACCAATAACCATTCCAAAGGTTAAGAAATAAACTTGCCAATGTTGGCTAAACTTTTCAAAACTAAACACAAGCAGAGACATTAGCAGAAAACTTACCACCATTAATACAGCTTTTATCATCATCACAGAACTGAATATCTCATTGACTTTATCATTATTCTCGCGATGAATAGATATTTGTCGGGTGGCGGATAGATTAAAGCCGTAATCTGTTGTTAACATAAAGTAATTAATTGTTGCTGCTGCAAAGGCTAGCAATCCGAAATATTCTGGCCCCAAAACACGCACTAAATAAGGCACAGTGAGCAGAGGCAGAATATAATTTGCACCTTGCAAGAGTCCTAATGAAAATATATTGCCAACAAGGCGTTTTTTTTCTTCTGTGTCAGTTAGTTTTTTTTTAATTTTTTTAGCATCAAGTCGGCTCAGCAAAAAAAGCGGGAATAGTTGCTTTGTCTGCAATTATTTTTAAGGTTTTTTGACTTGCATCCAATGCCTCGGCAATGGTGACATCCATATCTAAGTATCGGTATGTGCCTAAACGGCCTAAAAAGCTTACATTGGTTTGTACTTTGGCTTTATCTATGTAATTATTAAGCATTGCCTTTTCGTTTACTAGGCGAATCGGATAATAGGGAATATCATCTTGCGTGCATTCACGACTGTATTCTTTAAAAATGACTGTTTGTTCGTGCGTTTCCCATGGTGTAAAGTATTTGTGTTCAGTGATGCGCGTGTAGGGTACATCTTGTTCACCATAATTCATCACTGCACAACCTTGATAATCACCATCGTGATCTTCACGCACAAAATCCAACGTTCTATAGCCTAAACGCCCTTCTTCATAGTTGAACCAAGCATCAATCGGCCCTGTGTAAAATACATGGTCAAACTCTTTTACTTGTTCGACTTGGAACGATGTATTTATATGGATTTGAATATTTTCGTGGGACAGTAATGCTTCAATGATCGGGGTGTAGCCCTCTTTTGGCATCCCTTGGTATTTATGGTTAAAATAATTGTCATCATAATTAAAACGAACGGGCAAACGTTTAAGTATGCTGGCTGGGAGTTCGGTTGGACTTAGACCCCATTGTTTAATAGTGTAGCCCTTGAAAAAGGCTTCATACAAATCTTTACCTATATATTTTAACGCTTGTTCTTCAAAGGATCTGGGTTCTTCGATAGTTTTATTTGCAATGGATTGAATAAAAGCTTTAGCTTCAAATGGACTTAACGTTTTATTATAGTATTGGTTAATAGTGTGTAAATTAATCGGCAATGAAAATACACGACCTTGAAATGTAGTCTTTACACGATTAATATATGGCTTGAATTCCGCATATTGGTTCACATAATTCCATACAGATTCATTATCAGTATGAAAAATATGTGGGCCGTACTTATGAAGCATTACACCGGTTTTTTCATCGCGTTCGGAATAGCAGTTTCCGCCTATATGATTGCGCGACTCAAAAATGTTTATCTTGTGACCAGCTTTGGCCAATTCTTGGGCTAATACTGAGCCGGTGAACCCCGCACCCACAATTGCAAAATTCATTTTCAGTCCTTTTTAATTTTTTTAAAACAAGTTTTTAATTTTTTCAACATTGTCATTTAATTTAGCAATTTTTGAATGAAGTAAATGCTACTCAAGCGCGCTTATCTTTTAACATGCATTTTTATTAAAATTAATTATTAAATTAAATACTTGCGAATTTAAGTTTCTGTCTTTGAGAAATCCAGGTCGAGAACTCTTCACCCACCTCTGGGTGCACTTCAGCCAAATCAACCGTGGCTTGCAAAAAGCCAAATTTACTGCCGCAGTCGTAGCGGGTGCCTTGGTAACGGTAAGCAAACACCTTTTCGCGACGCAACAACTGGGCTATGCCGTCGGTAAGCTGAATTTCGCCACCGACACCACGGGGTATGTTTTCAAGCTCTTTAAAAATGCCAGGGGTGAGAATGTAGCGCCCTGCCACGGCCAGTGTAGTGGGGGCCACTTCGGGGGCGGGTTTTTCGATAATGTCTTCGACATCGACCAAGTTGGCCGCCACACCTTTCCCGCTCACAATACCATAGCGTTGAGTATGCTCTTTAGGTACGTCTTGCACAGCCAGTATGCTGGCTTGCAGACTGGCATATTGCTTGACCATTTGGGCAGTTACATATGGCTGACCGACCATGAGGTCATCTGCCAACAGCACTGCAAAGGCTTCTTGCCCCACAAGCTCTTTGGCACACAGCACTGCATGGCCCAGGCCCAAGGCGCGGGGCTGGCGGACGTAGCTGCAGATCATGTCGTCGGGTGCAATGCTGCGCGCCAAACTCAGAAGGGCTGTTTTGCCTGCCAGCTCAAGCTCGTTCTCGAGCTCGTAGGCAGTATCAAAATGGTCTTCGATGCTGCGCTTGGTGCGACCCGTGACAAAGATCATGTGCCGAATGCCCGCAGCATAGGCTTCTTCAACCGCATATTGAATAAGCGGTTTATCAACCACTGGCAACATTTCTTTGGCAGAGGCTTTGGTGGCTGGCAAAAAACGGGTGCCCAGGCCTGCAATGGGTAATACGGCTTTTTTAATCACGGGATTGTTCTTTTAAAATCGCAACCAAAAAAGGTCACAACTGGTCAAGTAAGTGCGTCACTAGGTTTTAGCGGTTAGTGCCTCTGCAGTCATCAGGACTGCGGATAAATGCAACCCATACTTCACTATGGTCGATAGCAATGCGGTCAACGATTGCACAAAAAGGAAGCCTGAAACCGCTTTTCCTAGTGCAAGACGTCCGACAATAGCCAATGTTACAAAGGTCACTACATAACTAATGACCCGCGTTAATACCAGGGACATAAAGCAACGGATCATCTAAAAGTTCTAAGCTTTGAGTTCCAATGCCAGCGACGCACCGAAGCAATTGCGAGCACCAAGCATTGGAATCCGAAGTGTCTGAACATTGACAACAAGAATTTCGGATTACCTGTCAGAATGAGTTCACGAAGAAGCAGCGCTTGTACGTTTGCCATGTTCCTGCGCCAAGCCTGTAGCGAAGTGCTCTGGCCTGAATGAATGCGATAACGCAGTACTAGGTCAGGTATATTTGCGAATCGCATTCCCGCACGTCGCATGCGCAACCAGAGGTCCCAATCTTCGGCAAACAGACCGTAGGCATACCCGCCCACCTTAAGTACATCAGCGCGGCGCATCATGACTGATGGATGTCCCATGCAAGTTTCGAAGGGCAGACGCTCGTGGATCCTTTCGGGGTCGAGTCGCAACGGAACTGGGCGGTCAATAACTTTATCGTGCTCGTCGATGATTTGGTAGTTACCTCCGACAACACTGATGGCGGGGTTGTCACGAAGGAAGCACAACTGTCGCTCTAGACGTTGGGGCAATGCAATATCGTCCGCATCCATACGCGCAATAAACTCGCCTCGGGCATGGTGCAATCCAACGTTTAAGTTGTATGGTAATTGGCCTAGCGGCGTTCGCAAAAGGCGTACGCGGGCATCCTTCACGGCTTCCTTTTGCAGGTTAACCCAGAGTTCATCGCTGCAGTTATTTGCAATAATTAGGAGCTCAAGACTCGCCATCGATTGAGTGAGGACGCTTTCAATGGCAGATTTAAGAAACCCATCGTCGCGATTTACAGCTAAAACCACCGAAACAATTGGATCGGCGGCATCTTCCTTTATGATAAATGGCAGATTTGAATTTACCAAGTCATCTAAATATATGGATAGACTCACAAAAATTTCCGAATTAGTTCATGTACGCTGCTATTTATATTCGACGCTCACATTCACCTTATAGCCATTAGCCTTTAGCAGTGCGTGCTGTTGCGCTTGTGCTAAATCGCAGGCGAGCATTTCTTTACACATCTCTTGTGCCGTAATTTCAGGTGTCCATCCTAGCTTGACTTTTGCTTTACTAGGGTCACCTAGCAATGTTTCGACTTCTGTGGGTCGGTAGTAGCGCTGGTCAATTTTTACAATAACGTCACCAACTTTGATGGCAGGTGCTTTGTCGCCAGTTATTGCTTTGACAATAGCGATTTCATTAACGCCCTTACCCTCAAAGGCGAGGGTAATCCCTAGCTCCTCAGCAGTCCACCTAATGAATTGCCTAACGCTGTATTGCACACCAGTGGCAATCACAAAGTCTTCAGCTTTGTCTTGCTGCAGCATCATCCATTGCATGCGCACATAATCTTTAGCGTGGCCCCAGTCGCGCAGGGCGTCGATGTTGCCCATGTACAAGCAGTCTTCCAGGCCTTGGCTGATATTGGCCATGCCGCGGGTGATTTTGCGGGTAACAAAAGTTTCGCCTCGACGTGGGCTTTCGTGATTGAACAAGATACCGTTGCAGGCATAGATACCATAGGCTTCGCGGTAGTTGACAGTGATCCAGTAGGCGTACATTTTGGCCACTGCGTAGGGACTGCGGGGGTAGAAGGGGGTAGTTTCCTTTTGGGGGATTTCTTGCACCTGACCATACAGCTCACTGGTGCTGGCTTGGTAGAAACGGGTTTTCTTTTCCAGGCCCAGAATGCGGATAGCTTCCAGTATGCGCAGAGTGCCCATGGCATCTACGTCGGCGGTGTATTCGGGGGACTCGAATGACACGGCTACGTGGCTCTGTGCGCCCAGGTTGTAGATTTCATCGGGCTGGGTTTCTTGGACGATGCGTATCAGGTTGCTGGTGTCGCTCAGGTCGCCGTAGTGCAGTTTGAGGTTAGCGTTGTCCACATGCGGGTCTTGGTAGATGTGGTCTACGCGCTGGGTGTTGAAGCTGCTGGCACGGCGCTTGATGCCATGGACGATGTAGCCTTTTTCCAGAAGAAATTCAGCGAGGTATGAACCGTCTTGGCCAGTTATGCCGGTGATAAGAGCAACTTTTGGAGTTTTTGACACGGTATTTCCCTTCAATCCTGAGTAGCGTATTTCTTTAAAAAGTCTTTGTATGCCGCTTTGAGGCCATCTTCCAGCGCTACTTGCGCTTTCCAGCCCAGGGCGTTGAGGCGCGAACTGTCCATGAGCTTGCGTGGGGTGCCGTCGGGTTTGGTCGGGTCGGTGAGGATTTGGCCGGTGTAGCCCACCGTTTGGGCCACGGCTTGCGCCACTTCCAGAATGGTCACGTCTTGCCCCCAGCCGACGTTGATGTGGCTCAGCATGGGCTGGGTGTGTTGTTCGTAAGTGGCTTTAGGCAGGTTCATGACGTGCACGCTGGCCGCTGCCATGTCGTCCACGTACAAGAATTCGCGCTTAGGTGTGCCTGTGCCCCAGATGGTGACGGTCGGTGCCTGGCTGGCCTTGGCTTCATGGAAGCGACGAATCAGTGCCGGGATGACGTGAGAGTTTTCCGGGTGGTAGTTGTCACCGGGGCCGTAGAGGTTGGTGGGCATGACGCTGCGGTAGTCCACCCCGTGGCTGGTGCTGTACTGTCGGTTGTAGCTTTCGCAGAGCTTGATGCCAGCAATCTTGGCAATGGCGTAAGGCTCGTTGGTGGTTTCCAGCGTGCCTGTCAGCAAGGCATCTTCCCGCATGGGCTGCTCGGCCAGCTTGGGATAAATGCAGCTTGAGCCAAGGAACAGCAGCTTTTGCACGCCATTGCGGAAGGCCACGTCGATGACGTTAGCCTGCATCATCAGATTCTGATAGATGAATTCGGCTGGATATGTGTTGTTTGCGTAGATGCCACCCACCTTCGCGGCGGCCAAGTAGACCTGGTCGGGCTTTTCTTCAGCAAAAAAAGCGTTGACGGCGGCCTGATTCGTCAGGTCCAGTTCGGCATGGGTGCGGGTGACGATGCGTTCGGCCGGTTGGCCCTGAACTAGCAACTGGCGCACGATGGCCGAGCCCACCATGCCCCGGTGGCCAGCGACGTAGATTTTTGGGTGTTGGGTCATGAATGCACTCGTCCGTAGGTGTCTTCAAAACGGACGATGTCGTCTTCGCCCAAATAGCTGCCCGACTGAACCTCGATGATTTCCAAAGGGATCGTCCCGGGGTTGGCCAGGCGATGTACCTCACCCAGCGGAATGTAGGTGGATTGGTTTTCTGTCAGGGTAAGAACCTTGTCGCCGTTAGTAATCTCGGCGGTGCCGGTCACCACGATCCAGTGCTCGGCGCGGTGGTGGTGCTTTTGCAGGCTCAAACTGGCTTTGGGCTTGACCTGAATGCGCTTGACCTTGAAGCGGCCACCCTCGTCGATGCTGTCGTACCAACCCCACGGGCGATGCACTTTGCGGTGCAGGGTGTGCTCTTCGCGTTTCGTTTTCTGCAGCTGGGTGACGATGTGTTTGACATCCTGACTGCGGTTTTTGTCTGCTACCAGCACGGCATCGGGCGTTTCCACCACGATCAGGTTTTCTACGCCGACCAAGCTGACAAGGCGGCTCGTAGCGTGCACCAAGGTGTTTTTGCTGTCAGTGGTCAGTACGTCGCCCAAATGGGCATTACCAGCTTTGTCCTTTGGCAAAACATTCCAGACTGCGTCCCATGCACCCAGGTCGTTCCAGCCAGCATCGAGCGGGACCATTTTGATAGGGAAACCGCTGCCCGGACAGTGCTCCATGGCAGCGTAGTCGACGGATTCGGCCGGAATGGCAGCGAATTCAGCCTTGCCTGGGCGCACAAATTGGTTGTCTGCGCTGCGCTTGTCCCAGGCGGCCTGAGTGGCCTGCAGGATGTCTGGACGGAATTGCCCAAGGGCCTTGAGCCAAACAGAGGCTTTGAGCACGAAAATACCAGCGTTCCAGAAGTAGCCGCCCTCTTTGAGGTAGGTTTGGGCTGTGGCGGCGTCGGGCTTTTCGACGAAACGTTGGACTAACTGGATTGCTTCGGCTTTGCCTCGCAATGACGAAGCTTGGGCGGTTTGGATGTAGCCGTAACCCGTTTCTGGCTTGTCCGGTGTTACACCCAGGATGACGATGCTACCGTCGGCAGCCTCAGCCACTGCTTGTTGCAAGGCAACAGTGAGGGCCGCTGCATTGACCACCGTTTGATCTGCAGGCGTCACTACCAGCACTGGGTCTGCGCCACCTTCCGTGGCCGCCAGGGCTGCCAAAGTAAGGGCCGGTGCAGTGTTGCGTCCAACTGGTTCGAGCAAAGCGCTACCCAGCTCTATGCCTGCTTCGCGCAGTTGCTCAGCAGCCAAAAAGCGGTGCTCTTCACCTGTGACGATGATGGGATTGGCCACTGCAATGTCTGAGTTACCCAACTGGCTCAGGCGCTGTGCTGCTTGCTGGAAGAGGCTTTCGTTACCGGTCAGACAGAGGAATTGTTTAGGAAACCCGGTACGCGACAGTGGCCACAGACGGGTGCCAGAGCCGCCGCAGAGAATGACAGGGGTAACTTGAATCATGCGTTTTGCACTTTCTGGCCATCACCACCAGGGCTGCTCATTTCGAGCTTGAGAGCTTCAATTTCAAACTGAAGTTGTTCGTACTCTGTCATCTTTCGCTTCAGGAATCGGCCTGCCAGCAGGGCCTTTTCTGCAATACCTTGCGGCGTAAGCACGTAGATGTACCCAAATTTGTTCTTGCTATGGCTGAAGTTATGCACCTTGACCCAACCCTTGTCGATCAGTGCTTTCAGGCAGTAGTTAAGCCCGCTGGTGCTGACGCCCAGTTTTTCTGCAATCTCGCGCTGAGTCATGTCGGGGTTTTCTTGCAGCATGCGCAAGACTCGGAAGTAGGTGTCTTCCTGAAGTTGAGATCGGCGACTGGGCATATGAGGAGATTTGGCCACGCTACCGCCATGCCGTGTCACGATCGGCAAGCGCGTTAGGAGCTGTTCCGCAGGGGAACGTTTGTACGGATTCGCACGATTTTAAGTTCTATCAAATGAATTTTCCGTGACAACAGCAAAATATTTATCGAAAACATCAAGGTTATGTCGCTTCGCTGGCGTCTACCGGGGTGGTGTCTGCCTGCTGCTGGACGGCCTCTTCCATGCTGACGGTGTTCACCACCAGCTCAAACTGCTCCAGGATCTCTGGCTCGTGGCGCTGGATGTAGCTTTTGACGGCCTCGTTGGCCAGCAGCTTGGTGAGGTAGCCCTTGGCCACGACCAGATTGAGCAGGTCGGAGCCGTAGTTCTGCTCTGCGTCCTTGTACTGGGTCTGCACCTGGCTCATTTCCTTCTCGAGCTTGACGATCTGCTCGATGGGCGAGGTTTTGTCACGTTCGGCAGGTTTCAGGTCAGCCCGCTGCTCGGGCGGCGTGGCTTTGAGCAAAGCCTCAGCATGGGCCACGGTGATGGTGTTGCTGGCCACCATCAGCTCCACCGCTTCCACTTGCCGTGCGGCCTTCATGTTACGCAGAATGCGGGTGACGTCTGGGGTGAATTGCTTGTCTTGCAGCAAGTCAATAGCTTCGGGGCAGATGCCTTCGAGCAGGTTGATGCGGCGGTTGATGGAGCTGAGGTTGACGTTAAAAGCCCGTGCCAGACGCTCGCGGCTGACGCCTCGGTCGATGGCGCGGCGCAGCATGTAGTGTTCTTGCACCGTCGAGAGTCTGTTGATCCGGTGGTTGTACGTGTAAGTCTCTTCATCATGAGCCAGCAGGCAAGGGGCGGTGTCCATACCCAGCTCTTTAAGCGCAAGCACACGCAGGTGGCCATCCAGAAGCAGGAACTCCGGCTTTTTGGGGTCGGGCTGGATGACAGACAGTGGTTCGATGAGGCCGATTTCGTGGATGGACGAGACCACCTGCTTGTATTTGCGGGTGCTCATGGTGCCGTCCATGATCTTTTTGCTGGGCAGCAGGTGATCCAACGGCACCTGGTAGGTCTCCAAGTCGAAGCCCAGCAGGGTGTTGAGGGGCTGCATGGGCAGATCGGGTCCGCCCTCCCCTTCGGTCTGGTTGGTGGGCTGGTAGATCCCGGGGTACATTTCGGCGATTTTGGGTTGGGCGTTGCTGCTGGGGTTCATGCGGGTGCTCCTTCAAAGTGGTTGATGCGTTCGGCCAGGTACTTGGGCAGGGAGTCCAGCCCCTCGGCACGCAGCAGGGTCACAAAGTTTTCGTCGGCAAAGAGTTTTTTGAGGCCCTGCACCACCAGCAGGAGCCTCTGGTGGGCGTGTTCGGCTTTGAGGACCATCTTGCGCTGACGCTCCACCTCTTTTTGGTAGGTGCGCACCAGGCTGTAGCTGGAGGTGGGCGGCTTGATTTGGGCAGCGTTGGGCGATGACGGGCCCAACTCTTGGCGCTTTTCAATCAGGCGCTTGGCCTCGATGATCTGGCGACCTTTGAGCTGGCCGTTTTCATAAGCCTCTTGCAGCAGGTCACCCAGGTTGGATTCGCCACCTTCCCCACTGGTATTTTGCGGATCGTTGGCACTGGCGCGAGCAATCTCTAGGGCGGTGGTGAGCGGGATGGAGCCGCGCTGTACGCCCTCAATGAGGCGCTCTTCGCCCTGCTCCAGCAAAAAGACGATGTCGCGCACGTATTTGGGGGACAGGCCCGTCTTTTGGATGATCACATCCGCCGTGTAGCCCCGCTCACGCAGCAGCTCAATGTCGGCCAGGATCTCCAGCGGCCGGTAACCCCGCCGGGCGATGTTTTCGGCCAGGCTCATGATGAAGGCGTCTTCGTCGCTCACGTCCACCACCAGGGCGGGGATGTGCGTCTCGCCCAGGATACGGAAGGCATTCAAGCGCCCTTCCCCACAGACCAACACGTATTTGGGCTGGCCATCTTCACCGGCCCGCTCGGCCACGGTGATGGGCTTTTTGAGGCCGATGAGCTGGATACTCTCGACGATCTCCTCAAAGACCTTCATGTTGCGGTCACGGGAGTTGAGCACCTCGATGCGCGCAATGGGCACCATACTGACATTTTCTGGGGTGTCGGTCATCATGTGGGCCTCCTTGGCGTGTGGGTTGGGGTGGTATGCATGGATTGGGTCCTTTCAGGGGGTTAAAACTTGCGCTGGAGCCGCTGCCGCTCGGACATGCCATAAAAGAAGTTCAGGTCGTCAAACCGGAAGCACTCGAAGTTGGCGCTGTTGCGGTTGCAGACACGGATTTCCTGGTCAGGCAGGTCAAGGCGGGGCAGCAGGTAGTAGTCCAGTTCGCTCGCGTTTTGCGGGTCAAGCCGCACCGCGACCGTGATGTCTGGGTTGAAGCGTTCGGTGTCGAACCGGATGCGCCAGCGGTGTTGACCGTTGGGCAAGGTGTGGCAGCGCGCCAGCACCAGGCTGATGACCAGCTCGTCATTGAGGGTGAGCAAGTCGGTTTTTCTATCCCGGCGCACGCTGCCACCCAACTCGGCAATGGTTTCTTCGGTACGGCGCACGATCTCGGGGTGTAGTTGGCGCAGACGCCGGTTGATTTCGATGAAGCCCTGGTCACGAGTGGTGTGAAAGCCCACCAACTCATAGGCCCGGGTTAGGCTGCCAAAACGCAGCGAATATGTCAGAGCGCAGGGCATACCGGGCGCCTGGTCGATGATGAAACCCGAGAGGGTTCCGCATTCGGCATACAGCTGCTTGAGGTGGGCCAGCAGCTCTTCGTCGCTGTAACGGCGGGTGCGCTCGGACAGGACCTCCTGCGCTTTCAGAAAAATGTCGAGCGGCACAATGCCTTCAAACGCACCCTCTTTGCGGATCCACATGCCGGGTGGGTTCTTGACGTGCAGCTTCTTGCTTGAAGGATTGCCGGTTGTAGACGTTGTTACCGATGTACTTCTCGTTGGTCAGGACCTGACGCACGGTACTGTAGGTCCAGGGCCGGTCAAAGTCGGTGCGAATGCCTTGCGAATTGAGCCGGTTGGCGATGTCCCCAAATGAGGCATCCTCCTCCAGAAGCCAACGGAACATCTGCAAGACCGTGGCGATTTCATGCTCGGGGCCGGGCATGAGGATGACACGGTCGGTCTGCAGGCTCTTGTGCTCGCCGTTCTTGAGCTCGCTTTTGATGGTGCCAGTTTGGTCAATCAGCACCCTGCGCAGGCCATAACCTGCGGTGCCACCCTGCCGAAACCCCATCTCGATCAGGCGGCATTGGCCGGCAAAGACCTTGGCAGAGAGCTCGCGGCTGTACTCCCCTGCCATGGCACGTTTGACGCCTTTAACGATGGTGGAGACCGGTGATCCATCGTTTTCAAACTGCTCGGCTACATAGGCCACGTGGATGTTCTTGCGCTTACAGATGTATTCGTAATAGGCCGACTCATCCGCATCCTGAAACCGCCCCCAGCGACTGACGTCATAGACCAAGATCAGGCTGAAGTCAGTGTTGCCAGTTTCGACGTCGTGGATCAGTCGCTGCAGAGAGGCGCGACCATCGATGGACAGGCCGCTTTTACCTTCGTCGGCATAGGTGCGCACGATCTCGATGCCGCGCCGATCGGCGTATTCCTGGATCTTGTCGGCCTGGTTGTGTGTTGAGTACTGCTGATGTTCTGTGGACATGCGCACGTACTGCGCGGCTCTGAATGATTTGGGTGGTTCTTCTTGATGCATGGAGATCTGAGGTACTGCTGGGTTCTGTTCGTGCAGACCATGTTGGCTTCGAAGGCCAAGAGCTATCAAGTCATATTTGGACGCTGTGCGCAGAATTTTTGCGATCAGCCACATTTACGCAACTTGCCTGGCTCGATGCGCATGGGCACCGGCTTGTTGAGCATGGACAGCAGAATCATGGAGCGCCGCTCCGCATCGGCGGTTTGGTAAATCGCTTCGATGCCTGTAAATGGGCCATCGGTTATGACCACCTTGTCCCCTGCGGCAAAGAGCGCCTTGGGATTGGATTGCTGGAGCTGCTCACGCTCGTGCAGACTGGTGATCAGATCGGTATCGACCTTGGCCGGGTGACCACTAAACTTGACGAGTTCGCGCACGCCCAGCGTGGAGCGGATGGGTGACCAGCTCTGGCCATTGCCTGTGGCATCCAATTGCACGAACACGTAGCTGGGGAACATGGGCTCGGCCACGACCACCGGCTTGCCCCGGCGGGCCTTCTCCGCATACAACATGGGCATGTAGCACCGAAAGTTCTGCCGCTGCAGGTTGGTGAGTGCCGTGTCTTCCTGCCTGCCCTTGGTGTGGACCAGGTACCAAGCGTGGTTAGGCTGCAGGCTCAGGTCAATGACTGCCGTGACTTTCGCTGGTGGCGCCTGAGCCGGTTCCTCTGTTGGTATGGGGCCGCACCCTTGACCTTGGGGGCTGGCTTCAAGTCTTGCCGCGCGGCGGGTTTGAAGACCTCGGGGTTGCTTTCTATACCTTGGGTGTTGACACTCAAGTCGAGCGAGCGAGCAATGGCCCGGATCAGAGGCAGTGGCCGCTCGCGTTGCAGCACCTGCTTCAGCAGGGTCCGCAACTCGCGCTGTTCAAACGCCTCCAGGTCTTCCACCCTGTAGTGAACGGACAGGCCGTTCTGGAATATGGGCAGCCCATCGTCTTTCCAGCGCAGCTCCTGCAAACTGCCGGGAGTCAGGCCCAAGCGCTCGGCAGCTTCTTGGGTCGTCAGCAGCCGTGGGGTCATGAGTTGTTGCTCTTGTCATTCATGCTTGCATGAACGCTCTGCCGGACAAACAAGTCAAGCGGAACAGACGGCTGGCACAGACCTGAAAGCGACACTGGCAGATCTACGCCAGAAACGAGAAAAGACCCCGCCTGCGGCCCACCACCCCGCTGGGGATGGTGAACGCAGACGGGGTCTGGAAATGATCAAGGTTCGGGCACTGCGGGCTGTGCCGTGGCCTGCGCTTTGGATTGTTCGACATACCAGCGCTGAAACGACAACACCATGAGCGTGGTTTCGGTCGCATCGCGGGCTAATTGCTCGCAGCCGATGGCGCCCGCATCTCGGGCGGAATCAGGTACAGGGTTGGTGGTGGCTTCATCAGCGCTGGGGGCAAGCTCGGCATTGGCGGGCACTGAATCGGTTGTATGGCTGGCCGGGACGCACAGGCTGAGAGCGCCATCGCGCAGCACAGGGGCACGGCGCGCCAATATGGATTTCCGAGTTTCATAGTCGGTCGAGATCTTCTGGTTGATGCGTTCTTGCTGGGTTTGGATCTGGGCCACATGCAGGGATTGGTTCAAGGCGGAGGTTTGATGTTGCTGCCGCTCGGCGTCCCACGCTTGCTGGACATCCTGCTGTCCCTGCCGGAAGCCTGCCCCAAACAGGCCTGCAGCCAGCAGGCTTGCAACGATCCATCGCAGGGGCAAGGCACCAAGCCAAGGTAATAGCCACGAACTCATGTGGCCTCCGGTGATAGGTTCAGCGGTGGGTCCAGCGCTTCGAGCTGGTACTTGTCGATCATGGCGATCAATTTGTCTGCATAGCGCGGATCGGTGGCATAGCCCGCCTTGGCCACGGCTTGGGCGAAGGTTTTGCCTGTGGAGCAGGCGAAACAGGCGGCGTAGCGTTTGTTCCGACGCAAAAACCGCCCATGGTCTACCAAGCAGGCCTGCCAATCGGGGTAGGCACGCCAGTCCGCTGGGATGACCACCCACTGCTGGTTCAGAAACTCGCGGGTGTTGAGGGTGATGCGCGGGCCCGCCCAGCTGCGATCGGCCTTGATGCCAAAGAGGTTCATGGCCCGCTTGGCCAAGCCCGACTCACCCCAGCCGGATTCCAGGGCGGCTTGGGCCACCACGAAGCTGGCGGGGATGCCTGTCTGCAAGCGGCTGGCTTGGGCAGCTGGACCGATGAGCGCGATGAAGTCTTGCGGTTTCACAGCATCTCCTTCACGTCCTTGGCCACCTGGTCAATGGAGGCATCACGGCGCTGACCGATGAAGTTGAACACCCAGCGCACCATGGCCCAGCCAGGCAAGCCACAGGCGAACATGAGCCCGCCCAGGGCGCAGAGACCCACCGTAGAAAACGCCCAGTGGTGCAGGTGAAAATGCTCCACCGTGATGGCTCCGCCCCCAATGCTGGAGACCACCGTGCTGATGAGCCCCACGGCCCATTCGCGTTTGTCACGCGGTGGCGTCATGAGCATGACCACCACGGCGGCCAAAGTGGCCCCACTGGCCACCGCTGCAGCGGTGCCGCCAAAGGCCTTGTAGGCGACGGCCGCCCCTGCCACGCCAGAGCTTGTCGGTTCAGGCATACGTTTCTCCAAAGTGAAAAACCCGCTCTGACCGAAGCCAGGCGGGTAGAAGTTGGGTTGAGTGGTAAATTAACTGTGTTTAGACTCAGGCTGCGACAGTTCGGTCGTAGGCCAGGATCGGAATCACGCGTCTGGTACTTTGTTCCGGGACTCCATGGACTTGCCCGAAGATGTCTTTGCGGTCTTCACGGAAGTCGCCGTCGATGAAGTACGGAATGCAAGCCGTGAGGTACTCGAGGGCTGCAGCCAAAAACGGTACGTTGTCCGAATAGGCTGCATCGCAACCCGCGTCCCACAGCGGTCCTTGCAAGAACATGCATGAACCCTTGCACAGTTGCAGGACCGGGCAACTGGGGCAGTCGGTCCGGTGGCTCCAGTGCGTAGCGCTGCGCATCTTGACTGCCTGCAAATTGGACAAATGGCCAATTTGGTGGGGCTGGCCGTTGGGCGCAATAGCAGCTGCGCTGACGTTCTGGCAGGTGAGCACATTGCCATGCAGGTCCACCGCCAGGTTGTCCGGTTTGTCCATGCCGCACTTTTGGCCCAGAGACGATGCTGGGCGTGCAGTACGGATGGACTGCACAAAGTCCATGATGCGCTGCTGCGCTACCGACATGCGCGAAGCCAGGCCCTGGCGCAGTTCTTTGTAGGCCAAGGCCCTGAACCGCACATGGTCCTGCTGGGTTTGCAAGGTTGCCGCCAATCCGCCTTCGTCGTAGGGATCAATGAAAGCACCCTCCCCGATATTCACGTCCTGGCCAAACCGCTGCTGCAACCAGGCCTGAATCTGCGCTCGGCTTTGGTTGCCAGCATGGACCATGGCGTTGATGCTGATCCGGTCCCGAGGATGCAATCGGGCATACAGGTCCAAGATGGCGGCGTATTGCTCAGGGTCATTCAGCGGATCGGGTCCACGGGTCGACTGGCCCGGACCGTCGTGTGAAAAACCCACAGAAAACCCCATGCGGTCAAGCCACTCATTCTTATCCGTGTCCAGCAAGCTGCCGTTGGTGATGACGCTGAATTGAGCGTCCGGGTACAAGTCACGCAGACGTTCAGCCAGCGGCTTGAGCGTCTTCCAGTACACCAGGGGCTCACCGCCCCAGAACTCGATGCGCTCGGGTGGTTCAAGAAACGCATCGGTCAGCTGACTGATGAACGGCTCAATGTCATTCGGGTTACTCGCATCCGCATGCGGCACAAAGCGCTGGTTGCAGTAACTGCATTCGTAATTGCAAGACAGCCCGAGGCTGATCTTGAGGATGCGCACCTGGCCCTTGCGGCCAGGTTGGTTGACCGACACCACCGTGGCATCCCGGAAACTGCCGGGCTGAACAGGCACCACGGGTGTGCCGTCCTGCCAGGTCAGCGTGGACAACTGGTTGTCATAGTGCAGCAAGACTTTCCGGCCGTCTTGGCGCAAGGCGTGAATTTGAAACTTCATGAAAGGGCCTTTTGCGGCTCATGCAGCCGCGTTTTGAACACCAAGACAGGCCGCAGATCACGGCAGGCACGGGAGATGGGGTTGACGCCATGGCGGATGTGCCCAGCAAAGAAAACCACCCGAGCGGGCGCGGGCATGACCGAGCCCAGCAGGCGATCCTCCTGGTCGTAGAAAACTGTTTCTCCGCCCCACCCCGCTTGCCACTGCCGCACACCGTAGATCAACAGGGTCCTGTCCAGCGGGTGCTGGCTGTCGATGTGGACATTGCCTTCATTGCCGTGGGTGTTGGCATTGGCGTAGACGCCATGGCACTGGGTCATGACGGGCAGTAGCAGCGCCCGCATGCATGACCGCCAAACATCAGAGAGCACGCCCGCCTGCTGCTGAAGAAACTGTGGCGTGCAGCTGTAGTCCGATGCTTGGTTGATGGGCCAGTCCCGACCCAATAATTCGCGGTGCCAAATCGGAAATGGCTCCGGCTCGTTTTTGTTGGTGATGCGGTAGTAACGGTACTGAAGGTGCTGCAGCCAATCGACGAGCTCCTGCGTTACGCCCGGATCCAGAACGCCATCGGCGAATGAAACGGGACTGCGGGCGTCAAGCATGTCCTGCCTCCGGTTCTGCCACCGAGTGAAACTCGATGGCCAGGGTGTCGCGCGTCTGGGTGCGTAGCGGAAAGTAACCATGCGGCGTGCACAAAGGCATGGTTACAAGCAGGCCCGGCTGGGGCGTGATCGGGAAATGCACTGGTGTTTCCCAGGGCAACAGGGTTTCATTGACCCGTTTAGCCGGATTCCCAATGACCATACAACCCGGCGTTCGAACATTGGGGCTGTCGGTCGTTGGGTAATCGGATTGCAAGAACAACACCGTGTTGAGCCCCGCACGTGAGCTGGCAATGTGCTCAGCCACATGAAAGCCCGGCTGGCAGCGCATGATGTGGGCACTCAAACGGTAGCGGTATGTGCCCCAGATGGAATTCAGGTGCTTACGGACCACCGCCAGCACGTCATTCAGACCATCTGCCGGGGATACACCCCCCTGCAGCAAGTCATGGCTGCGGCACTGCCAGGCCTCGAGCCCCCAGCGGTGCTCGGCGTCTTCCCGCAGGATGGCCTTTGCCAGTCGTTCAAGCCTTTCCGGCGACAAGCCAGAGGGCTGGACGTACACGGTGCTGGGCCATAAAGAAAAAACCCAACGTTGGAGTGACGTTGGGTGATTTTTTGATGCATCGGCTGACGCGAACGGATGCGGACTGGCTTGTGTGGCCACCGCCATGATGGATGGCGGGGCATGCGCTGATGCATCAAATGACATGAATCACTCCTTGGGCCAGTGCGGTGACGGCCCCGAATCCAAATTGAAGGTGTAGGTTTTCTCCGGCAAGCAGCCCCAAGGCCAGAGCCCGAATTTGGGCCCTTCCTGCAACCATGCGGACGCGTTGGTGTGGGACATAACCCGAGACGGCGTGCACATGCAGCCAGGCATCGGCGGGCTCTGAAGCCCGGATTTCGAGCTCCACCCACTGGTCTGTAGCAACCTCTGACGGTGCTTGCACGGTGAGCTTGGGCATGCGTTCGTGCAGCCGGGTAATGGTGTGGGCATGCTGGGTCAATGCGTCACTTGGCTTGGCATAAGTTACGTACTCATCCACTTGTAGGTTGGTCCAAAGTGGTCCGCCTGGGTGAGCGTTGATGCGCAGCACCATCTGGGCGCTGAGCGGCGATTCATGCCATGGCACCAGACATGACCCGGCAACCAAGTGCATCTGACGCGCCTTGGTGAGCGGCAAAGACAAGGCGGTAAAGCCCTCGCTGTCTACCCGGCTGCTGCGGGTGAGCACATGGCGGTTGAAGGGTGTCATGAAACGCCAGGTATCTGTGCACAGCACAAACATCCAGGCTGCCCAATCACTCAGGTGCTCCCCATACATGCGGGGCTTGGCGCGCATGGCCTGTGGGTCCAGGGCGATTTCATCGACCAGGCCCCACCGAACACCATCAATGGTCTCGGTGTGACCGGATGGCATGTCCAGTCTGACTGGCAAGATATAGGGACTGGGCTGGCCGCGTCTGAACAATGAGTGCGCTTTGGGAATTGAGACGCCCGAAGGATGGACCCGGTACTGCTTTTGGGTCACCCTGCCGACCAGGGAATCTGACCAGAGCGTCTCCAATGGCTCCCACAGCCGCCAGGTCAGGCGATCCGTTTCAGCCAGGACCTCCACGGTCAGCGGTTGTGTGAACTCATCGACCCGCTGCACGAAGCGGGCACGGACTATTCCAGCACCGCTCACACCCGCACCTCCAGCTCTTCGACACCGCTGAACCACTTGAACCCGAGCTTGATCTTGGCCAGGGCTCCAACGTCTGCGCCAAAGAGCGTGACAAGGGCTTGCCCTTGTTCCAGGGTTGGTCGGCTGTTGCTCAAAGCCCCAGCCGTGGTGCTCAGTAGCACCTGCCCGGACGCCGGGAGCACTACCCCCTGGTCATTGACCGCCGTGATGCGGATGCGCCGGGGATCACCACTTTCATCGACCAAACGAAACGAGGGAAACGCCAGAGCCATGGCAACCGAATTGCTTTCCCACTCTTGGTCAAACTCAAAACCCATCACCTCGGTTTGACCCGCTTGGGGAGAGAGAGCACATGAGCACCAGCGAAGGCTCCAAGGCCAAGGGTGGAATCCAAAGCTGGGCCAAGACCAGCATGGGCTGCTGGTTCCAGTACTGCCGAAAGCCCTCTTTGGACAAAGCGGTCTGTGCGAATTTGTTGATCCAAACGGGCTCGCTCTGTCCTTGGCGCAAGGCAAAGAGCCAGACGGTGTAGGCGTTGCCTGGGTCTCCGGCCAACTGTTGTATGTCAGCTTGCCCCAGGGCATGAATGAATGCGCTTTGGTGGCCTGACAGGGTGGGCTGCGCAGATTCGTCAATGACACGACCGGACTCATCTAGCGCCAACTCGTAGGCTGGCAGCAGATGCTCGATGTAGAAATCACCATCGATCAGTTCGATGCGGGTTTTGTTGGTGCTTTGCGCGTTGTTGGTACTCGCTGGACTTTGCCAGGGATAGGGCATGCGGATGGTTTTCATGGACAAGCTCCACATCAGCAGCCGCAGCAATTGCAATTGCAATTGCAATCACAGTTGGTGAAATACTTGACCGAACGCAGCCGGATCTGGCCGCCCTCATCAATCAGTTCATGAATACGACCAGAGTTGATGTTGCCGCTGCCGTAGCAATTGATGGCTACATCACCCGTGCCGGGTTGGCTTGCGCAGTTGGCGGTTGACCTGAAGAAATAGTCGTGCAGCCAGCCGTAGTTGGAGGTCCACATGGAGCCGCCGTTGTTCATGTACATGTCCCAGTTACCGTCGGTTCTCAAGAACCCCATCAGGTTGCTGTTGACATGCAGGTAGCGGGTACTTCCCTGGTCTGTGTCGTAAAAGTCGATCGTGGGCGAGGTGCTCTGTACGGTCTGGCTGGGTAGCGTCAGGCGACCGCTCATGCTGTCGCCCGTGCGGGCTACGCGCCCAGACAAATCAATGCTGACCGTGGCGTTGCCGTTCGCGTCCGGGCCTCCGCCGTTGACCGAGCGGACAAAGGCAGAGGCGTCGTAGCCGTCCAGTCGGTCTGCGTCCGTCGCCTTGGCGCTGATGCCTAGATAGGCCGAGTTGTGATTGTGCGATGCCGATGCGAATGAGCTGGCGTGCTGGCCGTCGAGCAGGTCGGCATCGAGCCCGGAGCCAGTGCCATCCACTGTAAGCAGCTTGGCGAGCACATCGGCAGCGGTGTACGCAGCAGCATTGAGCTTGGCCGCAAACTGGGCGTCGATCCCACTGGCCAAGTCCATGATGAAGCGCCAGTTGTCCGGGTTGGTGCCGATCAGCTGGTAAAGCTTGAGCTGGTCCGTGCGGTAGCACAGCATGCCCACTTGCTGGTTGGTCGTCGGAAATGTGGTGCCACTGTTGCAGGAGATCGCCGTCTTGTCGTTGTTCAGGATCTCAATCAGCGAGTCAGACAGTGTGCGCGACGACGGTATGTCGGTGAAGTTTTGCATGGTGAATGGGTGGGCAAATGACTGAGGTACATGGGAGCTGTCAGTACCCCTGAGCGATCCAGGTAAAGGTGCCGGTCACGCGAGTGCCAGAGGTGTTTTCTAAAACTGCTGTGAAGCCAGTTCGGGTGACCGCACTGGCCAGGCGCGGGATGGCGACGACCGTGCCGCCCTTATGGGTCATGGTCACCTCGGGCGGCACCCTAAAAATTCGGGCAAAGCCAATCACGGCACCTGCCAGCGCATCGGTGATCTGCACAGTGCCCCGGTCAAAGACATCGGGCACGTCCACGGTCACACGAAGCGCATCAATGAAGCCCCGGTCGGAGTTTCTGGACTTCAAGATGGCCCGAAACAAGGCACGCTGGTAGGTGTAGTCACCCTGAATGAAGTCCCGGAAATCCGTGTAGCCCGGGGGATGGCCCGCCTCCACAATGCTTGCAAAGTCCGCCTCGGTGATCTCGGTGCTGGCCACGATCATGTCGCTGATCACGCCGTTGGCGTGGCGGCGATACTGCTCAGCGAGCGCCAGGGCTTCATTAGCCCTGAGGCGCATCGCCCGGCTCAGGGCATCCGAGACACCCAGCCCTTCTTGCAGGAGCCGTCTGTACGCCACTGTGCGGCCCAAGGTTTCGGCAAACGCCATTGCCTCGGCCACCTGCTTGACGGATTGGCGACTGAACTGATCGCTCGTGGTGAATGCCTCAGCGACTGGCTTTTGAAGCCGCCTGGAGGCCTGATCGCTCACAGCCAAACCCTCGCTGATGCGCAGGATGAAGGCGATCAGGTCGTAATAAGTTTCGGCAAAGTTCAGCGCTTCGGAGACCTGTTTTCTGAAACCTTGATCCAGGCCATCGGTCAAAGCCACCTTTTCAGTGAATGCTTTGGCAGATACCCGCGCGGATACCGATGACACCTGCAGGTTCTCAGCATGCTTTTGGCGCATCTGCCGCGACAGGCCTTCGGTGACAGGCAAGCCTTCTTGCAGGGCTTTGGCAACCGAGCGGGCCAAGCCATCCAGCGTTTGGAGGTTTTCTTGAACGGACTTGCGGCCGGAATTGGAAACGCCATCTGCCACCCCAGCGACTCAACCCAGCGCAGGACATAGGCAATCAGGTCGTAGTAGGTGTCGGCAAACCTGAGTGCCTCCGTCTTTTGCAGCGTAGCTTGATGCCGACGGGTTTCTGCGAATGACAAAGTTTCAGTCAGGCGTTTGCCATGTTGACGGCCTGAAGCCTCAACCCAAGCAAGTGTGGCAGCCACTGCGACCACATAGACAGCGGGGTAAGCCGTGAGCCAGGACTTGCCTGCACTGGCACTGGCCCAAGTGAAACTGGCATTGGCCCAGGTGTAGCGCGGCCCTTGGGACTCGCCTACGGTGACCGTCTCGGCCATGATGATCAGCTCATGGTGAAGGTGAACACTGCCGTCAGGCTGTCGTCCGCCCCCTTGTTCACCACCGGGAACACCACCCTGTCGAGCATGATGCCGCCCGATGCGGCATTGAACACCCCAGCTTCCGTGATTGCCCCCGTGCCGTCACCTGCAGGGAAGTCGGCCGTGAAGCTGAAGGCTTTGGTGCCAGTAGTGTGGGCATAGGTGGCGGCGTTTCGGTCGAGCTCGAAGACCAGGGCCAACTGGCTGGCCGCAGCCGCAGTGGTGCCCGTGCCCAGGGCGATGAAACCCATGACCGAGGGACGACTGGCGGATTTGCCGATGGCGTCGGCGATGAAATCAAAACCCACGTTCACGATGATGTTGTCTTTGTGAACGGTTTCGACGTCACCACTGGCGCGGCGAACAATGAGGGTCATCGCCCCCTGCAATTGCATGGTTTCGTCAATCATGTGATGCCTTAAAAGTGAATTGCTAAAAAAATCAGCGCCTGCTCAGTGCAGCCGCAAACTGCTGAACGCACCCACGGGCTCAAATCGTGCGCTGGCCGACTGGACACTGCCGCCCATCCTGGCGACAAAGAGGCGGCGCTCGGTGCTGGTCTGGCACACCCCCAGGCAGATCCGATCGGATGCTTCCAGTCCAAATGCGAGCGTGACGCGCCTGGACAAATGGTCTTCCAGGAAGAAGTCTTGCGTTTGGGCGTCATAGCCCAGCAGCAAAGCGCCGACTGGCCCTGTTGCTTTCCAGATCACGCAAGTCGTGACCTCTTGGGGGATGAACCAGAACGAGGTGTGGAACACCTGCGGCATGTTCACAGTCCAGGCCACCTGAGTGGTGTCTTTGACCATGAGCCCCATGCCATAGCGGCCATCGCCGTAACTCACGCCCGCCGACTGGCTCGTCACTGCATTGCCAATGCCCATCACCGAGCCGCTGAGCCGCCATCCGTAGAGCTCGCCCGGGTGCAGCACATCCTCTCGCGCCATCTGAAACCGCGCATCCACGTTGGCGATGGCGCCGTCGTAGGTCCACTGCCGCCGGGCGGCGTCACCGCTCCAGACAAAGTTGGCTTCCTGCCAGGTGGTGCGGTCATCGACCGAAGCGCCCAGGCTGCTGAGCAAGGTGTTCTGTGCCCGGATGGGCGAGACCAGATCCAACTCGAACAGGTATTCGGCCACTTGCGCGCCGGTGTTCATGCGCAGCACGTTTTTGCCATTGACCGTGACCACCGAGGCGAAGTGCTTGGTGCCAGCAAAGCCCCCTGCTTGTTCGTCGCGCTCGAGGATCAGGTTGGCGTTTTGCGGCTGGGCCACCACGGTCGAGACGAAGGTGGGCGTGTCGCTGTAGATGCCGGGCGAGGCGATCGCCTTGATCCAGAACTTGCGCTCGCCATCAAAACCCGAGGGCAGCGTGTAGCTGGTGGACTTGACCTCGGCCACAAACAGCGATGCATCCCATGCCGCCCCTTCTCGCAGCTCGTAGCCCACCACCTCGGGCTCTGGGTTGGGTTGCCAGCGAAACTCCAGCCGGTTGGCCGACTGCACGACATCGAACTGGCGCACCGTGGCCGGGGCCAGCAAGGTCAACACAAAGGTGGTGACGCGCGCGCTGTATTGGCCCGAGGTGTCATAAGCTCGGATGTGGTACGGGTACTGCCCTGCCGCATCCTGGTCGTGGACCATCTGGGTGCCCGAGGTCTTGGCGACCAGTAGGGCGCCGTCCCAGCCGGGCCCGACCCGCACCTCGTAGCCCGCCAGATCGGCATCAGGCAGTTCGTCCCAGCTCAGCAGCAGATCGGACATGCGCCGCTGCACGGTAAAGCCGGTCACATCCGACGGAGGCAGTGTCTTGCCCAGCACCGTAGCGCTGAGTGTGGCGGACACACTTTCTTTACGGGTGATGCCGATGGCCCTTAAGCTGAACTCGTACTCACCTTCCTGCGCATCGCGGATTTCTGCGTAATTGGCGCTCACCAGCGGCAGGCTCACGAAATTGCCACCGCCCACCCGGTAAGCAAGCCGGTAAGCAATGGCACTAGGCACCTCAGCCCAGGACAGTTGCACCAGCACCTGCGCTCGGTCTTTGACTCGGTACAGGCTCTCTTGCATGCTGAGGGCTGTGGGGGCGGCAGGCATGTCCGACAGCACCGTGATGGCGCGCGGCTGCAGCGCCAGGCCCTCTTCAATGGCCGCGTACTTGCCCGGGTTGTGGGCCAGAGCCGTGACTTCATGCACACCGGGCTCGCGCTCGGCCACTGACACCACCCGAAACAGTTGCGGCTCGATGATGGAAGAAGCCAGTACCCAGATGGCATCGGTTTGCGGTGCCATGCTGAAGGGAATGGTGACCGTGAGGGTTCGCCGAGCGTGTGCATCACCGCTGGACGCAGCGAATGTCGCTCCGACCAGGCGTTCTTCTACACTGCCATTGGGCAAGATCACCGAAAGCCGCCAAGGTAAATCGGCAGGCAAATCCTGGTCCAGGGTAACGCTGGTGCTGGTAGCTGCTGCGACGCGCCCCCCGAGGCGCATGCCGCCCCGACTTGGATCGGCCACCTGGATGACATCGCCCGGGCGCACCACCGCACCTTCCAGCCCCGTGCGGAAAGTGATGATTTCTGATTCGGACTGCTCGGAGTACAGCAGCCACTTGCCCACCCGGTTGGCCTGCCCGCGCGAAGTGCAGCCCATGGCCACCACATCGGCTTGCACCACGCCGTAGCGCGCGATGCCCGCGACGTCCTCAACGTATTCCACCTTCTGTCTGTAAAAATCCTCCGGATCCACCCAGCTGACCAGGGCCACGGTGTGCCGGGCTTTGGCGGACGAGCCCTGGTAGGCGAACTCACCGTCGATGACGTTGGCAGCGGTGAACTGGTAGACCGGGTCTTGGGGTGCATCTTGCGTGACGGTAATGGCCCCACCCGACCAATAGGCCATGCCCCGAAAGACCGAAGCCATGTCCTGCACCACCTTGTAGGCCTGCTCGCGGGTTTGCAGGTAGAGGTTGCAGGTGAAGCGGGGCTCGCGCCCACCCAGGCCATCGGGCACGAGTTCGTCACAGTAACGGGCCACCCGGTACAGCGCCCACTTGTCAACCTGAGACTCAGGGATGAAATGCCCCAAGCCATAGCGGGTGTTGGTGACCAGGTCGTAAAAACACCAAGCCGGGTTGTCGGTCCAGGCCACCTTGAAGGTGCCGTCCCAGACACCTGCGTATGAACGGGACTCGGTGTCGTAGTTGGACGGCACCCGCACACGCAGGAGTTTGAGCTCATAGCTGCGCCGGGGGATGGCGTTGAACTGCGAGGCGTCCACCCGCAAGGCCATCAGGGCGCTGTTGGGGTAGCGCAGCTTGCTTTCGATGACCTCGGTGTACGAGTCCAGAAAGGTCTTGTTTTGCAGGCTGCTCTGGGTCGCGTCCTCGGTCAGCCTGCGAAGGCGGACCTCCCAAGGACCTGCGCCGGACAGTGGCAAGTAGTAACTGCGTTGGTAGCGCGAAGTGGTCTTGCCAGAAACCGTGTCGGTGAGCACCTGCACAAAACCAGCACCCGCTGACTGCAAGTCGATCGCATAGCTGACCGATGTGCCGTTCAAGTCGCCGTTGGTCGTGTCCTGCAAGGTGAGCGCGGGCATGCTCACTTTAAGGCGCACAGCGTCCACGTCGGGGTCGTTGATGGCGCGCACCACCGGCTGGGCGAACTTGCATTCCACGCCGACCGAGACTTCGTTCTCTACCGAGGCAAAACCCGGGATGTAGCCCTGCTGCTGGGTGCCGGGGCGACTTTCAAGCGTCACCCCAGAAAAGTTGTAACTGCCATCGGCATTCTGAATCGGCGTGTCGTCCAGAAAGACCGACTGCAGACCCTGCACCAGGCCTTCGATTTCTCCTTCGCACACCAAATCGACCACACGGGCGTAGGCTTTGGAGCGCAGGCTGTCGGCTGCTTCCTGGGCCACACGGGCGCTACCGCCGCCCGACTTGCCCCCACCACCTGCGCCGATGATCAAAGGATTTGAAGCTGGCATCAGATTCATGCAGTGATCTCATCGACAGGCATTTAAAGGACAGGGATTTCATCGACATCGATGCCCGCGCTGATCACGGCCGAACCCACGATCATGCGGCCGTAGCCCACGGGCACGGGATGGCCTTGAGCAGTGGTGTTCACGGCCCCGTTAAACACATAACTGGGACGGTTTTCTGGGCGCTCGGACGGATCGGCGGCTTTGGCGGTGGGCGCAATCATCTGGGCCACACCGCCCAGAATCATGGATGTGCCGACCGAATACAGGGTGGCTTGAGACAAGAATGAGCCAGCGGCTGCCCAGCCCATCGGGTTCCACCACGACACAGCAATCAAAGCTGCGCCGAGCAGGATCTGACCTAGACCGTTGCCGCCCGCTCCCGAGACCACAGGCGCGATGGTGATGCGCTGCTGGCCGGTGGGCTCATGCAAGCGATCGAGTGCCAGGGCGTCCCGCCCAGCCAGCACCCGGTAGCCCACGCCCCGCTCGCCAGAGGACACCAACTCGCGCTCAAACTGCGGAAAATTCGCGCACAGGGCCCGTACAGCCTCGGCGGCCGAAGCCACTGCCATCTGATGGCGACGCCCAAAGCGCCTGCCCAATTCACCGAGAAGAAGGATCGTGGCCATGGCAAGACTCGTGCTGCAAGCTTTAAGAGCGGTAAAGAAAACGGCTAAAGATGTCGGTGAAGGTCTGGATGCCGCAGCGCGTGGGTGGTGACCTTTTGCCAGTAGCCCCCGTACACGTCGCGACTCGATAGCCTGCCTTGCAGGTGATGCAGGATCAGCCCGTCGCCCAGATACACCGCCGCATGGTTGGGCACCGTGGAGACGACCTGCATCAAGAGCACATCCCCCACCTTCAGATCTGTCCGATCCGTCAGATCCGTGACCTCAAACCCGGCGGATCCAAAGTTGTCCAGGTACAGGTTCAAACCGCGCTTCCACCACTCGTCAAAGCGCTCAAAATTGGGCAGATCAATGCCACGCTCCTGGGCGTACCAATCTCGCACCAGGGCGTAGCAGTCGAGCACCCCATGCGCCCATTGACGGCCTACCAAGGGAGCGACATAGCCCTCAGGATTGATCTGCGCCCACTGACCGGCGGGGAACGACACGATGGACCAGGGCAGCCCTGTGGCTTCGCAAGCCACACGGTCGGCCTGACTGGGCTCAGGGGGCAAGTTCGGGTGGGAATGGAACACCCCAACGATTTCGCCTTGGCGGTCAGCCGCCACATAGTCTTCGGGGTGGATCACGAACTGGTCAGTGCCCACACCGATGTTGCGGCAAGGGCAATAGACTTCGCGGCCCTTTTGAATGACCAGCAGCCCGCAGGCTTCACGAGGAAACTCTTTGGCGGCGTGGGCCAAGGCCAGAGATTGATTGACTTCGTTCATGTATTGATTCCGTTCATGGATGGACGGCATTCATCACCGGAACAAGCCCGCCGCCGGAAAACCCCCGAATGGCAACTCGGCATGGGCACCAAAGCGCCTCTGGCAAGAGGCCAGGCGTTTGCCACAGGCGTCTTGCGCCTTGCTGCTCACCACCTCGTCATTCCCATTGAAATACGCACTGCCCGTGTAGCCGCACTCGGCACCCCGGTAGGACCAAGGGCAGACGTTTTGCACGATCTGACGGCGTGGCAAGCTGACGCCTTCGAGGTCAAAGGACGCGGCCAACTCGAACTCGACCACCTCGCGCGTTTCACGCGACTTGCGGTCAACGCAGTAAACGTCGTCGGCGAATTCGGCCAAGGGGTCTGCTGTGGGGTTCACGCCGCCCGCAAAATTGACCGCATCGAGGTACTTGGCCAGGGTCCGTTTGCGAGTAATCGTGGCACCCACCAGGTCCTGGTAGCTCAGCACGAGCGCGGTGATCGAGCCCGTGACATTGGCCACCCGCAGCCGGGGTCGCGGCACCTGACCGCCGCCATTGAACTCAAAGCCCTCAACCTGGATCGGAAACGCTTCATAGGCGTGGCCTTGCCAAACCACGCGCTGCACGAGGGCGTTGGTGCCCGCATGAAACCTCACTGGCCCCTGGCCAAAGAGCGACAGGTCCAGCACAAAGAGCTCGATCACGGCGCTGGGGGCAAGTTTCTGGATTTCTGAGGTGATCGGTGGGGAAGTCTTGACTTGTTCGGTCATCACAGATCAAACACCTGTTTGAATGTGGCCCGCACAGTCTCGACGTCGGGCTCATCCACCGAGCGGCTCCACTCCTCACAAGTAAACTTGGCAGCAGTGCCTGCCGGGGTGGTCCACTCAAAAGCCTGCACACCCCCGCGAGCACGCAAGAAATCGTCGATCGCTCCGGCATCCTGTCTGGTCCGCCCACGAAACTCCAGCGTCCAGACCTCGGCTTGGGTGTGGATGCCAAAGGCCAGGCGCTGCTCATACCCATCGCCAAATGCCACCCGGCGCACATTGGGCCGCATGGCCAGACTGGCACCCAGCGATGGAATCCATGTGAACACCGCCATTTACAAAGCCCTCCTGCTGTCGAGCAAGCCACCGGCCCGCTTTTGAGCCAGCAGCTCCTGGCGCACCGCGTTGGCCACCGCCTGGCCCAGGTCACGACCGCCTGCGTTGTCGCCTCGCGCTGCTGCGCCAGCATCACTGACACTCACAGAAATGTTGAACACATGGCCTGCGCCCATGGGGCTAGCAGCACCACCGCTCATGGTCACGGGAATGGTCCGCCCATCGGGCAGCGGCACATAGGCCTCTGGCCGCGAGCCTTCGCCAAACACCGCCAGTTGCGGCGAATTGGCGATCCCGCCGCTGGCGTAGCCCCGCAGCGGTAATGGCCCCTCTGACGTCATGACCCCGCCATCGGCAAAGCCAAAGAAACTGCTCATGGCTTTGGCCAGGGGCAGCGTGATGGCGCGCTGGATCTGGATGCGGATCAGGTCCGAGATGATTGAATTGGCCAGCGACCTGAAGTCGAGCTTGCCCGTCATCACAAAGCCCACCAGCGCATCGGTCATGCCGTTGAAGGCGCGGATTGTTGCCGCTTCCATCTGCTTGCCGATTTGCTCAGCTTCTTTGGCCACTGCGCGCAGGCCCTTGGCAAATCCGGCTTCGGGATCCGAGAGTTCCTTGGCCCGCTGCGTCAACAGCTGAGCACCATCTGCCGCTTGGCGGGCGGCTTCCTCGATTTTGCGAAGGGCTTCGGCGAGTTTTTCATTACCGGGGGCGGCGTCTGCCAAGGCACGCGCCTGCTCGGCCAGTGTGGCCAGCTGGTTCGCACTTTCCTGACGTGCTTCGCCCAAGCGACGCAGCGAGTCCAGCTCGCTGATGGCGCCGGTATCGCGCAGGGTTTTGATCTGCTCTTCGCTGGCACGCAACTGAGCCTGACCGCGCGAGGCTTGCTCTTGCAGGTCTTTGAGCGATTCGCCCGGCAGCCGGATCTGGCGCTCCAGGTCGGACTGCTGGGCATCGCGCTCGAGCTTTTGGCGTTTGAGGGCAATCTCCAGGAGCTTGTCCTCGAGCTTGAGTTTGTCCTGGCTGGTTTTAGCGACCGTGTCGAGACCTTTGCGCAAAACAGCTTCCTCATCCGAGGACAAGGCAGAGAGCTTTTGCGTGAAGTCTTGCTGCGCAGCCAGGCGAGCGTCACTGGCCTCCTTGAAACTCAGGTAGCCCTGGTTTCATAGAGGTCGATGATGCGTTGGCGGTCCTTGAGGATGCCAGACTCTGTATCCACCAGGCCTTGCAGACGCTTGAGCTCACTGTCAATGCCCGCCATGGCCGTGGCTGTGACGGCCGTGGTGGCGGTGCTGTAGTTCAGGCGCTTTCGGGGCGCGGGTGCAGTTGTTTCAGAGTTGCTCGCATCGGTGCCTTTTCGAATGTCATCAAAGCGTTTGGTGACCGCATCGGCCAAGAGCGGCATGTCCCACAGCTCGACATAGTTCTGATTGGCCTGCTCGACGATCGCGTTGCGTTTGTCCAGCGCCGCTTTGAGGCGTGCACGGTTCTCTTCAGAAAATGGATTGAGCCCCTCGCCACCCGCTAAAAACGTCCCCGCCAGCTCAATGTCTGCCCACACCGCCTGGAAACTGCCACTCACCGACTTGATGGTCTGGCCAATGCCGCGCAGGGCGTCGATGACCACGGCGATGGCGTACGCCGTGGTCTGCGCCCAGGTGGTGAGCGAACCATCGGTGCGCAGGCGCTGGATACCGCCCACCGCATCGTCCGCTCCAAAGAGTACCTGCTTGAGCTCCTGTGCCAGCACCGTCATGGACGGGATGGCAGCCGTAACCAGGGTCTGCGCGACAAAGCCTGTCTCGGCCTTCATGCGAGCCAGCGCCTTGGAGGCGTTGTCCGCTTCCTCGATCTGCTGGACCGTGAGCCGAATATTGAGGTCCTGGTTTTCTGCAAGGTCCTTGAGGAAGGGCAGCATAGCCGCGCCCGACTTGCCAAAGAGCTCCATGGCCAAGGCTGTCTTGCCCGCGCCATCCTCAAATTCGGAGAGCTTTAAGGCCACATCGTTCATGACTTCGGCCGGATCGCGCAGGTTGCCGCTGGCATCCTTGGCCCGTATGCCCAAAAACTGCAGCGCCTTGGTGGCACCGGCCGTTTCATCGTCCACACCCGCCAGACCTTTGGAGAGTTTGGCCAGACTCCCGCCAATGGCGTCCATCGCGGTGCCCGAGATGGTAGCCACGGGCGCAAAGCCTGACAGCGCCGTGGCACTCGCCCCGGTTTGCTCAGCCAGACCTTGCAGCGCTGCCGAGGTCTCCAGGGTCTGGGTCACAAAGTCACGCAGTGCTGCCACAGAGGTGGTGCCAATGACCACCGCAAAAGCGGTTCGGGCAACGCCAGCGACCTGCTGCAGCGAGGCTTTCATGTCCGAGGCGTGCTTATCCAGCAAACGCGCACTGCGCCCGAGATCGGCCTGAAACTCGGCGGTGTCGGCTGCAAGTTTGATGACCAAGGAGCCGATATCAGCCATGGGGGTTGCCTTATCTCTTGATGCGGTGCGCGAACATGGCCTTGAAGCGGGCGATGTTCAGGCTTGCTGCATCTGCTTCAGACGCCTTGGGTTGATCTGAACGGTTTTTCTTATCCACAAAGGGCATGAAATCCTCCGGAGTGAAGGGCTTGCCCTCTTTGCTGCGGTGGGCGTTGGCCAAGGTGGACGCGACGATGGCCGAGCGCAAGTCCGCCCGAAAATCCCCAAAGGGCTCCAACTGATAAAACGCCATCCACTCGGTGAGCTCGTCAGAGCCCATGCGCGCCAGCAACTCGCGCACTGGCAGACCCAAAGCCAGCGCCAGCCGAAACACAAAGCGCCGGGCGGGGCTGGCGATCAGGCGTTTTTTGCGGCTTGTGCCTCATCGGTGCCGATGCCGTTGAGGCGCTGGGCCACAGCAAACACCCGGTCGAGCGCCCGGGCGCTTTTGCGGCCCAGGGCGTCGATGTCGCCATCTTGGAACATGCGCTCGCCCGACTCGCTGCACAGGGTGAGCGAGACCAGGCGCGCGCGCACGTTGTGCATGCGTTGATCGTTAGACGAGGTGTTTGAATCCCTCGTGATCAGGCTGGCTTCAAAGGCGTCGCGGTCGGTGCCGGTCATGGTGCGCACGTACACCTGACCGCCCCATTCGGGAACGCTCACGATTTCGCGCGGCAGGTCGTCGGCAGATAGGATGGCTTCTTTGGACAGGAGGTTCATGGGTTTAGCTTTCTGTGATGTCGCCGTCGATTTCAATGGTCACGCTGGCTTCAACCACCGCGTCCACCCCGCCTTGCACGCTGAACTGCGTGACATAGCCGTAAAACGTCCAAGTGGCTGCAGCCACATCGGTGAAGGTGATCCGAAACTGACGACGGGCGCGGTTGGCGCGGTCGGTGCGCAAGCCCTGGTGCACTGCGTCTTCGGGGTTGTAGTGAAGGCTCAGCGAAAGCTGGCCTTCGTCGCGCAGGCCCACGCGTTTTTCTTTGGAGGTTGAGGCCAGATTGGTCACGTCAATGACCGAAGCCTGGCCTCCGGGCCCCTGAAACGAGACCACGTTGGGGATGGTTTCAAAGGTGGTGGTGCCAAAGCGGGCAATGGCAATGCCCTGTGCGGTGATGGCGGTGCTGCTCATGCTCGTGCTCCTGTTGTGCGGTGAAACTGGTGTGGGCTGAAACGGATTCAGCGGTGGTAGGTGTAGTCCACGCTCACCCGGTACAGCCGGGCTTGCGCTTCAAATTCACTGAGCCCCATGCGCACATCGGCGATGGTGCTCTTATCGGCCAATAGCGCCGCCAGGACCTGGTCTTGCAGGTGAAAGGCCTCCTGGTAGGTTCTGGCGTAGGTGTCGACCTGCACGCGTACGCGCTGCAAGCCACGTGACAAATTTGGCCCGTCGATGCCAAAGATGTGCTCTTGCGCAATGGGCGTGTAAACGATGGCTGGGTACTGTGTGCCTTCTGGAGCGACCAGGGCGTACACCTCACCACCGGCCAAGTTCTGGATGGCGTCAAAGAAGTCCTGCACCGCTGTGTCCTAAGGTCTTGTGCTGAATTTTTTGGCTTCCATCGCCACGCGCTGCTGCAAGCGCTCTTTCATGGCCTGAGCGGCTTCGCGCCGTTTGGCCTCGAGCGCCGGACGCAGAAATGGGCGTGCCGCCATCTTTCGGGTGCCAAACTCCACAAAGCGCCAATACCAGGCGTCCTGGGACAGGTTGCCTTTTTTGCCCTGCTTGCGGTACTTCTTGCCGTGGCGCACGGTCACAAAGAAGGTCTGGCGCGTGAGGCTGGAGAGCTCGGGGATGTGCTTCATGATCACCGAGCGCTTGAGGGTGCCCGGTGGGGGCTGGTTCGGCCCCAGAGACTGCTGCGCCTTGGGCGCCCGGGCGCGGGCTTCTTCGCGGACAACCTTGGCCCCGGCGTACACCGACACACGCAGGCCGTTTCTGGCAACACGATCTGGCAATTCACGCAGGGCTTTGCCCAGTTCTGCCAGACCCTCGATCTTGACGGTTTCACGTTTAGCCATCGTCAAGCCCTTCGCAAGCCAACAAGATGAGTTTGACCCGGCGCTCGTCTTCATCAAGAGCCGAGTGGATGTTGAACACCCGGGCTTTGTAGAGCACGCGCATCTGTGCCACTTGGTGGGGGTTGTCAAAAAGGCTCTGGTGGCGCACCGTGATCTGGTGGGTGAGTTCTGCCGAGATACGACCAGCAATCACCGCTTCACGTCCTGACAGCGGCTGAATATCAGCCCAGACGGTCGCCACATCGAGCCAGGTGCGGCAGGGGCCACCCAGGCGGTCTTTGGTCGTGCTGGGGCGCTGGATCCTGATGCGGCGCGTCAATGCGCCTGCTCCGATTGGGTTCATAAAGGCCTCATATCAGGGGTACTTTGTAGGGATCGAGCAGGCCATCGACAAAGGGCAAGGGGTCAATCCGACCTCGGGCCATCGACGCGACTTCCTCGCGGTGGGCGTACAGACTGCCCAGACGCAACTTGATCCAGCTTTTGAGGCCTTCGGGCACATCCGCTGCGCTGCCATACCCGGCATCGAAGGTCACCGAAACGGCACCGATTTGCGGCAAGGCCACAGGCCAGATCTGACCAAAAACTGGGGTGATGCGGGCAGGCTCACAGGCCTTGTCCACCGTGTAATGGGCGGAGGGCATGACTTGCGAAACACCTGCCATGTCTAGATAACGAATTTCCACCACCGACGCCATAGGCGACTTGGGCAGCAGAACGGCATGTCCGGGCAGCGTGAAGGTCTGCCCTACGGGCACACCCATCAGGCTGGGTCCGGGAAAGCTGTCGAGCACCATGCGCCAGCGGGCCGTGACCAGCTGCCTCTGGGTCAGCATCTCGGCGGCCTGGCGGGCTGCCGAGATCAGCGCCTGAATCAGGGCATCGTCCTCGCCAAAGTCCACACGCAGGTGGAGCTTGGCCTCGGCCAGCGAGATGGGCTCGGCCGCTGGCGGGGTGATCAACTGCATGGGCATGCACCGCTCTCCCCTTCAGATCAAACGATCTGAGCCACAGCAGCTTGGTTGGCTGTTTCGGCTGAAGCCAGTCGCGGGTTGACGCCCAGCAGCTGCGCCGAGGTGTTGGCTGCAGCGGCAGCCACCGTGACCACGAGGCGGACGAAGGCAAAGCCATTGTTCACATCGAGCTCTTCAGGGCGCAAGTTGATGAGCGCCTGACGGTTGGCACCGTTGCTCGCCTGGGTGAGTTGCGCGATGGATTTGCCTGTCACGTCCTTGGCACCCGTGCCGTTGGTGTCCTGGGCCTGCTGCAGCTTGGCGTCAACAGTGGCACCTGTGGCCAGAGCGCCGGTTTGAACCAGCGCCAGCAGGCCATGGTGGGTGCTGAGCGGCACCCAGCCAGTGTTGGCGACACCCGGTGCCTGATTGCCCGGGTCGAGCGTGGCCAAAATAGACAGCTGCTCGCTGGCTTTTGCATTGGGAAACATGAGGGTTCTCCTTCAGAGTAGGGCGACGATCAACGTGCACCCAGTTGGACAAAGGGCGACAAGGTGGCGTTGCCCTTGGCCGGTGCAATGGGCGCTGCGATCTTGGACTGGCCATCCATGCGGAACGTGGTCCGAAACGCCGTGAGGTCCGAGTCGAAGTACAGGTGCATGGAGGTGGCCGTTTGCATGCCCCCGGCCTTGGTGATGGTCTGGTAGTACGACAGGTCGGCCAGCAACACATCGCCCGCCGCAGAAAAGCTGTTGGCGTGCTGGGAGACGAACACCGGGCGACCCAGCAAAGTGCCGTAGGGCGAGACCTGGATGCCGCCGACGGGCAATCCCGTGGGCAGGTAAATCGGGTAGTTGCCCAGCATGAGCGTGAAAAGCGCTGGCAACACGTCGTTGTTGACGATCCACACGGCCTTGCCAAATGAGCCTGGCGGCAGGCGAGAAATCATCTTGGCCAGGTTCTGGGCCTGAAGGGTCTGGGTGACCTGGCCCGACTCCTTGGCCACCGTCACCGTGGTCGCATTGGTCATGCAGCCCACCGGCAGGCCGGTGCCTGCGCCAAACAGGATCGACTCGTTGGTCTTCCAGCGAATGGAAGTGGCGATCTTGTCGGGTAGGTAGGTCGACAGCGCATTGGTGTCGTCCAGCAACTCATCCGTCACCGGCACCAGGGCCATGAGCTTTTTGAGGCGCAAGGTGGACAGGCCCAGCACCGGTTTGGTGGCACCGGCCGGATTGGCTTCGCCTTGCCAGTAGGCTCGAATGCCGTTGGTGCCCCAGGGCGTGGTTTCGTCCTTGGGGAAGGCCATGGTGTTGCCCGTGATCTCGACGTTGTCGGTCAGCGGCAGCAAGGAGTCTTCACCCAGGGAGAGCTGGAAGATTTCTTGCGCGAATTGGGGCGGCACCAGAAAGCCACCATCTTGCGCCGAGCCTTCGTTGCCAAAAGAGGCAGGGGCGACGGCACCGCGACCGGAGCCAATCAGGAGGCGCTCGTCGATGGCGCTGCCGGGGTTTTGCGCCTGACGCACGGTTTTGAGGAAGTCGCCCACGGTTTTGAAGCCGTGCTTGGGGTCGGCTTCGAGGTTGTCGGTGACGGAAATCACCGTGGCTGTGTGACCATGGGAGACTGCTGAATAGGCTGCGTTGTTCACATTGGCCACGTTAGCCATATGCGCCTCTTCGGCAATCAGGGCAGCCTCGCGGTCGATGGCTGCTGACGCCGCCTCGATCTTGGCCTTAAGGGCGTTGAAGGCATTCAACTCCTCATCGGTCATGTCCCGCTCTTCAGATGCGGCGATATCGGTCAGGGCACGTGCGTCCTTGACCAGGGTGGCTTTGCGAGCTTGAAGCTCGCGCAATTGCTTACTCATTGGTGTTGCTCCAGAAATAAATAAACCGCCCAGGCAGCAAGCACAGGGCGGCGGTTTGAGGCGCGACCAACGGGTCGCAGGTGGTCGGCAACCCTCAACGGAGGACTGCTGAATTTGGGAATAAGATTCAGATCAGCGCGAGGGCTGCTCGGGCCTGACCAAGCCGAGATGCACCCGGAGGCTTTTGAGAGACGACGGTCATTTGCATTTTGGCCAGCACATCGTCGAAGGTGGCAATGCCGTCCACCATCTTGGCGGCAAGAGCTGCATCGGCACCTAGCACCCGACCTTCGCCCATGCCATCACGCACATCGCCAACCGTGACGCCCCGACCCTTGGCCACGGCTTTGATGAAGGCGTTGTAGTAGTCGTCCACACGGGACTGCATGAAGGCCTGGGCCTCAGGATCCAGCGGCACATACGGGTTGCCCTCAACCTTGAACTTGCCTGCCGAAATCAGGGTGGGTTTGACCCCCTCCTCTTCCAGCGCCTTCGAGTAATCAAAGTGGGCCTGCCAGACACCGATGGAGCCAACCTCACCACCCGGGGTGACATAGAACTCACCGGCCGAGCAACCGATCCAATAGGCGGCCGAGGCGGCCAGGCTGTTGGCAACAGCCACCACGGGCTTTTGAGCCCGGGCTTTGACAATCTCGGCGGCCAACTCGGCCACACCGTAAACGCTGCCGCCGGGGCTATCGATATCGATCAGGATCTGGCCCACCGTGTCATCCGCCAGGACCTGGCGCAATGCGCTTGTGAATTTCTGGGTGCTGGTGCTGCCCGGCCCCGAGATGTCATCGACCATGTTGCCGCGCTGCGTGACCACCCCATAAAGAGGCAGGACCGCGATGCCAGCTCCGGAATGGGAAGAGGCACGGTCTGTTGCGAACTGTTTACGCGTATCCCGCAGCACCCGGTCCGTGTTGATCTGAAACAGAGTCTCTTCGCTGGGGGGCACGTCAGAAGACCAACGGGTGAGGACGGCAGTCATGGCCTGCAGGCGTTCGGGCATCAATGCCCAGGGCGTGGTCAAAAATTCAGAGATCAGAAGTTGCTTGTTCATTCATGCGTTCCAAGTTCGATGAGCGCTTGCGCCAGTGCATGCTCATCGGTAGGTGTTTCAATGAGGGTGGCCCATTGCTCAACCCGTGAAGGAGTCAACCCAAAGGTCTCAGAGATCAAATTCACTTCTTTGGATCCGATCACACCGGTCCTGCTGATGCGGCGTGCCAGACGCTGTGCATTGACATGAACCAAACCCCGCAGCCTCTGGCGAATGGCTTGATCAGACCCGGGGTCTGCGTCAGGTGAGGTCGTTCCGTCTGTCGCTGCAGTCTGTGACTCCAATGCCTCGGCCGCGTCTTCTTCGACCATGTTGAGCGGGCGAAGAGGCTGATCCAGTCCAGAAATCGGGTTGAGGTTCTCGGCGATGCGAGCCTCGTTGCGGGTAAGCCAGCCGTTTTGGATGCCGCTTTGGTAGTAGGCCGAGCGACTGGCCGCGTCACCGCGCATCAGGTTGGCGAAGTCGAATTCGATTTCAAGCTCATCGCCGTCCAGCATCAGGTCCGCTTCGATCGAAGCCTCCCATCGCTCGGCCCATGGCGTCATGGTGTGCATGACGAACTCCAGGCTCTGCTGCTCAATGTTCGAGAATGTCGCCCGATCCAGGTCCGCGATCATGTGTGGCGGCACACGAAAGAGGCGAGCGATGTCCGTGATCTGGAACTTGCGCAGCTCCAGGAACTGGGCGTCCTTGTTCGTGACACCCACCTCATGGAACTTCATGCCGTTTTCCAGCACCAGCACCTTGCCCCGGTTGGCGCCGGACTGGGCGGCCTGATAAGACTCCCGGAAAACACGCTTGGCCTCGGCATCTTTGAAGTTGCCCGGAAACTCGATCCAGCCGCCCGTGGGCTTGGCATCATTGTTGAAGAAGCGCGCACCGTAGTCCTGAGCTGCCAGTGCCATGCCCAGGCTTTCGCGCGACAGTTCAATGGGACTAAGGCCCAGCAAGCCGTCCGAGGACAGGCCACGCAGGTGCCAGACTTCGCCACGGGGCAGGACCAGCTCATGGCCTGCTTGGTTCTGAATCCGATATCGGTAGTCACCTTCTGTGAGCAGCTCAATTCGCACCCGGTCCGGATGGATGGGAATCAGCTCGGTGATCTCGCCTCGGCCGTTTGCCAGAATCTGGCAGAAAGCGTTGCCACGCAGGGCCAGGTGCCCCTGCAGCATCTCACGCCACTCGAACGGGTTCTGGTACCGATTAGGCTTCTTGCCCAGCAACCGGTAGAGCCAGTGGTCCGTCACCCGGTCCTTGCCACCATCTGCCCGAGCGCGGTAGACCACCAGCGGCAGCGAGGCCATGGTCTCAGACAGGATGCGCACGCAGGCATAGACCGCAGCCAGGCGCATGGCCGAATCGGCCGAGACGCGCATGCCCGAGACGCTGCGCACAGATACAGGCTCAAAAAAGAAATCGCCCCATGGGGAGCGATCACTTGTGGAAGCTTTGAATCGGTCAAAGAGGTTGAAGATTCCCATCGGTAGTGTCAGAAAACGCGCCTGCCGTCTCGTTAGAGCAGCATCAGCTCGTAGTCGGATCCCAGCACCACCGAGTCCCCCGGTTTGATCGCCCGTGAAAGGGCCATGATCAGTGCCACGATGCCGTCGATCTTGTTTTCTGCTCGCTCCTTGCGCGGGTAAATGTTGTCTTTGACGTCCGTGTGGGCCACCACGTTGCTGGCCATCCAGGCCAATACCGGGTCGCCGTCATGGACGAGCTTCTTTTGTAGGACCAGGGCTTCAAGCGTCTTCATCGGTTCGCTGAAATTGAGCACCGTGGGACGCACCTCGATCATGGGCAGGCCCTCGGAGAGCATCCGGGTGGACAGCTGTGTGGCCTGAAACGGATCGAAGGCCACGGCCTCCACCGAGAACCGGGATGCGATGTCCAGCAGATCGGCCTCGATCCAGCTGAAATCGATCACGTTGCCCGGCGTCACCGACAGGCGTCCGGTGTGCGCCCAGCCCTCGTACTGGCTGTTGCCCGCAGCCTGGACCGTGTCTTCGGGCAGGTAGTACTTGCCAAACACGGCATATGCGTCGGGTGTGTCAGGGTGCTGAAACACCATGACGAGCGCCGCAATGTCCGTCTTGCTGGCCAGGTCCAGGCCCACCCAACAGGGTTGCCCGAGAAACTGGTCCAACTCCAGATCGGGGTTGGTGCCCGCGTCCCAGGCACGCATGTCCATCCAGGCCTTGTCCGCGCTCACCCATTCATTGAGGTGCTTGGTCTTGAAGTTGTTGACCGCACTGGGCAACTGCATGGCCTTGGCCTGCAGGGGCACCAGGATCTCCTCGCGCACCGAGATGCCCCAGTTGGGGTTGGCCTTGATGAGGGAGTCCTTGATCGTCCAGTCGTCGCCTTCATCGAGGCCGTAAATGATCCCGAACTGAGAGTCATCCTCGAACACCCGATTGAGCAGCTTGGTGACAAAGCTCCTGACCTCGTAACAAATCCCCGAGCGGTTGCTGCCAGCCGTGGTGATCACCCACAGCAGCGAGTTGTCCCGCTTGCCGGTACCGGTCTCTACCACGTCATAGACCGTTCGGGTCTTATGGGCGTGCAGCTCGTCAATACAACCGAAGTGGATGTTCAGGCCGTCCAGCGTCGAGCCCTCAGCTGAGAGCGCTTCGAACTTGGAGCCGGTTTGCAAGACATGCATGTTGTGCGCACCGACGTTCACCGCGAACCGGTTCCTAAATCCCGGACTCAGGCGCGCCATGGTCTGGGCATCGCCAAAGACGATGCGGGCCTGATCGCGGGTGGTGGCCAGCGAGTACACCTCAGCGCCACCCTCGCGGTCGGCCGCCAGCATGTACAAACCCACCGCCGATGACAGCGTGGACTTGGCATTGCCCCGAGGCACCTCGATGTACGACCGCCTGAAACGGCGCTTACCGTCCGATTTGACCCATCCGAATACCGTGGACAGGATGAACACCTGCCAAGGCTCCAGAACAATCATCCGGCTGGCCAGTGGTCCTTTGACGTGGGGCAGACGCTCAATGAAAGCGCACAGGTTGTCGGCTGGCCTGTAAGGCCTGCCGTAGCGGTCCACGAGTTCAGGATTGAACTGGTAAATGCTGCTCTTGCGTTTGAAGCGGATCAGGTCATCAAGTTGACGCTTGCAGGCCCTCTGAACCCACTCGCAGGTCAGGATCTCTCCCGATACGACGCGCTGTGCATATTGTTTGGCGCTCGCAGCGTATGTGCTCATCGGTTCTACCCAACAATGTCCTCCCAGAGATCGAGCTCTTCGCCCGGTCGCTCGTTTGGAATGGAGATGCGCGAACGCGATGCAGGCGTGAACCCCATCTCGATCGCAGCCTTGGTCATGATCTGTGCCTGCTTGTTGGCAATGGCCAGGTACGGCGACTGCATGGGCACACCGCTGTGGGGCGCCTTCACCAAGAGCCCCGTTTTACCTATACCCGCCTGGGCCTGTCGGTACAGGTCTGCCGCGCAAGCCCAGATCTCCAGCACGGACATGTCCAGCTTGCGAATCAGGGTGGGTGGCGCACATTCAAGCGCGTAGCGCCAGGCGGCCTTGGCACCTTCAGGCATGTAGTCCGGAGGCTCGACCAGCAAGCCCTCTGGGATGGGCTCGTGGTAGTTGGTCCGGCATGGCTGCAAGGTCCCCTTGATCTGCTTGACTTGAGTCGGCAGTGGCTTGCGTCCGCCCATAAATCACCCGCTTGGTTTGATGTTCATTTGATGCACGGCCTTTGCTGCGCAGGTTTAAGGGATACCCCCCTTGTTCAATTTGCACGCACAAAAATTTGCGCAAGCCCACGCATCTTGGGCGCCAGTCTGTAGAGATTCAGACCCCCTACCCCCTCAGGACGGGGTCTGGTTGCGCAGGGATGCCGTCTCTGAGGCGGTCTTGGCGTTGTGACAGGGCACGCACAGGCTTTGCAGGTTCGCTCGCTCAAAGCGCTCACCGCCAAGCTTCACCGGAACGATGTGATCGACCACCTTGGCTGGTTGCAACAAGCCCTTGGCCTGGCACCTGCAGCAAAGCGGGTTATCCCGTAGCACCGCTGCACGCGTGTTGCGCCACCTGGCCGATTGATAGAAGCCCAGCTCGGTATCGAACCCACGCCGCGCACGCCCGTACTCACGGTGCACTTGGGGCTGGTGATTGCTGCAGTAGCCAGGCACGTTAAGCACCTGCGCACAACCCGGATATCTGCATGGAGTAGGCGCACTTCGCGGCATCTCAATCGGCTTTCAAGGAATAAGCGACAGCTTCAAAAATTGACTTGGCTTCATCTTGATTCAGAGCGTCAATGCTCCACATCCAATCAACACAAGGAGAAAGCGCATGAAATCAAGCCAAGAAATCGACCAGCTGTTCAACCGCATCGCGAACGAACACCTCTACATCGAAACCCTGGAGACCCAGCACAGAGACCGGCTGGACTTTCACGAGGTGGCGGTATGGGGCATCAAGTGCGCGCTGGCCGCAGCCTACGCCGCAGGACTTGCAGAAGCAAAAAAATTACAAGCATCGGAAACTCAATCATGAAACTCTCAGACACCCAGCGCAGCCTTCTCGAAGCCGCTGCCATCCATCCCGACAAACAACTGGCCAACTTCCCGGCCAACCTCAGAGGCGGCGCTCTGGCCAAGGTGATCAACGCATTGCTCAATGCAAAGCTGATCGAGAGCAGCAATCACAGCCCCGATTTGTTTCAGATCACGACCGATGGCATGCAGGCGATTGGAGCCACGTCTCAAGCCAAACCATCAGCACGCGAAGGCACCAAGCAGGCGGTCTTGATTGAACTGCTCAAACGCCCAGAAGGCGCCACGCTGCCCCAGATGACCGAGGCCACAGGCTGGCAGGTACACACCGTGCGCGGGGCGATGGCCGGTGCACTCAAGAAGAAGCTGGGCTTGGAGATCACCTCGGAAAAGAAGATTGGCACAGACCGCGTCTACCGCATCACCAACCCAACCGTTTAAGGCTCACATGAAGACCATGACCATCACGATCGAACGCAAGCCCATGACCATCCAATTCGATGGCAAAGACATGGAAGTTGAAGAACTGAGCATCCGCCTCCCCTTTGGACGCAAGTCCGCAACCATGAGCGAGATCGCGGGCAGCGAGGACTGCAACGTCTACATCACTGAGACCCGCGAAATGGAGCCTGCAGAGTTCGACAACTTCGCTAAGAACCTGCTCAAGTCTCGCGACTGGCTCAAGGGCAAAGGTGGTTATTACGGTGATGGCAGGCTGTGTGTCGAAGTACACGCGCCAGGTCGCCCTTACCTTTTTATCGACCCATCTGGATCGGACTATGGTCGCTATGTGGCGCGGCTGGGCTGATCTGTTGGGAACAAGCGACTGATCAAAAAAATTTGATGAATCGCTTTACTTTGCCCCCAAGTAGAGCGTTCATAGAGGCATCGCAACAAGGAAAGTCCATGCACATCAACAACACACCGACAACACAAAACGAGGCCATGGGCTTTTGGGGAACGATGGGCGGTCACGCCTGCGTGGCCTGGCCCGTAGCCATACAACAAATTGCCGAGGTCACAGGCGAACCTCTTGAATCGGTCCGGGCATTCCTGGACAGCAAGCAAGGCAGGCACTTCGCCGATTCGGTCCGAGACGGACTGGCCGCAGGCCTTTCGATCAACGCTGCTGTCTCCCAAGCCATCGCCAAATGGATGGACTGGAAGATAGGCCGCATCACCTCAAGGGAAACCGGCATTCCAAGGGGCTTGCCCTATTTGATTGGCTTTGTCATCCAAGCACAGATCATCGAAGACGCCCAGACCGCTTGAGGAGAGCACCATGGCAGCCATTCACACCACACAGCAGACCGAAAGCAACTACGACCGCTTTATCGCCGAACTGACCACGCTCACCCGCAAATACGGTGTGGCCATTCAATCGGTCGGTGGCATGTACCTGGCCGACGAGCGCGGTGAGTTTGACAAGCTCACCTACACAGCTGACATCAGCAGTGGCGACTTGTACCCGAATTTCTCGGGCAACTGAGATCAGGCACTAGCCACCGCAGGGGCATCCTGCCCCTGTGCGGTAGCTGCATTGATGGCCAGCTCACCGAATTTCACGCCATCGTCCTCGCGCACCGCCTGCTGGCCGGTGTATTCCTCCCAGCGTTTGATGATCACGTCCACGAACTTGGGATCGAGTTCAATGAGGCGGGCCTGACGCCCGGTCTTCTCACTGGCGATCAGGGTGGTGCCCGAACCCCCAAACAGGTCCAAAACGATGTCCCGGCTCTTGGATGAATTCTTGATGGCCCGCTCGACCAACTCGACCGGTTTCATGGTCGGATGCAGGTCGTTGACCCGGGGCTTGTTGTAGTTCCAGATGTCCGACTGGTCCCGGTCCCCGCACCAAAAGTGGTCCGAGCCCTGCTTCCAGCCATACAGGATGGGTTCGTACTGGCGCTGGTAATCCGCGCGACCGAGCGTGAAGGTGTTCTTGGACCAGATGATGAACGTTGACCATTTGCCCCCTGCCTTGATCCAGGCCTTTTGCAAGGTGTGCAGCTCGGACGAGCTCATGCACACGTAGCAGGCGCCCTTGGTGACCAGGAGCAGGTTCAGGCAGGCGTCGTACAGGAACTGGAAGAAGCCATCGCCCAAGTCGTCGTTCATGATGCGCCGGTCTTTGCCTCGCATCTTGTCCTTGGCGCTGTTGCCGTAGTCCACGTTGTAGGGTGGATCGGTAAAGGTCATGTCTGCAAGCTGTCCGCCCATGAGGCGCTCCACATCCGACAGGATCGTTGAGTCGCCACAAAGGAGGCGGTGGTTGCCGAGAATCCACAAGTCCCCAGGTCTGGAAACAGGATCTACTGGTGCTTCTGGGATTGCATCATCTTCAGTCAAACCACCGCCTGACTCGTCGCCATTGAGCAGCTCTTCGAGCTCCTTGTCGGTGAAACCCATCAGGTCCAGATCAAAGTCGGCCGCTTTGAGCTCGGCCAACTCGAGTTTCAAGAGCTCGTCATCCCAGCCAGCGTTCTCGGCCAACCGGTTGTCGGCCAGGATGTAGGCCTTCTTCTGCTCGGGCGTCAGGTGCCCCAGCTCAATGACCGGCACATCCTTGAGACCGAGCTTGCGCGCAGCCATCAAGCGACCGTGGCCAGCAATCAAGCCCTTGGCACCGTCCGTGAGGATCGGGTTGGTCCAGCCGAACTCGGTGATCGAGGCCGCGATCTGTGCCACCTGGGCATCGCTGTGAGTGCGGGCATTGCGTGCATAAGGGACGAGCGCGTCCACTGGGACCATTCGGATCTCAGGATGATTCATGGGGGTGACCAGTAAAATCGACCGCAAAACGAGAATGTTCAGCAGTGCAAATCAAAGTAGTTCGCGGGGTTCTGGCCCGCAAAAGCCCGACTGAGGCCACAGCATCCGGAGCAGGCTTTACGCCGCTGATTGCTGGGACCTACGAAGTGGGATCAGAAATTCATAGCCGTCTGGAAGTTCTCCGCGAGGGAAAACCGACCGTGTACCTGCCGCTTGAAAAGCTGGCGGAGTACGAGGCAGCAGGAGAAATCGAAGTTCATCGATAGGAGTCGGACAACAGTCAGTAGACGTCGATGTCATCGACTGTCTTTGACTATTCCTCGACTGTTTCGGGGAAGTTTCGGGGTGTCATCGACTGTGTGTGACTGTCATCACTGTCTCTGCACTCGTTTGTCCACCGTAGATGAAAATGTAGCTGCAAATCGCTGAAATGTTGCAGCGTGTTTTGGCACCAAAAACCGCGCATTCACTTTTCAGATTGAATTGCGCCGCGCATTCACGCCAAAACACGCTAATTTCCTCTCTGGTTCGAATCCTCACAGTTTGGGTTGCGCTGACTGCCTGTTGAGCAGATCCGCCACCACCTGCATGTCCCGCTTCCAGCGTCTCCACGCCGTCGTACGGTCACAGGCAAAGCGTTTGCTGATCTCCACCCAGTCAAAGCGCTTGGCCCGCATCCACACCAGGTGCCGCTCATCGAGCTCGAGCAACTGCACCCAGCGCATCACTTCGAGCATGCGTTCCACGTCCTGAGGGGACGGGGGCGGTAATCGGTACACCTTGTGCGGATCCGGGTAGGCATCACTTGGCAGGATCACTATGGGCCAGGTGCTGGCGTAGCCCTGCACCATCACGCGTGGCAGGCGCCTGGCCGTTCTGGCCGCATCGACAAATCGGTCTGCCACCGTCTCGACTGTCCAGGCTTCAACCATGGCCACCTCCTGTGGTCTGCACAGGGCGCTGGCCATAAAGTCGCTCGCCAATGGAACGGATGAGCTGGCGCTCCAGGAAATCAAGCCGCTCGTCTTCTTCCGAGACGACCAGGATGTGCTGCTCGCGCCACCCCTGGCGCTTGGCCGCCTCGACGTCCATGGGAGTGGCCTGCATGCGCCCAAGGGGCGATGGGTAACGTGCCGGAGGGATCTTCATACCTGCCCTCCAAACGAAATATTCCGATGCGCCGCTGGGAAGTCAAAAACGGACTTGTCCGGTTTTGACAATGGGTCTGACGCTTTTGACGGTACAAAACACTCCTTCTCTTTATGCGCGTCTACGCGCCCGCGTAAAGAACCAATGTAATGACTCGTCAGTTGCGTCAAAGAGCCAATATCTGAAATCTTTTTCATTGAAATTTCCTCTCAATCATCGTTGTACGGATAGGACCGGGCAGGCAAAGAGGTGGGCTGTTTGAGGTCGATCCCCTGATAGCCACGCACGCCCATGGAGTTACGCCACTTGTCAAAACGTCTGGCCAATAAGGCGTCTGAGAACCGGCGCTGCGTGCCTATGTACTCACCACTGAGTTCGGCCCACTGCTTCCAGTCGTTGAAGAGCGTGGCCGTCAATGCCTTGTGATTGACGCCCAGATTGCAGCGCTCAGTCATCCACCGCCCCATAGCGTCCTCAGCCTCGAAGTACTCTTCGGTCGCGCTCACCACAGACTTGGGCTGGCTCAGACCTTGGCTTTGCCAAAGCAGACAGCCCTGGACGGCCCAGGCCATGATTCCGTCGCGCTCAGCCAGCAGCTTTTCGGTCAGGAGCGGATCGCGCTTTTCTGGAGGGACCGTGATCGTGAAAGGGATCAGGTGCATGCGGCGGCGCATGGCCTCATCGATGTTGCGGATCGCAGGCTTGTGGTTACCGGCAATCAAGAGCTTGAACTGCGGTCTGTAGGTAAAGAAGTCCTGGTGCATCAGGCGGGCCGTGATGTCGTCACCACCCGTGATCGCTTTGATCTTGGATTCGTTCCAGCGCCTGCCCTGCTCTGTCTCAGTTGCCGAAACAAAGCGCGCACCGCGCAGTCCTGCCAGATCGGTGGGGTGCCGGTCCGAGCGCGATTCCATGAAGGTGTCCATGGGAGCGTTGGCGGCATAGTCGCCCAGCACCGTGGAGATCACGTTCACGAAGACCGACTTGCCGTTTGCACCAGTGCCGTACAAGAAAAACAGTGCGTGGGTGCTGATGTCGCCTGTCAGGCAGTAACCCACCACTCGCTGCAGGTAGTCCTGCAACTCGTCATCACCCCCTGTGACGTTGACCAGGAAATTTCGCCAGACCGGGCAATCCCCCTGAGGGGTGGCCGTGGTCACTTTGGTCATGCGGCGCTCGCGGTCATGCGGACCACGTGCACCAGTTCGCAGATCCACGATGCCACCAGGCGTGTTGAGTAGCCAGACGCTTGAGTCCCACTCATCGACCGAGGCACTGTGGCGCGGCTCGGAGCGCACAATGCGCTCGATCGCCGAGATCGTTCCAGAACTGGCCAAGCGACCTTTGAGCTTGGTGCCATCGGCATGCACTGAAGCTGCCCGGCAAATCAGGCGACACAGGTGCATGACATACAAGGCCTTGTCGATGTTCCAGCGCACGCCGTTCCATACAAGCCACTTGCTCCATGGTGCGCAGTAGCGCCATTCCTCGGCGAACTGGTGAGAAAAGGCCATGGCCAGCCCATCCTCGTTCGTGTAGTCGATCCCATCGACCAGCTGCATGGGCGTGTGCGCGTCAATCTGATGCACGACCGGCACGCGCTCGCCCACGGCAAGAAAGCCAGCTATGTCAAAGCCGTCTTGCACCGCATCGGCCACATCCCAGCCCTCGGGCTTTTCTGCCGGGGGCTGCAAGATGACGCAGGACTTGGCCCCAGCCTGCATGATGGCCTGCGAAGCATGATCGGCATATTGCCAGCCAGGTTTGTCGCGATCTGGCCAGATCAGGACGTGCTTGCCAGACAGAGGGGACCAGTCGGTTTTCTCAACCGGTGCGTTGGCGCCGTGCATGGCCGTGGTGGCGCACACACCCAGATCAATCAATGCTTGAGCGCACTTTTCGCCCTCCACCATCACGACCTGCTCAGCCTTGAGCATGCCCGGCTGGTTGTACAGCGGACGCGGCTCAGGTGGAGCCATCTTGCGGCGGCGCACATCCCATGGCCTGAACTCCTTGCGGCCCGGCTCTGGGTCGTAGCGGTACACCACGGCGATGAGTTTTCCGCTGGCATCCTGGTAATCCCACTTGGCTGTTGCAGGTCCCAGCTCATCCACTGCAGGGGCTTTGGCTTTGCTCGCGGCCACCGCGCTGGCGGGCATGGCTGAGACGCGTCCGAGCCAACCTTTAGCCCGTTCGAGCACCTGGGGAAACTGGGCCTGCACATCGAGGTTGTAGCAGCGGGCGACGAGGTCGAGGATGTCTCCGCCCTCACCCGTGGCGCGGTCGGTCCACAACCCCACCTTAGGACCAGAGAGCAAAAGCTCCAGGCTGTCGCCCGGCCCTCCCATCACATCGCCCACCAGGTATTTGTTCTGGCGGCGCTTTCCTGAGGGCCAGATATCCAGAGCCAGCAAGGGCAGCTGGTCATTCAAGGCTGCGCGGATTTCATCCTTCTCTCGGGCAGCGTCAGCACTGTCCCCTGCCACCTTGCGGGTTGGGCCACCGGGGGCATCATTGAAGTCAAGCATGTGCACCTCCCTTCTGGGTTGTGCTCGTATGCCCGGCCTGTCGGGCTGCGTACCCAACTTGCCACTTGTGCAACTCCCGGATGCGATAGCGCACCATGCGACTGATCAGGTAGAACGGGATCCCCATCTCGGCTCGTTTGCGAGCGTCAATGAAGTAGTACAGGGGAAGATTCAGTGCTGTCGAGGCCTGCTCGGCCGTCACGAATGGCTCATCTGTGAAATCGCCGACCGAATGAACTGGCTGCGGCGGTAAAGAAATCGTTGGATTGGTGTTGTTCATGAAAACAGTCTTCCCTGCAGGCGGCTTTCGCCGCCCGCATCGGTTGGTTTTTGAAAATTGAGTAGACGCTCCGCCGAACTCAGTTCATTGGCGGCGCATCCAGTTGCATGCGAACGGGCGGATACTTGCTTCGTTCGTGTTCCTGCACCATGGCCTCGACATAAGTCGTGACCACGGCATTGATCAACGCAAGGGCCTCTTGCTGGGTGTAGCTCGACAGCGCTCGGTCCATACCGATCTCGCTGGCCGCCTCGCCCAGCGGCTTGAGACACTGCTGCATGGCGGCCAGTTCTGCGTCGGATGGATCAATCACGTCTGCTCCCGTTGGCAGCTGTCCCTCGCGCTCGAGGTAGCGCACACCAACCGCGTACAGCCGGTGGAAACAGACCTGGCAGCGCAGCGAGCAGAAGATCCAGTCGATGGGGTACCGCTTGGGGTGCCCCACCTTGAAGCGCAGATCCACATGACCGAAGCCTTTGGCTTGACGGAAACACACCCAGCATTTCATGCAACCTCGCCATCACTGCGCCCATGCAGGTCGACCCTGAGCATTACTGGGGCGCGGGGTGTAGCTGGTCCCCGACTGGGGGCTGGCGCCGCTGCTGTGGGAACAGCGGTTGCAGGAGCACCACCGGAGCCGTGGCCCCCACCCATGCCACCATCGCGTTGCAGCTTGGCCTGCATCAGTTCTGCGTACTCTTTGTGGTCAGGCTCCATCACCAGACGGATGATGTTGCGGTACTCGCCCTGGCCATCCTTCTCAATGCCGATCCGGGCTGCGAACTCGGCGCCATCCAGGTCGCCGAAGCTGCGAATTTGACGAGCACGCTGTGCTTCGGGTGAGTTGTCATCCGGGTGGATATTGCGCGAGCTGTTGAGTACCGCCTTGATGAAACTGCGCCCCATCTGGCCCCAGGTCGGTCCCTTGTTGGAATGCAGACCGACATTGCTCCAGATCTTGCGTTTGGCAAACGGGCCTGTGAGCAGCACGAACTCGCAGGACAGAAACACAGCACCGGTTTCGTCCGACGCCGTGGCATAGCCGCCTGTCCAGCCCTTGCTGGCGTCGTCATAGCCGCCGGGTTTTATGGCCATTCGCACCAGGGCCTGGGTACCTTTGGGGATCAGGTTGAACTCGCCTTGCTGGGCATCGGCATCATTGAAATCAGACCAAGCGGCCTGGTGGTAGTTGTCGTTGTTCATTGAGAAATCTCCTTTAATTGGTGGTGTTTGGGTGAAGATGAAGGCTTTGGGCGCTCAGAGCTGAACATCTCCTACCCAGCGGATCTGGAAGGTGGGCTCGGTGATGAGTTCCTTGCGGGCGGGCTGAAATGCCGCACGCAACAGTGGATGCCAGCGGGCGTAGTCCTGCTCGGCCACCGAGAACTGGACCTGCATGAAGTCCTGTACGCGGTCACCAGCAACGACCATCCGTTCAGCGATCTCAGACAGGTGCTGCTGGTCCCAAACGATTTCTTTGGGCTGCGAGACATCGATCTGCAGGTCACCGTCATCGATGCGGAACCTGGCCGCTTCCTCTTGGCCAAGGCTCTCGGCATGGCGAATCTGATCGGCGTAGCGGATTTCCATAGCCCGGTTGATCCGGCCACGCATCTGCAGCGTCCAGTCATTGAGCTGCTGCACTGCGTTGCTGAAATGGGCCAGCTGGTCTTTGGGCAGACGGCTGATCTGGCTCTCGGAGAGGTCAGGCAAGGCCGCCTGTTGCAATTGGAGGTGATTCATTGGGGGCTCCTTAGGCAGTAGCTCGTTGTGAGGTGGAGACGTGCTGGACGCAGTTCTCGAAGGCAATCACGGCATTGAGGGGATAGTTCACCCGCTTGCCCAGCTTCAAGTAATGGGGGCCACGCCCTTCCATTCGCCAACGTTGGAGGGTCTTGGGACTCATGCCCCATCGCGAGGCCAGGTCGGCTTCGCTCAGGACTTGCCGTGGGGGCATGTATGGCTCTGGGGCCATGACGCTCAAGGGGTTGAGCGTTGAAAGCGCTGGTGTTGCTAGCAGCATGGGTCACTCCTTTCAGAGAGTTGAGGGACAACGCTGCTATTTCAGGAAATCAACGGGGAACTGATAAGGAACTGAATAAGGAACTTTGGCGATATCTCCAGTTCCTTAATCCCGCACGGAACTCTTTCGTTCAAAGAAATTCACCTTAAAAGTCAATATATGCACTACTATGATTCGTAAGAAGTCTTAAATCACCGCTTACATGAAAACCTCATCCCCTGCGCCTTTGCCCGTCGTGCGCAGCCTAGATCGGCTTGGACAAGCGATCTCGCTTGCGCGCCGTCGCCGACACCTGACGCAGCAGGATCTGGCTGAACGCATTGGTACGTCCACCCACACCGTGCGCCGTATCGAAGCTGGCCACCCAGGAACTGCACTGGTGCATTTCGCAAGAGTCATGCAGGTGTTCGGGGAACTCGACAAGCTAGATCAGTTGCTCGAAACTTCTCAGGACACCATCGGCCTAACTCTGATGGACGAGAAATTGCCTCAGCGTGTACGCAAGCCCCGCAAGACACCGGAAACTGGGGCGTTTTGATGGCGATTCAATCCATTCATCCAAGCTGGCGGCACCGATGAAGGGGTGCATGCAAGCGCCGATCACTCATGGCTTAGTTCGCTGAATCACCCCGAAAAGCAAAGTAATTTTCAGAGCAATATCAAAGTATTTTTATAGAAAATAACAAAGTAATTTTCAGATCAATGGTAAAGTAACCTTCACGGAAATACCAAAGTAGATTTATGAACTCATCACGCGGCAAGCCCAAGGGCAATCCGAAGCTCGTCGCTGCACTGAAAACCCTTAAGCGGCTTCAGGAAAAGCACGACGGCGTTGTCGAAGCCTCAGACCTTAAGGACGACGAGCAGCGCATCCTGTTGGTCGAGACGGGGTTTCTGCGACCCGTGATGAAGGGGTGGTACATCTGTAGCAGCCCAAGCGACAACGACGCAGACACCACTGCGTGGTACGCATCCTTTTGGGCCTTCGTTTCAGGCTACCTGGGCAAGCGCTTTGGCAAACGGTACTGCTTGAACCCGGAGGCATCACTGATGCTCCACACGGGCAACACCACCGTGCCCAGACAAGTCACATGCGTCACGATCGACAGCGGCACATCCAAGGTGGATTTACCCTTTAACACCTCACTGCTGGTCTATCCGGACAAAAACCGGGTTTCCAACGCACGATTGGAAGTACGTGGCTTGCAAGCCTGGCCTGTTGCCGAAGCTTTGTGCTTGGTCGGGCCTTCGTTCTTCGTGAACAACCCGCGTGAGGCCGAGATTGCTCTGGCCACGGTTCGACATGCCTCCGAACTGCTACCGACGCTGCTGGCTGGCGACAAGATGGTGACGGCAGCAGGCCGGTTGGCCGCTGCATTCGAGTTCGTCAAACGTCCCTATGAAGCCGAGCACATTCAGAAGGCTTTCGCCAAGCTCAAGATCACACTCAAGCTGGTCAATCCCTTTGAATTGGCCGAGCCAACCATTACGCCCAGCAAAGAACGCTCACCTTATGTGCTGCGACTGCGATCAATGTGGGCTGGATGGCGCCAGGATGTGATCAATGTCTTCCCCCTCACCATGCATCAAGCAAGAGGGTGCCGACTATCTGGTACAGGTTGATGAGCGCTATGTTTCTGACGCCTACAACTCCCTGTCGATCGAAGGCTATCGCGTCACCGACGAATTGATCGAGCGCGTAGCCAGCGGTGACTGGAACCCAGATGGTGACTCACAGCACAACAGGACCCGGGACGCGTTGGCTGCAAGGGGCTATTACCAAGCCTTTCAGGCAGTCAAGGAAAGCATTGGAAAAGTACTGGCAAAGGACAACGCAGGTCTGGTAGTCAAGCGCGATCATCACGAGTGGTATGCCGAACTGTTCGGCGCCTCAGTGACCGCAGGTATCGTCGAAGCAAGTCAGCTCACCGGTTATCGGCGTGGTCCGATTTTTATTCGCAATTCGATGCACACGCCACTGCCCAGCGAGGCCTTGCTGGATTCACTGGAAACGCTGTGGGACTTGATCGAAACCGAGCCGGAGGCCAGCGTTCGCGCCGTACTTGGACATCACCTCTTCGTCTTTATCCATCCATACTTCGATGGCAACGGCCGTATCGGTCGCTTCCTGATGAACACGCTGCTGGCATCCGGCGGCTATCCATGGACGGTGATTCGGATGAGCAGGCGAGATGTCTACATGAAGGCACTGGAGGCAGCGAGCGTCCAGGGCCAAATTAAGCCATTGGCCGAATTCATTGCTCAAGAGATGAATGAATGGTCGCCAGAGCGCGAGACCAAGAACAAGGGATAACCCGGTCCCTGTGCAGTCTTGAACCAGATGACAGAAGTGCATGTATCTAACATCGCCAATGTTGGATATCAGTTTTCTTGTTAGATGACAGTCTGAGGCGAGTTACGCCCCCATCCAAGTCAGCTTGTAGAGCCCAAGCCTGCGCTGCCGGCTGACCAGTTGCTCGTACGCATGCAATGGTCCCTCATAGACGGGATCACCTCGGTTTGCGGCCTTCAACTTGAACACGTCCATTGGCTTTTCGCTGTCGAGTCCTGCCGCTCGCATGATGAATTCCGACGATTGAGCCCGATCACGGTGCTCCCACAGGGCTGCAAACACTCGGGTCTGGGCATCGGTCAAACGAATGGGACCTTGCGGCCAGTCCTCCAGGTGCACCCAGGCGAAGTCTTCACTGAACGGCCCATGGACAGCCACGCTCGGGATGCCATCTTGCAGAGCATCGGCTTTTTCACCTTGGTCCGGATTGAGCAATCGCAATGCCAACCCGTGCAAGGCGAACCGGTCCTCAAGTTGCCACCAAGTAGCCATCCCCGCCAGCGGATCCAATGGTTGTCGCACCAACGGCCGTGGTGTGATGACCCAGCTTTGGCTGCGTGGCTCAGGCCCATGAAAAATCCGCAGCCCGTGACGCTCCACCAAGTCAATACGGCGCGCAAGCACCACCGGCCGCTTCTTGTACCGACCAATGTCCCACACGCCATCAACGATTTGAGTGGCGGTGGCGTGCGGCGAAATGTCCAATGCGCCACGCAGCTTTCGGATCAGCCATTCGTCGTCCAGCCTCCAACTGCGCTGACTGGCCGGATCCAGCGCAAACGGGCCACAATCCGGACACTGCACCATGAGCCCATCGTCCGTTCTGAAGATCGGGCCACGGTACAGGCCGCAGAAAGCACAAAAGGCATCCTGGCTGTTGACGACACCGGGCACAACGGCCTTCACCTGTTTGAGAGCCTGTAGGGCTGCAATTTCTTCATCGTGCAGGCTGCTCTCAAAAGAAGCGCTGCCTCGCACGAACATCAAAGCGGCCAAGCTGATGGCTTGCTGATTGAGGGTCAACTCCATTCACACCTCACTCGAACAAGCTGCCTGCCATGGTAGCAGGCTCCTCCTGCTCCCGTCCGGTCTTGAGGACCTGCTGCGCCTTCAAGATGCCCAACTGGACCAGATAGCCCTCAAGTTGGGTACGCAGCTTCTCATCAAACTTGTGCAGGTTCAGTCGCCCCTTGCTGGTGATCTCCACACTGACCACCTGGCAGCGGCTTTTGCCCCGCATCGGTGCCAGATAGAAGTTGAGAACAGCAGCCTGGATGGTCCAACCGCGTGCAAGCGGGTTTTCTGCGCCGAAGTAATCCTGCAGCAGCTCCGTCACACAGCGCTGATCACTGGACGCGCTGGCCGTGCATTCCATCTTGAGTCGTCCACATCCACTGACCACGGTCACGCTCTTGACTTGCAATCCGACAAATCCGTCATCAATCGCCTGCGGAATCTTCAAGCCCAAGCGCAATGTGGACAGGTTCAGACGCGGCGTCTGGATACGCTGTGCATCGGCATCCACACCAAGCAGGTGCCTGGCGAAGGCCTCACACAACATGGCGTGATACTTGGCTCCACCACGAATGATGGTGCGAGCCACACCTGTGGCTTGGGCGTATTCCAGCACCATGTGTATGTTCGGACTGCCCACCCTGCGCTGCAGCTGACTGCCCTCAAACTCCAGCTTGGCCGTAGCCAGGTCCTTGGCGTGGATCGAGATCAATTGCGTGCCGCGCGCCCGATCCAGCACATTGACCACGCATACCTCACCGCACCCTAACTCCCGCTGGTAGAACCCTTTGATGGAATCGCTAAAGGCGGCAATCGACGCCTCATCGCGCTTGATGGGATGCTTGATACCCAGATCGTGCTGTTGGGCTTGCTGTCCATGGTGGTCGAGATATTCGATCTCGGCCGCAGCCTCAAACAGTGCGGGGTGATTGACATATAGCCAGAACGCCCGGTGCAAGTCGCTCTTGCAAGCGATAAGCCCCATCAATTCTGTCGGTCGGTCATGCGCGGCCTGAAACATGGCCTGCTTACCCAAGGGGTGGGCCAGCAGCGTGCTGGCGTGCAAACCGGCCACGATGCGGTCACGCATGGCAGCATTCGGATGCATCTGAATCAAGCCAACCAGCTCTTGGAGGCTTGGACCGAGTCATGCCAGATCCACCCCTCGGGCAAAGGCATGGTGTGGCGCTCGATGAAGGTTTTGAGGGTGTCGTCGACAGGCAGGTTCAGCAGTATGTCGGCGTAGGTCTGAGGGCGGCTCATTCGTTGTCTCCTTTGTTGTTGTTGGTCTCGGCAATGAGGCGTCTCAGCCCCTGATCTGAAGACCTGGTACTTGGGATGAGTTTTGCCGGATTGCTGGATAAATATACAGCTTTTTACAGGTTTGTCAAAAGCACTCATGCAAGCCGCTTGGCTGCTGATACCGGCTCTAAAAGTCCAGGATTTATGCGGGGTTCCAGCTCGTGTCCCCCATTGGCCCGCCAAAACACGTTACCTCTGGAGGGGCTCGCTCATACGATTTATGGACGGTTTTTTCACCAAATCCCCTACCCATGACAGACCACCTGAACCCCTCCACAAACCACCTCGGCAAGCGCTCCGAAAAGAGCGGATTTCTCTACCTGTCGCAGATCAGCGAACTGATGGCCAAAGGCGCCCTCAGTCAACACCAGAAGCTCACCGAAATCCACAGCAGTCAGGTTTACGCCACTGATCTGGACGAGTTCGTGGACTTCCATGCCTGGCAGAGTGTGAATGTGAACCCGTCTACACAACAAGGAGTTCACCCATGAAGCCACGATCCATCACCCCGCGCGAGCAGCGCAGTCTGGAAAAGCTCAATGCCGTCCAGCGCGAAGTGGCCACCCTGCATGAAATGAAGATGCCCGATCTTTGGAAAGTGTGGGATCTGCATTTCGCAAGCCGCCCGGTGCACCCCAACCGCAAATACCTCACCTCACGCTTGAGCTACCGGATTCAGGAACTGGCCTTTGGCACCTTGCCGCAGTCCACACGCGAGCGCTTGGTCGACTACGGCCAAAACCTCTCCAAAATCAAGACCAACACACCGGCCAAAGCGGTGGCCATGCCCGGGGCCACCCTGGTGCGGGAGTTCGAGGGCAAGGAATTCAGGGTTGAGGTTTTGGCTGACGGTCGCTACGAGTACAACCAGAAGATCTACCGCAGCCTATCGGCGATTGCCAAGAACATCACCGGCACGCATTGGTCCGGACCCGCATTTTTTGGCGTGAAAAACATGGTGGCCGCATGACTGAAGTGACCATCAAACGCTGCGCCGTCTACTGCCGTGTGTCCTCTGATGAAGGCTTGGACCAGCAATTCAACTCCATCGATGCCCAGCGCGAAGCAGGCCTGGCCTTTGTGATGAGCCAGCGCGCAGAAGGCTGGGTGCCAGTTCAGGACACCTACGAAGACCCCGGCTTCTCCGGCGGCAACATGGAACGCCCCGGCTTCAAACGCCTGATGGCAGACATCAAGGTCGGGCGTATTGACGTAGTGGTGGTCTACAAGATCGACCGCCTCTCGCGCTCCCTGGCCGATTTTGCCCAGATGATGAAGGTCTTTGACCAGCACACGGTCAGCTTCAGCTCCGTCACCCAGCAAATCAATTCCTCGACCTCCAACGGACGCCTGATGCTCAACATGCTGCTGTCTTTTGCACAGTTCGAGCGCGAAGTAACCGGCGAACGCATCCGCGACAAGATTGCCGCCTCCAAACGCAAGGGGTTGTGGATGGGGGGCGTGGTGCCGCTGGGCTACCGTGTGGAGGACCGTCAACTGCTGATCCACCCGAAAGAATCGGAAACTGTGAACTGGATCTTCAACACCTACGCCAGCACGGGATCGACCACGCAGATGGTCCTGCAGATGAAGGAGCAAAACCTCCTGACCAAAACAGGAAGGCATTTTTGCAAGCAGTCGCTGTATAAGGTGCTGCAAAACCGCGTGTACCTGGGCATGCTCTCGCACAAGGGCAAGTACTACCCCGGTGCCCACAAGCCCCTGATCGATCAGGTCCAGTGGGACAAGGTGCAGATGTTGCTTGCGCGCAAACCCGAAGAGAAGAACCGGGCTACCTGGTCCTCGAAGGCCCGGACGCAGTTTCTGTTGCGTGGCTTGATCTACACCCCTGCAGGCGATCTGTACCTTCCGATGGCCTGTCAGAAGAAGTCTGGCAAGGTCTACCGCTATTACGTGCACAACAAAAAAATGCACGAAGGTGCCAGCCAGAGCACCGTCGCCAACCAGCCCGCCGAGCTGGTGGAACAGGAGGTCACCCGGCAGGTACTCGATTTCCTGTGCTCGGGCACGATGCTCAACCAATACTGGCACCAGATCCAGCAGCTCAATCCCGGCATCCCCGAAGCCCAAGCTGTGAATTTAGTGCTTCAGCGCACTGCGGAAATCTGGGACAGCTACTTCGATGAGCTCAAAAGCCACATCATCCGCAGCTTGGTCGAACGAGTCACGCTGCACGATGACGACACGATCGAGGTCAGCTGGCGCACCACTGACTGGCTGGCTCTGCTGGAGGCAATGAAGCCCGGGACCATCGGCGCAGAGATGCTGGAGATGGAGATGCCAGCATGAGCGAGATGACAATCAGCAAGGAAGGCGAAGGTCTTAGGATCTCCACGCGCAAGCCCTTCAAGCTCAAACGCCGCCCAGGCATCAAAACTCTAATCCTGGCCCAGGACGCGCAAGATGGCCAACCGACGGGTGCTGTGTTAGAAAAGAGCGTCCACGTCGCCATGTTCCACGGACTGGCCAAGGCCCATTACTGGCAGTGGCTGCTCGACACCGGGCAGGTCAAGAGCGGTTCAGAAATCGCCCAATTGGAAGGACTGGATCCGAGCACGGTCAATGAGCTGCTGCGCCTGACGCTGCTGGACCCTGCCCTGGTGATGGACATCCTTGGAGGAAAGCCACCTCATGAAGCCAACATGATGTGGTTCACCAGAAACGCACTACCTAACCTGTGGCATGAGCAATTCATGTCACAGCAAGCCGCCTGAAGGTATTCATAATGCTCCGTGCGACCTTCAGCCAATTTCGCGGCCATGGCTTGGTTTTACGAAAAGTGGCGTTTTGACAGGATGCAAGCGATTCACTCTACAGTCCCATTTCCGGTATGCAGCGGGAGCCGTCAGCGGCTCACATTTTCTGGTTAGCGATTCTTGGCAGAAGCTGTCGAACAGGATTGGCGCCCTAAGCTGTCGTTCTATGACCCTTTTGGAAGATGTTGTCGCACCTGAAGATTCATACCTCCTAAGCCTAGGAAAGTCGCTGCGCGAGTTGACTGCGTTATCCACTTGCCTTAACGTAGGGCGGCCAAACTCGGAGAGCATTTCTTCAAGCTAAAGGAGGACAGATATGCCAATCAAGCCTGGGCCCAAACCAATTGCCAAATCAACGGGCAAACCTGATAAGCGTCGACGTGACAACAAGGAAACGCCAAAGAATACGCCTGACCTCAAGCCTCACAAGCATAAAAAGGGCGATTAACGGTAGTGGGGTGCGCCTGCGTCAGTACCCATCGTGAGCGACGGCAACCAGCCTGCAGTTGTCATTGCCAAACCGGCCGACCGGAGTGCAGCGAAAGGCGTCTCTCCCGATCACTCGCCTGAGCGTCCGCCTCCGCCGAAAACTGACACACGCACTAGCGCGGCGATGGGCAGAGTTGCAGCTATTTCGGTCAAACCATCCTCCAACGATTCGATGTGCGTCAACAGCGCACATGCGGCATCGCCGTCGCTACAAACGTCCCCTCAGTACCCTGCAGCATTGATCTCGGTCAGCGCGGCGATCAGGTGTCTGCGGCCGGTCTTCAGCCACTTGAACGGGATGCGCCCAGTCCTCGCTTTCGTCGCATGAACCACCGCGTGGGAAAGCTCACCCTCACCGCGCTTCTTGTGCAGTTCTTCGACAAGCGTATGCGTGTTCGGGAACTTGGTCTTGAAGGCTTTGCGGCCGATAACGTCCCCGAACTTCCCCAGAGTTCGCACGCCCATACTTCCGTCGCGCTTGAAGAGGTCGTCGACCAGGAGATCGTTGAAGACATCAAGCATGCTGACCCAGGCGGTGGGGTTCGTCTTGAAGTAGCCCTTGCACGCAACAATCTTTGACTCGGCGTGACGATAGTTCTTGCCGAAGAACTTCCGCCAGTTGACCGCGAAGTCCATGCCGGTCATCTCGTGAAGCGCCAGCCGGATTCCGCACACCTTGGTGTCGGCACGGCGCAGCAGGCCGTTTTCCCGCAGCACGATCTTGGCCAGCGGATGGATGTCGCGGATCGGCTTTCGAACCTCGCAGTCCAACAGCGCAGCTAGCCACCCCGCAGCCAGGGCAACGTCGGCGTCATTGCTTCGCATCGAGACGTTCAAGAGTCGGTCTCTCCGGCCTTTGGCGATCTCAAACCAAGGCATGCCGAAATGCAACCGCGTTCGAAGCCAAGATGTCCGGGAATAGAGCAGCGCATAGTCAGCCTGCCGCTCGGTCAAGTGCGAAAGACGGTGCAGCGCGCTCCACAGGGCCGCGGTCAGCTCTGGCGTACTGGTTCGCGGCGCCCACAGCTTCTTCAGGGACGAGCGCAAGCGCCTAGTGCGCGACCTAGAAAGACGATCATCCGCCGCCGTCACTAAGCTGGCCCGGATCGCCGGGTAGAGATCCTGCGTTTGGATGTGGCTGAGCAGCCGATCAGCATGCTTGTCGGGTAGGGACCGAAACTTCTGCAGGTAGGCTGAGACCTGGGGGTAGTAGTGCGGCGCATGCTCGAAGACACGCCAAAGGCGGTCAAGCACACGAAGCGACGGATCTGCCTTGGCCAACAGGAACTTGAACCTAGTTGAGTCCGTGACCCGATAGCCGCCTTCGCGCGGTGCAAGCTCAGCGAGCCTGCTTCGAATACCTGCCTGGTCGGGCTCCGGTCCGCTCAAGACTGTCTCCACAGGCGAGCTAACAGACTTCAACTCGTCCCGGATATCCTTCACCTGGTGGATGTCGATCTTCCCCGACTGCGGAAACAAGCCCACGTCCTTGCTCAGTCGGTCAAGTGAGACGAGCGCGTACCGCAAGTGATCCTCGCTCTTGGCGAAGAGACGGATGTCATCGACGTACCGGAAGTACTTGACGTCGAAGCGGGTGCGGAAGTTGTCGTCGAAGTGCTTGAGCACTGCTTCGGAAATCAAGCCCGAGCTCAACGGCCCCTGCGGGATGCCGTGGTCGTGATAAATCTGAGTCGTCGTTGCCGTCCATTTGTTCAGAAGGCGGGTCAGTTCCATACAGAAATCATGGTCAAGGCCAATTTCCTTGAGCATGTGGCGCAGCACGTTGTGATCAATGCTGTCGTAGAACGCCGTGAGATCAAAGCTTGCGGTCCACGTGTAGCCGTTCGCAAAGACCGTCTCCGCAGCCTTGTTGAAGGCCTTGTAACCATCGGTCCAACGGCGGTAGAACCAGAGGCTCGTCGCTCCCGCGTACTGGTGACCAAACACTTGGCGGTTGTACTTGCTTCTGACGCGCGGATGCAGACGCTCGGCGACGATATTGGCCATCGCTTGGTACACGATCTGGTCCTCGATGCCCAGCAACGTGTACGGACGCAGGATGCCCGAAGGCTTCGGCAGGAAAAGCTTGCACGCGTCGGATGGCTCAAAAATGCTTCGATCAAGTCGATCTTTTAGATGCTTGAGCAGGGCCCCGTCTGAGGTCGCGTAGGCCGAGTACAGCTCCCGGAAGTGCGACTTGTACGTCCGATCTGGATTCGAGCGAATCCATTGCCATGCACGCTGCAGATTCTCTAGACGCGCGGCAGACTTCGGGAACGGCATAACAAACGTGTCCTTTAGGAAAGCGTTTTCACGCGGGTAGAGGCTTCACTGGTCATCGATGCGCTCGGTTTCCAACCAGAGCGTCAAGACACGGCCAGCCCCCTTTGCTGCGTGAACATTGCATGGAATGGTAACTGCCGATTTCAGCGCAGTTGAGCGAAAAGCTGCCCGCAAGGACTTCTCGTCTGCTTCGTGTCATTAAGCTGCCGCTCGTCGGGCGGAGGGTAAAGGCTGCAACCAACCTGAGACCGACATTTATCCGGTTCAACTCCCCTATGCTTGGCCACTGACATGGTCCAACCCAATCGCTGTAACCCGCATGAATACTGGGTTCGACTTATGGACACGTCCACAAGGCAACAGAGAAAAAAGAGAGAAATTCGGACTCTGAGGCCAAAAACCGGAGAAATGTGCCCTGCCGCGTCCACAAGGAAAAACGCGGAAGCCCGCTAATACAGGGCTTTCCGGACATGAAAAAGGGGGACAGAGAAAATCTGTCCCCCCGCATATGGTGGAGCTGGCGGGAATTGAACCCGCGTCCGCGAGCCTTATTCGTATGGTTCTACGTGCGTAGTCGTCTGATTTAAATCTCGCTTCTTTGGTCGCGCAGCAACACGCTACCCAAGACGCCAGTTACCTTGAATCTCACACCCGACTAAGTAACCCAGCCGTGTGCCAGCCAACGTAAATTCCCTCATAGCCGGGAGGTATTGCTACCCCCTTGCCCAGCCCGTCAGCATGCTGTTTTGAGTCTCACAGCTTAAGCTGCGAGTGCGAAACGTTCGTCGTTTGCAGTTAGTTTTTTTCAGCGGATTTACGAGGTGACTGAACCTCGGCACGCCCCACCACGCTTCCGAACCCACGTCGAAACCAGTGCAGCCCCAAGTCGCCTAGTTTACGTTAAATTCGCCCCAAGCGCACGGGGCGCTACAGGTTTAACAGCTGTAGCAGCTCAAGCGGCTTGTCAATATGGGCTTGTGCACCCCAGGTGGACGCGTCGTTGTTCGAGCCCAAGTAGCCATACAGGGCTGCAACAGTGGGCATGCCTGCGGCCAGGCCTGCAACCATATCGCGCTCATCGTCACCGACATAGATGCAGTGCTTGGCATCAACGCCAGCGCGCCTGGCAGCCTCCAACAGCGGTGCCGGGTGTGGCTTGGGGTGTGGTGTGGTGTCGCCGCTTACTACCGTGCATGCATTGCCAAACAGCGGCATACGCTTCACTGTAGGGAGCGTGAAGCGCTCGCTTTTGTTGGTCACAACGCCCCACTTCATGCCTGCAGCTTCTATACGCGCTATCAGCTCAGCCACCTCATCAAAGACCACGGTATTGGCCAGCAAGTTACGCTCAAACTCCTCAAAAAATTCGTTGCGCATCTCGGCAAAGTCGGCATGGTCTGGCGACATGTCAAAGCCGACTTTGAGCATGCCGCGTGCACCAGCGCCCGCCATGGGGCGGTAAACGTCCAATGGCAATGGCGGCATACCGCGCTTGGTTCGCATGCGATCGGCGGCAGCACCCAAATCTGGCGCGCTGTCGATGAGGGTGCCGTCCAGATCAAACAGGACCAAATGTACGTTGGAGAACATGGTGGCTTAGGCCTGCTTGGTGGTGGCCAACATGTAATTCACGCTGGTGTCGCCACCCAACCAGTAGTGCTTGGTCAATGGGTTGTATGACATGCCTTTGGTGGCGTTGAGCTGCAAGTCGGCGGCTCTGGCGTAGCTGGCCAGTTCACTGGGCTTGATGAATTTGGCGTATTCGTGCGTGCCTTTGGGCAACAGCTGCAGCACATACTCTGCGCCCACAATAGCAAACAAAAATGCCTTGGGGTTGCGGTTGATGGTGGAGAAAAAAACCGTGCCGCCGGGCTTTACCAGGGTGGCACAGGCCTGCACCACGGATGCGGGGTCTGGCACGTGCTCTAGCATTTCCATGCAGGTCACTACATCAAACTGGCCAGGCTGCTCTGCGGCCAGCGCCTCAGCGCTCATTTCGCGGTACTGCACGTTGGGCGTTTGCGCCTCCAGCGCATGCAGCTTGGCCACGCTCAGCGCTTTGCTCGCCAAATCAATGCCCAGCACATCAGCGCCAGCACGGGCCATGGCATCACTCAAAATGCCGCCGCCACAACCCACATCAAGTACACGCTTGCCAACAATATCAACCTGCTCACGCATCCAGTTCAACCGCAAGGGATTAATTTGGTGCAATGGTCGAAACTCACTATCCGGATCCCACCACTTGTGGGCCAAGGCTGAAAACTTGGCCAATCAGCTGGGTCTGCGTTTACTTCGGGTGCGGCGGTGTGGTGTGGCGTAGTCATAGCGTGCATTATCGCGCCCATAAAAAAAACCGCCCTGCCTTGTGCCCTATTGGCACCCGGCAAAGCGGTTTTATTGTCGTTTGCAAGAGGCTGCTTGCAGCAGCCCCTTTTGACCGGCGTTAGCCGTTGACTGGATTAACGTGAGCCAACCACTTCAACTTCAACGCGACGGTTCTTGGCACGACCTTGACGTGTGCTGTTGTCAGCAACTGGGCTGGTCTCGCCTTTACCTTCGGTGTAGATGCGGTTGGCGTCGATGCCCTTGGACACCAAGTAAGCCTTGACAGCTTCAGCACGCTTTGTTGACAACATCTGGTTGTAGCTGGCTGGGCCGCTGGTGTCGGTGTGACCAACAGCAACGATTACTTCCAAGTTGATGTCTTTTACTTTTGCGATCAAGCCGTCCAGTTTGGCTTTGCCAGCTGCTTGCAACACGGCCTTGTCGAAGCCAAAGAAGGCGTCAGCAGCGTAAGTAACCTTGGCTGGAGCAGCAGCTGGTGCTACGGCTGCAGGCGCAGGTGCTGGCTTGGCAGCAGGTGCTGGTGCAGCAGCAACAATGGCGCCATCACAACCAACAGCAGCTGTGGCTGGTGTCCAGTTGGCAGCACGCCAGCAGAATTCGTTGGTGCCGTTTTTCCAAGCGGTACCGTCAGCGCTTACCCAGTTGTTAACTTCGGCGCTGGCAGCGGTTGCCAAAGCAGCGGTTGCGATCAGCATTGCAACTTTGTTTAGTTTGATCATGGAAATCCTCTTTCTCTTTATGCGCAACGCTTGCGCGACATGGATAAACGCTTCGAGTGACTACCACTGAAAACGATTTAAACATTTTAGCCACAACTCTCGGCCTGTCGTCAGCGCAGAGCGTGAAGACGGGCCACAGTCGTTGACTTTTTTTAAAGCCCGTAGCCGAAATACAACAAAAGAATTAGCCGGTGCCGCCGCATCCGGCTTGGCGCCTCGTGCAGCTGGCCCACAGGCTGTGCGCGCGAGCTTGACTTCACCCTGTTTGCGCCACGGACAAGGGCTTGTCGCAATGGGGCCGGTGCGGTTTGGCACGCTTTTAAAGCGCTTAAAATGACTGGTTAGCCTGAGGCTTCTCAACTAAACCAAGTACACAGCACATGACCCAGTTCGCCAAAGAGACCTTGCACATCAGCCTTGAAGAGGAAATGCGCCGCAGCTACCTAGATTACGCCATGAGCGTGATCGTGGGCCGGGCACTGCCTGATGCGCGTGATGGCTTGAAGCCAGTGCACCGCCGCGTGCTGTACGCCATGCACGAGCTCAACAACGACTGGAACAGGCCTTACAAAAAGTCTGCGCGTATTGTGGGCGACGTGATTGGTAAGTACCACCCACACGGCGACACTGCGGTGTACGACACCATTGTGCGTATGGCGCAAGACTTTTCATTGCGCCACATGCTGGTGGACGGTCAGGGCAACTTTGGCTCTATTGACGGCGACAACGCCGCGGCCATGCGTTACACCGAAATTCGTCTGGCAAAAATCGCCCACGAAATGCTGGACGACCTGGACAAAGATACCGTTGATTTTGGCCCCAACTACGACGGCTCAGAGCAAGAACCGCTGGTGATGCCCTCTCGCTTGCCCAACTTGTTGGTCAACGGCTCCGCAGGTATTGCGGTGGGTATGGCTACCAACATTCCGCCGCACAACTTAAACGAAGTGGTTGATGCCTGCATGCACATGCTGCACAACCCAGAGGCCACTGTTGAAGACCTGATGGAAATCATTCCGGCGCCAGACTTTCCTACCGCCGGCATTATTCACGGCATTGGCGGGGTGAAAGAAGGCTACCGCACCGGTCGCGGTAAGGTCATCATGCGTGCGCGCTGCCACTTTGAAGACATTGACAAAGGCCAACGCGAGTCCATCATCGTTGACGAACTGCCTTACCAGGTCAACAAAAAGACCTTGCTCGAACGCATAGCCGAGCTGGTCACAGAAAAGAAAATTGAAGGCATCAGCCACATTCAGGACGAGTCAGACAAATCTGGCATGCGCGTGGTCATTGAGCTCAAGCGCGGCGAAGTACCAGAAGTGGTGCTCAACAACCTGTACAAGCAAACCCAGCTGCAAGACACCTTTGGCATCAACATGGTGGCGCTGGTCAACGGCCAGCCCAAGTTGTGCAACCTCAAAGACCTCATTGATATTTTCTTGCAGCACCGCCGTGAGGTGGTCACACGCCGCACGGTATTCACGTTGCGCAAAGCGCGCGAGCGCGGCCATGTGCTTGAGGGTCTGGCCGTTGCCCTGGCCAACATCGACGAGTTCATCGCCATCATTCGCAATGCGCCCACACCACCCGTGGCCAAAGCCGAATTGCTGACCAGGTCATGGGACAGCCAATTGGTGCGCGAAATGCTCACCCGCACCCGCGAAGACGGCGCCACCATCAACGCTGACGACTACCGCCCAGACGGCGTAGACCGCAACGTAGGCATGGGCGCGGACGGTTTGTACCGTTTGTCCGAGACGCAAGCGCAAGAAATTTTGCAAATGCGCCTGCAACGCCTGACTGGCCTCGAACAAGACAAAATTGTGTCCGAGTACAAGGGCGTCATCGCTGAGATTGACGACCTGCTTGACATTTTGTCCAAACCATCGCGCGTCAGTGTCATCGTGGGTGATGAGCTCACCGCTATCAAAACCGAATTTGGCCAAACCAAAATTGGCGCGCGCCGCTCAGAGATTGAGTACAACGCCCAAGAACTGGCCACCGAAGACCTCATCACGCCAGAAAACATGGTGGTGACTTTGTCGCACACGGGCTACATCAAGAGCCAGCCCCTGACTGAATACCGCGCACAAAAGCGCGGCGGCCGCGGCAAAATGGCTGCCGCCACCAAAGAAGACGACTGGATTGACCAGCTCTTTATTGCCAACACGCACGACTACATTCTCTGTTTTTCCAACAAGGGCCGCGTGTACTGGCTCAAGGTGTGGGAAGTGCCGGCGGGCTCGCGCAACTCGCGCGGTCGCCCCATCGTGAACATGTTCCCGCTGCAAGAAGGCGAAAAAATCAACGTGGTGCTACCTCTCACCGGTGACCACCGCACTTTCCCAGAGAACAACTTTGTGTTCATGGCAACCAGCATGGGCACGGTCAAGAAGACGCCACTGACCGACTTTTCCAACCCACGCAAAGCCGGCATTATTGCCGTGGCTTTGGACGACAACGACTACCTCATTGGCGCCTCGCTGACCGAAGGCAATCATGATGTGATGTTGTTCTCGGATGGCGGCAAAGCCGTGCGCTTTGACGAAAACGATGTACGTCCCATGGGCCGTAACGCCCGCGGCGTGCGTGGCATGATGCTGGAAGATGGTCAAAACGTGATTGCCATGCTGGTCTCGCCCAGCGATGTCACGCAAGTCGACAGCGCCGGTGGCGCCTACCCCACCAGTGTGCTCACAGCCACTGAAAACGGCTACGGCAAGCGCACACCCATTGAGGAATACACCCGCCACGGTCGCGGCACCAAAGGCATGATTGCCATTCAACAAAGCGAGCGTAACGGCCAAGTGGTCGCCGCCACGCTGGTGCACACCGAAGACGAAATCATGCTCATCACCGACACTGGTGTGTTGGTGCGCACACGCGTATCAGAAGTGCGCGAAATGGGCAGGGCCACACAAGGTGTGACCCTCATTGGCCTGGACGCAGGCAGCAAACTGTCTGGCATGCAACGCATTGCCGAGCGTGATGCAGAGTCTGACGCTGCTGAAGACGCAGATGTTGACGCAGACAGCGCGCAAAACGGCGACAACAACAGTGATGCAGATACCACCGGCGACAGCGGCTCTGCTGAATAAACCGTGAGCGACACTCGTCCATACAACTTCTCGGCTGGCCCAGCGGCCATGCCGCTTGAGGTGCTGGAGCGCGCGGGGCGCGAAATCAGCAACTGGCATGGTGTGGCATGGGCGTCATGGAAATGAGCCACAGAGGCGCCGCCTTTGGTGAAATCCTGGAGCGTACATTGGCAGACATACGCGAGGTGCTGGCGGTGCCCGCGCACTTTCATATTTTGTTTGTGCAAGGTGGCGGTTTGGCGCACAACGCCATTGCCCCCATGAACTTGCTGGGCAAGCCCAAAACAGCTGGCGCACCCAAAGCAGACTTTGTGGTCAGCGGCAGCTGGAGCCACAAATCAAGCCTTGAAGCCAAGCGCTACGGTGATGCACAAGTCGCATTTAACGGCAAGGCTGACGGCTTTAAAACGGTGGCCAGTGCCAGCAGCTGGGCGCTGCGCAACAACATAGACTACGTACACCTGTGCAGCAACGAAACCATTGACGGTATTGAGTTTGCTTCGTTGCCGGACTTGGCAGCACTGGGCATAGACGCACCGCTGGTGGTGGACTGCTCAAGCCACATTGCCTCGCGCCGCGTTGAGTGGCAGCGTATTGGTGTTGCGTTTGCGGGTGCTCAAAAAAACCTGGGCCCTGCCGGTGTGACGCTGGCTTTTGTGCGCGACGACTTGCTTGACCGCGCCATGCCCATTTGCCCTTCGGCCTTTGAGTACAAAAACATTGCGGCCAACAACTCCATGTTCAATACGCCGCCCACCAACGCGATTTACATGGTGGGCCTGGTGTTTGAGTGGCTAAAAAGTCAAGGCGGCCTGGCGGCCATAGAGGCGGCCAATGCAGCCAAGGCTGATGTCTTGTACCAAGCCATAGACAGCTCTGGCTTTTACAGCAACAGCATTGACCCAGCTTGGCGCTCACGCATGAATGTGCCGTTCAAGTTGGCCAATGAGTCACTCAACGACATATTTTTAACGCAAGCCAAGCAAGCTGGCCTGTTGGCCCTCAAAGGTCACAAGTCAGTAGGTGGCATGCGCGCCAGCATTTACAACGCCATGCCACTGGCCGGTGTACAAGCACTGGTGGCATTTATGCAAGACTTTGAAGCACATCACGCATGAAAACACTGGCCCAGCTACGCGAGTCTATTGACGCTTTAGACCAACACATTTTGGCCTTGCTCAATGCGCGTGCACAGTGTGCCCATGAGGTGGGCGAGCTTAAAAAACGAGATGGCTCTGCGGTGTTTCGCCCTGACCGCGAAGCGCAGGTTATCAAGCATTTGCAAGACACCAATACTGGCCTCATCAAGCCCGAGAGCATTGGCCATATCTGGCGCGAGGTCATGTCTGCATGCCGTGCGCTTGAGGCACCTCAGCGCATTGCGTTTCTGGGGCCAGCAGGTACCTTCAGTCAGCAAGCGGCACTGTCCTTTTTTGGCACCAGCATCACAGAGCTGCCCTGCGCATCGATTGATGACGTGTTTAGAGCCACAGCAGCCGGCAGCGCAGATTTTGGCGTGGTACCTGTTGAAAACTCCACTGAAGGCGTGGTCACGCGCTCGCTGGATTTACTGCTGCAGTCACCCGCACACATCATTGGCGAGTCCAGCCTGCTGGTGCGCCACCATTTGCTGCGCTTGGACAACTCGCTTGATGGCATAGAGGTGGTACTGGCTCACCCACAAGCTTTGGCCCAGTGCCAAGACTGGCTTAGCAAACATTTGCCAGGTGCTGAGCGCCGCGCCGTTGCCAGCAACGCCGAAGGCGCACGCTTGGCCAAAGACAACCCGGCTTGGGCCGCCATTGCCAGCGAGCGTGCCGCCAGTCAATACGGCCTGCACATTGCAGCGCACGCAATACAAGACGATGCCCACAACCGCACACGATTTGCCGTGATCTGTTTGCCCTCCACGCTGGAGGCACCTGCGGCAACTGGCGCTGATTGCACCAGCTTGGCCGTATCGGTGACCAACCGCCCAGGTGCGCTGCACGACTTGTTGGTGCCCCTCAAAACACATGGCGTATCCATGACGCGCTTTGAGTCTCGCCCTGCACGACAAGGCGGCCAGTGGGAGTACACCTTCTTTATTGACCTGGTAGGCCACCCCTCACAGCCCGGCATGCAACAGGCCTTGGAAGCGCTGCAGTCACTGTGCGCTTTTTACAAAGTACTGGGCACTTACCCCGCAGCTGATGCTTAAATCAACCGCTGATATCCGCTCGCTATGCGTCATAGGCTGCGGGCTTATGGGCGGCTCATTTGCCTTGGCGCTGAAAGCCAAGTACCCACAGCTGCGTGTGACAGGCGTTGGCCGACACGCCAACAGCTTGCAAACTGCTTTGGATTTAGGCGTTGTTGATGATGCCACCACAGACCTGGTCGCCAGTGTTGCGCAGGCAGATGTCGTACTGCTGGGCGTGCCTGTTGGTGCCATGCAAGCCACACTACAGGCCATCGCGCCGCACTTGCCTGAGCACTGCCTGGTCATGGACGTGGGCTCCACCAAGTCTGACATTGTGGCCATGGCACACGCCACATTGGGCCAGCGCCTGCCTCAGTTTGTAGCAGCCCACCCCATTGCCGGTAAAGAAAGCGCTGGCGTGGCACATGCCCAAGCCGATCTGTACCAGGGTTGCCGCGTGATACTAACGCCCAGCCCAGGCACGAACGCCCATGCAATGGCACTGGCCGCCAGTTTGTGGCAGGCCTGCGGTGCGCAGCTGCACACCATGACGGCTACCGAACACGACCGTGTGTTTGCCGCCGTTAGCCACCTGCCCCACTTGTTGGCGTTTGCGTACATCAACGCCATGTCAGACGACCAGGCCTTGGCGTTGGCAGGCCCGGGTTTTAGAGACTTTTCACGCATTGCCGCTGGCAGCCCCGATGTATGGCGCGATATTTTTGTAGCCAACAAAACGCCTCTTTTGCAGCAGCTTGAGGCCTTTGAAAAGTCACTTGCCACATTCAAAAAACTGGTGACTGCGGCACACAACACCACCGAAGCCACAGATTTACACGCAGCAATTGCCCAGGCCAGCCAGCGCAGAGCGGCTTGGCCACCCACCGCTGCCTGCGCACCCGCTACGGATCAAGATGTTTAATACCGCCTTCCTAGACCTTCCGCCATTGGCCAGTGCATCTGGCACCGTACAGCTGCCGGGTTCAAAAAGCATCTCAAACCGGGTGTTGCTGCTGGCTGCGCTGAGCGAAGGGGCCACCGACATTCATGACTTGCTGGCTTCAGACGACACCCACGTCATGCTTGAAGCGCTCAAAACCCTGGGTTGTAACGTTGAGCATGTGTCTGCAAGCCATGTGCGTATTGGCGGCTTGGCTGGACAACTGCGCACGCAACAAGCCGCGCTGTTTTTGGGCAATGCAGGTACGGCCATGCGCCCACTGTGCGCCGCGCTCACGTTATTGGCCACCACGCAAGGCGGCTCGTTCGAGTTATCGGGTGTACCGCGCATGCACGAGCGCCCTATTGGCGACTTGGTCGATGCGCTGCGCGGCATGGGCGGGGTGGTGACAGACTTGGGCAACCCTGGTTTTCCACCTTTGCGCTTGGGCGACGGGCAACAGCACACCCTGAATCTCGCACACCCCATACAAGTGCGCGGCGATGTGTCCAGTCAGTTTTTAACGGCCCTGCTGTTGGCGCTGCCCTTGGTGGCCCAGCAAGACGTGGTGATTGAGGTGGTGGGCGAGCTGATTTCCAAGCCCTATATAGACATCACATTAAAGCTGCTGGCCCAGTTTGGCGTGGTGGTGCAGCGTGATGGCTGGGAGCGCTTCACCATACCCGCGGGTGCGCGCTACCAGTCGCCCGGCAGCCTGCACGTGGAGGCCGACGCCTCATCCGCCAGCTACTTTGTGGCCTTGGGCGCCATCGCGCCAAGCGCACAAGGCATCACCGTACAAGGCGTGGGCCTTGACTCTATTCAGGGTGACATTCGCTTTGTTGAAGCGGCTCAGGCAATGGGGGCTGTGATTACCGGCCAGGCCAATGCCTTGCACATACAACGCGGCGCCTGGCCGTTAAAGGCCATAGACCTGGACTGCAACCACATTCCAGACGCGGCCATGACATTGGCTGTGATGGCGCTATACGCCACGGGCACCACCACGCTGCGCAATATTGCCAGCTGGCGCGTGAAAGAAACCGACCGCTTAAGCGCCATGGCCACAGAGCTGCGCAAACTGGGCGCCACAGTGGTAGAGGGCGCTGACTTCATCAGCGTCACACCCCCAGCTGCCAACGCCTGGACCACAGCACCCATAGCCACCTACGACGACCACCGCATGGCGATGTGCCTGTCGTTGGCCGCGTTCAACCCCGCTCAACTGGCTACCCGCATCAACGAGCCGCACTGTGTGGCCAAAACCTTTCCCGACTACTTCGAGGCTTTGTTTGCATTGGCGCAGCCCGTCGCTGGCCGTGTACCGGTTATTTGCATAGACGGCCCCACCGCCTCTGGCAAAGGTACGCTGTCGCAATTGGTGGCCCAAGCCCTGGGCTATGCCTGGCTGGATTCTGGCGCACTGTACCGGTTGGTGGGTGTGGCGGCTGATCAAGTGGGGCTGTCTACCGCTGCCCCAGACTTGGCCAATGCAGAGCACGCAGCTGCTGTGGGCCAGTTGGCGGCCAGCATGCAGGTGCGGTTTGATGCGGATGCCGTATACCTCAACGGTCAAGAGGTCAGCGCTGCCATTCGCACCGAAGCCGCAGGCATGGCGGCCTCCAGGGTGTCCGCGTTACCGCCTGTGCGCGAAGCGCTGACGGCCTTGCAGCATGGTTTTGCCAAGGCGCCGGGCCTGGTTGCTGATGGCCGCGACATGGGCACGGTGATCTTCCCGGAAGCGCCACTAAAGGTGTTTTTAACCGCCAGCGCGGAGCAACGCGCGCAGCGCCGTTACAAACAATTGATTTCTAAAGGAAATTCTGCTAATATCGATAGTCTTTTGGCAGATTTGCAAGAGCGGGATGCGCGCGACATGAACCGTGCACATGCGCCCTTAAAACCTGCCCAAGATGCCAAGCTGCTGGACAACACCGATTTAAGCATTGAGCAATCAGTGCAATTGGTACTTGACTGGTGGCAGGCGTGTTCCCCAAGGCCCTAATCGTGCGTCTGCGTCCACTGTGACGCTCCGCGAGGTGGGATCATTAACGTAACCCCGCAGCATTGCTGCAACAAAACACTGCCCACTATCCACCACTGATGCACGCCTGCGTGCCGCTCACTGTTATGTATGTTGACGCAGTTTAGGAAACTAAATGTCTGAATCTTTTGCCGCCCTATTTGAAGAGTCATTGCAACGTGCTGAAATGCGCGCTGGCGAAGTGATCTCTGCCGAAGTCGTACGCATTGACCACAACCACGTTGTCGTTAACGCGGGCTTGAAGTCTGAGGCCTACGTGCCACTGGAAGAATTCAAAAACGACCTGGGCGAACTCGAAGTACAAGTTGGTGACTTCGTATCTGTTGCGATTGACGCCGTTGAAAACGGCTACGGCGACACCCTGCTGTCACGTGACAAAGCCAAGCGTTTGGCCTCTTGGATGTCTTTGGAAAAGGCATTGGAGTCTGGCGAATTTGTCACCGGCACCACTACCGGCAAAGTCAAGGGCGGCCTGACCGTTTTGGTCAACGGCATCCGTGCATTCTTGCCAGGTTCATTGGTTGACATGCGTCCTACCAAAGACCTCACACCCTACGAAAACAAGACTTTGGAATTCAAGGTTATCAAGCTTGACCGCAAGCGTAACAACGTTGTGTTGTCACGTCGCGCTGTGGTTGAGGTCAGCATGGGCGAAGAGCGCGCCAAGCTGATGGAGACTTTGAAAGAAGGCGTCATCGTGACCGGCGTGGTCAAGAACATCACCGAATACGGTGCGTTTGTTGACTTGGGCGGCATTGACGGCTTGCTGCACATCACCGACATGGCATGGCGTCGCGTGCGCCACCCAAGCGAAGTGGTGCAAGCTGGTCAGGAAATCTCTGCAAAAGTATTGAAGTTTGATTCTGAAAAGCACCGCGTTTCACTGGGCTTGAAGCAAATGGGTGATGACCCATGGATGGGCGTTGCCCGTCGCTACCCACAAAGCACGCGCTTGTTCGGCAAGGTCACCAACATCGCTGACTACGGCGCATTTGTTGAACTCGAGCCAGGCATCGAAGGCTTGGTGCACGTATCTGAAATGGACTGGACCAACAAGAACGTTGCCCCGTCAAAGATTGTTGCCTTGGGCGACGAAGTCGAAGTCATGGTGCTCGACATCGACGAAGACAAGCGCCGCATCAGCTTGGGCATGAAGCAGTGCCGTGCCAACCCATGGGAAGACTTCGCAACAACCGTCAAGCGCGGTGACCGCGTGAAGGGCCCCATCAAGTCCATCACTGACTTCGGCGTGTTCTTGGGCTTGGCCTCAGGCATTGACGGTCTGGTGCACTTGTCTGACCTGTCATGGACAGAGCCAGGCGAAGCAGCTGTGCGCAACTTCAAGAAGGGTCAAGAAGTTGAAGCAGTTGTATTGGCAATAGACGTTGAACGCGAGCGCATCAGCTTGGGTATCAAGCAGTTGGATGACGACAGCTTCACCACCTTCACATCTGTGAACGACAAGGGTCAAACCGTAACCGGTAAGGTCAAGACGGTTGACGCAAAGGGTGCAGAAATCGACTTGGGCGATGACTTGGTGGGCTACTTGCGCGCCAGCGAAATCAGCGCTGACCGCGTTGACGATGCACGCAGCGTGTTGAAAGAAGGCGACGAAGTCACAGCAGTGGTTGTTAACGTGGATCGCAAGACCCGCAACATCCAGTTGTCTATTCGTGCAAAAGACCAAGCTGACCAACAGGAAGCCATGTCTTCTTTGAGCCAGCAGTCTGCTGCCAGCGCAGGCACCACCAGCTTGGGCGCATTGCTGCGCGCCAAGTTGGACGGTGGCGACAACAGCTAACTTGCTGATGTCCGGATAAGCGACTACGCTTAAAGCCCGCGAGGCTGACGCTGCAGGGAGTCACACTCCTTCACGCCAACTTCGTGGGCTTTTTTGTTTGCTTTGCTCTTGTGCAAGCAAACAAAAAAGCCCACATAACAATAAAACCGAGAACAAGCGAGCACACGCCCCTATGACACGCAGCGATTTGGTTGATGCACTGGCCGAACGATTCAGCCAACTGGCGCACCGCGACGCCGAGCAAGCCGTACGTACCATGTTGGACGCCATGGGCGAAGCCATGGTTAAAGGTCACCGCATTGAAATACGTGGCTTTGGCAGCTTTACTGTCAACCACAGGCCAGCGCGCATTGGTCGCAACCCACGCTCAGGTGAGCGCGTGGACATACCTGAAAAGCGCGTGCCGCACTTCAAACCCGGCAAAGGCTTGCGCATGGCGGTAGACCTACCCAAAGATGAGGCGGCTTAAACACACTACCTCAAAGCGGCTACCCCCATCAGCTTGGCCCACGCGCCTAACGAAGCCCCCTAAAATAAAACACCTTACTTCTTGAGTGGCGAGCTTGGCGGGCATCGCCACACCACCGCTGTTGCAGTGAAAGCACATATGAAGATTGTTTTTTGGTTTGTACGCATTGTGGTGTTTGTAGCCGTGTTGGCTTTCGCCCTGAACAACCAACACGTGATTGACTTGTACCTGCTACCAGGATCGACGTGGCACCTGCCACTGGTGTGGGCCATCACCGGCGCGTTTGTACTAGGCTGCCTGTTTGGGGTGCTGGCCATGCTGCCGCTGTGGATGCGCGCGCGCAAGCTGGCCCAGCAACAAGTCAAGCAGCAACCCAAAACACAGACCAACCAAGTCGCCGGTGGCGTACCTGCAATCACCAACAACCTACCTGCAACCCAACCTACCAGAGGTATCAGCAACGATGAACTGGGCGTTTGATGCCACCACGCTGCTGTGGGCGCTGCCACTGACGTTTGCACTCGGCTGGCTAGCGTCCAGGCTGGACGTACGCCAATGGCGTCGTTCCGAGCAGCGCGCACCCAAGGCCTATTTCCGTGGTCTTAATTTTTTGCTCAATGAGCAACAAGACCAAGCCATTGACGCCTTTATTGAGGCCGTTCAACACGACCCGGAAACCAGCGAGTTGCACTTTGCACTGGGCAATTTGTTCAGGCGCCGTGGCGACTACGACCGTGCCGTGCGTGTGCATGAACACTTGCTGGCGCGCAGTGACCTCAGTCAAGCCGACCGCCACCGCGCCCAGCACGGCTTGGCCATGGACTTCCTCAAAGCAGGCTTGCTTGACCGCGCCGAGAGTGCGTTGCGCAAGCTGGACGGCACGCAATACGCAACAGAGGCCAAGCTCGCACTGCTGTCCATTTTCGAGCGCAGTCGCGACTGGGCGCAAGCCATAGACATAGCCAAACAGCTAGAAGGTGCTGAGCGAGGCAGCTTTAAAGGCCGCAGCGCCCACTATCACTGCGAGCTGGCAGCCGAGTCCCTGCAGCTTAGCCAGCCAGAGCAAGCCAAGCAGCAGTTGCTGACCGCGCAAGCCATTGCACCCCACACACCCAGACCTGTCATTGGCTTGGCCAATTTGAACGCGGCGGCTGGTGAGCACAGCAAGGCCTTGGAGCTGCTGCTGTCATTGGCCAGTACCGCGCCGCACGTGCTGCCGCTCATAGCCAACCAGCTGGTGCAACTGGGCGTTAGCTGCCATGAGCAAGCCAGGGTCTTGAGTGTGTTGCGCCAAGCCGATAGCCTGTCACCCAGCATAGATGTAACCCAAGCCATGGCTTCGTTAGAGCCTGCGCAAAAGTCTGAACTGTTTGAGTCGCACCTGGCGCGCCAAGCATCATTGTCAGCTGTGGCCCAGGTGCTGGCACACGATAGCAATCAGGCTCAGGCCACACAGGCCGTGACCGAAGGCATGAAAAAGGCCATAGACAAAGCCGCCTCACCGCTGACACGCTACCGCTGCGCCGCATGTGGCTTTGAAGCCAAGACCTACTTTTGGCAGTGTCCTGGCTGTCAGGGCTGGGAGACCTTCCCGGCCAGACGCGTAGAAGAACTGTAAAACGCACCCGTTCGCTCATGCGCCAGGCGCGTATCAGCGCTTAGTGCTTCATGCCGCCCATGGGTTTGGCATTCAATGCACGTACATCAGCGGCCACGGCCACATCTTTGCGCTGACCCTTGCCATCCTCAAAGGTCAGTGTGACATTGACCGTTTCGCCTACTTTAGGCGCACGCTTGAGGTCCAACAACATCACATGGTAGCCACCTGGCTTGAGTTCTAAAGCCTTGTCTTTTTCAATTGCCAACCCGTTGGGCAACTCACGCATGCGCATCACGTCTTTGTCCATCGCCATTTCATGAATTTGGGTAACGCCCGCAATATCACTGCTGGCGCTTACCAAGCGCATACCTTCTTGAGTCGACGTAATGGTGGCGAACATGCCTGTGGCTTTCTGGTTGGCAACCGTCGCGCGCACCCACGCATCGCTAACGGCCTGTTGGGCGTACAACGCGCCAGATGCACCCAGCAAAGACAGACCTAGAACAGCTGATTGAATGTGTTTTTTCATAATAAATTCCAAAAAAATAAGATGTTGGACGGCCTCAAGCCGCCGCAGTCAAGCGGTCATGAAGCTGCAATGACGCGTGTTCACCAGCTGCTTGCTGGTTCACGAAAAAGGGGGATTAACAGGCGAATTTAAAGCGTTGGTGGTGCGCGGGCTGGCAGTGTGTAGCGCGGACTCAAGCGCACCTGCACCCAGGTCGCACGGGCCACCAAGCCCCCATCCAACTGCGGCGCTGGCAGTTGCAGCTGCGCAGTAGTAACGGCCATGGGCATCCAGCAAAGGGGGCAGTCCATGGTGGCACTGCCGCCTACATTGCTGCTGTCCTGGTCGCTGGCCACATCGCCGGCAGTGAACTTGACCAAACTGACACCGTTGGCCGTACAAAGAATGGCCATGTGCTGCGGCGACACCGTGGGCGACGCCACCGCCGCACCAATAGCCAACACAAACCACGCTACAACAAAGCGTGACAAGCGGTGAATGTGGGAGCGCCCTAGCATGCTGCGATTATCGCCTACTCTGTAGCCTTGGCGACCAGCCCCAGCGCTGCACCCCTTTAGCCTTGTAGTTTTTCAAAACCATCACTTACGGAGTCCACTATGCTGAAACTTTGCGGATTTGCAGCCAGCAACTACTACAACAAAGTCAAACTCGCCTTGCTAGAAAAAGGCGTGGCATTTGAAGAGTCTTTGGTGTGGGCCAAGGATACAGACAAGAAAGCCTCTGCCTTGGGCAAGGTGCCCTACATCACCACACCGGACGGCGCACTGTGTGAGTCTGAGGTGATATTGCAATACATCGAGCGCGCTTACCCTCAACACCCTCTGGTGCCAGCAGATGCATTTGCCGCTGCCAAAGTGCATGAGCTAAGCCATTACATGGACTTGCACCTGGAACTGGTGGCACGCAACCTGTACCCTGAAGCATTTTTTGGCGGCAAGATCAGCGACAGCGCCAAAGAAAAAGTAGGCGGGCAACTCACCAAAAACATCTCGGCATTTACCACGATGGCCAAGTTTTCACCCTTTGTGGCGGGTGACCAGTTCACCATTGCAGACTGCACCGCCTTAGCGCACCTGCCACTGATCAGCATGGCTACCAAAATCATTTACGGGCGAGACTACCTGGCCGACTTGCCAGTTCGCGACTACCTCAAACTATTGGGTGAGCGTGCCACAGTCCAGCAAGTGACGGCCGACAGAAAAGCCAACACGGAGGCCATGATGGCCTTGATGAAACAATAAGCCAGTGCGCCGGTAAGGCTGCGCCTAGTCCAACAGCCGCCCAACCTCTTGCTGCATGTCGCCAGCCCAGGTTCGGCGGTCGCGGCCTTGGCAGGTTTGGGCGCTGCCCACTTGCACCCGGGCTTTGACAGGGCCTTGGCGCAACGTGCGCCAAATAGAGCCCACCAAGGTGTCGTCACCGACATAGGCCGCTGCCATGCTCAATGCACCAGTGGTGCTGTCCAGGTAGCGAATACCCACTGGCCACACCTTGGCATCGGCGGCAATGGCGGCTTGAAACAGGTTGGCATGAAACGGCAACAATTGCTGGCCATCGCCTGTGGTGCCCTCTGGGAATACTGCTACCGTTTTGCCTTCACTCAAAAATGAGGCGATTTGGTGCACCACACGCATGGCATCACGCCTGCTGGCGCGTTCAATAAACAAAGTACCCGCACCGACAATGAGCTTGCCTACCAAGGGCCACGCCTTTACGTCTGACTTGGACACAAAGCGCACGGGATTGGCCGCATTCATCACCACAATGTCCAGCCATGACACGTGGTTGGCCACTACCAAGCCACCCGTACTAACACGCCCAGTCGTTTGCAACTGAACACCCAGTAGCTGCAACAGCTCAAGCGACCAGTTTTGCACCAACACCTGACGCTGTTCATCGGACACGCGCTCAAACTCGCGGGCAATGGTGCGCAAACCTTTCAACACATGGAAAATACCCAACACCATGTGCCATGCAGCGCGCAGTGGTGACATGGCTTAATCGCTTGCCTGGTCGGCCATGTAGGCCACATAGCCACTCACCACCGTAGCGCGCACTTGCGCGGGCAACTCATAGCCGCCAAAGGGAGAGTGCTTGCCTTGGCTGCGCAGATTGGCCGCGTTGACTTCCCAGTGCACATCAGGCTGATAAACACAGACGTCGGCCACACCGCCCACCACCAACTGACCAAGGCTTGATTGCAAACTGCCCAGGCTGCTACCCAACACACGGGCAGGACCGGCGGTGAGCACCTCCATGACGCGGGCCAGCGGTACTTTATCTTCATTGGCCCACTTCACGGCCAGGCTCAGCAACAACTCCACCGCCGTTGCACCCGGCTCGGCTTGTGCAAACGGCAGGTTTTTGGCATCGGCCTCTACCGGGTTGTGGTCACTCACCAGCGCATCAATACTGCCGTCTGCCAAGCCAGCCCGCAGCGCGTCGCGGTCAATCTGCTGACGCACCGGTGGCTCCAAACGCAGGCGGGCATCGTAATAACCCATGTCTACATCTATCAGGTGCAGGTTGTGCACGCTCACATCACAGGTCACCGGCAAGCCCTCAGCTTTGGCTTGCCTGACCAGCGCCAAACCAGCGGCACTGCTGAGGCGGCACAAGTGCACACGCGCTGGCGTGTTGCGCAGCAACTCAAACATGGTTTGCAGTGCAATCACCTCCGCTGAGACCGGTACACCACTCAAGCCCATGCGCGTGGCAAGTGGGCCACTGGCAGCCACGCCTTGACCTAACCAGTAATCTTGCGGACGCAACCACACGCTGTAGCCGAATGAGGCGGCATACTGAAAGGTGCGCTGCAACACCTGGGTGTTCACAATGGGATGGTCGGCCTGACCAAAGCCTATGCAGCCCGACTCGGTCAGCTCGGCCATTTCTGTTAACACCTCGCCTTTGAGACCTTTGGTCAAAGCGCCCAGCGGGAACACACGAGATTGATTGAGCTTTTCAGCGCGAAACTTGAGCATGTCCACCAAGCCCGGCTCATCCAGCACAGGGTCTGTATCTGGTGGGCACACCAACGATCACGCCACCGGCAACTGCAGCCGCCATTTCAGACTCCAGCATTGACTCATGCTCAAAACCCGGCTCTCGTAAACGCGCGCACAAGTCTATAAGCCCCGGCGCCACGATGCAGCCTGTGGCATCTATCACGCGATCCGGCGTGAAGTCTTTAATAGCGTTGCCTATGGCCACCACGCGCCCGCCTGCTATGGCGACATCTTGCGGTGTGTTGTTGGTAGCGTTTACAAGCTGTCCAGATTGAATGAGTAGTTTCATAAGTTCAAGCCTCGTGGCTGGCAACAATAGACATCACAGCCATGCGCACCGCGATACCAAAGGTGACTTGCGACAAGATCACCGCTTGCGGGCCGTCGGCCACGTCTGAGGCGATTTCAACGCCTCTGTTGATAGGGCCTGGGTGCATGACAATGGCGTCGGGTTGGGCCAGCTGCATGCGCTTGGCAGTCAGGCCGTAGCTCTTGAAAAACTCTTGTGCAGAAGGCAGCAAGGCACCACTCATGCGCTCATTTTGCAAGCGCAGTGTGATCACCACGTCAGCGTCTCGAATGCCTTCTTCCATGTCGTTGCAAACGCGTACACCCAGCTGGCTCAAATCGCCTGGCACCAGGGTTTTGGGGCCCACCACACGCACATCAGGACAACCCAAGGTGGTGAGCGCGTGTATGTTGGAGCGCGCCACGCGAGAGTGCAACACGTCGCCCACAATCGCAACACGCAGGTTGGAAAAATCACCTTTGAAATGGCGGATGGTGTACATGTCCAAGAGTGCTTGGGTAGGGTGGGCATGACGCCCGTCTCCTGCATTCACCACATGCACATGCGGGGCCACATGCTGCGCAATCAGGTAGGGTGCGCCAGACTCACTATGGCGCACAACAAAGATATCGGCGGCCATAGCGGCCAGGTTGTCTATGGTGTCTAGCAAACTCTCGCCCTTGCTGGCAGATGACCGCGCAATGTCCAGGTTGATCACGTCTGCACTCAGACGCGTGGCCGCAATGTCAAAGGTCGTGCGGGTGCGGGTGGAGTTTTCAAAGAACAAGTTGAACACGCTTTTGCCGCGCAGCAGCGGGACCTTCTTCACGTCGCGACTGCTTACACTCACAAAGTTGGCGGCCGTATCCAGGATGTGCGTCAGCACATCCTTGGACAAGCCTTCAGTGGAGAGCAAGTGAATGAGCTCACCGTTGGCGTTGAGCTGGGGGTTGCGTTGTATGCGCATATCGCGTTCGCCCTTAATTCTGTATTTGTTGCGGTGTGCTTACTGGTCTTTGCTCAGCGTGACGTCTTGCACGTCAAAGCTAAGGCTTTGGTCTGGATTTAACGCCAGCTCAAGCGACTGGCTAGGCGGCACATTGGCCACGCCTGCCACAAAGTCGGCACACACTGGCAGCTGCTTGTAGCCTGGGCGCTCCAGCAACACGGCCAGCTTCACGCTGTGTGGGCGGCCAAAGTCAAACAGCTCGTTGAGCACCGCGCGCAGGGTTCGCCCCGTGTACAACACGTCGTCGATCAGCCAAATGTGCGCGTCATTCACCTCAAAAGGCAGGCGGGTTTGAGTGGCGGTGGCGCTCAGGCCACGCTGCGCAAAGTCGTCTCTGTGCATGCTGCTGGAGATAACGCCAATCTCACCAGCCAGCCCCAAGTCTTTGTGCAAGCGCTGCGCCAGCCACACCCCGCCAGAAGCCACGCCGACCAAGCGCACAGCTTGCGTGGCATTGGCCAGCACTTGGCGCATGCCAGCCAACATCACTTGGTACAGTTGTTCCGCATCCAGCTGTTGTGCATTGGGCTGCTGTAGGTCTTGTTGTGTGCTCATGGGATTTTTGTGTATAGGGTTTACTGACCTCTGGGCGTGGCATCTAGACTGGCCAGGAACTGCTCCAGGATGATGCAGGCCGATGCGGCATCCGCGTCTGCGGCGCCCATGCTGTGAGCTGCCGTGGTGGAGTAGCGCTCATCAACTTCAAACACGGGCAAGTTAAAACGTCCAGCCAGTTGGCGGCCGAATTTTTGCGCCGCATGAGTGTTGTCGTGTGGCGCACCATCTGGGTGGTAGGGCACGCCAATGACCAATGCCTGCGGTGCCCATTCTTTGACGCGCTGGCCTATCAAGTCCCAGCGTGCCTGCCCAACAGCCGCCACGGTTGGCATGGGCGATGCACTGGCGGTCAGGCGATTGCCACTGGCCATGCCGCAGCGCTTTTCGCCGTAGTCAAAACCTAAAAACAAATGCATGTGCGCTGGCACGGCGCCTGCGTGGGAGGTGACGCCTGATGCCATCAGGCGTGCCCCGCCTGGCTGGACAACATACCCACATTCAAGCCCAACAGCGCCATGGCGCGTGCATAGCGCTGCTCTGGCGGTGTGTCAAAAATAATGGCTTGGTCAGCGGGCACTGTCAGCCACGCGTTTTCGCCAATTTCAGACTCTAGCTGACCTTTGCCCCAGGTGGCATAGCCCAGGGTGACCAGCACCTTGGAGGGGCCTGCGCCTTCAGACATGGCCTCTAGTACGTCCTTGGAGGTGGTCATCTCAAGGCGGTTGGCATCTGCCGGCATGTGGCTGGCCGCTTGGCCGTCTTGCTCGTCGGTCTCGTCGTCACTGGCGGCCAGCGCATCGCCAATTTGTTGTGCCAAATGTGCCGAAAATTTACGGCTTAAATGCTCGGTCAATTCAGCCACTGCCTGGTCGGCCAATTCGAGGTCAGACGGGCCTTCGCGCTTGGCCTGTATCACGATGGTAGAGGAGTACACAGACTCACCACCTTGCCCCATAGGGGCGTGCAGCACAAAGCCGCGCTCAGTTTGTACGGGGCCACCTTGAAACACAGGGGCATTGGCCATATCCGGGCGGGCCAGCTTGAGATCAATTTTGGTGAACAGCTCTGTGAGCGGAATGTCGCTGGGCTTGTTGATCACCAAACCCAAGGCGCCCTTCTCGCTGTGCTCACAGATGTAGACCACACTTTTGCCGAATAGCTCATCGTCTAACCCCGGCATAGCGATTAGAAAATGATGGGTTAGGTCAATCACGGCACAATCTTCAAACATACACGCATTTTAAGGGGTGGACTGCCCTGCTATGCGTCTTTGTGATTTACTTCAACCACCGCGCTTAGGCTGCCCATACAACACCATGCCTGCAACACCTCATAAAAAATACGCCAAAGGCCTGATGTGGTTTAGGCGCGACTTACGCCTGGCCGACAACGCAGCCCTGTACCAAGCCCTCAAAAGCTGTGATCAAGTGGTGTGTGTCTTTGTGTTTGACACCACTATTTTGGCGAGCCTACCCCCAACAGACCGGCGCGTGACATTCATTCACGACAGCCTGGTTGACCTCAACCGGCAATTGGCCAACACCGCACCGGCCGACCCACCAGCGCTGCTCACCCTGCATGGCCCGGCCAACCCCAGCATTGCCAGGCTGGCCCAAACATTGGGGGTGCAAGCGGTCTTCACCAATCGGGACGATGAGCCACAAGCGGTGGCACGCGATGCACAAACCCTGGGCGACTTGGCCCATGCGGGCATCATGTTGCACACCTTTAAAGATCAGTGCATTTTTGAGCGCAGCGAAGTACTAACCCAAGCCGAACGGCCCTTTGGCGTATTTACGCCCTACAAAAACGCGTGGCTTAAAAAGCTTGAACCCTATGACTTGAAAGCCTACCCAAGTCTTGACTACGCAGGCGCGCTTACGCCAGCCAGCCAACTGCCCAGCGCCGCCACAGCACATGCGCGCATCCTGCCCTTAAGCCACATGGGCTTTGAGTGGCAAGACTTGCCAGCCCAGCACATCACACCTGGCAGCACCGGTGCAAAAGCCTTGCTGCAAGACTTTGTAGACCGCATGACACGCTACAAGGACACGCGAGACTTTCCGTCGGTCAAAGGCCCCAGCTACCTGAGCGTGCACTTGCGCTTTGGCACCGTGTCTATCCGCGAGCTGGTCCGTTTGGCCTTTGCACAACACGCCACAGGTGACATAGGCGCCAGCACATGGTTGTCCGAGTTGATATGGCGTGACTTTTACATGCAAGTGCTACACCACCATCCGCGTGTGGTGAACCATGCCTTCAAGCCTGAGTACGACAATATTGAGTGGGAAAGCGGCCCACACGCCAAAGCCCTGTTTGAGGCCTGGTGCAACGGCCAAACGGGTTACCCGCTGGTGGATGCCGCCATGCATCAGCTCAACCAGACAGGCTATATGCACAACCGTTTGCGCATGGTAGTGGCCAGTTTTTTAACCAAAGACCTGGGGCTGGACTGGCGTTGGGGCGAGGCCTATTTTGCCCAACAGCTCATTGACTTTGACTTGTCAGCCAACAACGGCGGCTGGCAGTGGGCCAGCTCAAGCGGCTGCGATGCGCAACCCTACTTTCGCATCTTCAACCCCATCAGCCAAAGCGAGAAGTTTGATGCCAAAGGCAAATTTATCCGTCGCTATCTGCCGCAACTGAGCGAGCTGTCAGACAAGGCAATACATGCGCCGTGGCTGGCCTCACCCATGGAGCTATTGGCTGCCGGCGTCAAGCTGGGGGAGCACTACCCCATGCCTGTGGTGGACCATGCGCAAGCCCGCGCCAAAACATTGGCCAGGTATGCGGTGGTCAAGAAAAACAATGGCGCTTAAATTTGCACCAGTTCAAAATCTTCTTTGCGCGCGCCGCACTCGGGGCAAGTCCAGTTCATAGGCACGTCGGCCCACTTGGTACCAGGGGCCAAACCCTCTTCAGGCGCGCCTGTGGCTTCGTCGTAAATCCAGCCGCAAATCAGGCACATCCAAGTTGTTGTATCGCTCATTCGTTCTTCTCAGTGTGTTCTAAAATGACCTATTGTATCGGCGCGATGTCTAGCCTCCAACGGCTTTTGCCTGACCTTTTTTGAATAGCGCCACGATGAAACCTACAGACAACAACGCTGCCGACCCGCCTGACAACCGTTCTGGCGACGTTCCGCGCAGTTTGGATAACGCAGCCCTTGAGCTCACGCTGCCGTGCGTGATGACCTTCAATGCCAACGACCCCAGTGGTGCAGGCGGTCTGGGCGCTGACCTCACAGCCATGGCCTCTGCATCGGTTCACGTCTTACCCGTGGTCACCGGTGTGCTGATGCGGGACACCTCACACATACAAGACCATGTGGCCTTAGACGAAGAGGCCGTGACTGAGCAGGCGCGTGTGGCGCTGGAGGACATAGGACTGGCCGCATTCAAGGTCGGCTTCTTGTGCAGCCCCGAGGTGGTGAGCGCAGTGGCCCAAATCACCAACGACTATGAAGACGTGCCAGTGGTGGCCTACATGCCCAACCTGGCATGGATGGACGACATCGCCCTGGACAACTACCTGGATGCATTCGCGGACCTGATGCTGCCGCAAACCACGATATTGGTAGGTAACTACAGCACCCTATGCCGTTGGCTGTTGCCAGACTGGAATGCCGACAAAGCCCCCAGCCCCAGAGATGTGGCCAGGGCGGCAACTGAGCGCGGCGTGGTGTATACCTTGGTCACTGGCCTGAACGCGCCAGACCAATACCTTGAAAACCACCTTGCCACACCTGAGAGCATTTTGGCCACGGCCAAGTTTGAGCGCTTTGAATCTGTCTTCACCGGTGCTGGTGACACGCTGTCGGCTGCGTTGTGCGCCTTGATTGCCAGTGGCGAAGATTTACAGTCTGCCTGTGCCGACGCACTAACCTACCTTGATCAAAGCTTGGATGCAGGTTTTGCTCCAGGCATGGGTCATGCCTTGCCAGACCGCATGTTCTGGGCGCGCGAAGACATAGATGACCAAGCCGATGCAGAACAGGATCAACAGCCCCATACAGACGGCATGCCCAACTTGGGCGACTTTCCGCTGAACAACACCAAACACCAATTTTTAAGAGATACGTACATGACGACCAACCTCAACGAAGTTTTATTTGATCGAGCCAAGGCCACCATTCCTGGCGGTGTGAACTCACCCGTGAGAGCCTTCAAGGCCGTGGGTGGCACGCCCCGTTTTATCAAGCGCGCACAAGGCGCGTATTTTTGGGACGCCAACGACCAGCGCTACATTGACTACATTGGCTCGTGGGGTCCCATGATTCTGGGCCACGGCCACGAGGCCATTAAAACTGCGGTGCACGCCGCGGTAGAGGAAGGCTTGTCGTTTGGTGCGCCCACTGAACGCGAAATTGAATTGGCAGAAGAAATCATCAAGCTGGTGCCGTCTATAGATATGCTGCGCTTGGTCAGCTCAGGTACTGAGGCCGGCATGAGCGCCATACGGTTGGCACGCGGCGCGACCGGCAGAAGCAAGATCATCAAGTTTGAAGGCTGCTACCACGGCCATGCCGATGCACTGTTGGTCAAGGCCGGTTCAGGCTTGGCCACCTTTGGCAACCCCACCAGCTCGGGTGTGCCGCCTGAGGTGGTGCAACACACTCTGGTGCTGCCTTTCAACGATATAGAAGCACTAGAAGCAGCTTTCAAGCTGCACGGCGCCGAGACGGCTTGCCTGATGATGGAGCCTATTGCAGGCAACATGAACTTCGTACGCGCCAGCGTGCCGTTTGTCAAACGTTGCCGCGAGTTGTGCACCGAGTACGGCGCCTTACTGGCATTTGACGAGGTCATGTGCGGCTTTCGCGTGGCCTTGGGCAGCGCCCAAAGCCTATACGCCCAGGCCATTCCCGGCTTTGAACCCGACATGACGGTTATGGGCAAAGTGATTGGTGGCGGCATGCCACTGGCTGCGTTTGGCGCCAAACGCGCCGTCATGGAGCACTTGGCACCCATCGGCGGCGTGTACCAGGCTGGCACCTTATCCGGCAACCCCGTGGCTACAGCGTGTGGCTTGGCCACCCTGCGCGAACTTCAAAAACCCGGCTTTTACGAGCAACTGGGCACACGCACCGCCAGCTTGGTCAGCGGCATGACGGCAGCCGCCCAAGCCGCCGGCATAGCGATGTGCGGCGACAGCTTGGGCGGCATGTTTGGCTTTTTCTTCATGAACGAGTTGCCGCAAAACTACGCCACAGTGATGACCACGGACAGTGCACGCTTCAACAAGTTCTTTCACGGCATGTTGGACCAAGGCGTGTACTTTGCACCCGCTTTGTTTGAAGCCGGCTTTGTCAGCGCCGCACACACTGAGCAGGACATTGCCGACACGGTAAAAGCAGCCGCCAGCGTGTTCGCAACGCTTTAACCATGGCCGCAGCAAGCACATGGCCGCACCGGGCTGGCGTTGACCGAAAAGCCTAGGGGGCCAAGCCTTGCGCAGGTGTGGGGTAACGCAGGGCAATACCCAGCTCAGTCTTGAGCCGTGTATTGTCCAGTCGTCTTGACTCCTGCATAAAGCTCAACCGCATGGGGCTTAATTGCGCTTTGGCTTGAGTCAAGCTCAAACGAGGCGGCTTGGGCAGGCCGTACAAAACCGCGGCCAAGTCCATGTAGTCGCCCATCTTTAAGGCGCTGTCATCGCTGACGTTAACAGTGCGGTGGTTGGCCCTGCCCCACAGGGCCGCGACACATGCTCGCGCCAAATCGTCTGCATGAATGTGATTGGTGTACACGTCTTCGCTGGCCTGCAACACGGGGGCTCTTTGCTCCAACCTCTCTTTGGGCGTGCCGGCCTCACGATTGGGTGCGTAAATACCTGGTATGCGCAGTACGGTGATGGGCACGCCAAAGGTCTGCCCAAAGGCTTTTACGGCTTGTTCAGCCGACACGCGGCGCATCGCTCTGGGTGTTTGCGCGTTGACCGGACGCAACTCATTCACCCACTCGCCTGCGCAGTCCCCATACACACCGCTGGTCGAACCGTAGACCAACTTGCACAAACCGCCACGCTTGGCCAGTGCCCGCAACAGATAACGCGTGCGGTCATCGTCAGTGCCACCAGTTTGCGCAGGCGGTGCGAGATGCAAGACATGCGTGGCGATGCCCGCCAAACGCGTGAGCGTGGCCGCATCGTCCAGTGTGCCCTGCAGTACGCGTGCGCCCTGCTGCCGCAAAAGAGGTATCTTGCTGGCGCTGGATGTGAGTGCCATTGCCACGGGGTAGCGTGCGCTGGGTAGCAACTTGAGCACACGCTGGCCCACGTCACCACACCCAATGATGAGCACACGTGATCGCCTGAACCGCGCTGGTAAAGCCCCCAAGCCACTCATAAAGCCTGCCTTTTATGTTTTTGCGACAATGACGGTTGTCTCTTGGAGACAAACAATTTGAAATCCTACCGCCAAGCCTACCAGTATGACATTCACCATCACCGTCGAACCCAGCCAGCGTACATTCACCACCAATGACGGCGAGGCTATTTTGGCTGCAGCCATTCGTCAGGGCGTTGCCATGCCCTACGGCTGCAAGGACGGTGCATGTGGCTCTTGCAAATGCAAAAAAGTCAGCGGCGATGTCGCTCACGGCACATACCAAGCCAAAGCACTGAGCGCAGACGAAGAAGCCAACGGTTTTATTTTGGCGTGCTGCGCGGTAGCCCAGTCAGACGTGGTGCTTGAGTCCAAACAGGTCACCGCAGCCGACGCGCTGCCCATCAAGAAATTGCCCGTGCGCGTGACCAGCATTGACAAGGTGAGCGACGATGTGGCCTTGTTACGCCTGCAGCTGCCGGCCAATGACACGTTCAAATACCACGCAGGCCAGTATGTTGAGTTTTTATTGCGCGACGGCGACAGGCGCAGCTACTCCATGGCCAACGCGCCACATACACAAACAGATGCCCCAGGACTTGATCTGCACATACGCCATATGCCAGGCGGCAAGTTCACCGACCATGTGTTCGGATCGATGAAAGAGAAAGACATACTGCGAATTGAAGGCCCGTACGGCAGTTTTTACCTGCGTGGAGACAGTGACAAGCCCATGGTGTTTGTGGCATCGGGTACTGGCTTTGCACCTATCAAGGCACTGCTGGAGCACATGGCGTTCAAGGGCATTACGCGCCCAACCAGCGTGTACTGGGGCGGTCGTCGCCCAGCCGACTTGTACATGCACGACTGGTTGACCTCGAAAGCCGCCGCCCATAGCCACATCACCTACATACCCGTGGTATCAGAGGCAACACCTGAAGACCAGTGGCAGGGCCGCACCGGCTTCGTACACCAGGCCGTGCTGGATGACTTTGCAGATTTAAACGGCCATCAGGTCTACGCCTGCGGCGCACCCATAGTGATTGAGTCTGCCCAACGCGATTTTGTGGCCATGCGAGGCTTGCCAAGCGATGAGTTTTATGCCGACTCGTTTACCAGCCTGGCGGACAAGGCAGCCTAGGCCGCCCATGCCGGCCTCACTGCCCGGCTAGCAAATACTTGATATCTTGCGTAAGCGCCTCAACAGGGGTGCCGTAGCGGCTGTACAAGCGCAGGCGGCCTGAGGTGTCGTACACATAACTGCCCGCAGAATGGTCCATGGTGTAGCTGGTAGGCGTGGGGCCATCTACTTTTTTGTAATAAATCTTGAAGTCCTTGGCCACCTGTTCCAGCTTGCCTTCATCAGCGTACAACGCCAAAAAACCAGGGTCAAAGTGCGACATGTATGCCCGCATGATCTCTGGTGTGTCGCGCTGCGGATCAACGGTTACAAAAAGGCCTTGCAGCTTGTCACCATCTGAGCCCAGTGCGGCCTTGACCTGGGCCAGCTCAGTCATAGACGTGGGGCACACGTCAGGACACTGGGTATAACCAAAAAACACAACCACAACCTTGCCTTTAAAGTCAGCCAGGGTGCGACGCTGGCCATTGTGGTCGGTTAAGTCAAAGTTTTGTGCGTAGTTCGCACCCGTGATATCCACACCGGTAAACGCGGGCCCCTCGCTGCTACAAGCCGATAGGAATAAACCTGCGGCCAGCGCTGCTGCTGTCCACAGCCCACGCATGGAACGACCTGACTTGAACACGTACATCAATTGAATCCTATAAGGCGTAATGGTCTACCAGCAGCGCCGCAAACAGCACCGACAGGTGAATCAATGAAAACCGGAATGTCTTGCGTGCCAATGCATCCGAGTAGCTGCGCAGCAACGCTATGGCATAGGCTGTAAAGCCTATAGACAACACCAGCGCAGTGACCACATATATCCAGCCACTCATACCCACCATGAACGGCAGCATGCACGCAGCACCCAACACCAGGGTGTACAGCAAAATCTGAAGCCTGGTGAACTCTGAACCGTGCGTCACCGGCAACATGGGCAAACCACTCTTGCGGTAATCTTCAACGCGGTACAGCGCCAAGGCCCAAAAATGCGGTGGCGTCCATAAAAAAATGATCAGAAACAATATAGCGGCCTCGTGGCCCACTGTGCCTGTCATGGCCGCCCAACCCAGCACCGGCGGCATGGCACCAGACGCACCGCCAATCACAATGTTCTGAGGCGTTAATGGCTTTAGCACCACGGTATAAATCACCGCATAGCCCACAAACGTGGCAAAGGTTAGCCACATGGTCAGTGGGTTGACCGTGACATACAGCAAGGCTGAACCGGCCAGGCACAACACAGCAGAAAAGGTCAACGTTTGCTTGTTGCTAAGCTCACCTTTGGCTGTGGGCCGCCAGCTGGTGCGCTTCATTTTGGCGTCTATCGCGCTTTCCACCACACAGTTGAACGCAGCAGCAGCGCCTGCGACCAGCCAAATACCCAGGCAAGCCAGCACCATCAGCCATGCCTGCTGTGGCGTTGGTAACTCAGGCACTGCCAACACCATGCCAATGAGCGCGCAAAACACAATCAACTGAATGACGCGCGGCTTCATCAAGGCATAAAACTGTTGCCACTTGGGTGGCAAAGCGATATGGGACTGTTCAACAACAGAATCGGTCATGCAAAAGGCCTTGGTCCACCTGGGGTGGAGCTATCAAAAGAATCAGTAGATGCAGCAGTGCCAATGCCGCGCGCTTTTGCTTGCAAGGCCACACGCGTGAGCAAACCCGTGAGCATAATCACCAAGCCTGCTGCGCCACCGGTATGCGACACCGCAGCCACCAGCGGCCAGCCTAACACCACGTTGGACAAGCCTGTAATGAGCTGCCAAGCGGCCAGCAGCCACAGAGCATAGGCCGCAGCACGCCAGCCTTGCTCGCGCAACAAGCGCCACCCCAGCCACACCAGGGCCAGCAGCACCACATAGGCGCTGAGTCGGTGCACATAGTGAATAGCGGTGAGCGCTGCAAATGTGATTGCAGAGCCGTCTGCCGCAACCCCTAAATGACGCCATAGCTCAAAGCCACCAGCCATATCCATGGGCGGCCACCACTGACCTTGGCACGTTGGAAAGTCTTGGCAGGCCAACACAGCGTAGTTGGTACTGACCCAGGCGCCCAAGGCAATTTGCAACCACAGCAAACCAAACACCGCCACGGCCGCTACCACTAACGACCTAGGTAAATGATGGACTGGCGCGGCAGGGTTACGGGTGTAGGCCACGTGCTGTACCTGCAGCAACGCCAGCAAACCCATGCCGCCCAGCAGGTGCAAACTCACGATGGCCGGAAACAGCTTCATGGTGACAGTCAGTGCACCGAATGCCCCTTGCATGCAAACCCACAACAGCGTCACGGTAGGCCACCACGGCGATAGGCCAGGCGCAGCTGACACTGAGCGACGTGTGCGCCATGCCAAAACAGTAGCCACCAACAGCAATCCGCCAACAGCAGTGGCGAGGTAACGGTGCACCATTTCTATCCACGCCTTGCCCGTGGTCACAGGGCCGGTGGGCATGGCGGTTTGAGCAGCGTCAATGTGCTGCGCTGCACCCAAAGGCGAGACATAGCCGTAACAACCCGGCCAATCGGGACAGCCCAGACCAGAGTCGGTCAAGCGGGTAAACGCACCAAACAAGACCAAGTCAAAGGTTAAAAACAAGGTGAGCGTGGTGAGCAAGGCCAGGCGCTTGTGGCTACCGCCACCACGCGCGCGCAACCACACCCAGGACAGTGGCAAGGCCGCCAGCATGGCACCCACAATGAGCATGTGGGCCAGTGGCGTCAAGTTGTACAAATCGACAGCATCAGACATAAGCGGCTTAACGTATACGACCTTCGCGGTCCCAAGAGCTGGACGCGCGTAACAAACGGGTGAGGTCTTTGCGCGCTTTCTTGGCGTCCAAGTTCGCAGGAAAGCGCATCATCCAGTTGCCCAGCGGGTCCACCACGTATAAATGATCTTCAAGCTGCTGGCCCGGGGCGGGCTTTAGCCAATTGCGCAACACGGCCTCATCTATGGTGTACACATCCGCATCGCTGAGCGCTGGCTGCAAGGCATCACGCACGGGCTGGGTGTCCGTGCGCAACCAAACCCACTCCATGCGCGCCTTTTCGCGCCCCATAGACTCGCGCAACTGGCGTTGCAGGTACAAGTTGTTTTCGCACGGGCCTGGGCAGCTAGACGCCGACACACTGATGAGCAGCCACTGGTCCATGAGGTCGGGCATGAATACAGATGAGCCATCGGCTCTGTACACCTGCACAGCAGGCAACGGCTGCTGTGGCGAGATGAGTTCGCCGTAGTTGTGCCGCCCATCTGGACGCACCACGTAGTACATCAGGTAAGAGGCAATAACAGGCGAGGCACACACCAGCAACACAAACAGCATCTTCAGGCGTCCGTACTTGGCTTTTGGCGCGGCTGCATCGGCGCCAGCCATGTCGTAAACCGTCATGGACAAAGGCTGATCGTTTTGGGGGTTAGGCTTTTTTGACACGTCTGGGAGCAATCCATTGAAACCAAAGATAAAGAAATGCGACTAGGGCGCTGAGAGCAAACCATTGCGCCGCATAGCCGTAGTGTGTGTGCAGCTTTGCATCCACCTGTGGCCAATCGCGCAACAAACCATCTGTTTGCCCGGGAGAAGCCTCAAGCTGCACCACACTCAGGTAGCCCGTTGGCGCGCCAACTTCCTGCTGAAAATCCAACCAGTCTAGATTTTGCCGTATCTGGCTGCGCTGCATCTGTCCCATGCTGTAAAGCTGTGATGGTGGCGGGGCTAAACGCCCATACACGGTGACCACACCCTGCGGCGTTTGAATGGCGGGAATGTCTTGGCGCTGCATAAAGTTGCGCTGCACCCAGCCACGCTGCACCACCACCACCTGCCCGCTGGGCAACAGCAGCGGCGTCACCACATAAAAACCGGGCTTGGCATTCATTTGGCGATTGTCCAGAAACACGACATGCTGCGCCATCCAAGTACCCGTGAGTTGCACACGCCTGTGCGTAAACGTCTGCGAGACTGCGGCGCTGGCGTTGACCTCAAGCCATTGCGCATTGGTCAACGCAGGCGCTGCAGCTTGCTTTTCTTGGCTGGCCACCCAGGCCTTTTTTTGCGCGGCACGGTCTAGCTGCCAAAAACCCAAACTGGCAGTCGCCACAACACTCAATGCGGCTGCCACACTGACCACCCAGAAACGCGCGCGCTTACCCATGACAAACACCCGACAACTGCGTAGATAATGTGAGCATGACTTGGATTATTGCAACTGGCTTTGTAGCCATTCTTGGTAGCTTGGTAGCGGCACTCATCATCATGATGCGCCGTGGCGAAGTACAGACATTTGACGACAACGGCAACCCCATCGGTGAGCCATCAAGGCCCAAGGGCAACATGGCAACAGCGCTGGCATTTCGCATCGGCTTGTCTGTGGCATTGTTTCTTTTTGTGCTGTTTGCCTATTCAATGGGCTGGATTCAGCCAACGGGCATCGCGCCGGGGCGCTAACGATAAGCCTGTGCTGACACATAAGCCGACAGCGTGCATTGATCAATGACACCTCTGCGGCAAAATACAAAAGGCGCCTTAGGCGCCTTTTGTATTGCGGTGTCTGAACTTACAACCAGTACACCAGGAAATACAAGCCCAGCCACACCACGTCTACAAAGTGCCAGTACCATGCAGCGCCTTCGAAGCCGAAATGGCGGTCCTTGGTGAAATGGCCTTTTTGCAAGCGCAAGGTGATGAACAGCAACATCAACATACCCACGAACACGTGGAAGCCGTGAAAACCTGTGAGCATGTAAAAGGTTGAGCCGTATACGCCCGAATCCATACGCAAGTTGAGGTCGGTATACAAGTGGTAGTACTCATAGCCCTGTACACCCAAAAACACAACACCCAATACGACAGTCATCCACATGAACGCGATGGTTTTGCTGCGCTCTCCCGCCACCAAGGCGTGGTGGGCGATGGTCAGCGTCACACCAGACGACAACAGCAACAAGGTGTTGATAGTGGGCAGCCAAAAAGGACCAACGGTTTGGAACGCATCAACAATGCCTGCAGGTGAGGCTGTAGCGCCGGCTTGGACTGAAGGCCAAACGGCTTGGAAGTCTGGCCAGATCAGTGCGTTTTCAATGCTGCCCAAGGCTGGCACTGAATGCATGCGCGCCCACCACAGGGCGGTGAAGAACGCACCAAAGAACATCACCTCAGAGAAGATGAACCAGCTCATGCTCCAGCGGTAAGACAAGTCGATTTTGTGGCCGTAAAGGCCCGCTTCGCTTTCAGAGACAGACTCTTTAAACCAACGGTACAAAATGCTAAGCCACCACACCATGCCAAAAGCAAGCGAGTAAGCGCCCCACTGGTGGCCGTTGATCCACTGCCCTGCGCCCAATATGACGAAAAACAAGCCAATGGCCGCCATTACGGGGTGGCTGGATGGCCCTGGTACAAAGTAGTACGGTGTTGTACCGTGTGATGCTGCCGACATGCTTACTCCTGAAGAAATGCGCTTAGCTGTGTAGCCAGCTATTTTATGTGGTTATTGAACCGTTTTTTAAGAATTAACGACAACCCAATTGGCCAGCAGCATCAAACCGCCGACAAATAGAAACGTTGCCACAATACCCACCACCGCAATGTGCAGTGGCTTGAGCTTACCGATGTCGCTTTCGTAGTCAGACTGACGCCGTACACCTAAAAAGGCCCACAACACCGCAAAAACCGTCGCTGCCCATGACCCTTTGCGCGCACTCGCTTGCAGCTTGGGCGCACGTGGCTTGCTGGCATTGTTGACCTCACCCCTATCACTCATGACGGTGCGTTGCCCGTCAGGACACCGTGGCCCAAGGCCGCGGTTGCAGGCGCAGCTGGTGTCTTGCCACCCACCTCGAAAAAGGTGTAGGACAAGGTGATGTTGGTGACATCTTTTGGAATTTTGGGGTCAATCACGAACACCACGGGCCATTCCTTTTTTTCAGCCGGCGCCAAGGTGTACTGATTGAAGCAAAAACACTCCAACTTGTTGAAGTATGAAGCTGAGACCTTGGGCGCGTAGCTGGGAATGGCTTGCGCCGCCATGGTGCGAGGCTGGGTGTTTTCGAACTGGTAGGACACGGTTGCCATCTCACCAGGATGCACCTGCATGGAGCTGACTTTAGGCTCGAAAGACCACAAACCACGTGTATTGGTGTCAAACACGACTGTAATCGTGCGTGACGTATCAACTTGGGTGTTTTTAGGCAAGGCCTTGCTCACGCCTGGCACATCACGCTCTGTGAGGGCCAGGATGTTGATGCCAGTGACATCACAAATCGCTTGGTACAAAGGCACCAAACCGTAACCAAAGGCAAACATGCCCACAGCTATCACGGACAATTTCTTGACCATGACGCCGTTTTGCTGACCCCTTGTTGCGTTCTTGTTAGCCAAAGCTTATCACCCGCCAAACAACATGAACTTGGCCATAAAGCCCAGCATGAACACCAAGGCAACGCTACCCAGAATGAGACCCAGACGGCGATTGCTTTGCTTTTGTTCAGGTGTGGTCATAAACGTTGGCTTTTATAGGTACGAGAATCAAGCAATCACTTTGGTCGCGGTTGCGTCCAGCTTGGGTGGGTTCTCAAAGGTGTGGAATGGTGCTGGTGAAGGCACTTCCCACTCCAAGCCCTCTGCGGCTTCCCAAGGCTTTTGCGGCGCTTTTTCGCCCTTGCCCATCATGGTTGGCAACACCACAAAGATGAAGAAGTACACCTGCGCCATACCGAATGCAAATGCACCAACTGAGGCAATCGCGTTGAAGTCGGCAAACTGCATGGGGTAGTCGGCGTAGCGACGTGGCATACCAGCCAAGCCCAAAAAGTGCATGGGGAAGAATGTCACGTTGAAAGAAATCAGCGACCACCAGAAGTGAATTTTGCCGCGTGTCTCGTTGTACATCACACCGGTCCACTTGGGTGCCCAGTAGTAGTAGCCAGCAAACAATGCGTACAAAGAGCCTGCCACCAACACGTAGTGGAAGTGAGCCACCACGTAGTAGGTGTCTTGCACTTGAATGTCAAATGGCGCCATGGCCAGCATCAGGCCGGTAAAACCGCCCATGGTGAACACAAAGATGAAGCCAACCGCAAACAACATGGGGGTCTCAAACGTCATTGAGCCTTTCCACATGGTTGCAATCCAGTTGAAGATTTTCACGCCTGTGGGCACGGCAATCAGCATGGTGGAGTACATGAAGAACAACTGGCCTGTTACGGGCATGCCAGTTGTAAACATGTGGTGAGCCCACACAACAAAGGACAAAATCGCAATAGAGCCTGTAGCGTACACCATGGAGGCGTAGCCAAACAGCTTCTTACGGGCAAACGCTGGAATGATCTGACTGATGATGCCGAAAGCCGGCAAAATCATGATGTACACCTCAGGGTGACCGAAGAACCAGAAAATGTGCTGGTACATCACGGGGTCACCGCCGCCAGCTGGGTTGAAGAAGCTGGTACCAAAGTGGCGGTCAGTCAACGTCATGGTGATGGCGCCAGCCAGCACGGGCATGACAGCAATCAGCAAATAAGCCGTAATCAACCATGTCCAGCAGAACATGGGCATCTTCATCAGCGTCATGCCAGGAGCGCGCATGTTCAAAATGGTCACGATGATGTTGATGGAGCCCATGATGGATGAAGCACCCAGGATGTGCAGCGCAAAAATGGCAGCATCCATGGACGGGCCCATTTGCAGCGTCAACGGTGCGTAGAGCGTCCAGCCTGCAGCGGGCGCACCACCGGGCATAAAGAATGAACCAGCCAGAATCAGCGCAGCAGGAATCATCAGCCAGAAGCTGAAGTTGTTCATGCGCGCAAAGGCCATGTCTGAGGCACCAATTTGCAATGGCAGCATCCAGTTAGCAAAGCCCACAAACGCCGGCATGATGGCGCCAAACACCATGATCAAACCGTGCATGGTGGTGAGCTGGTTGAACAACTCGGGGTTCACCAATTGCAAACCTGGCTGGTACAGCTCGGCACGAATGCCTAGGGCCAGTACGCCACCAATCATCAACATCGCAAAGCTGAACAACAAGTACAGCGTGCCAATGTCTTTGTGATTGGTTGCAAAAACCCAACGACGCCAACCCGCAGGGGCATGATGGTCGTCATGGGCATGTGTATCGTGATGATCGAGTACTGCGCTCATTGGTTCATCCTTCCTATCTTCTTAGTGTTTGGGCTGGGGGTTATTGGTTACGGGCAGCTTGTACAGCAGACGGCTGTACCAAGTCACCTGACTGGTTGGACCAGCTGTTCATGGTGTAGGTGATAACAGCGGCGATTTCGGTGTCACTCAGCTGCTTCCAAGCAGGCATGGCACCGTTCAAGCGACCATTCAGCAGCGAAGCAATAACTTCTGTGTGGTCGCTGTTGAGTACAACAGCTGAGCCGTCAAGTGCCTTGATAGGACCTGCGCCTTTGCCGTTGGCCTGGTGACAAGCCGCACAGTTGGTACCGTAAACCTCTTTGCCGCGCGCCACCAATGCGTCGCGCTCCCAGACCTTGCTGGGATCATCGGCCAAAGCCGCCATGATGGCTTTCTGCTCATCAACCCAAGCGGTGTATTCCTTGGCAGCGACCACTTTTACGTTGATGGGCATGTAGGCGTGCTCTTTGCCGCACAACTCGGCGCACTGACCGTAGTACAAGCCTTCCTTTTCAGCACGGAACCATGTGTCACGCACGAAGCCTGGAATGGCGTCTTGCTTCACACCAAATGCCGGCACCATCCATGAGTGGATGACATCGTTGGCCGTGGTGATCACGCGAATTTTTTGGCCCACTGGCACCACCAATGGATTGTCAACCTTCAGCAGGTAGTCATCCGGGGCGTTGGCAACATCGCCGCTGTCAGACAGCGCGCGGTGGCTGGCGTCCAGGGCTGACAAAAAGCTGATGCCTTCACCTTCGCCGCTAACGTAGTCATAGCCCCACTTCCACTGCATGCCAGTGGCCTTCACTGTGAGGTCAGCGTTGGTGGTGTCCTTCATGGCTACCAAGACTTTGGTCGCTGGCAAGGCCATGCCAATGACGATCAGGAAGGGCACTATGGTCCAACCCAGCTCAACCCAGATTGGTTCTGGCAACTCCTGGGCCTTGTGACCCACTGAGCGACGGTGCTTCAAAATCGAATAGAACATCACACCAAACACGGCCAGGAAGATGACCGTACAGATGATCAACATAAACCAGTGCAACCAGTGCTGCTCAGCCGCAATTTGTGTGACCGCTGGGTGCAAGTTCAGCTGGTTTACCGCTGGGCCACCTGGCAAGTCGTTCACCGCATGGGCTGCAGTTGCTGCAACAGCAGCCACACCAGCTGACACGCGGGCTGCTAAGGCCATTGGCTTGTTGGGAACATTACCCAGAGTCATTGTTGTGCTCACTTGTTATTTCGCCTCAAATATAAGTCTTGATTCACATCAAGCCTGAATTACACCAAAATTTCAGCCTGCTTTAAAGACTTTCTCTCAATTACCTCAGCGCTGCAGGACATTCACATGCCCCGCAACGCCAAACGCATCTCCTGGGCCACCAACGGCCGCCACTCTGCCCGCACATGACGACCAAAACACAAACGCATGTCTCTGGCGGTCAGTTCAATCAAATTGGCCTCGTCTTGCAAGGGCTCCACACGAACCGATGCTCGCGGGAAGCGCATCTGCTCCACCTTGCCAGCCGTTTCCAGCTGCACCACCAGCCAGTCGCCTTCCAACCTGGCCAGCTCAGCGTCGGTTGCGTGGCGGGCATACACCACAAACGCAATAGCCAGCACAGTTATCTCAACAAACGCAAACGGCAGCACCCACACGGCACCCTGAAACCAAAAAAGGCTTGCAACCCCCAGCGACACCACACTGAGCATGATGAATACCTGCAGCAGCTGCGACGGCGTGATCGAGCAATTGCGCTTGAACGACCAACCGATGACACCATCGACAGGACGGGCAAAACGAAACGAACGAACAGACGACGTATGCATCTCTTGGCCTCATATAGTGCGCAACGTGTTGCCACCATAGACCACACGCGCCCGTCAGCAGAGAACGCACATGGCGTCCCCCAACGTTCGGCAACCTGCGATTGTAGCGTGGTGAAAACCCTTGGTATGCCACGACCGGGCTATTTACCCATGCAGCTTGGTCAAGCTCCTGTGTAGCGACCCAAGCATTACTGGGGCAGCCTCGCCAAAGCGTCGTAATAGTTAGTCTTTTGACTTACGTAGCATGCGCTGCATATCAGCCAGCGGCACATTGGTTTGCGTTTGCATCAAAGCCTTGGGTTCTGGACGCAACGCATGGCCGTAGATGATTTCCACACTCAAAACGTAGTTGCCTTGGGCATCACGAGGCAGGTGTTGCTCAAGGGCTGTGCGCAGTTGCTGCTGCCAGCCCCTGCCCAAGCAATGCGGCGTACGCGCAATGTGGAGGTTGCGCCCGCACTCGCGCAAGTCAGCCAATAATTTGTCCAGGTTGGTGTAGGTGATGGTTAGGGTTTCCATGTCCATCACCGGCTCTGCAAAGCCGCATTGCACCAACATGTCACCCCAATCGTGCATGTCGGTGAACAAATGCGTAGGTTGTGCCCAGCCCATCAGAGCGTAGACATGGCGCAGCTCACGCAGTGTGTCTGGCCCCAGCGCAGAAAACAGCACCATGCCATTGACTTGCAGCATGCCCAACCACTGTTTCAGCAACGCCATGGGTTGCGCCTGCTGTGCAGCACCATATTGGCCCACACCATATCCAGGCGCTCATCTGTGTCACGCCAGACTTGGTCTGCCCCGCTCACCGCCTGCCAAGCCGCGTCCAGCGCAGACCTGAGCCAGGACTTTGGCACAGGTGTTTGACTTGGCGTGGCAATAAATGTCTGCACAGCACCCCGGCCATTGGCTTTGGCCAGCAAGTCTTTGATCGCATCGTGCGCGCGCAAGCCACCCCAGCTGGGCAACCAGTGCGCCCAACGCTTGGGCGGCTTGGTCATCCAATTCAGGCGCGCATGCATGCGCTGCGCGATTTCCTCGTTCAGCCACGGTGAGGCTTTACGCGGCAAGGTCGTAAAACGCTGCGCGGCGTGCTCATCTAGGCTGGGGTTGGTCTCGTCGGACATGAGGCGTGGCTTTACATGTATGGCTTTAATAGGGAGCCGCCAGTATATTGGTCGCATGTCTTCCACAATGCGGTCATGGTTGGCGCGCCAGCCCGTGCGCTTGCCAGCGCTGTGCCACGTGTGCGGCTTGTGGTTTGCAAGCAGTCCCAACAACAGGGTTTGGTGCGCACGCTGCGAAACCACCTTTGTAGCTGCTAGGCGGCGTTGCATACAGTGCGCGACCGTGGCACCCACAGGGGCTGATAGCGCCAACACCGTTGGCATTTACCGTTGCGCCGCGTGCAGCACCTCGCCCCCAGCTTGGCAAAGCGCCCACGCAGCGGTGGACTACGCTTTTCCGTGGGCCAGTCTCATTGCACAGTTCAAGTACCAGCGTCACACAGCCCTGGCGAGACCACTGGCTGGGCTGATAGCAAACTCACCCAATTGCAATGCCACGCTGCGCCAGGCCGATGTGTGGCTTGGCGTGCCTATTGCCCGGCACAAACTGGGCACGCGCGGCTTTAACCAAACCCATTTGCTACTGGACCAACTGGCCAATCGGCTCAGCGACTGCGCTGGCGCGCACCATTGGCATCGGTCTAAAGCGTTCGCCACACGCAGCCAACAACTTGCCAGCCAAATGGGTCTGGGCAGGGCCCAGCGTTTGCGTAACCTGGGCAGCGTATTTGCACTGAGTCAGCAAGGTGCAGCAGGCCTGCGCGCCAAGCATGTGCTGCTGGTTGACGACGTCTACACAACAGGCGCCACCCTCATGGCGCTGGCCAGTGTGGTGCAACAGGCTAAGCCCGCAAGTTTGCACGTTTGTGTATTGGCAAGAACACCTGCTGTGCACGCACATAATGAGCACTGACCACTTTGGTCACCTTGGTTTTTCAGCGGCTCTCAATTGGCGCACGTCATGCAACACATCGTTCTCGTACACCCCGAAATTCCGCCCAACACTGGCAACGTCATACGCCTTTGTGCCAACACGGGCTGGCAACTGCACCTGATAGAACCACTGGGTTTTTCCATGGACGACAAGCAACTGCGCCGCGCAGGCTTGGACTACCACGAATACGCCAACCTGCTGCGCCACGCCAGTTGGGAGGCTTTTTTGCAACAGCAAGCCATCACGCCAGCCCAGTGCTACGCCCTCACCACCAAGGGGCAAACAAGCGTGTTCGACACCGCATTTGCGCCCGGTAGCTACCTGGTATTTGGCTCAGAGACCAGCGGCTTACCAGAACACATACGCGGCGCCATCCCAGCCGGGCAATGGCTGCGCCTGCCCATGCTGGCCGGGCAGCGCAGCCTGAACTTGTCCAACGCCGTGGCCGTGGTGGGCTATGAGGCATGGCGACAAAGCGGCTTTGTGGGCATGCCGTGATAAATTCAACTACAGTCACCAGGCGCCTGCGCCAGGCTTACGCCGTATTTGATACTGCTGCACGCAAAGCCGAAGTGCCTACATACCCATGAATGCGCCCAACCCAAGCCGCCCCCCACACACTGATGAACAGCCCACGCTGCTAAACGCCAGCTACCCACAGGGTTCGTGGCAGCAACGGCTGCGCCGTGGTGATGTAGACACAGTCAGTCAACTGTTTTTGTTGTTGTCTGCAGCCAATGCCGCATGGTTTGCGTTGGTCAGTGTCAGCACATTGGGCTTGCTGTCCAACATCGCTGTCACCACAGTGCTGCTGATAACAGCGGCTGCCAGAGGTCAAGACTGGATCAGCCGCCCACTCAGCGTTTGGATATTGCTAGCCGTTGGCTACATAGACATCACCATCAATATTGCGGCGCATGGCGGCATTTGGTCGCCTGTACTCACGTGGTACATCGTGCTGCCCTTGCCTGCCTTGTTTGTGTTGGGTGTGCGGGCCATGGCTGTCATGGTGGCGCTCAGCGTTGTTACGGTTTCTGCACTGGGGTGGGCGCAAAGTCAGCACATGCTGCCAGACCTTGTCTTTAGCGAGGGCCACACCTTGTGGGCCGTCATGGTGTTTACCGGTTTGGCCTTATCCGTGTCCATATTGCCGCTGCTGTACCACAACATGCACAACGGCTTGGTCACAGACTTGAACGCCAAAAACGTTGAGCTCAAGCGTGTGAGAGACGATTTGCTGGACGAGCAAATGCAAAAAGACGACTTTTTGGCATCGGTCAGCCACGAGCTGCGCACGCCCATGAATGCCATCATTGGTTTTTTGCAAGCCATAGAGCGACGCCCCAACGAAGATGCGCAAACCGTTGAAATGCTGGGCTATATGGACCATTCTGCCAAGCACTTGATGACCATCATCAACGACTTGCTGGATCTATCTCAAATGCGCGCGGGCAAACTGAAGATAGAAGCGCGCAAACTGGACCTGCACAAGCAAGTGCACAACATCAGCCGCAGCTTTAAGCCACAGCTAGACGAGCGCGGTATTGATTTTCAGGTCGACATAAAACCACAAGTCCACCAATGGGTCATGCTTGACGCAGACCGTTTGTCACAAGTGCTGATCAACTTGTTGGGTAACGCTGCCAAGTTCACCAGCCAAGGCCATGTGCACATGGTGGTGTGCGCAACACCACACCGCACGCTGAGGTTTGAGGTGCGCGACACGGGCCGCGGCATAGACAAAGCCCACCTTGAACGCGTGTTTGACCGGTTCTCAGACATCACCAATCGCACGCGTCGGGCTTACGGCGGCACAGGCTTGGGACTGTCCATTTGTCGCCAACTCGTAGAGCTGCAACAAGGCCATATTGGCGTTGACAGCGAGCTGGGTGTGGGCACTACCTTTTGGTTTGAATTGCCACTGATAGAGTGCGAGCCACCATCGCGAAATGAGCAGCAGCACGCCTACAAGTCCTTTGCAAGTGGCGAGACGGTGGGTGGGCATGTACTCATTGTTGACGACAGCCTCGTCAACCGCTTGGTTGCAAAACAGCTGCTTCTTAACGACTTGCCCGATTTGAAAATCACCGAGGCGGGCAACGCTCAAACCGCGCTAGAGGCCTTGGGTACAGGCTCTGTTGATTTGATTTTGATGGACGTGGTCATGCCAGACAAAGACGGCATAGAAACAACCGCTGAGATACGCACCACAGACCTCAGCACAGTCATCATTGGTCTTACAGCAGACGTGACACCCGACGTGAAGTCAAGGTGTTTGAACGCGGGCATGAACGACGTGATCACAAAGCCCTTCGACCGCCAGGCCTTGGTCTACCGTGTGCGCCAAGGTTTGGCTGGCAAAGCCTTCACTCAAGGGTAGCGGCGTACCACTGACTCAGCCACACAGGCGGGCTTGTCCACCCCCTCTATCTCAACGGTCACGCGCCATGTCAGTTGCAAGCCATCACCCGCCACAGGCTCACTGGCGAGCAAGTGCATATGGCCACGCACACGGCTGTTGGCGGGTACGGGGGACATAAAACGCACACGGTTCAGACCGTAATTCACGCCCATTGAGCTGGCAGCAATGTCAAACGTGGTGTCAAAAAACTTGGGCAACAAAGACAGCGTTAAAAACCCATGCGCCACTGGTGCGCCAAATGGTCCTTTGGCTGCACGCACCGGATCAACGTGAATCCACTGGTGGTCGCCAGTGGCATCGGCAAAGGTATTGATCATGGCTTGGTCTATCAGCACCCAATCGCTCACGGCGACGTCCTGGCCCACACAGGCGGCTACATCACTCAGTTGTTCAAATCGTCGCATAGTGTTTAGTCCCCACGCATTGTTTATAGCCAGCGCCACTCGGCCAGCAGTTTCAGACCTGTAAGAAGCATACCCACCTCAATGAGACGGTAAAAGATGTCGGGTTGAATGCGGTGCGCAATTCTCACACCTACCCACACACCAATGGGCGCCAATGGCAGCAGTGCCAAGGACGTGCTGATGTTGTCCCAACTCAACAAACCCAGATAGCTGTAAGGCAGCCACTTGCTCAGGTTGATGACAAAGAAAAACACGGCCATGGTAGCCGTGAACTGCACAGGCGCCTGGCGCAAGCCCATGACATAGGCGTTGATAGGCGGGCCACCGGCGTGCGACACAAAGCTGGTAAAGCCCGAGACAATGGCCAGCATGCCACCAACAAGCTTAGGCAAAGGCCTGGGCTGCGCGCTGCGGCGTTGGGCGTACAAACGTTGCGCCAGAAACACCAGGGTCAGCGCGCCCACAATCACCGACACCGCAGGCGCTGACAAGTGCTTAAACGTAAACGTACCCACCACCGTACCCACCAAGCCCAAAGGCACTAAAAACTTGAGCAAAGGCCATTGAAAGTGCTTGCGAAAAGCCGCCAGTCCCAGCACATCCATCAGCAGCAAAATGGGAATAAAGATCGCCGCGGCTTGCGGCACCGATACAGCCAGCGCCATGATGGGCACGGCCAGGCTGCCAAAGCCCGAACCAAAACCGCTTTTGCTCAAGCCCATGAGCAGCACCGCCGGCACAGCGGCAGCGTAAAATACTGGATCAGTAATCACACGCGTTCTATCACCAGCGCAATGCCTTGACCCACACCAATGCACATGGTGCACAAGGCGTAGCGCCCCCCTGTGCGATGCAATTGATACATGGCAGTCGTGACCAAGCGCGCGCCGCTGGCACCAAGGGGATGGCCCAGGGCTATCGCGCCACCGTTGGGGTTCACACGTGGGTCGTTGTCAGCCACGCCCAAGCTGCGCAACACGGCCAAGCCTTGCGCGGCGAAGGCCTCATTGAGTTCAATCACGTCCATATCGGCCAAACTCAGGCCCGCCAAAGTCAACACCTTGCGCGTCGCTGGTACTGGGCCCATACCCATGATGCGCGGCGCAACACCTGCTGTGGCCATGGCCACCACACGCGCTTTAGGCGTGAGACCCTGGGCTTTGGCTTGTGCGCTGCTGGCCAGCAGCAAGGCACAGGCACCATCGTTGACGCCACTGGCGTTGCCCGCGGTCACGGTGCCGCCGTCAAACACCACTGGTTTTAACCTGGCCAATGAATCAGGCGTGGTTGCGCGAGGGTGTTCGTCCACACTCACCACCACATCATCGCCTTTGCGCTGAGCGATGTGCACCGGGGACAGCTCATCGTTGAACAAACCAGCGGCTTGCGCGGCCAAGGCTTTCGTTTGGCTGGCCAGGGCCATGGCGTCTTGGTCAGCACGCGAAATGCCATAGTCTTTGGCCACGTTTTCTGCCGTCTCGGGCATGCTGTCCACCCCGTATTGAGCCTTCATCAACGGGTTGATGAAACGCCAGCCTATGGTGGTGTCAAACACCGCATTGCTACGCGCAAAGGCCGTGGTGGCTTTGGGCATTACAAAGGGCGCGCGGCTCATACTTTCCACACCACCGGCCAACATCAACCCTGCCTCACCCGCGCGAATCGCGCGTGCCGCCGTACCCACAGCGTCCAGGCCCGAGCCGCACAAGCGGTTGATCGTGGCACCCGGCACATCAATGGGCAGCCCAGCGAGCAAGCTGGCCATGTGGGCCACGTTGCGGTTGTCTTCACCGGCTTGATTGGCGCAGCCCATCAGCACATCGTCAACGGCAGCCCAATCGACGCTGGGGTTTCTAGCCATTAGCGCGCGCAGCGGCACAGCGGCCAGGTCGTCTGCACGCACGCCTGACAATGCGCCGCCATAGCGACCAAAGGGCGTGCGCGTGGCGTCACAAATATAGGCTTGTTGGTCTTCAATAGTGCTCATAAGTGGTGATCAGTCGCGTGGTGAAGTTGGTCAATGTAGCTGAACTTACACTATGCGCTACACAACGCACAGTCAACCGCGCGTCAATGCCTTATTGAGTTTTTCAGGTTTCACTTTATGTTTGCACCCAACCAAGCCGATGTGCGCCGTTTCTTTTGTGGCGCTTACGCCAAACACCAGGCCAATCAGCCGCTGGAGGCCATAGAAACTTTGGCTTCGCAGTGGATGGACCTGCACCCAGAATACGCTGCGGAATTTGCGGATGAGGCCGGCGCTTTGGCCAAGCTGGACGAGTCAAGTGTTCAAGGCGAACAAGCCGAAAACCCTTTCTTGCACTTGTCTATGCACTTGAGCGTCAGCGAGCAGTGTTCCATAGACCAGCCGCCTGGTATTCGCCAAGCCGTTGAGCTGTTGGCAGCCAAACATGGCGACCTGCACTCGGCTCATCATTTGGTCATGGCCTGCTTGGGGCGCATGGTCTGGGAGAGTCAGCGCAGCGGGCGCCCACCTGATGGGCAGGCCTACATAGACCATGTGCGCAGCCTCGCCACCGCAGACTAGCGCAAGATAGCAGCGACCCGGCAACCCTGCAGGCGAAAAAAAACCACCCTCGCAATGCCTGGGTGGTTTTTTTGTGCGGCTAGCGCTTAACGGAAGCGTGACTGCGGCACCACATCCAGTTCGCTTGGCAACTGAGACAGGTACTTGGCCATGGCCTTCAGCTCCGCGTGCGTGTACTGGGTAGCAATACCACCCATGATGGCGTTGTTGCGGCCACGCTTGCTGTTGGCATTGGTCTCAACCGTGTAAGCCTTCAAGGCGACATACAGGTAGTCGGCGTGCTGCCCCGCAATTTTGGGGTAGCTGGGATCAAGTGGCTTGCTGAAGTTGGCACCGTGACAAGCCACACAGCCGCCCCTGGCCAACAATGCTGCCGTTGCCGCATTGGCCTCAACTGCGACTTCTGGTGCAGCAGGCTTGGCAGCGTGTTGCTCATAGTAAGCGCCCAGATCAGCCATGTCCTGCTCGCTCAACTGAGCAGCTATACCGCGCATGGTGGGGTGCTTGCGATCGCCCTTGCTGTAGGCCTTCAAAGCTGCTTCGATGTACTTGCCAGACTGGCCGGAAATCATGGGCACCTTGTGCACTTCAGGGAATACGTTTTGGTAGCCAATGATGCCGTGACAGCCAATACACATGGCAGCCTTGGACTCACCGGCCTTGACGTCGCCTGTCACGCCCTGGGCGCTGGCGATGCTGGCTACGGCCAGGGTCGCCATGGCGACAAAACGGGGCAACATAGTCGTTAACAGTTGGTTCATAGTGGTTTACTCACTGATTCACTGGCGTGAATGATGGCTAGTTGTCAAAAATCAATCGGCAATTATATAGACTGTAAAGCACGCCTGCGCTGACACCGCCGTACAACCACTGGTTGACCCGTATTGACCCCACCTACCGCTACTTTTTTGCCCATCGCAACTACGCATAAAGCACCATGACTCAAAAATTCCAAGGCACAGACAACTACGTTGCAACTCCAGACTTGATGCTGGCCGTTAACGCTGCGATGGCGCTCAAGCGCCCTTTGCTCATCAAGGGCGAGCCAGGCACTGGCAAAACCATGCTGGCCGAAGAGGTATCCGAGGCGCTGGGTATGCCTTTGTTGCAATGGCACGTCAAGTCCACGACCAAGGCCCAGCAAGGCCTTTACGAATACGACGCAGTGAGCCGCTTGCGCGACAGCCAGTTGGGCGACGTAGACGGTGGTGAACGCGTAAAAGACATTCACAACTACATAGTACAAGGCGTGTTGTGGCAAGCCTTTACGGCAGACAAGCCCGTGGCGCTGCTGATTGACGAAATAGATAAGGCCGACATCGAGTTCCCCAACGACTTGCTGCGTGAACTAGACCGCATGGAGTTTTACTGCTACGAGACTCGCCAAACCATTAAAGCGGCGCACAGGCCCTTGGTGTTTATTACCTCCAACAACGAGAAAGAGCTGCCAGACGCGTTTTTGCGCCGCTGCTTTTTTCACTACATCAAGTTTCCAGAAGCTGAGACCATGGAGCAAATTGTGCAAGTGCACTTTCCCACGCTCAAAAAAGAGCTGCTGGCCACCGCACTTAAAACCTTTTACGACATTCGCAAACTGCCTGGCCTCAAGAAAAAACCCAGCACCTCTGAGTTGATTGACTGGTTGAAACTGCTGGTGGCAGAGGACATCCCCCTGTCTGCGCTTCAAAGTACTGACGACAAAATCAGCCTGCCACCCATGGTGGGCGCGCTGCTGAAAAACGAACAAGACGTCACCCTGTTTGAAAAACTGGTGTTTATGAATAACCGCAACCGCTGAATCACCGACTGGTTTACCTCTATGCCAAAGCGCAGCCATGTCTAACAACCCATTTGCCAACGCGGTCACACTGGATCACGCCCTGGCCAGCTTGCAGCCCTTGTCGCATGAGCACCTGCAAGACCTGCAAGCCGCCACGGACGACGGTGACCTGCACAAGCTGTGGTTTACCACCGTACCCACAGCTTTGGGCATGTCCGACGAAATAGACAGGCGCTTGCGCCTGCAAGCGGATGGCAGCATGAACCCCTTTGCGGTTATCTGCAACGCACCTGGCCCACTGCAAGGTAAAGCCGTAGGCATGACCACCTACATGAACATAGATGCGGCCAACCGCCGGGTGGAGATTGGCAGCACTTGGTACCGCGCTGCGGTACAACGCAGTGCGGTCAATACGGTATGTAAGCGCTTGCTATTAGCCTACGCCTTTGAAACATTGGACTGTATTGCGGTGGAGTTCAGAACGCACTTCATGAATCACGCCAGCCGCAAAGGCATAGAGCGCTTGGGTGCCAAGCTAGACGGTGTGCTGCGCAACCACATGCTGATGCACAACGACGCACACACCACCATGCGTGACACCTGTGTGTACAGCATCACAGCCTCGGAATGGCCCGCTGTTAAGGCGCACCTGGACTTTCAACTCAGCAAGCCGCGATAAAGCGCTACAACTGCCATGCTTACCCAGTTTTTTTACGCCATGCGCGCCGCCAAACTACCGGTCTCTATCAAAGAGCATCTGGCCTTGTTGGAAGCCTTGCAAGCCAACGTGGTAGGCCCCACCAATGAAGCCGCCTGCAGCATGGACGACTTTTACTACCTCGCGCGCCTAGTGCTGGTGAAAGACGAAAAACACTTCGACAAATTTGACAAGGCCTTTGCCGCCTACTTCAAAGGTGTGGACATGGTGGCCGACTTCACCAAGCCTATCCCGGCACAGTGGCTGCAGCAAGAAATAGAGAAACTGCTGTCCGAAGCACAAAAAAACGATGCACCCAACATCGACTACGACGATTTGCTGGACACCCTTAAAAAGCGTCTTGAAGAACAACAAGAACGCCATCAAGGCGGCAGCAAATGGGTGGGCACTGGCGGCACGTCACCCTTTGGCAACAGTGGCTACAACAACCAAGGCATACGCATTGGTGGCAAAGGCGGCAACAAAAGCGCCGTCAAAGTGTGGGAGCAGCGCAGCTACCGTGACTACGATGACACCCAAGAGCTGGGCACGCGCAACATCAAGGTAGCCTTGCGGCGCTTGCGCAAATTTGCCCGCGTTGGCCTTGAAGAAGAGCTGGACCTGCCCGACACCATCAGACGCACCGCCGCCAACGCCGGCTACCTGGACATCAAATTGGTGCCGCAACGTCATAACAACGTCAAAGTGCTGCTGTTGATGGATGTGGGCGGCACCATGGACGAGCACATTGCACGGGTTGAAGAATTATTCTCGGCGGCCAAAAGCGAGTTCAAGCACCTGGAGTTTTATTACTTCCACAACTGTGTGTACGACTACGTCTGGAAAAACAACCGCCGCCGCTACGCCGAGAAATTCCCAACGTGGGACATCATGCACAAGTACAACCGCGACTACAAACTCATATTTGTGGGCGACGCGACCATGAGCCCCTACGAAATTTTGCAGCCAGGCGGCAGCGTGGAATACAACAACGAAGAAGCGGGTGCGACGTGGCTGCAACGCCTAACCAGCACCTTTCCCAAGTTTGCCTGGATCAACCCTGAGCCCCAAGGCGTGTGGCAATACCGGCAAAGCATTGATGTGGTGAACCAGCTCATGGGCGGACGTATGTTTCCACTAACGCTCAAAGGCCTGGAGGACACCATGCGCTTGTTGAGCAAATAGGCGAGCAGTCGGCAAAAAGATATCGCCTTTGACGAAACGCCGGCGTGGCGCTTACTGCAGGTTGAGCACAGGCAGACCTGATCCAGAGCCGCGTCTCAGACCCGCTACGGGTACAACTCCCTATTTGCCTCAACACTTGCCTTTCACACAGTGGGCACATGGACTACCACTCCCATGCAGCGCACAACCCTGTCAGCCAAGCCAACCCGACCAACACCTGGCAGCAGCTGCTGGGCGCAGCTGTAGCGCACCGCGCCTCAGACATACACCTAGAGCCCACTGCGACTGGCCTGGGCGTTCGGTTTCGCATTGACGGCGTGTTGGTCAGCTCCCAGACATTGGGCCTTGCACCCGTTCACACGGCACTAAAAGACTCGCTGCGCTCTTACATCAAGGTCAGCGCGGCCATGGACATTGCGCAGCAGCGCCTGCCCCAAGACGGCCACTGGACGACGCACACCAGTGACCAACAGGCGCACGACTGCCGCATTGCCACCATGCCCACGGCGCTGGGTGAGAAGCTGGTTATTCGACTGCTTGCCAGCAACCGCGATATCGCGGCACTGTCCACACTGGGCTACAACGCACAACAGCTGCGCACTTTGCAGCATGGTCTGCAGGTGCCACACGGCCTGATTCTGATGACTGGACCAACAGGTTGCGGTAAAACCACCAGCATTTACAGCGCCTTGCAAACCCTGGACTTGACCAGCGTTAATGTGTGCACCATTGAAGACCCTGTGGAGTTGCTGCTGGACGGCGTACACCAAGTACAGGTCAATGAGGCGCTGGGCCTGGGCTTTGCATCGGCCTTGCGCGCCCTGCTGCGCCAAGACCCGGACGTGATTGTGGTGGGTGAAATAAGAGACGCAAATAGCGCCAGTATGGCGGTACATGCAGCGCAAACTGGCCACCTGGTGATATCCACACTACACGCCAACAACGCCACGCAAGCCATCACACGGCTGATCCACATGGGTATTGCACCGGTTGACCTGGCCTCCAGCCTGCAACTCATTACTGCACAGCGCCTGGTACGTCGCCTGTGCCCGCACTGTAAACAAGCCATTGCCATCAACAAACAGCAACGTCGCCTGTTTGAATCCCATGGACTGTCTATACCGGTCCACATCTACAAACCAGCTGACCCTTGCAGTGAAGTGCAGCCGCAATGCACTTGTATCGGTGGCTACTTGGGGCGCGTGGGTATTTTTCAAATGCTGCCAATCACCGATGCCATGACTCAGTTCCTGTTAGACGGTCACAACGAACACGCCTTGGCAAGCGCTGCCGCCAAAGCGGGTGTCAACAGTCTTGCACACCATGCGCTAGCGCGTATTGCACAAGGCGATACCAGCTGGGCCGAGGCTGCCCGTCATGTAGCCTTGGGCGGCTTAGACAGTTCTTAGGCCATGGCGCACTGGACATGGCAAGCACGCGACCGTATGGGCCAAGCGTGTAGTGGCGAACTGGAGGCGGACAACAAACAGGAAGCTCTGCGGGCAGTGCAGCGCCTGGGCGTATATGCCGCTCAGGTACACGTACAGTCACAAACAAGTGCCGGCGTTGAGCCCAGGCTCATCACATCGACACGGCAAGCGGGAACCTACACCACCGCCAAACCGCCACACAGCAAGCACGTGCTGTGGCTGACCCAGCAATTGGCGTTTTTGTGCAACGCAGGCTTGCCTGTGCTCAGCGCATTGGACTTGTTGCGCATTCAACCGCTACCTGCAGCGCTTGCGCCCTTGGTTGCGCAGTTGCACGCCCACTTGCAACAAGGTCAGCCACTGCCCCAGGCTTTTGAGGCATGCAATGCCCACAGGCGGGTATTCTCAGATGCCTATATCGGCAGCCTCACTGCAGCCCAGCGCAGTGGCTTACTGGGTCAAACGTTCAGCAGCTTATCTCACCAACTGCAGTTCAGCGCCAACTTGCAAGCCCAAGTGCGCAGCGCTATGGCCTATCCCGCTGTACTGGTATTGTTCAGCGTGCTGATTGTGTTGGGCTTGCTGGTATTTGTAGTGCCTGCATTTGAATTGCAATTTGCCCAGCAAGACCTAGCGCTGCCATGGCCAACGGCTTTGTTGTTGGCGTTGTCGCGCTGGCTCAGCGTCAATGCAGCCCCCTTGGCCGCTGGCGCACTTGTGGTGTGGCTGGTGGTGCGCACATGGCTGGTGCGCAATCAAGTTCGGCCTGGCGAAACCTATCAGCAGCTCAGGCTGAACACCCACAAGTGGCTGCTGGGTGCGCCCGTTGTTGGACCCCTGCTGTGGCAACTCGGTGCGGCGCAGTGGGCACAAAGCTGCGCGCACTTGCTAGGCACTGGTCTGCCCTTGCTAGACACGCTGCGCCATGCCAACAACACCTTGCCCAACACGTATTTGCAACGCCAACTAAAAGCCGTCCAAGACGCTGTTGCCGCCGGCGTGGCGCTTAGTCAGGCGCTACGAAACGCCGGGGTATTTCAGGCCAACTTGTGGACGGTATGCGCTGTCGGTGAAGCCACGGGCAATATGGCGCAAGCCCTGCTGCACATCAGCACCATGCTCAGGTCTGAGCTTGAGCAACAAATCAAGACATTCACCAGCTTGTTGGAGCCTGTTGCCGTGTTGGTCGTGGGAGCGCTGATTGGTGCTATCGTCTTGGCCATGTACTGGCCCATATTCGAATTAGGACGCACGGTTTAATGCAGCCGCTTCAGTTGTTGGCCTGGTGTTGTGGGGCATTGTTGGTCTGTGCATTGGCAGCTTTGTCCATGTAGTGGCCACGCGCTTGCCACTGCGCATACTGGGCGACGCGGTGGGCCACAATCCACGCTCTGAGTGTTCTTACTGCAAGCGCCAACTACCCTGGTGGGCCTTGGTACCAGTTGCAAGCTGGGTGGCACTGAAGGGGCGCAGTGCTTGCTGCCACCAACCCATTGCCGCCAGCTACCCGCTGGTTGAGCTATTTACCGCGATTTGGTTTGTGTGGTGCGGCTACGCCTACGCTGCGTCACCACTGGCTGCTGTCGTGTTGTGGTCTGTGTGGGGTGCGGCGCTATTGTGTTGCTTGCTCATTGACCACAAGTATTTTTTGCTACCCAACGTGCTCACCTATGGGTTGCTGTTTGTGGGTCTTGCCGCCAGCGCCGCCCCAGTTATTGGACTGCAATTAATCGACCAATCGCTCATGCAGTCTGCTGGCGCTGCAGCCACAGCATGGTGCAGCTTGTCACTGGTGGCGTGGGTTTACAAGCGCATAACTGGGCAAGACGGCATGGGACAAGGTGACATCAAACTGTTTGCCGCGTTGGGGGCATGGTTGGGTCTGGCTGCCTTAGCGTGGGTGCTGCTGGGTGCTTCGCTAGCGGGCTGTATGGCAGGTTTACTGCAACGCCAAAGGCCCAGCCAGGCCACGCGCACAACCGCGCTTGACATGGGTCTGGACCCTGGCGCCATTGCCTTTGGCCCTTGCTTGGTGATCAGCGCCGTGACCTACCAGGTGCTGCAAGTCACATAGACATTTGTATGACAATGCGCACATGGACACCGTACATCGCAAACACCCCATAAAAGCCCACGCTGGTCAACAGCTTTGGGGCCTGACGGGTGGCATTGGCAGTGGCAAGTCAACCGTTGCGGCCATGCTCGCCGAATTGGGCGCCGTGGTGGTGGACGCAGACGCCGTGTCTCGTGCGCTCACCGCTGCTGGCGGCAGGCCATGCCAGCTATCGTTGAACGCTTTGGTGCGCATGTGGCCGACGCGACCGGCGCGCTGAACCGTGTCAGTATGCGTGAGCTGATTTTCAGTGACGCATCAGCCAAAGACACATTGCAAGCGCTGTTACACCCACTCATTCAGCAGCACATGCACAACGCCATCTGTACCGCCTTTGCGCAGCCAGGCATCACGCATGTGGTGTGCGACATACCGCTACTGGTTGAGTCAAACCATTGGCGCAAAAGCCTGTCCAAGGTATGGGTAGTGGACTGTGACGAGCAAACCCAGATGACCCGCGTGACAGCCAGAAGCCAGCTGAGCCAACAAGCGGTGCAAGCCATCATGGCCAGCCAAGCCAGTCGCGAACAACGACTGCGCGCAGCTGATGTGGTGGTGTACAACCAAGGTATTGGTTTTGACGGCTTGCGCCAACAAGTCAATTCAAGTGCTGCACTTCTGGAGCTATCATAGAGGACTGACGTTTCTCAACACGCTTACTCGTGCGCCTGACGCACCCACTGCTTTTCCACCAACGCTGGCCATTTTGTGATCGTTTACGAATATCCCTTTAGTGAAAAAATTCGCACCTACCTGCGCGTAGAGCGTTTGCTGGACAGACTATTCGAGTTGCAAGCCAAAGACACGGCTACCGATCACCACTTTGCCCTGCAAACACTGTTTGAGCTGATGGACATCACCTCACGTGCTGATGTGCGTGGTGACCTTTTAAAAGACTTGGACAAACAAAAGTCCAATTTGGCAGCGTACAAAGACAACCCCAACATTGACCACCACATGCTGGACGGCCTGCTCAGTCAGCTGTCTGGGTGTCAACAGGACTTGTCGGCCATCACAGGCAAGCCCGGACAACACCTCAACGAGTCTGAATGGCTCACGGCGTTGCGCGGTCGCATGGGCATACCGGCTGGCACCTGTGAGTTTGACTTGCCCGGCTATCACGACTGGCTGCACGCGCCTGTGGCCAAACGCCAGGCCCAACTGGTCGATTGGTCCAACGGCTTTGTAGCTCTGCGCAAAGCCCTTACGCTGATGCTGCGTTTGCTGCGTGACAACTCCGCACCCAAAACGGTCACAGCACCCGGCGGCAACTACCAACAAACCTTGTCACAGGGGCGCAGCTTTCAATTACTGCGCATTGAAGTGCCTGAGGCCAGCGGCCTGATTCCAGAGATCAGCGGCAACCGGTTGCTCATCGCCGTGCGCTTTATGAAAGCAGACGAACAACGTCGCTTGCAGCCCCTTAAAGACGATGTCAATTTTGTCATTAGTCTGAGCAGTTAAAGCCCACCATGAGCAGCCCTGAGCTAACGCAGCCTGTATTCAAGCCACAAGTGGTCAAGTGCCCAACGTGCGGCCTTGACAGCATATACGCCGCCAGCAACCCATACCGCCCATTCTGTAGGGAAGCGTGCAAGCTCATAGACCTGGGGGCTTGGGCCAGCGAGTCATACAGCGTGCCAGCACCCGAGGCTGACCCGCTAAGCGAGCTTGGCGAGCCAAGCAGCGCGGGTAACAACCCTAGCCACTAGACCTACACGCATTTAATCGGCTGGCAGCGTTTCCAGCCAGGCCAATACGGGTACCGTGCCTGGCAGCACAGGCTCTAACGCGCACGGCAGCATGGACCATGCACTGGACTGCCCCTCTCGCATCACCATTTCACCGCTCCACTGCAGTACTTTGCAAAAGTGCAGTCGCACCAAAGCGTGTGGATAGTCAACCATGTCGACGCGCATAGACTGCGCCTGTCCTATGGTCACACCAATCTCTTCTTGCAGCTCTCGCCTAAGCGCTTGCTCAACAGTTTCACCTGGCTCAAGCTTGCCACCAGGAAACTCCCAGTAGCCGCCGTAAGCCTTATCCGCTGGGCGCGTGGTCAACAAGTAAGCGCCATCGGAACGCTGCAATACACCGACAGCCACATCAACAACGGCACGCTCTTGGCCATGGGCTTGTTCGCGCCTGTGTTGTGGGTCCGCCACCAGCACAGGTGACTTGTCTTGCTGTGTCATGTATCAGATTGACCCATCAGCAGCGCGCGCGGCGTAGTCGCGGGCAAACTGATAGGCCACGCGACCACTGCGAGAGCCACGCTCCAATGCCCACAATAAGGCATGCGGGCGCGCCGCCTCCAAGTCTACATCTGCAGATACAAAATGGCGCAGCCACTGATTGGCCACCGCCAAGTACTCATCTTGACTAAACGCATAAAAGCTCACCCACAAGCCAAAGCGCTCAGACAACGATATTTTTTCTTCAACGCCCTCACCCGGGTGCACTTCGCCGTCTGGCGTATGTTTGTAGGTGAGGTTGTCACTCATGTACTCAGGTAACAAATGACGTCTGTTACTGGTGGCATACACCAACACGTTGGCACCACTGGCTGAGACCGAACCGTCCAGAATAGACTTCAGCGCCTTGTAGGCAGGGTCGCCGTCTTCAAAGCTCAAGTCGTCGCAATACACGATGAATTTTTCTGGCCTGTGGGCCACCAAATCGACAATGTCTGGCAAGTCCACCAAGTCGTCCTTGTCAACCTCTATCAGGCGCAAGCCTTGGCCGCTGTAGGCATGCAAACACGCCTTGATCAGGGATGACTTACCCGTGCCACGCGCACCGGTTAGCAGCACGTTATTGGCGGGCAAACCGCGCATAAAGTGCTGCGTGTTGCGTTGTATTTTTTCTTTTTGGTCGTCTATTTCCTGCAAGTCAGACAGCGCAATAGGTGCGACATGGGCCACAGGCACCAGCTGTGCTGCACCCGTACGGCTACGCCGGTATCTAAACGCCACGCTAGCAGCCCAATCAGGCTGCGCCAGGCTACCAACGCTTTGCACATGCTGCAAGTGCAGCAACAGCGCGTCAGCGCGTTGCAACAACTGCCTCAATAATTCAGGTGTATTGTTGTCTGTGCTCATACAAACGGTTAACTGCGGTAGTCGGCGTTAATGCTCACGTAGTCGTGGCTGAAGTCACATGTCCACACGGTGTCACAACTAGTGCCTCGACCCAAGTCAATGCCTATGGTGATCTCTGGTTTGGCCATCACAGCTGCGCCGCTGGCCTCCGTGTAGCTGGGGTGTATGCCACCGTCGGTCGCCACATGCACCTCGTCCAAGTACACATTCACACGGCTCACATCTAGGTCTGCAATACCCGCGTAGCCAACGGCGGCCAAAATGCGACCCAAATTGGGATCACTGGCAAAAAACGCCGTTTTGACCAGCGGCGAATGGGCCACGGCGTATGCCACCTTCAAACACTCGTCGGTACTGGCACCGCTGTCAACGCGAATGGTAATGAACTTGGTGGCGCCCTCGCCGTCACGCACAATGGCGTGCGCCAAAAACTGCGCCACTTCCCGCAAGGCATCCAGCAATGCCTGCGCATCTGCCCAACTGCCCACAGGCTTGTGACCTGCTTGACCGGTGGCCATCACCACAAAGCTGTCGTTGGTGGATGTATCGCCGTCAACAGTCACGCGGTTGAACGATTGGTCGGCCAATGTTTTGGCAAGACCCTTCATAAGTGCAGGCTCTATGGCTGCGTCGGTGGCGATAAAACCCAGCATGGTTGCCATATTGGGGCGAATCATGCCTGCACCTTTGGCGATGCCAGTTACCGTCACGGTGTGACCAGACACCACGCATTGACGGCTAATGGCTTTGGGCTGGGTGTCCGTGGTCATGATGCCGCAAGCAGCATCCAGCCAAGCATCTGGCTTTAGTGCCGCACATGCCGCCCTGATGCCCGCAGTAACGCGCTCTATGGGCAAGGGCTCCAAAATCACACCGGTGGAAAACGGCAGCACCTGCTCAGGCGCGACGCCCAAGGCCACTGCCGCGGTGCTGGCCATGGCCTGCGCATGCAGCACACCACTTTGACCCGTGCCGGCGTTGGCGTTGCCGGTGTTGATGGCCAAGGCGCGTATGCCTTGATCAGCGCTTAAATGTTGCTGACATACACGCACTGGCGCGGCACAAAACCGGTTCAGCGTAAACACCGCATCAACCAGGGTGCCGGCATCCAGCGCGCACACGCTGACGTCTTTGCGGTTGGCCTTGCGCACACCCGCCTCGACCACACCCCAACGCACACCTTTTACGGACAACAAATCACCGGCTTTTGGCACGGGCAGCAAAACTGGCATATGCCGACTCCCAGACGTCATGACACGCGGGCCGAACCCGCGCGGTGTTGTTGATGTTTTATACCAAGGCGCCGTGGCAGTGCTTGTATTTTTTACCACTGCCGCATGGGCATGGCTCGTTGCGGCCCACACGTGGCACCTCATCTGCACGCGGCCCAATACCTGAAGCCAACCCATTGTTGTCAAACACCTCTGGCTCGCCTGTGGCGGTTGGTGCTGTGTATTGGACTGCGCCCAAGTTTTCACCCCTGGCCTCCATGGCGGCAGCCGCCTCTTCTACACGCTCGGGCTCAGTCACACGCACGTTCACAAGTATCTTTGAGACCTCGTTGCGCACGCTGTCCAGCATCAGGCCAAACAGCTCAAAGGCCTCGCGCTTGTACTCTTGCTTGGGCTGCTTTTGCGCATACCCGCGCAAGTGAATACCTTGGCGCAAGTAATCCAGGGCGCTCAAGTGCTCGCGCCAATGGCTGTCCAGGTTTTGTAGCAACACCATGCGCTCAAACTGAGTGAAGTTTTCTTCGCCTACGCGCTCTATTTTGGCGTCACAGTTTTGCTTGGCCGCGTCCAGCACCAGCGCCACAATATCGCTGTCTTCAATTGACTCGGCCTTGGAGACGATGTCAACCAGGTCCAACTCGATTTGCCAGTCGTCTTTCAGGACAGCTTGGAGCTTGGACAACTCCCACTGTTCTTCAACGCTTTCAAATGGCACGTACTGGTGAACCAGGTCGCTTAGACAGCCCTCACGCAAAGCGGTGATTTGCTCGCGCAAAGACGGGGCATCCAGCACGTCGTTGCGCTGCTGGTAAATCACTTTACGCTGATCGTTGGCAACGTCGTCGTATTCAAGCAGTTGCTTGCGCACATCAAAGTTGCGCGCTTCTACTTTGCGCTGTGCAGACTCAATGCTGCGCGTCACCATGCCCGCTTCAATGGCCTCGCCCTCTGGCATCTTGAGCCTGTCCATGATGGCGCGCACGCGGTCACCCGCAAAAATACGCATCAAGGGGTCGTCAAGGCTTAGGTAAAAACGTGATGAGCCAGGGTCACCCTGTCGGCCTGATCGGCCACGCAGCTGGTTGTCAATGCGTCGTGACTCATGGCGCTCGGTTGCAATGATGCGCAAGCCACCCAGTGCCTTCACAGCATCGTGCTCTATTTGCCACGCTTCGCGCGCTTTGGCTGCAGCGGCTGCCTTGTCTGCTTCACTGAGGTTGGCATTGGCTTCAATGGCGCTTAGCTGCTTTTCAAGGTTGCCGCCCAACACAATGTCGGTACCGCGACCGGCCATGTTGGTGGCAATGGTGATGGCTTTTTGGTACCGGCTTGCGCAATGATGTCAGCCTCGCGTGCATGCTGCTTGGCATTTAGCACCTCATGGGGCAACTTGGCCTCAGTCAGTAGTTGCGCTATCACCTCTGAATTTTCAATAGACGAGGTGCCCACCAAAACGGGTTGTCCGCGCTCATAGCAGCTGCGTATGTCGTCAATGGCAGCCTTGTATTTTTCGGCCGTGGTTTTGTAAACACGGTCAAGCTGGTCGTCCCGGCGATTGATTCTGTTGGGCGGAATCACCACAGTCTCAAGGCCGTAAATACTTTGGAATTCGTAGGCCTCGGTATCTGCCGTACCGGTCATGCCAGACAGCTTGCCGTACAAGCGGAAGTAGTTTTGGAAGGTAATCGACGCCAGTGTTTGGTTCTCAGCCTGTATGGTCACGCCCTCTTTGGCCTCCACGGCCTGGTGCAAGCCATCGCTCCAACGACGCCCAGACATCAGGCGACCGGTGAACTCGTCAACAATGACCACTTCGCCGTCTTGCACCACATAGTGCTGGTCACGGTGGTACAAGTTGTTGGCACGAAGCGCAGCGTTGACATGGTGCATCAACGCAATATTTGAAGGGTCGTACAACGATGCGCCTTCGGGCAGCAGGTTGGCACTCACCAACAGCGCTTCAGCGTGCTCGTGACCAGCTTCGGTCAAATGCACCTGATGCGATTTTTCATCGACCGTAAAGTCGCCAGGCGTGACAACACCCTCACCAGTGCGAGGGTCTGCCTCACCCACTTGCATGACCAGCTGAGGAATCAACGCATTGATGGCCTTGTATACGGCGGTGTGATCGTCGGCTTGGCCACTGATGATCAGCGGTGTGCGCGCCTCGTCAATCAGGATGGAATCCACTTCGTCGATGATGGCGTAGTGCAAGTCACGCGCGACGCGGTCAGCCGCGTCGTAGACCATGTTGTCGCGCAGGTAGTCAAAGCCAAATTCGTTGTTGGTGCCGTATGTGATGTCAGCACGGTAAGCGGCTTGCTTGCCAGCGCGGTCTAATGCAGGCAAGTTCACGCCCACGGTTAAACCCAAGTAGTTGTACAAACGGCCCATCCATGCCGCATCGCGCTCGGCGAGGTAGTCGTTGACAGTCACCACATGCACGCCCTTATCAGCCAGCGCATTGAGGTACACGGCCAGGGTTGCGGTCAGCGTCTTGCCTTCGCCCGTTCGCATCTCGGCAATCTTGCCGTTGTGCAAAGCCAGGCCACCGACAATTTGCACATCAAAGTGACGCATCTTCATCACACGCTTGCTGGCCTCGCGCACCGTGGCGAAAGCGTGAGGCAGTATGTCGTCCAGCGTTTTTCCTGCGGCCAGTTGGGCGCGCAACTCATCTGTTTTTCCGCGCAGCGCATGGTCGCTTAGCGCCTCGTACTCAGGCTCAAGGGCGTTAACGGTGGCCACTGTCTTGCGGTAGGTGCGCAGCAGGCGGTCGTTGCGACTACCAAATAATTTTGTGAGAAAGTTGTAGGCCATAAATGTCTGTGTCACGCCAGGCTGCCATATCGCGCCCTGGCGTATAAAAATACGGGTTTGAATGTTCTTGCACAGCGAAATGGCCACATTCGGGTTGAATGCGGCCTTTGCTTAAAGCGTAGAGTTTAACCGGCGCGCCACCCCTGAAACCCGGGATGGCTTGGTGGAGCGGCAAGTGCCGGTTCTCAGCGACTTGATGCCAGCTTGGGGCTGTCGCGGCCCATGGCCAAGAACTTGGCTGGGTCTTTGTAGCGGCCTGACACCCAGACCTCAAAGTGCAGGTGCGGACCCGTTGATCGACCCGTTGAGCCTATGAGGCCAATTTTCTGGCCGCGCTTGATCAGGTCACCCACCTTGACCAGCATTTTGCTGGTGTGTGCATAACGCGTGACCACCTGGTTGCCGTGGTCAATTTCTATCATGTTGCCGTAGTCAGCGTGGCGCAAGGCCGTTACGACGACACCGCCAGCAGCGGCATATATCGGTGTGCCAATAGGGCCGGGAAGTCTAGGCCGGTGTGCATGGCGCTGGCACCAGTAAAGGGGTCAACACGGCGGCCAAAGCGCGAGCCTGTGATCAAGCCCTTGACGGGCTTTGTTGTAGGGATCATGGCCCGCTCCAGCTGCTGATCCAGCAGCCTGGACTCCAGCACTGTGAGCAAGTCTTCGCCATTGTTGGCTTCGGATTGCAGTGCTGACAATGCTTGGCTAAAGTCTTGAACCGACAATGAGCGCTCGGATACCAGGGCCCCGCCAGCACCAGGCTGGGGCTTGACGACTTCAACGTCCATGCCCGCAAGTTCGGCCACGCGCTCGCCAAGTGCATCCAGCTGCACCATACGGGCTTGCAACTCGCCCAGGCGGGTCGCCATCACATCCAGGTTCTCGCGCAGGTAGCGGTTTTGCGCCTCCATATCCTGGCTGGCAACCTGAGGCAGGATTTGACCCACAATTGGCCAGTTGTTGCGTGTACCAGCCTTGAGCAAGGCGTGGTAGGCAGCCATGGCGCCAGAGACGGCCAAGACCACGACCACTGTTGCTATGGCACAAAACCCTTTGACGCCCAGCTCAAACGTGCGGGTTGAGCGAAAACGCGTGTCAGTGATAATCACGTGCATACCAACAAGCTCCTTGTGGGCAGCGCTTCATAAAGCACCACCTTGAAACCATCCATCCCCAACGCCATACCCATTGCACAAGCAATGGAAAGCTCCGAGACACTGCATGCGCTGCTGGGCAAAGTGCGCCTGTCTCAAAGCCGACTAGAGACGGTTCAACAACTGGTTCCGGTGACATTAAGGCCGAGCCTGCGGGCCGGCAGTGCTGATGAGGGGCAGTGGACGCTGCTGGTCAACTCACCTGCTGTTGCCGCCAAGCTCAGGCAATTGCTACCGAGCTTGAATCAGGCCTTGCGCCAAAAGGAACAAGTTGATGTCGAGGTGCGTATCAAAATAGCACGCCCAACGGCTTAAATGGTGCCGAATGTCTGACTCGAACAGACGACCTACCGCTTACAAGGCGGTTGCTCTACCAACTGAGCTAATTCGGCGAAGTGGAGATTCTACTTCACTCTGCGAAGACCTACACCGCCACCGGTTGGTGGTTTGGGAGAAAAATCATCGTCAGGTGAACTATTTGTGACATTTTCAGTGGCAGCAGCTGGGTTAACAGATACCAAAGAAGGACCTTTGCCCGTTTGTTTAGGCGCAGCAGACTGTAAGTTTTTTGCAACATCTGCGGTTGGCGCTGACGAATCAGTCGCCGGAAACGCCATGCCCTGGCCATTTTCGCGCGCGTAAATAGCCAACACCCGGCCAACAGGTACAAAAATATCTTGCACCTTGCCGCTGAAGCGGCCTTTGAAGCTGACCATGTCGTTGGCCATTTGCAAGTCTTGTGTGGCGCCATAGCTGACGTTCAACACAATTTGCCCGTCGTTCACAAAAGCCATTGGCACTTCAACGGTGTGATCAACCGACACCGCCATGTAAGGCGTGTAGCCATTGTCCGAACACCACTCATGAATGGCGCGCAACAAATAGGGCTTGGTTGACGGGATATCGTTGAAGTCCATAACTTTCATATTGGCTGTGCCAGCGACTTACTTGCGCATGACCTTTTCAGACGGTGTGAGCGCTTCAATGTAGGCAGGGCGTGAAAAAATACGCTCGGCATACTTGAGCAAGGGTGCTGCGTTTTTGCTCAGCTCAATGCCATACATGTCCAGGCGCCACAACAGCGGTGCGATGGATACATCCAGCATGGAAAAGTTGTCACCCAACATGAACTTATTTTTCAGGAACACGGGGGCCAATTGCGTCAAGCGGTCACGCATGTGGCTGCGGGCTTTGTCCAGCGCCTTCTCGTTGCCCTTGTTGTTACGCGCTTCCAAAACGGCTACATGTGTAAACAACTCTTTTTCAAAGTTGAGCAAGAACAAACGCACGCGGGCACGGTCAACTGGGTCACCTGGCATCAACTGGGGATGCGGGAAACGCTCGTCAATGTACTCGTTGATGATGTTGGACTCGTACAAAATCAAATCGCGCTCAACCAGGATAGGTACCTGGCCGTAGGGGTTCATCACCGCAATGTCTTCTGGCTTGTTGTACAAGTCCACATCGCGGATTTCAAAATCCATGCCTTTTTCAAACAGCACAAAACGGCAGCGATGTGAGAAGGGGCAGGTCGTGCCCGAGTACAAAACCATCATGATAGAAGTCTCCTAAACGAAAAACAGTGGCCGCACCGCAGAGGTGCTAACGCCACTGTGTCATGTGTTGGGCCTTTGAGGCCCCAACGAAATTTACTTGATGTCTTTCCAGAATGCCGCATTCAAGCGCCACGCCACGATAGTGAACAAGCTCAAGAACAACAACACCCACACACCAATACGAACACGCGTGTTTTGAGCGGGCTCGCCCATCCACTGCAGGTACGCTACCAAATCACCGACGGCATTGTCAAATTCTGCAGGGCTCATGGTGCCAGCTGAAACTTGCTCAAAGCCGTTGAATGCCTGCGTTGTCACACCGTGCGACTCAACCGCTTTGGACAGCATGACTTGCTCGCCTTGCAGCTGCCACAGTGGGTTGGGCATGGCCACAGCCGGAAAGACCGCGTTGTTCCAGCCGGTTACCTTGGTGTTATCACGGTAGTAGCCACGCAAAAATGTGTAGATGTAATCAGCACCAGAGCCGTTAGCACCGGCACGTGAACGCGCAATCACGGACAGGTCTGGAGGCGTTGCACCAAACCAGGCCCTGGCTTCAATAGGGTTGATGGTGGCCTTCATCAAATCACCAGATTTGTCGGTGATAAAGTTCAGGTTTTCTTTGATCTGGCTGTCGGTCAGGCCAATGTCTGTCATGCGGTTGTAGCGCATGAATGCTGCCGAGTGGCAGTTCAAACAATAGTTGGTGAACAGCTGTGCACCACGCTGCAAGGCGGCTATGTCATTGGTGCGCTTGGGCGCTTTGTCCCAAGCAAGACCGCCAGTAGCGGCATTTGCCACACCAACCAAGGACGCGCACAAAGCTGCTGCGAGAAGGATTTTTTTCAACATCTTATTCATCTCCACAACAACTCAGTGAGCTACAAACACAACACGGTCAGGCACTTCCTTGAAGCTGCCCAAACGACTCCACCAGGGCATCAGCAAGAAGAAGCCGAAATACAGCAACGTGCCCAGTTGTGAAATACGCTCGTATACAGGTGACGGTGCTTGAATACCCAAGTAACCCAACACAAAGAAGTTGATCACGAACACGCCGTACACCACTTTGTGCCAGTCAGGACGGTAGCGCATGGACTTGACGGGGCTATGGTCCAACCAAGGCAGGAAGAACAAAATGACAACCGCGCCACCCATCACCACAACGCCCCAGAACTTGGCGTCTGTCACGGCCATGGCCGCTATGCCCAGCAATGCGGCCACCAGCACGCCTACCTTGGCTTTGCTGCTGAGCTGCAACTTGAGCGCCGCCAAGACAGCACCCAAGGCTGTCAAGCCCATCAGCACGTACATCATCTCTGTGGTGATAGCGCGCAACATGGAGTAGAACGGTGTGAAGTACCACACTGGCGCAATGTGCACAGGCGTCTTGAGTGGGTCCGCTGGAATGAAGTTGTTGTACTCCAAGAAGTAGCCACCAAGCTCAGGCGCGAAAAACACGATGGCAGAAAAAACCATCAGGAACACCGATACGCCCAATACGTCGTGCACGGTGTAGTAAGGGTGGAAAGGAATGCCGTCCAGCGGAATACCGTTCTCGTCCTTGTGTTTTTTGATCTCGACGCCGTCTGGGTTGTTAGAGCCCACTTCGTGCAACGCAATGATGTGCGCCACAACCAAACCCAACAGCACCAGTGGCACAGCAATCACGTGGAAAGCGAAGAAGCGGTTCAGTGTCGCGTCACCCACCACAAAGTCACCACGAATCAACAAGGCCAAGTCCTCGCCAACAAAAGGTACGGCGGCAAACAAGTTGACAATCACTTGCGCACCCCAGTAGCTCATCTGGCCCCATGGCAGCAAGTAGCCCATGAAAGCCTCGGCCATCAGACACAAGAAGATGGCACAGCCAAAAATCCAGACCAGCTCGCGTGGCTTGCGGTAGCTGCCGTACAGCAAACCGCGGAACATGTGCAAATACACCACCACAAAGAAGGCTGAGGCCCCTGTAGAGTGCATGTAGCGAATCAGCCAGCCCCACGGCACGTCGCGCATGATGTACTCAACGGATGCAAAAGCCAGGGCCGCATCAGGCTTGTAGTGCATGACCAGAAAGATGCCGGTGACGATTTGAATCACCAGCACCAACAAGGCCAATGAACCAAAAAAGTACCAGAAGTTGAAGTTTTTGGGCGCGTAGTACTCAGCCAAATGCTCGTTGTAGAGTTTGGACAGTGGGAAGCGGTTGTCTACCCAGTTCAGCATTTTTTGCGCCGGAGGTGCGTCCGCCGCGATTTCTTTGAATTCAGCCATTTGTATGATGCCTCAAAAGCAGGTGCGCGACATAGCGCAGATGGTGTCGATCAAGAAGCCTTATTGTTAGGCGTTTTCCTGATCTTCGCCGATCAACAAGGTCGTTTCCGACAAATACATGTGGGGAGGCACAGGCAAGTTGTCTGGAGAAGGCTTGTTCTTGAATACGCGGCCGGCAACGTCAAACGTGGAACCGTGGCACGGGCACAAGAAGCCACCCGGCCAGTCATCTGGCAGCGACGGTTGTGCGCCCACTTGCAGCTTGTCTACCGGTGAACAGCCCAGGTGCGGGCAAATACCAATACCGACAAAATACTCAGGCTTGATAGACCGGTGGCGGTTCTTGGCGTAGGGCGGAATGGGGTAGGCCGTACGGTCTGACTCAGGGTCAGCCAGGTTGGGCTCGTCTTGCTCGAGGGTAGCCAACATTTCAGGCGTGCGACGCAACACCCAAACAGGCTTGCCACGCCATTCGACAGTGACCTTCTCGCCGGGTGCGAGTTTGGAAATATCAACTTCAACGGATGCACCAGCGGCTTTTGCACGTTCAGACGGGCTGAATGTGCTCACAAAAGGTACGGCCACAGCGGCGGCACCAGCGCCGCCCATAGCGCACGAGGTGATCAGCCAGCTACGACGGCCGTTATCAACGGTTGCTTCGCTCATGAGACTCTTTCGATGAGGGGACTTATCGGAGGGCAATTACCCTAGGGACAACCCTGCATTGTACTGGACACCAAGGCTTGTTTTCAAGCCCTGTGGAGCCAGTAATTATTAAATCCAAACTATTCATTTGCAGGGAAAGGCGTGCACACGACACGTCCAAGCACTGCAGCCAGCAAAAATCAGGCGCTACTGCAACGTGAGCTGGCGCACTGCTGCCAGCTCGGCCCATTGCATGGCCTGTAGCAAGCTAGACGCATCGGCCACGCCTGTGCCGGCAATATCGAACGCTGTGCCGTGGTCTGGACTGCTTCTGATGAACGGCAAACCCAGGGTGACATTCACGCCATCGGCCACCCCCAGGTACTTCAAGGGAATCAGGCCTTGATCGTGATAAGCCGCAACCACCACGTCAAACTCACCAGCTTTCGCGCGCATGTAAACCGTGTCGGGCGGCAGCGGGTCGCTCACAGTTAGGCCCTGTGCTCTGGCCTGCTCAATGGCGGGCATCATGTTGTCTATTTCTTCTCGGCCAAAGCGTCCACCCTCGCCTGCATGCGGGTTAACGCCTGCTACGGCAATGCGCAGCAAGCCCGCATCAGCCTGGTGCGTCGGCTTGTTACGTGGCGTCACCCACTGCTGCGTTAGCAACAGGGTTTGCAGCAAGTTGGCCTGCGTGACCTGCTCCAAGGCTTGGCGCAATGGCACATGAATACTGAGCAACACTGTTTGTATGTGTGGGTTGACCAGCAACATGCGCACAGGCAAGTCTTGCAACGGCACACCAGTGTGGCGTGCCGCCAAATCTTGTAGCAACTCTGTGTGCCCTGGATGCGTCACACCCGCCTTGGCAATAGACAGCTTGTGAATAGGCGCGGTCACCATGGCGCTGGCATAGCCTTGCAAACAAGCATTGGCAGCGCAAGTGATAGCCGCCGCCGCCGCCGCCCCTGCCTGCTCGCTGACTTCACCATACGCGAGTCGGCTCAAGTCCAGACCGTCGTCAACCACCACAATGGCCTCAGGCGTTGCTGCCAGCTGTTGGTTGGCCAACGCTGGCGTTGACACCGCAAACAACTGCTTGGCGGCTTGTTGACTGCGCGCGCAGTAGTCCAGCGTGGCTTGCTCTATGGCACCAGCATTGCCGGCCACCCAGCAAGGTGTTGCTGACCGGTCGGCCCAAGCGTACAAAGCCTTCACCACAATCTCGGGGCCAATACCTGAGGGGTCGCCCATGGTGAGCGCCATGGGCTTGGGTAATGTGGGTTGCATGGTTAAGCGGGGTTGTCTATGTCAATAAAGGTATGGCGCACACCCAAGCTGTTGGCCAACGCTTGTCCCACAGCCTGTGCCCCATAGCGCTCAGTAGCGTGGTGGCCGCATGCCAGGTAGGCCACGCCGCACTCGCGCGCATAGTGCGCCTGCGGCTCCGACAACTCACCTGTGATGTACACCTGGGCGCCGGCATCAATGGCCTGCTCAAAATAACCTTGCGCACCACCTGTACACCACGCCACACGCTGCGCAGGCATGCTGGCGTCACCAATGACCATGGGCGCCTTGCCCAACGCAGCTTCCACGGCTTGTGCAAGCTCTCCAAGGGTTGTGTGGCTACTGCGGCCTAACCAGCCCAAACCCTGCTCTCCAAACCGTGCTGCTTTGCCGTCTCGCATATCAACCGTCAAGCCCAGCACGCGACCCAGCTGGGCATTGTTGCCTAGGCTTTCATGCGCGTCCAACGGCAGGTGATAAGCCCATAAGTTGATGTTGTGCGCCATCAACAGGCCCAGGCGTTTGCGCATCCAGCCTGTCACCGTACCGCTTTGGCCGCGCCAAAACAAACCATGATGCACAAAGACCCCTTGCGCACCTTCGTCGACTGCGCGCTCAATCAAGGCCAGACTGGCTGTCACGCCGCTCACAATGTGACTCACCTGATCTGCACCCTCCACTTGTAAACCGTTGGGGCCATAGTCCTTGAATCCATGTGGCTGTAGCCAGCTGTCCAACTGGGCCGACAGGACACTGCGGTCAACGGTGGCGGGCGATTTAATGAATGCGGTCAAAGTCAGGGTTCCTCGCTATGGGGCGCAACTTGCAATATGACTGTAGTCCAAAGGCATGGACAATAGCGTTATGAAACGATTCTGGTTGCTATTGTCGCAAACTGTCACCGTGGTGTTGGCTTTGTATTTTGTAGTCATCACGCTAAAGCCGCAGTGGCTAACCTCTTTACCCGCCACACCAGTTGGTCACCACTCGCTGCGCCATGCCGCACAAGTGGCCTCCCCCGCCGTGGTGAGCCTGCAAACCGTCAACAGCGCCCAAGACGAGCTGCAAGGGCTTGACCCATGGTTCAAGTTCTTCTTTGACGACGACACCAGCAGACAAGCACCCGATCACAACAACGTGGGTTCTGGCGTCATAGTGAGCAGCAGCGGCTTGATTTTGACCAACAACCATGTGGTGGCGGGCGCTGATGACATACAGGTGACTTTGCCAGACGGGCGCAGCACCAGCGCAACTGTACTGGGCACAGACCCCGACACAGACTTGGCCGTGTTGCAAATATCGCTGGACAACGTGCCTGTTATTGCCCTGGGCGATTCTGATGCATTGTTTGTTGGCGACACTTTGCTGGCCATTGGCAACCCTTTTGGTGTGGGACAAACCGTCACCAGCGGTATTGTCAGCGCCTTGGGTCGCAGCCACTTGGGCATCAACACATTTGAGAATTTCATCCAAACAGATGCCGCCATCAACCCCGGCAACTCTGGTGGCGCACTGGTGAACACCCAAGGCCAACTGGTGGGCATCAATACCGCCATTTACTCTCGCTCTGGTGGCTCTGGGTATTGGTTTTGCTATACCCATATCGGTGGCCAACAGTGTTTTAAACAGCATTGTCAAAAACGGCAGGGTCACACGCGGCTGGATAGGTATAGAGCCGCAAACCCTCAACGCCGAGCTGGCTGCCAGCTTTGGGCTTGAGCAAACAGCCGGCGTGTTGGTCGCCGGGGTGCTTCAACGAGGTCCGGCAGCTGCAGCAGGCTTGCGTCCAGGTGACGTGATCGTGGCTGTCAACACGCAGGCTGTCACCAGTATTGCAGACCTTTTGGCGCAAGTAGCCGCACTCACCCCTGGTGAGCCCGCCACGCTGGGTGTATGGCGCAACGGTGTGAGTACCGAGTTGGCCATTTCTCCAGAGGAAAGACCTCACCCCACACACGGCGCAGCACCACGTTGAACTAAGCGATGCGCCCGCCAAGGCTTGGGCATTTTTTACTGGTCTTTGCTCTCAGACTCATCTGCATTTTCGGGCGCTTTGCTGGCGCGAGCAAACCAGCGGCGCCTAATATGCCGCATTCGTACAAAATGCACATGGGCACGGCCAGCGACAACTGCGAAATCACATCTGGTGGTGTCACCAAAGCGGCAATAACAAAAGCCAAGACTACAAAGTAGCCTCTGAACGTCTTGAGCTGCTCCACGGTGACGATGCTAAAACGCACCAACAGCATCACCACAATGGGCACTTGAAATGCCAAGCCAAACGCGAGATACAGCGACAAGATAGCTTCCACATAAGAGGCTACATCTGGCGTGGCTGCCACACTGGGCGGCGCAAAAGCTTGGATAAAGCCAAACATTTTGTCCAGTACCAGCAGCTGTACAAAGGCAATGCCACCGTAGGCCAGCAAGCTGCCAAACATGATCAGCGGTATGGCAAAGCGCTTTTCGTGGCTATATAGGCCAGGTGCAATAAAGGCCCATACTTGGTACATGATCCATGGCAGGCACAGCAAAAATGCCGCCATCATCAACACCTTCAAAGGTATGAAAAAGGGCGAAAAAACCCCCACAGCAATCAGCTTGGCACCCGGGGGCATGTGCGTCTGAATGGGTATGGCTATCCAGTCAATCAAGGTAGCTGGGCCTGGCCACAACGCCAAAGCACCCATGCACACCAACAAACCCGCAAAAGCGTACATCAGCCTGTTGCGTAGCTCTAATAAATGCTGAACAAAGGTTTGCTCAGTGCCGGCCATCTCGTTCGGCTCTGGTGTGTTGCTACTCATGGGTATTAGGGGGCAATGCGGTTGATACTAGGCCTAAATCTGGCCACCCGCGCAGCACCTGACTGTATGTGGCTACGCTGCCCGCTGCGCGCTTTGTACCACTGCGGCACTGCGGCGCGCTTGGCACGCCAGCGCTTTTTAGGCTTGGCATAAGCGTTGTAGCTGCTGGTGTAGGGCTTGCCTATATGGTTGTAGTCGTCTGAGCTGACGTCTAGCGACTGGGGTGTTTGGCCTGTGGCCTCATTCCAGTCGTCTTCAAAACTCTTGCTGCTGTCTTCAACGGCCTTTTGGGCATCGCTCATGGACGTCTCAAAGCCCTCTTTCATCTTTCGCAGCTCTTCAAGTTCCATGCTGCGATTGACCTCGGCTTTCACGTCAGACACATAGCGTTGCGCCTTGCCCAACAAGGCACCCACGGTGCGAGCGACTTTGGGCAGCTTTTCCGGACCAATGACAACCAAGGCCACCACGCCAATCAGCGCGAGCTTGGAAATGCCTAAATCAATCACACCAGATCAAGCGTTTGGCTTGGACTTGGCCTGAACATCAATGGTCTCGCCAGCATCGGCTTTGGCTTGAGCCGACTGCGTGACCTGAGCGGGCGCGTCTGCGTCGTCGGCAGGCGTGCCGCCTTCCTTCATGCCGTCTTTGAAGCCTTTAACCGCACCACCCAAGTCTGAACCAATGTTTTTGAGCTTCTTGGTGCCAAACACCATCACAACAATCAACAGAACAATTAACCAATGCCAAATAGAAAAAGCACCCATGACCAACTCCTAGGAAATTCGATACGCTCAACAATAAACTGCGCTGCCGCTGCGGACATAAGCCCCAGCGCGTCATTCTAAGGCTAAGGTGAGACCCGCTTGAGGCAAAGGGCAAAAAGACTGCCACTGACTTGCCCCAACTTCTCTACACTAGCCCTTGCTCCACGGCCTTGGGCCGCCCATCACGTGGACATGCAAATGGTGCACCTCTTGCGTACCATGCTCGCCTGTGTTGACCACCACCCTGAAACCACCGGCTGGGTAAGGCTCGCAACCCTGCTCTAAAGCCAGCCTGGGCGCCAAAGTCATGATTTTTCCCATCAGTGCCGCGTGCTCGTCAGTGAGCTGGGCCATTGAGGCAATGTGCGCTTTGGGGATGATCAAAAAATGTACAGGCGCCCACGGCGCTATGTCGTGAAATGCGTAAATATCGTCGTCTTCGTAGACTTTCTTGCTGGGTATCTTTCCTGCGGCAATTTTGCAGAACAAGCAGTTTTCATCATGCATCAAGCACTGTCTCCATGGGTTTACCGGCGTTTAAATTGATAAAGCCGCGCACAATTCGAATCAGAAACCAAACCGATATCACCAGCCAAGCCAGCCAGCCCGGCCCAATCAACAGAAGCCACAACGGCAAGGTCACAAGGTAAGCAAAACCCGCCCACAACACCGAGCGCAGCCGCCACGAAAAATGCGATTCGTGCCACGTGCCACGCGCGTGTGGGCGCTTGTACATGTCCATCACCAAGGCCACCAGCAGCAGCAAAGGCCCCCACTGCCCGCCAGGTACCAATGCGCCCACCGCCACAATGAGATGCAACACATAGCTGACAGTGCCAATGGTGTTCAAGCTTTGCAGGCGCTGCTGGTCTTGAGAAAAATCAGCTGCCATGCTTGTCCTCCAGGCTTTGGGCATCTCTGGCTTGCGCTTTTCTAAGCGCTTTTTCCTCTAAACCGCTCAGGCCCTCGCGCCTGGCCAGCTCTGCCAGCACATCAGCGGGCTGCAAATCAAAGTGGGCCAACGCCACCATGCTGTGAAACCACAAGTCAGCCACCTCACCCACCAGCAAGGACTTGGTCTGCGCGCTGGGTGAGGCCTGCGCGTCTTTGGCCGCCATGACGGTTTCGGTGGCTTCTTCGCCAATTTTTTCAAAAACGAGTCTGGCGCTTGAGCCAACAGCCTGGCCACATAGCTGGTGCTGGCATCACCACCGTTGGCTGGCTTGCGCGACTCAATCACCTGCGCCAATCGGTGCAGGGTGTCGTCTTGTGTGAAATCTGTGGTCATTGGGCTGTCTTACTCTAGCTGACTATTTGTAAATGCTGTCTGGGTCTTTGAGCACGGGCGCATTCGCCACCCACTGGGACTGTCCAGCCTCGCTGGCCATGAGTTCCTGGTAAAAGCAGCTGTGACGGCCGGTGTGGCAGGCAATGCCAGGCTCATGCCCCAATTGCGTCACACTAAGCAACACCACGTCGGCGTCGCAATCCAGGCGGATGTTGTGCACGGTTTGCACATGGCCGGACTCTTCACCCTTGAACCACAGCTTGTTGCGCGAGCGGCTGAAGTACACCGCACGCTTGAGCTCAGCGGTCTTCGCCAATGCCTCGCGGTTCATCCACGCAAACATCAGCACGTCACCACTGCCCTGCTCTTGCGCGATCACAGGCACCAAGCCCTGCGCGTCCCATTTGATACTGTCTAACCAATTCATAACGCTGATCTTACTCAAGATCACCCGAGTACCAGCTCACCCTGGCGACTCGCCATCACATTCGAACCGGTATGCCGCGCTTGGCCATCAAGGCCTTGGCCTCGCCCACAGTGTGGTCGCCAAAGTGAAAAATGCTGGCCGCCAGCACGGCATCAGCGTGGCCTAACGCAATGCCGTCTGCCAAGTGCTCCAAATGCCCGACACCGCCAGAGGCAATGACAGGCACATGCACGGCATCACTGATGGTGCGAGTGAGCTCCAGGTCAAAGCCGCTGCGCGTGCCGTCTTTGTCCATGCTGGTCAGCAGCAACTCGCCTGCGCCTGCTGCCGTCATTTGCTGCGCCCAGGCGAGGGCATCAAGCCCAGTATTTTTGCGCCCACCGTGGCTGTATACGTCCCAGCCTTGGCCGCGTTGTAAAAGGTCTTCACCAGTGCGGCGTTTGGCATCTATAGCCACCACAATGCACTGTGAGCCGTATTTGGCGCTCACGTCATTGATGATTTGCGGATTGGCAATCGCGGCCGAGTTGAAACTGGTTTTATCAGCACCCGCATTGAGCAAGCGGCGCACGTCATCAACCGTGCGCACACCACCGCCCACGGTCAGCGGAATAAACACCTGCGCGGCCACCGCCTCAATCATGTGTAGTGTGAGGTCACGTCCATCGCTGGTGGCCGTGATATCTAAAAATGTCAACTCGTCTGCGCCCTGCGCGTTGTAACGTGCGGCTATTTCAACCGGGTCGCCAGCGTCACGCAACTCTACAAAGTTGACGCCTTTGACCACACGGCCATTGGTCACGTCCATGCACGGGATGATGCGCTTGGCGAGCATGCTTTGAATTAACCGTTAAGCTCGTCGGCCAAGTCTTGCGCAGCCTCGAAGTCCAGATCACCACTGTAGATGGAGCGCCCGCAAATCACGCCTTCCACGCCCTCTTCTTCTACGGCGCACAGTGCGCGAATATCTTCCAGGTTGGACAATCCACCTGAGGCAATAACAGGAATGGTGAGGGCTTGCGCCAGTTTGACCGTGGCGTCAATGTTGATGCCCGTGAGCATGCCGTCGCGGCCAATGTCTGTGTAGATGATGCCTTCAACACCATAGTCTTGGTATTTTTTCCCCAAATCCACCACCTCGTGGCCTGTGAGTTTGCTCCAGCCGTCTGTGGCTACCTTGCCGTCTTTGGCGTCCAAACCCACGATGATGTGGCCAGGGAAGGCACTGCAAGCGTCTTGCAAAAAGCCTGGGTTTTTAACCGCCGCCGTACCGATGATGACAAATGCCAAACCCGCGTCCAGGTAGCGTTCTATGGTGTCTAGATCACGAATGCCACCGCCCAGCTGCACGTCGACCTCATCGCCCACCTCGGCCAATATGCGCTTGATAGCCAGCTCATTTTTGGGCTGGCCTGCAAACGCGCCGTTTAAGTCCACCAGATGCACGCGGCGCGCGCCTTTGTCCACCCAAGAGCGCGCCACGGCAGCAGGGTCTTCGCCAAACACCGTGGATTGGTCCATGTCACCTTGCTTGAGGCGAACACATTGACCGTCTTTCAAATCGATTGCAGGAATTAACAACATGGCTTTTTAGAGCGAGGCAACAAGGGTTTAGAGAAAGTTGGTGCGCTTGCGGCACACCGCGTGGAGATCAAGGCTTCCAGTGTAAAAAGTTTCTGTACAAGGTCAAACCTTGATCGGAACTTTTTTCAGGATGAAACTGTGTGGCAAATAAATTGTCGCGCGCGACGGCAGCACAAAACCAGTCGCCATAGTGCGCACTGGCCGCGCAATGGGCGCTGTCTTCAGGCTTGGCGTAAAAACTGTGCACAAAGTAAAAATAGGCCAGGTTATCGATGCCAGCAAACAAGGCATGGGAGCGGCCTTGCGCGTTGACGTGACGCACCTGGTTCCACCCCATTTGCGGCACTTTAAAACGCGAACCATCGCTTTGCAGCTGATCCTCCAAGGCAAAGCGTTTAACGTCGCCAGCGATCAGGCCCAGGCCTTTGGTGTCACCCTCCTGGCTGTGATCCAACAGCATTTGCATGCCCACACAAACGCCAAACAAAGGCTTGTTGGCGGCAGCGTGCAACACGGCGGCGCGCAAGCCACTGCGGTCTAGCTCAGCCATACAGTCAGCGATTGCGCCTTGGCCGGGCAGTACCACGCGCTGGGCATCCAACACTTCTTGCGGACTGGCTGTCACGCGCACCTCCAGACCAGTGTCCCTGGCCGCGACTTGAACAGCAGTGGCTACCGAGCGAAGATTGCCCATGCCATAGTCCACCACAGCCACATAAGCCGTCGTCGGCGACAAGTTTGAATCAGCCACGGGAGCGCCTAATAAAGTTACAGGCTGCCTTTGGTAGACGGCACCACGTCTGCCGCACGCACGTCAACGCTAAGCGCCACGCGCAAAGCGCGGGCAAATGCCTTGAACACCGTCTCGGCCTGGTGATGGGCGTTCTCGCCGCGCAAGTTGTCAATGTGCAAGGTCACGCCAGCATGGTTGGAAAAGCCTTGGAAAAACTCGAAAGCCAGCTGCGTGTCAAACGCGCCAACCATGCCGCTCTTAAACGGCACAAACATGTGCAAGCCTGGGCGGCCAGAAAAGTCCACCACCACACGCGACAAGGCCTCGTCCAGTGGCACGTAAGAGTGGCCGTAGCGCACCAAACCGCGTTTGTCACCAATGGCTTTGGCAACGGCTTGGCCCAGCGTGATGCCCACGTCTTCAACGGTGTGGTGACCATCAATGTGCAAGTCACCTTTGGCCTGAATGTCAGGTCAATCAAGCCGTGTCTGGCGATTTGGTCCAGCATGTGGTCAAAAAAGCCAATACCGGTATTCAGGCTGGCCTCACCCGTGCCGTCCAGGTTCACGCGTACGGTGATTTGGGTCTCATTGGTGTTGCGCGTGACTTCGGCTACACGGTCGGCAGCCCGGTTGGCTGTGGTGGCTTGGGGGGCATTCATACGCTGGCTTTCAAGGCTTTTAAGAGCTGGTCGTTTTCGGCAGGCGTGCCCACGGTCAAACGCAGGCAGTTGTGCAGCAATGCATGCATTGTAGAAACATTCTTGACCAACACGCCCGCGGCCTTCAACGCCGCAAAGGTTTTGGCTGCATCATCCACGCGTACCAGCACCATATTGGCTTGGCTTGGGAAAGACTCAACACCGGGCATCATGGCCAGCTGCGCCAGCAATCGTTCGCGCTCGGCCCGTATGTCACTGGCTTGCTGGGCAAACACCGCCTGATGCTCCAGAGCAAACAGTGCACATTCGGCATTGAGCACACTCACGTTGTATGGCGGACGCAATTTGTCCAGCTGCGCCACCAACTCGGCCTGGCCCAGCATATAGCCCAGACGAATACCTGCCAAACCAAATTTGGACAGGGTACGCATCAACACCACATGGGCGTAACGCTTGGGCTGTGTGCGCATGCGGTCTAGCCAGGTGCTGTTGGCAAATGGCTGATAGGCCTCGTCCACCACAACCAGGCCAGGGGCGGCGTCTATGACCGCATCCAGGTCTGCCTCGCGCCACGCGTTAGCCGTAGGGTTGTTGGGGTTGGCCAGATACACCACGGCAGGCTGGTGCAAGGCCATGGCGCTCACCATGGCTGGCACGTCCAACTCAAAGTCAACGGTTAGCGGCACAGCTATATAGGCCAGGCCTTGCAGCTTGGCGCTTAAGCCATACATCACAAAACCGGGCTCTGGTGCCAAGATGGTGGCCTGTGTACCCACACAAGCCATAGCCAACAAACCGATCAGCTCATCAGAGCCGTTGCCCAACATCAAGGCCATGCCTGGGGGCATGTCTACATATGCGGCCAGCGCTGCCTTCAAGTCATCAATGCGCGCAGCAGGGTAGCGGTTTACAGCGACTTGACCCAAACGCTGACCCAGCCCTTGCTGCAAGTCCGGCGACAACACATATGGGTTCTCCATAGCGTCCAGCTTGACCATGCCTGTAGCGTCTTGTACCGCGTAGGCATGCATGCTTTTCACATCGTCTCGCAACACACGCAAGCCCTGCTCCAAGCGGCTATTGGATTGATCGCTCATAGCTTGCTGCCTGTCATACGCATAGCGGCAGAGTCTGCGTGGGCTTGCAAACCCTCGCCCAGCGCCAAGGTCTGGGCGATATGGCCCAGGTGTTGCGCGCCTTCATGGCTTACCTCGATTAAGCTGCTGCGTTTTTGAAAGTCGTACACACCCAATGGCGAGCTAAAACGCGCCGTGCCTGAGGTTGGCAACACGTGATTGGGGCCGGCGCAGTAGTCACCCAAAGACTCGCTGGTAAAGCCGCCCAAGAAAATAGCGCCCGCATGCTTGAGCAATGGCTCCCAGCGGTGAGGCTGGTCACTGGCTACTTCCAAGTGCTCAGGCGCAATGCGGTTGCTGAGCGCGCAGGCTTCTTCCATACTGGCTGTCACAACCACCAAACCGCGGTCGTTGATAGAGCGCTCTATGATCGCGGCTCTGGACTGACCGGGTAGCAAGTCGTCCATGGCTTTGACCACCGCTTGCGCGTAGTCTGCATCGGGCGTTAGCAACACACTTTGGGCCAACTCGTCGTGCTCGGCCTGGCTAAACAAGTCCATGGCCACCCACTCTGGTGGCGTGCTGCCATCCGCCAGCACCAGGATTTCGCTGGGGCCTGCAATCATGTCAATGCCCACCTGACCAAACACACGACGCTTGGCGCTGGCCACATAGGCGTTGCCTGGGCCGGTAATTTTGTCGACCTTGGCGATGGTGGCCGTGCCGTAGGCCAATGCCGCGACAGCCTGCGCGCCGCCAATGGTGAAGGCACGCGTGACACCTGCCACGTGCGCAGCAGCCAACACCAGCGCGTTGCGCTCGCCTTTGGGCGTAGGCACCACCATCACGATGTCTTGCACACCCGCGACGTGAGCCGGTATGGCATTCATCAGCAAACTGGACGGATAAGCGGCTTTTCCGCCAGGCACATAAATACCCACGCGGTCTAGTGGCGTGACTTTTTGGCCCAACAAAGTGCCATGCTCGTCTGTGTATTGCCACGACTCGCCGTTGGCAGTTTTTTGTGCCTCGTGGTAGCGCTTGATACGCGCAGCCGCTGCCACCAAGGCCTCACGCTGTACTCGGGGCAAGTCCTCAAATGCCTTGACCATATCGGCTTGGCTGATTTCAAGTTCAGCCAAGCTGGCCGCCTGCAAGCCGTCAAATTGGGCTGTTAAGTCCAGTACCGCCTGATCACCTCGCGCGCGCACATCGGCAATGATGTCGGACACCCGAGACTCAATGGCTTGATCTGTCTCACCCGACCATGACAAACGCTGGTTAAAGCGCTGCTCAAAGTCTTTATCTGTGGTGCGCACCACCGGTATGTTCAACACGTTGGCCATGAATAGGGCTGTCCTTTTGGGGTATTGGTGCTTATGGATTTATGTGGCTTGGCGAGCGCCAACCGCTGCATCTATGGCGCTCACAATGGGTTGTAGCGCTTCACGCTTGAGCTTTAAGCTGGCCGGATTCACCACCAGCCTTGAACTCACATCCACGATATGCTCAACCTCTACCAAGTGGTTGGCCTTGAGCGTGTTGCCCGTTGACACCAAGTCAACGATGGCGTCAGCCAAGCCAGTCAGTGGCGCCAACTCCATGGAGCCATACAACTTGATGAGGTCTACGTGTACGCCTTTTTGGGCGAAAAATTCGCGTGCAGCGTGGGTGTATTTGGTGGCCACCCGCAGCCGCGAGCCTTTCTTAACCGCACTGGCGTAGTCAAAGTCGCCACGCACAGCCACGCTCAAGCGGCACTTGGCAATGCGTAAATCTATGGGCTGGTACAAGTCATTGCCGCCTGTCTCAAACTGGTGCTCTATCAGCGTGTCAGAGCCCACCACGCCCACATCAGCGCCGCCATTCGCCACATAAGTAGGCACGTCGCTGGCGCGCACCAACACAACCTGTACGTCGTTGCGTGAGGTTGAGAGTATCAGCTTGCGCGACGTATTGGGGTCTTCAAGCACACGAATACCAGCGGCCTCAATCAGCGGCAGGGTTTCGTCAAAAATGCGTCCTTTGGACAGGGCCAGCGTAATCAATGTGAGACTTTCTTGATTGGAGTGATTCAGTGGGACAGCTCAGCTGGCTTTGTCAGACACGCGCTCTATGCAGGCGCCCAAGCTTCGTAGCTTCACTTCCATGCGGTCGTAGCCACGGTCCAGGTGGTACACACGCTCGACAGTGGTGTCCCCATCGGCCACAAGCGCGGCTATCACCAAGCTGGCAGAAGCCCGCAAGTCTGTAGCCATCACATGGGCGGCTGACAGCCTGGCACCACCGCCAATCACCGCAGTCTTGCCCTCTACGGTGATGTGCGCACCCAAACGTTGCATTTCCTGCACGTGCATAAAGCGGTTTTCAAAAATGGTTTCAATCACCGTGGAAGCACCAGATGCCACGACGTTCAGCGCCATAAACTGCGCTTGCATGTCGGTGGGGAAACCCGGGTACTCCGTGGTACGGAAAGACTGGGCCTTCAGGCTGGCAGCGCCTGCGCTTTGCACGCGTAAGCCCTGGGCCACGGACTCTACCGTCACACCCGCCTCGCGCAGCTTGTCAATGACCGCGTCCAAGTGGTCGCCTCTGGCGTTGTGCAACACCACATCGCCACCCGTCACAGCCACAGCACACAAAAACGTGCCCGTCTCAATGCGGTCGGCCACCACGGCATGCTCACAACCGCCCAGGCTGGCAACGCCGTCAATGCGAATACGGCTGGTGCCATGGCCTTCAATACGCGCGCCCATCTTGATGAGCATCTCGGCCAAATCGGTGATTTCTGGTTCTTGCGCCGCATTTTCCAAAACCGTAACGCCTTCTGCCAGGGCCGCGGCCATCATGAAGTTTTCTGTACCAGTGACCGTCACCATGTCTGTGGTGATGTGCGCGCCCTTTAATCGGCTTTGGCCCGCTGGCAATGACGCCTCAATGTAGCCATGCGCCACAGTGATCACCGCGCCCATAGCCTCCAGACCTTTGATGTGCTGGTCAACGGGGCGTGAGCCAATGGCACAACCTCCCGGCAACGAGACGCGTGCTTTACCAAACCTAGCCAATAGCGGGCCCAGCACCAAAATAGACGCACGCATGGTTTTCACCAAATCGTAGTGCGCCTCTGTTTTATTGAGGCTGCCTGCGTTGAGCACCACAGAGTTGCTGTCTGCCACGCGGTTGTCCACGGCCACCCCCATGCTCTCAATCAGCTTGAGCATGGTACGCACATCTTGCAGGGCTGGCACGTTGGTCAGCGTAACGGGCTGCTCACTCAGCAGTGCAGCGCACAGTTCAGGCAAGGTGGCGTTTTTGGCACCCGCAATTGAAATGCTGCCGTTGAGTGCTTGTCCACCGGTGATGCGAAGTTGATCCATGTTGGCGACTGAATAATGTGAACGAATTAAAGAACTTGTTAGGCCTGCTGCGCCCACTCGCTGGGCGTAAAGGTTTTCATGGACAGGGCGTGCACCTCATCTGTTTGTATGCGCCCACCCAATGCTGCATACACAAGCTTGTGACGTGCAATAGCGCGCAAGCCCTCAAACTCGGACGACACGATCACAGCAGACCAATGGCGTCCGTCACCGCTAACTTCAAGATGGTTGCAGGCCATGCCCGCGCTGATGATGTCGTGTAGCTGTTGGTCTGTCATGGTCTGTTCCAGGTCTTTGTCATGCAAGGTTGGGAAGGATTAGTGACGCACTTTGTAGCCTGTGCGCAGCATGTACTCTGCCACCGCACCCACTACTACAAATGCCACGCCCACCACGGTTAGGCTCATCCAGGGTGAAACGTCGCTGTGACCAAAAAAGCCGTAGCGAAAGCCATCAATCATGTAAAAAAACGGGTTGAAGTGACTCACGGTTTGCCACATGGGGGGCAGCGAGTGAATAGAGTAAAAAACGCCACTTAAAAATGTCATGGGCATGATGACAAAGTTTTGAAACGCCGCGAGCTGGTCAAACTTTTCAGCCCACAAGCCCGCCACAATGCCCATGGCGCCCATCAAGCCGCAACCTAAAGCGGCGTAGACGATCACCCACAAGGGGTACTCAAGATGCAAGCCGCCGTACCAGCTGGTGACCGCAATAACCCCTGCACCCACGGCCAAACCGCGCACCACGCTGGAAGCCACATAAGCCCAAAACCAGGCCCAATGCGACAAGGGTGTGAGCATCAAGAAAATGAGGTTGCCCATGACCTTGCTTTGAATCAGCGAGGACGAGCTGTTTGAAAAGGCGTTTTGCAACATGCTCATCATGGCCAAGCCAGGCACCAGGAAGGCGATGTAAGCCACACCGTCATACACCTGCACCCGGCCTTGCAGTACATGGCCAAAAATAAGCATGTACATCATGGCCGTGAGAACGGGCGCAGCCACGGTTTGAAAGCCCACCTTCCAGAAACGCAGAATCTCTTTGTAAAAAAGGGTTTGCCAGCCGGTCATGATTGCTTCTCCATAACGGCCAAAAACACGTCTTCCAAGTCTGCAGGTCGAATCTCTACTTGCTCGGCCAAACCACCTGCCGCACGCACCTGGGCCAATATGTCCTCAACCACTTGCGCGTTGGGTGCTGGCAGTTGCACAATGCGCCCGGTGATACGGGCAATAGCTTGCAACGCGGGCGGCAAGGGCGTGTCCAACTTGAAACGCAGCATGCTGGTAGAGGCCCGCTCAAGCAAATCACTGGTTTTTTCAAGGGCCACCAACTGGCCTTTTTTAAGCATAGCCAAACGCGAACACAAGGCCTCTGCCTCTTCCAGGTAGTGCGTGGTCAGCAACACAGCGGTGCCTTGCTTGTTCAGGTGCGACACAAACTGCCACAGTGTTTGGCGCAGCTCTACGTCCACACCCGCTGTGGGCTCGTCGAGAACAATCACCGGTGGCTTGTGCACCAAGGCCAACGCCACCAGAACGCGGCGCTTCATACCACCAGACAAAGCACGCATGTTGGACGCAGCCTTGTCTGCAAGGCCCAGGCCCAACAGCAAGTCATCTATCCACTGGTCGTTGTTGGTGATGCCAAAGTAGCCACTTTGAAAGCGCAGCGCTTCGCGCACGGTGAAAAACGGGTCAAACACCAGCTCTTGCGGCACCACGCCCAAGTTGCGGCGGGCTTGCGCGTAGTCTTTAACAACGTCAAAGCCGTTCACACGCACTTCGCCGGATGTGGCATGACTTAGGCCCGCCAAAATGCTGATGAGAGTGGTTTTTCCAGCCCCGTTGGGGCCTAACAAACCAAAAAATTCACCTTCGCCAATCTCGAAACTGACATCAGATAGAGCTTGGAAGTCGCCTTTGGCGGTTCGGTACGTCTTGGAGACGTTTTTAAAGGATAGTGCAGACATTAGCCGCTTATTTTAGTCTGCCCGTTGAATGCGTGCCCAACGGGCGCGACTTGAGCTCAATTAGCCTGGCTAGGGATTTGGTCCGTGATCTGATCAGGCATGTGACCTAGCACTTGCGCCACGTCATAGGCCTGCACCAACGACCACAACAATTCTGGCCAGTTGGCCACCCAAATCACCTGGCCATGGGCCTGTGCCTTGCGCGCCAGCCCCAACAACACACTGATGGCGCTGGAGTCAAACTTGGCTAAAGCACCGGCATCAATACCCACCACACCTTCAGCAGGCATTTGACGACTCAGCGCCGACAACACAGATTGCGCATTGTCGTGCGTGATGGTGGCGGGTAGTGCAATGGCGGTCATGGCGTTGGTTATGGGTGACACCTGATGGCTGTTACTGGACGTCTTGTTGCGCGGCAGCTGTATTGAGCTGCGCCAAGGCCTTGATCAAGCCATCTACATCATCACCGCCGCTAACCGAGGCGAACTGGGTGCGGTAGGTTTCGATCAGCCACAAGCCCAACACATTGATGTCCACGATCTTCCAGCCCGTATCGGACAACACCATGCGGTAGTCCATGGGAATGGGCTCGCCGCCGCCACCCACCACGCGAGAACGCACGGTAGCGCGGGTATCGCCGTCCACCATGCGCATAGGCTTGACTTCTATGCTGCGGTCTTTCATCTGCTTAACAGCGCCTGCATAGGTGCGAATCAGCAGCGTTTTGAACTCGGCCTGCAAACGCTCTTTTTGGGATGGCGTGGCACCCCGCCAAGCCCTGCCCACCGCCGAGGCTGTCATGCGTGCAAAGTCCACATGCGGCATGACGCGCTCATCGACCACAGCCTTTAAACGGTTCACGTCGCCAGCCATCAGCTGCGGGTCAGACTTGACCAAGGCAATCACTTCGTTGGCGGTGCGCGCAATCAGCGCGTTAGGCGCCTCGACGCCAGCTTGCGCCGACAAGGCAAACCACCCAAGCACGAGAACAGCGCTGGTGGCTGCACAACGGATGAGCAATTGTTTGAGTTTTTTGAGCATGGGCACCCTTAGCTGTTTGTATTGTTTTAATTACTGACCAGCCGCGGGTGCAGCCTCCCACGCATCATCGTCGCCGACAGCATCGCCCCAGTCATCCGCGGCGGGCGACTCTACCCACATAGGCTGGGTAGCAGCGATGCGGCGCTTGAGGTAGACGTCGCGCACCAGGCTGTACTTGTCCAAAGCAATGGAATCCAGTGTGTTGCTGGCGTCTAGCAAGTCGGCACGCTTGTTCACAACAGACACCACCTTCAGTGTGTTGCGCGTGGCCACATCGTTGGGCTCTGTCGCACCGCTACCGGTGAGCTCGACGTAGCCGCTGGCCGAATCTCTTAAAGAAGATGGGCCCGCAAACGGCAGCACGATATAAGGCCCCATAGGCACGCCCCAGCGGCCAAAGGTTTGCCCCAGGTCGTGGCTGGTTTTCGTCAAACCCATGGGTGTTGCTATGTCAACCAAGCCACCAAAGCCCAAACCTGTATTGACGACAAAACGCATGAAATTGGTTGTGGCCTCAACTGGGCGCAGCTGCAATGCGGCGTTCAAGCTAGACCAGATATCGCCCAGGTTGCCAAAGAAGTTACTCACTGTGGTGCGCACAAAAGGATGGGTGACCTCTTGATAGGTTTCAGCGACGGGCTTTAGCACCACGCGGTCTGCCGTATCGTTGAACGTGTAAATCGTGCGGTTAAACGGCTCAAGCGGGTCTTGGGCGTGGGCGCTGGGGCCAGATGCACAGCCGCCCAACACAAAGGCTGTCAGCAACAACAACGTGGCTGATAAATGCCTGATCAGCGTGCAACCCATCACTTGCTCTCGTCTTTGCCGCTGGCAGTTATTGAACAAGAATTGGCTGATGAGGTTTTCAAGCACCACGGCCGACTGCGTCTGTGTCACCACCGCGCCGCTGGCCCAGGTGGCTTCTTCAAACCCAGCTTGCACGCCAATGTACTGCTCGCCCAGCAAACCGCTGGTGAGAATTTTGAGTGAGCTATCTACAGGAAATGCGTATTGCTTGTCCATGTCAAGAACGACAGTGGCCTGAAAACGCTGGGTGTCAAAGCTGATGTCGCTGACGCGCCCCACCACCACACCGGCGCTCTTGACAGCCGCACTGGGCTTGAGGCCGCCAATGTTGTCAAACCTGGCGCTCACCTGGTAGGTTGGCGCAAAGTTCAGCTGCAGCAAATTGGCAGACTTGAGTGCCAAAAACAGCAACGCCGCTGCGCCAATCAGCACAAACAAGCCTACCCACACATCACTTTTTGACTTTTGCATACTGCACCTCACAACCGCGTACAACGCGCAGTTGACCTTCACAAATTAAATACTGAACATCATGGCGGTTAGCAAGAAGTCCAAGCCCAACACCATCAGGGAGGCCACCACCACCGTGCGCGTAGTCGCTCTTGACACGCCTTCTGGCGTAGGGGACGCGGCATAGCCCTGTAACAAGGCTATAAAGGTAACGGCCAAGCCAAAGACCATGCTCTTGATGACACCGTTGCCTACGTCACGCCATACATCGACACCGCTTTGCATTTGGCTCCAAAACGAACCCGAATCCACGCCAATCATCACCACGCCCACCAACCAGCCACCAATAATGCCCACGGCACTAAAGACTGCCGCCAATATGGGCATGGCTATCAGGCCACCCACAAAACGCGGTGCCAATATGCGGCGCACAGGGTCTACCGCCATAATTTCCATGGCAGCCAGCTGCTCGCCTGCTTTCATCAGGCCTATCTCGGCAGTAAGCGCCGTGCCGGCGCGCCCCGCAAACAACAGGGCCGTCACCACAGGCCCCAGCTCGCGCACCAAGCTCAGCGCCACCAGCAAGCCCAAAGCCTCTGATGAACCATAACGCTGCAAGGTGTAGTAGCCCTGTAAGCCCAATACAAAGCCGACAAACAAGCCAGACACGCCAATAATAGCCAAGCTGTGATTGCCCAAAAAATGCACTTGGTCAGCGATCAAGCGTGGGCGCTTCAGTGCCAGCACCGACTCTTTGAGCAGCACCAACAGCAGTCGCAAGGCATAGCCCATATTGGCCAGGCTGCGGCGAACGCCAAAACCAATACTGGCGGCAAAACCAATCATGACGCTCCCAGCAGGTCTGCTTGCACGCCCGGTGCGGGGTAGTGAAAGCGCACAGGGCCATCAGCCCTGCCACCAATAAACTGCTGCACCAGCGGGTCGGCACATTGGCGCACCGCTTGCGGCGTGCCTTGCACCGCAACTTTGCCGTTGGCCAATATCACCACGTGGTGAGCAATGCCAAAGGTTTCCTCTACATCGTGAGACACCACAATAGACGTCATGCCCAGCGCGTCATTGAGCTCGCGTATGAGCTTGGCCGCTGTTCCCAGAGAAATAGGGTCCAGCCCGGCAAAGGGCTCGTCGAACATCATCAACGCCGGGTCCAGTGCGATGGCCCTGGCCAGCGCCACACGCCTGGCCATGCCGCCAGAAATTTCAGCGGGCATCAAATCGCGCGCACCGCGCAAACCAACGGCGTTGAGCTTCATCAGCACAATGTCGCGCACCATTACCTCGGGTAACCTGGTGTGCTCGCGCAGCGGAAACGCCACGTTGTCAAACACAGACATGTCTGTGAACAAAGCACCAAACTGGAACAACATGCCCATTTGCCTGCGTGCAGCGTACAGCTGCTTGTGGCTGAGTTGGGCCACATCCTGGCCCAACACTTTGACGCTACCCCCCAACGCCCGATACTGGCCGCTGATGAGGCGCAGCAGCGTGGTTTTGCCGCAGCCTGATGCGCCCATGAGCGCGGTGACTTTGCCCTGGGGTATGTCTATGTCAACACCATCCAAAATGCGGCGTGCAGACGCGTCTTCGCTGTAGGCGAAGCTGACATGGCTGAAACTGATAGCTGGCGTTTGCGACACGGTAACCCAAATAATAAAGCCCACCACCAACACACTTGGTAATGGGCAGTCATCATGATGATAAACGTTGCCAGTGGCGCTGTTACAACAAATAGTACAGCACCGGCCACCACGAATAACACCAAACAACTATATGGCTATTATCGCGGCAAAACACTGCTGCCCATGAGGTACTGGTCAATAGCCCTAGCCGCTTGCCTGCCCTCACGAATAGCCCAGACCACCAAGCTTTGGCCGCGTCGCATGTCGCCAGCTGCAAACACCTTGTCCACGTTGGTGGTGTACCCCCCTCTTCGTCAACCCCGGCTTGGGCATTGCCGCGAGCGTCTTTGTCAATACCAAAGGCGTCCAACACGGTCGCCACGGGATTGACAAAGCCCATGGCCAACAACACCAGGTCGGCCTTTAGCAATTGCTCAGAGCCAGCAACTTCGGTCATCTTGCCGTCTTTCCACTCCAGGCGCACGGTTTTAACGCCTGTGACTTTGCCTTTTTCACCCACGAATTCTTTGGTGGCAATGGCAAACTCACGCACGCAACCCTCTTCGTGGCTGGAGCTGGTGCGCATCTTGATGGGCCAGTATGGCCACACCAAGGGCTTGTCTTCAACCTCTGGCGGCTGGGGCATCAACTCAAACTGGGTCACAGAAACTGCACCATGGCGGTTGCTGGTACCCACACAGTCAGAGCCGGTGTCGCCGCCACCAATGACGATGACGTGCTTGCCGTCAGCGCGCAGCTGGTCCTTGAGCTTGTCGCCCGCGTTCACCTTGTTTTGCTGGGGCAAAAACTCCATGGCGAAGTGCACGCCGCTCAAATCACGACCGGGTACGGGCAAGTCACGCGACTGCTCTGAGCCGCCTGACAGCAACACCGCGTCAAACTCGGCCTTTAAAGCCTCTGGGCTTACCGTCTCTTTAGACCAGTTGGTCACGACACTGTCTTTGGGCATATTGGCCACCAGGACGCCGGTTTTAAAAACAACGCCCTCGGCCTTCATTTGCTCAACGCGACGGTCAATGTGCGACTTCTCCATTTTGAAGTCAGGAATGCCATAACGCAGCAAACCACCCACGCGGTCGTTTTTCTCAAACACGGTCACATCATGGCCCGCACGCGCCAACTGCTGTGCCGCGGCCAGACCGGCTGGACCGGAACCCACTATAGCCACACGCTTGCCCGTTTTGTGGTTATTGACTTGTGGCACCACCCAGTCCTCGGCCCAAGCGCGATCAATGATGGCGTGCTCGATAGACTTGATGCCTACCGCGTCGTCGTTAACGTTGAGCGTACAAGCGGCTTCGCAGGGTGCTGGGCAAATGCGGCCTGTGAACTCGGGGAAGTTGTTGGTGCTGTGCAGCACGTCAATGGCGTTTTTCCAGTCACCCTGAAACACCAACTCATTGAAGTCAGGGATGATGTTGTTGACAGGGCAGCCGTTGTTGCAAAACGGTGTGCCGCAGTCCATACAACGCGCAGACTGCTGTTTGGCACCTGCATCGTCCAGACCGATCACAAACTCTTTGTAGTTTTTCAGGCGCTCCTTGGGGGCTGCGTAGCCCTCTTCCAAACGCTCAAATTCCATAAATCCAGTAATTTTTCCCATTATTGTTCTCCTGTATGCCGCTTATGCAGTTGCGCCAGTTTTGGCCTTGGTGGTTGCACTCGCGGCCACTTTGGCTGCGTGCAACTCGCCCAGGGCGCGTTTGTACTCATGCGGGAAGACCTTGACAAACTTGGCACGCGCTGCGTCCCAGTTGTCTAGCAACTCACGTGCACGGCGTGAGCCGGTGTAGCGCAAGTGGTCTGCCAGCATGGCCTTTAGCTGCACCTCGTCTGTCTGGTCTCGGTGCCAAATACTAGGGTCAACGCTGGCGCGCTGCTCGGCGTCTGACAAGACACGGTCCAAGCTCACCATGGCTGTGTTGGCGCGGGTATTGAACAAACCGTCTTCGTCGTACACATAGGCCACACCGCCACTCATACCAGCGGCAAAGTTGCGCCCGGTGACGCCCAATACCACCACGGTACCGCCCGTCATGTATTCACAGCCATGGTCGCCCACGCCCTCGACAACAGCGGAGGCACCAGACAAACGCACAGCAAAGCGCTCACCACCCACACCACTAAAGAAGGCCTCACCGGTGGTGGCGCCGTACATCACAGTGTTGCCCACGATGATGTTCTGCTCTGAGCGGCCACGGAAGTCCAGGCTTGGACGCACCATGATGCGCCCGCCACTAAGACCTTTACCGGTGTAGTCGTTGGCCTCACCAATGAGGTTCATGGTGATACCTTTGGCCAGGAACGCGCCAAATGATTGACCACCTGTACCCTCAAGCTGGATGTGGATGGTGTCGTCTGGCAAACCCTCAGGGTGGTGCTTGACCAGCTCGCCCGACAGCATGGCGCCCACAGTGCGGTTGACGTTGCGCGCCACATCCATGAACTTGACCTTTTCGCCGCGCTCAATGGCTGCTTTTGATTTCTCAATCAAGCGCACATCCAAGGCTTTGTCCAAGCCATGGTCTTGTACGTCTGCGTGCAAGCGTGGCACGTGCGCGGGCACATTGGGGATGTGGAACAGGCGGGAAAAGTCCAGACCTTTGGCCTTCCAGTGCTCTATGCCCTGGCGCATGTCCAGCAAATCAGCACGGCCAATGAGTTCGTCAAACGTGCGAATACCCAACTGCGCCATGATTTGGCGCGCCTCTTCGGCTACAAAGAAGAAATAGTTCACCACATGCTCTGGCTGGCCAGAGAATTTTTTACGCAGCACAGGGTCTTGTGTGGCCACGCCTACCGGGCAGGTGTTGAGGTGGCATTTGCGCATCATGATGCAGCCCTCTACCACCAGCGGTGCGGTGGCAAAGCCCACTTCGTCGGCACCCAACAAGCCCGCGATGACCACGTCGCGCCCAGTCTTCATTTGACCGTCGGCTTGCAGGCGGACACGACCGCGCAGTTGATTGAGCACCAGGGTTTGCTGGGTCTCGGCCAAACCGATTTCCCAGGGGCTGCCCGCGTGCTTGATAGACGACCAGGGTGAGGCACCAGTGCCGCCGTCATGGCCGGCAATAACGATGTGATCGGCCTTGGCTTTCGATACGCCTGCGGCAATAGTGCCCACGCCAATTTCCGAGACCAGCTTCACAGAAATACTGGCGGCTGGGTTCACGTTTTTGAGATCGTGAATCAACTGGGCCAAGTCTTCAATGGAGTAGATGTCGTGGTGGGGTGGTGGCGAAATCAAACCAACGCCTGGCACCGAATAGCGCAGCGCACCAATGTACTCGCTGACCTTGCCGCCTGGCAATTGGCCACCCTCACCAGGCTTGGCACCTTGCGCCATCTTGATCTGGATTTGGTCCGCGCTGCTCAGGTATTCAGCCGTCACACCAAAACGGCCCGATGCGACTTGCTTGATGCGTGAGCGCAGGGAGTCACCCGCCAACAACGGCACATCGACCTCAACGCGCGACTCGCCAATGATGGAGCGCAGTGATTCACCGCTCTTTATCGGTATGCCTTTGAGCTCATTGCGGTAGCGCGCCGGGTCTTCACCACCCTCACCTGTGTTGCTCTTGCCGCCAATACGGTTCATGGCAACGGCAAGGGTTGCGTGCGCCTCGGTTGAGATAGAACCCAAGGACATGGCGCCGGTGGCAAAGCGTTTGACGATTTCAGCAGCTGGCTCGACCTCATCAACCGAGATGGCTTTGGCCGGGTCTAGCTTGAACTCAAACAGGCCGCGCAAAGTCATGTGGCGACGGGTTTGGTCGTTGATGATTTGTGCGTACTCTTTGTAGCTGTTCCAGTTGTTGGCACGTGTGCTGTGCTGCAACTTGGCAATCGCGTCTGGTGTCCACATGTGCTCTTCGCCGCGGCTGCGCCACGCGTACTCGCCGCCAGCATCCAGCATGTTGGCCAGCACGGGAGCGTTACCAAATGCCAATTCGTGCATGCGAATCGCTTCTTGCGCCACCTCGAACACGCCAATACCCTCTACACGGCTGGGTGTGTTGCTGAAGTATTGTTTGATGAACGCCGCGTTCAAACCAATGGCCTCAAACAACTGAGCACCGCAGTAACTCATGTACGTTGACACGCCCATTTTGGACATGATTTTTGACAAGCCCTTGCCAATCGCCTTGACGTAGTTGGCAATGGCTTTTTCGGCGGACAAGTCGCCTGGCAAGTTGGCGTGCAACTGTGCCAGTGTGTCCATGGCCAGGTAGGGGTGAACCGCCTCGGCACCAAAACCAGCCAATACGGCAAAGTGGTGCACCTCGCGCGCAGAGCCAGTCTCAACCACCAAGCCTGTTGATGTGCGCAAGCCTTCGCGCACCAAGTGCTGGTGAACAGCCGACATAGCCAACAGCGCAGGTATGGCGATTTGTGTGGCCGACATGGCTTTGTCGCTCACGATCAAGATATTGCTGCCGGTACGAATGGCATCAACCGCCTCGGCGCACAGTGAGGCCAGTTTGGCCTCTACGCCCTCACTACCCCAGGACACGGGATAGGTGATATCCAGTGTGTGGCTGCGAAATTTACCGTGTGTGTATTGGTCGATGTGGCGCAACTTGTCCATGTCGGCGACATCCAGCACAGGCTGCTTCACCTCAAGACGCATGGGCGGATTGACTTGGTTGATGTCCAGCAAGTTGGGCTTGGGGCCAATAAACGACACCAGCGACATCACAATCGCTTCGCGAATGGGGTCAATGGGTGGGTTGGTCACCTGCGCAAACAGCTGCTTGAAGTAGTTGTACAGCGGCTTGTTTTTGTCAGACAACACAGCCAATGGGCTGTCGTTGCCCATTGAGCCCAGGGCCTCTTCGCCGTTGGCAGCCATAGGGCTCATCAAAAACTTGATGTCCTCTTGGGTGTAGCCAAAGGCTTGTTGCTGGTCCAACAGCGCGCGCTGGTCTAGCGGCTTTGTCACAGGTGCTGGCGCCTCGTTGGCCTCAACCTCGTCCAACTTGTAGCGCAGGTTTTCAATCCACTGCGTGTAAGGCTTGGCGTTGGCCAAGCCGGCCTTGAGCTCTTCGTCGTTGATCATGCGACCTTGCTCAAGGTCAATCAAAAACATCTTGCCCGGCTGCAAGCGCCACTTGCGCACAATCTTAGCCTCTGGCACTGGCAACACACCCGCCTCTGAGCCCATGATGACCATGTCATCGTCGGTGATGCAGTAGCGCGATGGGCGCAAGCCATTGCGGTCTAGCGTGGCACCAATTTGGCGGCCATCAGTAAATACGATAGAGGCTGGGCCGTCCCACGGCTCCATCATCGCGGCGTGGTACTCGTAAAACGCGCGACGGCGCTTGTCCATGGTGGCGTGCTGCTCCCATGGCTCCGGAATCATCATCATCACGGCCTGCGCAATGGGGTAACCCGCCATGGTCAATAGCTCAAGACAGTTGTCAAACGTGGCGGTGTCTGACTGGTCTGCAAAACTGATGGGGTAGAGCTTTTTCAAGTCGTCGCCCAGAACGGGAGAGCTCATCACGCCTTCGCGTGCACGCATCCAGTTGAAGTTACCCTTCACGGTGTTGATCTCACCGTTGTGCGCCACATAGCGGTAAGGGTGGGCCAATGGCCACTCTGGGAAGGTGTTGGTAGAAAAACGCTGGTGCACCAAGCCCAAGGCCGAGGTGCAGCGTGGGTCTTGCAAGTCCAGGAAGTACTCGCCCACTTGGTTGGCCAGCAACAAACCCTTGTACACAATGGTGCGGGTAGACATGCTGGGCACGTAGTACTCGCTGGAGTGCGTCAGCTTCAAGCGCTGGATATTGGCGCTGGCGGTTTTGCGAATGACGTACAACTTGCGCTCTAACGCGTCTTGCACAATCACGTCGTTGCCGCGGCCAATGAACACTTGGCACATGATGGGTTCTTTATCGCGCACAGTGGGCGACATAGGCATGTCGCGGTTCACAGGCACGTCGCGCCAGCCCAGCAGCACTTGGCCTTCTGCCTTGATGGCGCGCTCCATCTCTTGGATACACGCCAAGCGAGACGCATTTTCCTTTGGCAAAAACACCAAGCCCACCCCGTATTCACCAGGTGGTGGCAGGGTAACGCCCTGCTTGGCCATTTCTTCGCGGTACAAGGTGTCGGGCAACTGAATGAGCAAACCGGCACCGTCGCCCATCAAAGCATCCGCACCCACCGCACCGCGGTGGTCCAGGTTTTCAAGAATCTGCAGCGCCTGCGTGACGATGGCGTGATTTTTTTGACCCTTGATGTGCGCGACAAAACCCACACCACAAGCGTCGTGCTCCATGGCCCTGTCATACAAACCAACCCGTGCCGCCTCACTCAAGGCCAAATCAATGTTTTTTTGTTGTTCCACGCTCAACTCCTGATAGCTTTTTGCAATACTGACGAGCATAAGGGCAAACCCCAGTCTCATCAACACAAACAATTAGGGTCAGATCCCAATTAATTTTTCAAAACTGATTCAGTTATTTAATTAGGGACACATCTAATAAATCAAACAAAACAACAATCTATTGTTTTTTACGCTACCGTTTTTTTGAATGGACGCCCGGCAGAGGCTTTGGACAAGCGTCTAGGTGTTTTGGATTGCAAGCTTTCTATAAAGCGAGTGTCACCCAAAGCCCACGACTTCAAGGTGTAGTCTGTGAGCTGATTGGCCACGCTGTTGGCCAAGCCCGCAGCCACCAAGGCCTTGTAAGAAGCCTCTCGGGCAAAAGGCGTGTTGCCCAGGTTCCATTGCAGCGGATGAGGCGTGAGCGCGTTGTCAACCTGCATGCCCGCGTAGTGCATGTAACTGGACCAAGGATAGGCAGCGGGGTGGCTCACCATGGCGGCGCGCACGGGATTTAAATCCATATAAATCATGCAATTAAGAAGGTAGCGTTCAGACTGGATGATGCTGGACTTGTAGCGTCCCTCCCACAAGGTGCCTGTACGGCTGTGACGACGGTTAAACCAACTGACATATTGACGCCCCACAAACTGCATGAACTTGGGTAAGCCCTGATCTGTGGTGGGCGTAACCAGCAAATGCACGTGATTGTCCATCAACACATAGGCGTGGACCTGCACCTCAAACTCTCTGGCGAACTTGGCCTGTAGTTCCAGCCATTTGAGCCTGTCGGCATCGTCAACAAAAATAGCCTGACGGTTATTGCCGCGCACCATCACATGGTGGGCAAAACCTGGCACCGCCAACCTTGGCAGCCTAGCCATGCGTGCCTTCCAGGCTATTGAACAACCGTTGCCCAGTCAGGCGCACATGCGACTGAATGGCAAATCGGTCCGTCATACCGGCGATGTAGTCAGCTACTGCGCGCTCATGCCTGGCATAGCTTTGGTAATGCTCGGGCATGGCAGTGGCGTCTTGCATGTACACCACGAACAAGTCAGCCACCACTTGCTTGGCACGCTGGTGGTGTCTTGCACTTGCCGATGGCGGTACAGATTGGCAAACAAAAATTGCTTTAACTCGATTGAACACCTGCGCATGTGGGCGCTAAAACCCACCAGGGCTTTACCGTGTCTGCGCGCATCATCCGCGCTGGCAATGCCATTGTCTTTGAGCGCTTGGCTGGTGTGTGTCAGCACATCAAACACTTGGGCCGTGAGCATGCGTCGTATGGTCTCAGCCAACAAGCGCCGCCCCGTTAATTTGGGATGGGCGCGCAACGTGTCCGCTGTGTGCTGGGCCACCAACTCCACCGCTTGCAATTGTTCAAAGTCAATCAGGCCAGAGCGCACACCGTCGTCTACGTCGTGGGCGTTGTAAGCAATCTCGTCGGCCAAGTTGCACAGCTGAGCCTCCAGGCTTGGCACTGTGCCATTCAAAAACCTAGCACCCACATCGTTGGGGCGTATGGCTTCTAGTCGCCTTGCGTTGCCAGCCGAGCAGTGTTTCAAAATACCTTCGCGTGTCTCAAACGTCAGATTCAGGCCGTCATGCTCTGGGTAACGCCGCTCAAGCGTATCGACCACGCGCAGGCTTTGCAGGTTGTGCTCAAACCCTGTGGCGTCTGGTCCGGATTGCAGACCGCGCATACAGGCATCTAGGGCGTCTTGGCCGGCATGGCCAAAAGGCGTATGGCCCAAGTCGTGAGCCAAGGCTATGGCCTCCACCAGGTCTTCATGAAGCCCCAAACTACGCGCCAAACTGCGCCCCAACTGAGCAACCTCCAGCGAGTGGGTTAAGCGGGTACGAAACAAGTCGCCTTCGTGGTTTAAAAACACCTGGGTTTTGTAGACCAAGCGCCTAAACGCGCTGCTGTGAATCACGCGGTCGCGGTCACGCTGGTAGTCGTTGCGTGTAAGCGCCGCGACTTGGGCAAACAAACGCCCCCGGCTCATCTCTGGGTGGCTGGCGTAGGGTGCTAGCACTTGTTGCATGCAGCTGCTGCTGGGCCTTAGCTCAGCGCCGCTTCGCAGGTTTGGTCAAGAACGTCACGTACCAAGGCGTCGTTTGCAGCAGCTATGGTGGCCAAGCCATCCCGTTGTACCAATACAAAGTTCACCTGGCCGCCCTCAGCTTTTTTGTCCACGCGCATGTGACCCAAGTAAATATCAGCTGAGCTGTCGCCTCGTGCATTTTGCAAACGAGGGCCCATGGTGGGCAAGCCTGCAGCCCGCACCAAATCGGTTAAGCGCTGCACATAGGCCGCATCAACAAAGCCCAAGCGCTGCGACAAGTGCGCTGCCATGACCATGCCGCATCCCACGGCCTCACCATGCAGCCACGCGCCATAGCCCATACCAGCCTCAATAGCGTGGCCAAAGGTATGGCCAAAATTGAGAATGGCGCGTATGCCGGCTTCGCGCTCATCCTGCGCCACTACCCAAGCCTTGATCTCGCAGCTGCGCTGCACCGCTGCAGCCAATAGCGCTGTGTCACCCGCGCGCAGCTTGGCCATATTGACTTGCAGCCAGTCAAAAAACGCCATGTCGGCAATGGGACCATACTTGATCACCTCAGCCAGACCAGCGCTCATCTCGCGTGCAGGCAAGGTGGACAACGCACTGAGGTCACACACCACACGCGCAGGCTGGTAGAAGGCGCCAATCATGTTTTTGCCAAGTGGATGGTTCACACCAGTTTTACCGCCCACGGACGAGTCGACTTGTGACAACAGCGTGGTGGGCACCTGCACAAACGGCACGCCGCGCATGTAGCTGGCGGCTGCAAAGCCTGTCATGTCACCGATAACGCCACCACCCAATGCGAACAGCACCGTTTTGCGGTCGCATTGCTGAGACAGTAGCGCGTCAAATATCAGTTGCACATGCTGCCAATCCTTGTGCGCCTCGCCATCGGGTAACACCACCGACAGCACGCGCTTGTAATGCGGCGCAATGGCATCAGTGAGTGCTTGCAAGTACAAAGGCGCTACCGTGGTGTTGCTCACCACCATGGCGGTTTGAGCCGCAGGCAAACCTTGCCAAAACGCAGCATTGGCAAAGGCGTGGTCGGCCACGTGTATGTCATAGCTGCGCGCGCCCAAGTCAATGCGCACCAAACCCTTGGCAGGCAACTGCGCTGAAAATGCGGGCAATGTTGATTGAATGGTCATGAGAAATAAGCTGGTAGTTGTATGTGGGTGTTTAACTCACTGCGTGAGGCCGCGCATCTCGAATTGCATGGCAATGGTGTTCACCAGCATGTGCACACTGGGGCGACCTGTGTCAGCGGTAAAGTGCGCCGTCTCTTTGTAAAAACCATCGCGCTGAGCAAACAAGTCTTGCAAGCGCCTGGCGGCATTGCCGCCTTGCAGCAGCGGGCGGGATTTATCAAAACGCAAGCGCTTGGCCAACTCCAGCGGGTTAGATCGCAGGTACACCACCCATGCATGGGCACGCAGCGCATGGCGGTTGTCACTGCGCAACACCGCGCCACCACCAGTGGCTATGACTGTGCCGTCAAATCCGTCTGTGGGTGGGTGCTGGCACAAATCGGCAATTACGCGCTGCTCAACGTCCCTGAAGGCTTGCTCACCCTCCACCTCAAAATACTGCTTGATAGAGCAGCCCAACTCACGTTCAATTTCGTGATCGCTGTCTACAAAGCGCAAGTTGAGGCGCTTGGCCAAATGCCTGCCCACCGTTGTTTTGCCAGATCCAGGCATGCCGACAATCGCAATAACAGACATGGTGACCAGTGGCTAAACTTTTAAAAATGGGACTGCCTAGTTTACAGACCCTCCCCGTCCGTAGCCGCCAAGCGTGGAAATAGTTTCTCGCTTGGTGCGTGGGGCCTGCAAAATGTGCGGCGTTAAAAATACCAGCATCTCCGACTTGTCAGACCGGCTTGATCGATTGCGAAACAACACGCCCAGTCCCGGTAAGTCCCCCAGTAACGGGACTTTGGTGTCGGCGTTCCTGTCGTAGCGCTCAAATATACCGCCTATCACCGCCGTGCCCGCGTTATCTACCAACACTTGCGTTTGCACATGCTTGGTGTTGATGGCAACACCTTGCGCGGTGGTCTCGCCTCTGCTGTCTTTGTTGATGTCAACGCTGAGCATGACTTGGCCATGCGGCGTGATGTGTGGCACCACGGCCAAGCGCAGCGTCGCACGCCTAAACATCACCGATGAGCCGCCATTGCTGGTCGTGGACTGGTAAGGGTATTCGGTGCCCTGTTCAATAAGCGCTTTCACTTGGTCGGCCGTGACGATACTGGGACGGGACACAATAACGCCGCGCCCGTCGGCCTCCAGCGCCGACAACTCCAGGTTGATAAACCGCGTAGCGTCTGGCGTAAACAAGGACACTGCAAAATTAGCCGCCGGATAGCCACCCACGCCAGCTGAGGGCAAGTTCACAAAAGGCGTGGTGCCACCACCCAATTGTCCAGACACCGCATCAAAGCTGGGTCCAATCACACCGCGCACAGGGCCAACACCAACACTGGGCACCACACCGCCACCCAGGCGCGCACCCAGCTCTTGGCTGAAACTGTCATCGGCTTCCACAATTCTGGCCTCTATCAGCACTTGGCGCACAGGCACGTCAATGTGCGCAATAAGCTCGGCCACACGTACCAAACTGCTGGGCACATCACTGACAAACAGCTGGTTGGTGCGCGGCTCTGGCATCACACTGCCACGGCTGCTCAACACACCTGTTAGCCCCAAGCCCTGGTCTTGCTGCTGGGCATTGGCCAGCAAGGCATCTGGCGAGTCCTTCGCTTTGCTGACGCTGGTGCGGGTTTTGGAGCCTGTCAAATAGGCTGCCACGTCTACGGCTTTGGCGTAGTTCATTTGGTAGGCCTTTGTTTGCAACGGCACCAAGGCTATATCGGCCAGCTGCGCTTGCAAGCGTTGACGCCGCTCGGCCAGTATCTGCACCCTGGGTGCCACCCACATCACATCACCGGCTTGACTCATGCCCAAGTCATTGGCTCTTAGCAACGCCTGCAAGGCAGCGCGCCAAGCCACATCTTGCAACTGCACGCTCACCTGCCCCTTTACACCGTCGGCCAGCACCAAGTTCACACCAGCGACTTGCGCGATAGCCTGCAACACACTCTGAATAGGCGCATTGGTGACGTCCAGGGTCAGCTTGGGCTCTTGGTCTGGGAGCGCTGTTGTCTCAGAGCGCGGGGCATCAGGTTTCAGTGCGTAGGCAGATTCGGGTGGCACCACCTTGGCGAGCGTCGAGTCAACCGTTGGCGCTGCAACGGGCGGCAACGCTTGGGCGCTCAACGCCTTTACCGATTGCTGAGCCTGCTCACGCTGGCTGGCCACATCAATCAAGGCCTGGTCGCCTGCGTTAGGCCTTGTTTGACAAGCTGCCAACCCCAGCAAGGCGAACAGCGTTGCTGCCGTCCTTATCTGCGACCTGGCTGGGCGCAGCCGCCAAACCTGTAAACCGGCGTTGTAAGCACTCCATACCAACATCACTACCCCCACTCAGTTCTGAGCTGTCACAACCAGTGTTTGACCTTGACCTAGCTGCACGGCCGTAGCGGTAATGCGCTGCACACGCAGGCCCTGCGCGCCCAAACGCTGCCCACACTTGACGCGCCAAGTGTGGCCGCCAGCCAACACCAAAGCCACCGCGTCCTTACCAGTTTGCACAACCCCCAACAGCTGCATGTTTGAAAGCGGCTGCGTCAACGCCTGTTCACGCTGGGCCTGATACCTGCCGTGCATGGGCGTCCTGCTTAAATCCTGCGCGTTGATTGCTTGTACTTGCATGGCCATGGCAGCGCCGCTTGCACCAGGCTGCTGATCATCCGGTAACACGCTCGCCAGCTCGGCAAAGGGTGAAGGTGCATAAGCCAATGCCAGGGTGTCTCGGCTCGCCTCAAACAAGACCGTGGCTTGGGCATGCCTTTGCACATCAAGACTTGCTTGAAGCAAGTCGTCGCTGACATGCTGCAGCTTGAGTTGGCCCCACAGCATGTCGCGCGACAAGCCCGACAAGGCCTGGTAAACAGCTGGCCAGTCACCTTGAAACACAAGCTGTTGCCGAGCTTGGCCCAGACTGCGCCATTGCTGCACCGCCACGCCCGTGGCGGTGAGCTGCTCAAGCAGGTGCAGCCAGTCAGCATGAGTGGCCAAGCCGTTCTGCGACCTGTCTTGCAAGGCAGCCAGCTGCTGAGACAGGTGGGCGCGTGCACGCAGATTGGCCTGCACACTGTCTTGTTGGGCTTTGCGCTGTGCGCGCTGCTGCGCCTGCAGGGCCAACAAGTCTTGTTGCGGCCAATACCAAACGTAGGCCAACACCAGCAGCGCCAAGGTCCACACCAGCCCCAACAGTGCACACTGCCAACGCCTGGGCCACACCAGCACTTGGCCCCACGGCAGCGCCAATAAATCCACGTCTTTCAGCTGCGCCCAATTCATGGTGAACCAAGCGTTTGGGTGAGCGAGCTGCGCTTGATATCCACGCTGTAAGCCAAAACACCGGTGCCCTGTTGCTGGCTATCGCGCAGTTGCACCTGCGCGACATAGCCCCAGCGTGTGCGCAGAGCTTTTACAAAACCAGTCAAGTCTGGTAGTGACCTGGCGTGGCCATGTACCTCTATCAGGTCAGCCTTGGCCATGAGCTGCGTAACCGTTACATGCGCAGTCATGTCGCGCGCCAACGCGGCAAGCACTCTCAGCTGCCACACTTGTTGAGCCGCTTGCACCGCCTGTTGTTGCTGGGCGCTGGTGGCTTGTGCCAACCGCTCACGCAAGACGGCCAAACTGGGTAAGTCGCGCGCGTCACCCGACTGTGTAACAACTTGCACGGGCACAACAGCCTCAACACTTGCATTGAGTGGGTATAAAAGAACACCCGCCACTGCAGCAATGGCCGCTGCGTTAACACCCAGCAGTCGCCAAGACCCTCGGCTGTATTGCGCGGCGGCCTGCTCTCTGTATGGCAGCATATTGAGGGGTGTGTGCTGCTGGCTGTACGGCGCCAGGCCCACCAACTGCCATGAGGGCTGGCCTTGGCCATATAGGGTTTGGCAGCGTTGCCAAACTGCATTGACCACGTCTTGCTCAGCCGACCACACAGTGAGCACCTGCATGCCATCTTGGCCGCAAGGCTTGGCAATACTGTCGACATACACGGCAGCAGCATCATGTACACATTGCGCGTGCAACACCACCTCAGTGCGCACCTCATGAGCAGACATCCAAAGCGGCAACGCCAGCTCACTGTCTACCCAGTGCCCCTCATCAAGTAACAACCGCATGCGAATGGGCGGACTATCACCGTCAAGGCTCTTGCTAACGCCTGTAGCTTTATTCACGCTGGCATCCCACAGGGGCTGCCGCCGCCGAAAGGCGCTACGCAACGTCAACATGTCGCGCAGTTTGGCTTTATAGGTGCATAAGCGACTGAACATAACGAACGCTGGTTTGCTAAGGCGGTACGCAGCCAGTTATTGGTATGAGTTCAATATAGATAACAGGCCACTGCCAGTAATAGGTATATTTACCTACCATCCAGCGCCATTAAGCCACTACTGGGCCACCAAGCAGCAGCTACAACACCTCTTGTTTAAAGGGCACAGCGACTCAGCAAATGCCCGTTGCCAGCTGTAAGTCAAGGGTTTCTATAATTGAGGCATTAACTTTTTTAGCGCATGGCCACACATCCCCCCACCAACGATTCGTCTCACGACGTAACGCAATCTGCCTCCAGCGGCCCAAAAGCCAAGAAAAAGGCAAGCAAAGCCAAGCCTGTGAGCAGCGCAGGCGGCATTGTGCTGAAGGGTTTGCTGTGGCTGGTAGGCCTTTGCACAGCTTTTGGCATTGCCGTGGTCATAGGTGCGGCATTTGCACTGACCGTGGCGTTCCCCAACTTGCCAGACGTGAGCCAGCTGGCTGATTACCGCCCCAAACTACCTCTGCGCGTGTACACCTCTGACAACGTGCTAATGGGTGAGTTCGGTGAAGAGCGCCGTGAATTTGTACCTATTGAAGACGTACCACTGGTGCTCACCCGCGCTGTACTGGCAGCTGAAGACGCCAACTTTTTCAACCATAACGGCGTGGACATGAAAGGCATGGCGCGCGCTGTATTGGCCAACCTGGGCCGAGCCAAAAGCCAGGGCGCATCCACCATCAGCATGCAGGTGGCACGCAATGTGTACTTGTCCGCTGAAAAAACCTACACCCGCAAAATCTACGAAGTACTGATGACTTTCAAGTTGGAATACCAACTGAGCAAAGCACAGATTTTGCAGATTTACATGAACCAGATTTATCTGGGGCGACGGGCCTACGGCTTTGCAGCCGCGTCGCGCACCTACTTCAATAAGCCACTAGACCAACTCAGCATCGCCGAGGCCGCCATGTTGGCCGGCTTGCCCAAAGCGCCCTCAGCCTATAACCCGATTCGCAACCCCAAGCGCGCGCGCGTCAGGCAGCTGTACATCATTGAGCGCATGCAAATCAACGGCTTTATCACTGCCGCGCAAGCTGCTGAAGCCAAAATGGAACAGCTGGTCATCAACCGCCCCAGCAACGACGACAGCCTGCACGCCGAATACGCTGCGGAAATGGCACGCATGGCCATCTTCTCGCAGTATGGCGAGGAAGCTTATACGCGTGGCATCAACGTGTACACCACCATCAACTCTAAAGAGCAACAAGCCGCTTACAAGGCTTTGCGCAACGGCTTGCTGGACTACGGATCACGCCAGACCTACCGCGGCCCTGAGAGCAATATTGATTTGCCCCAAGATCCCGTTCTGCGGGGAGAAGCCATTGATGAAGCACTGGCCGATGCGCCAGACAACGGTGACTTGATGGCCGCGGTGGTGTTGCAAGCGTCTAGCAAAGAGGTGGTGGCCCAGCGCCAAGACGGCGAGCTCATCACCATGAAGGGCAAAAACTTGGTGGCTGCAGCCTCAGCTCTTAGGAGCAACGCCCAGCCCAAGGTGCGCTTGCGTCCTGGCTCTGTTATTCGTGTGGTGAAGCACGGCAAGGACGAATGGGCTATTACGCAAACACCAGAGGTTGAAGGCGCACTGGTAAGCCTGAACCCTGCCAACAACCACATCATTGCCTTGGCTGGTGGTTTTGATTTTGGCAAAAGCAAATTCAACCACGTGACCCAGGCATGGCGTCAACCCGGCTCGAGCTTTAAGCCGTTTATTTACTCTGCAGCTCTCGAAAAAGGCATCACTCCCAGCACCATAGTGAATGACGCACCCTTGTTTTACACCGCAGAGGAAACAGGCGGTGAGCCATGGGAGCCCAAAAACTATGACAACCAGTTTGACGGCCCCATGTCCGTGCGCAGGGCCTTGGCCCAATCAAAAAACATGGTGTCTATTCGCGTGTTACAGGTGGTGGGGCCACAGTCTGCGCAAGATTGGATTACACGCTTTGGCTTTGAAGCCAAGCGACACCCGCCCTACCTCACCATGGCTTTGGGCGCAGGCTCGGTTACGCCCTTGCAACTGGCCACAGGCTACAGCGTATTTGCCAATGGCGGCCACTTGTTACCACCGCAGCTGATTTCGCGTATTTCTGATCAGCGTGGCCACATCTTGTACCAAGCGCCAGCTGTCAAGCTCACCGATGACAACCGCGTGCTATCGTCCCGCAATGCGTTTGTCGTTGGCGACATGCTGCAGGAAGTCGCGCGAAGCGGTACGGCCGCCAAGTCGCAGCGCACGCTCAAACGCTCGGATTTGTACGGCAAAACCGGCACCACCAATGACTCACAAGACGCCTGGTTTGTAGGCTACCAGCCGTCGCGCGTGGCGGCTGTGTGGGTGGGCTACGACATACCACGCAACCTTGGCAACAGTGAAACCGGCGGCGGCTTAAGCCTGCCCATTTGGATTGACTACATGCGCGTAGCCCTGGAGGACGTACCTGAGCAACCGCCCGTGGTGCCAGAAGGCGTGTTTTCAGCCGGTGGCGAGTGGTACTTCAACGAAATGGGCCCCACCAGCAGCATACGCACACTGGGCATGCTGCCAGGCGGCACTGCATTTGACCCGAAAGGCGATCAAATACTGGCGCCAGAAGAAAAGAAAACCATACTGAATTTGTTCAGAGAGTAAGCGCGCTGCGCCCTCTTGCTGCGCACTTACGGTGCAAAGTGAAGCGCCAAACCAGACTGCGCACTGGCCAAGCGGCTCAGGTCTGCAAAGAATTCTTGACCGGTTTTGGTGTCCAACCAAGCACCGTCTTGCAATCGGTAATGAAATCCACCGGCTTTGGCCGCCAGCCAAATCTCTTGCAAAGGCTTTTGCAGGTTCACAATGATTTGGCTGCCGTTGGCAAACACCACCGTAATCATGCCGCCCACGCGCTGGTTGTCGATATCGGCGTCGGTTTCATCGTTGATACGGTCACACGCCAACTCAATAGCGGCCAGCGCCTGTTCAGCAGCATTCAAATAGTCAAGGTCGGTCATGGCAGTGCGCAATCAAAGTATGGGGTTAGGGCGAGAACAGCGTGCACCTCGTAGCTGGTGAGGCCTGTAGCGCGTCATTACAATAAAGCCGTGGCAACAATTGTAAATTTTGCTGCCCTGCCCTAACGCTTACGTGGTTTTCAAGCCGCGACCAACACCATGCTTAAACGTCTTACCGCTTGCGCCCTTGCGCTGATCTGTGTGTCTTCCCTGACTGCTTGCGGTCAGAAAGGACCGCTCACACTGCCCGCTTCTGCAAGCGCAAACACCACTGCCAGTCATTACGCTTGACCCTAAAGCCCACAAGCAAACCTGTTCTCGCAGTCACACCACACTGAAAAGCCGCACCATTTATGTCACACCGTTTGCCCCAAGGCTCACAACTGTCTTACCTGTCACAACGCGACAGCACATCGCCAGACAGTCCACTTGAGCTACACCTTGAGGGCGTTGCACTCAACGCCTTGGCGCATGAGCATCAAACACCGCTATTTGTGTACTCCAAAGCGGCCATGCTAGAGGCCTTGGCCGCTTACAGCGTGGGCTTTGCTGGACGCGACGCACGCATTTGCTACGCCATGAAAGCCAACTCCTCCCTGGCTGTGTTGCAATTGTTTGCGCAAATGGGCTGCGGCTTTGACATTGTGTCCGGCGGTGAACTGGCACGCGCGCTCAAGGCCGGTGCAGACCCTGAAACAATCATCTTCTCAGGCGTTGGTAAGACCCGCGCAGAAATGGTGGAAGCATTGGGCGCGGGCATTGGCTGCTTTAACGTGGAAAGCTTGGCTGAACTTGATGTACTGAATGAAGTGGCCTTGGGCATAGGGCAGCGTGCGCCCGTTAGCCTGCGCGTCAACCCCGACGTAGATCCCAAAACTCACCCCTATATTTCGACTGGCCTTAAAGGCAACAAGTTTGGCATTGGCCATGCAGATGTGGTGGCTGCCTATGAATACGCCGCCGCCTGCCCTGGTCTGCGCGTGGTAGGCATTGACTGTCATATTGGCTCACAAATTGTGGACACCGCGCCCTACCTGGATGCGGCCGACCGCATGCTAGACCTTGTTCAAGCTGTTGAGGCCAAGGGCATACCCATTCAACACTTGGACTTTGGTGGCGGCTTGGGCATTGACTACGCAGGCGACTCACCACCCAAGGCCAGCGAGTTATGGGCGGCGTTGTTCCAGAAACTGGACGCACGTGGCTTTGGCGACAGAAAAATACTTATAGAGCCTGGTCGCAGCCTGGTTGGCAACGCTGGTGTGTGCCTAACGGAGGTGTTGTACCTCAAGCCCGGCGAGCAAAAAAACTTTTGCATAGTAGACGCTGCCATGAATGACCTGCCCCGCCCGGCGATGTACCAAGCCTTCCACGAGATTGCACCTGTAGTCCCCAGGCTTGAAGCGACCACCACCATGGACGTGGTAGGGCCTGTGTGCGAAAGCGGTGACTGGTTAGGGCGGGATCGCGAGCTGTGTGTGCAAGCAGGCGATATATTGGCGGTGTTGTCAGCTGGTGCCTACTCCATGAGCATGGCCAGCAACTACAACACACGCAACCGCGCCGCTGAAATTTTGGTGGACGGTGAATCCGCCACTGTCATTCGAGAGCGTGAGCGCACACAAGACCAGTGGCGCAACGAACACCTGCTATGACTGCAAGGCTGACCTGAGTACGAGCTTGGGCAGCAAGCGACTGATCAACAACGCGGCCAGTATGCCGCCATAAAGCCACACCTCGGCAAAGTCTTGCTTGCCGCTGCGCATCCAGAAAAAATGCAGCACCGCCAAGCCCGCTACAAGGTAAACCGTCTTGTGCAAACGCTGCCAGCGCTTGCCACCCATGCGTTTAACAACAGCCCTGGGCGAAGTCGCAGTCAAGGTCAACAGCAGCAACCAAGCCGCCGCACCCACCGTGATAAATGGGCGCTCATACACGTCGGTCAAGATGCTTACTACATCAAACCCCATGTCCAGCAAGCTGTAGCTGAGCAAATGAACCGTGACATAGAAAAACACAAACAATCCCAGCAAGCGGCGCAGCGTCAGCACAGAAGGCGCATGTAGTGCACGACGCAGCGGCGTCAACGCCAACACCACACACAACATACGCAAGGCCCATTCGCCCGTGCTGCGAATCAAAGCCTCGCCGGGGTTAACGCCCAACTCGTTATTGAGCAAAGCCCAGACCAAGTAGGCCATAGGGGCCAATGCTGCCAACCACACCGCGGGCTTAACCCACACGGGCAGGCGAAGTCGCCAACTGACTTGCCCGGTAACGCCGACCATTAGAAGTACCGCGTAAGATCCATGCCTGCGTACAAGCCAGCCACTTGGTCTGTGTAGCCGTTGAACATTTGAGTGCGTAATCGCTTGGCAAACAAACCACCATCGCCTAAACGACGCTCAGTTGCCTGACTCCAGCGCGGGTGGTTTACACCCGGATTAACGTTGGAGTAAAAGCCATACTCGGACGGTGCGGCCTCGTTCCAAGCGGTTGCAGGCTGCTTCTCGGTCAGGCGTATGGTCACTATGGATTTGGCGCTCTTAAAACCGTACTTCCAAGGCACCATCACACGCACGGGTGCGCCACTTTGGTTGGGCAATGTTTTGCCATACATGCCCATTGTGAGCATGCTGAGTGGGTGCATGGCCTCGTCTATACGCAGGCCTTCAGAGTAAGGCCAGTCCAGGCCACCGTATCGCAGGCCAGGCATGGTTTTAGGGTCTGCCAGCGTTAGAAACTGCACGTATTTCGCGCTACCCAGAGGCTGCACCTGATCTAACAATTTGGACAATGAATAGCCCAGCCACGGTATCACCATGGACCAGCCCTCAACGCAGCGCAAACGGTAGATGCGCTCTTCCATGGGCGCGAGCTGCAGCAAATCGTCCATGTCAAAGGTACGCGGCTTGCCCACCAGGCCCTCAACCTTAACCGTCCACAGCCTGGTGACCAACGTGTGTGCATTCTCGTAAGGGTCTGACTTGTCTGTGCCAAACTCATAAAAGTTGTTGTATGTGGTGGCGTCTTTCCACGGGGCAACGTTGTCGGTCGCACGGGCGCCGGCCACCGTTGAAGGTGTGGACGCCAAGTCCTTGATAGCTTGCACCTGGGGACTGCGGGTTTGCGCGAATGCCTTGTTGGCGCCAGCAGCCAAGCCTGTAGCGCCAAGCCCGGCCAACGCCAGCAACTGGCGGCGCTGTAGGTAGGCAGACTCGGAGGTAACGGCGCGCTCTAACGCCGCCCCCGACCACACTTGACTATTTTGACGACGCAGCATGCCTGGCTCCTAGCAACTCAATAAATCGCCAGCCACTGGGCCGGCGTGGTGATAACCTTATTTGCAGCCGGGGCGCGCTGGGCTACACCCACCTGGATAAAGCCCCAAAGAAACGCTACAGGTTCAGAAGGCGCCCTGTTTTATAGCTCGCCGTAGCTGTGCAAGCCTGACAAAAACATATTCACGCCCAAAAATGCAAACGTGGTGATGGCCAAGCCCACCAACGCCCACCAGGACGCCACTGTGCCACGTAGACCTTTCATCATGCGCATGTGCAACCAAGCGGCGTAATTGAGCCACACGATCAATGCCCAAGTCTCTTTAGGGTCCCAGCTCCAGTAGCCACCCCAAGCCTCGGCAGCCCATAAAGCACCCAAAACGGTGGCAATGGTGAAGAAGGCAAAGCCAACCGCAATGGCTTTGTACATCACGTCGTCCAGCACTTCCAGGCTGGGCAGACGCGCTGCAATGCGTTTACGGCCAAACAAAATGCCAGCAACCATGAGCGCTGAGATGCCGGTGTACACCACCCAGTAACCAGTGCCGCCATCCTGCGTAGATTGCCTGAAGACAATGGGCTCAAAACACAACACCACGCCCAACACCCATAGCGGCGTGAGTTTGAGCCAGTTGGTCTCGTTGGCCTGTTGCTTGATCAGGTAGGCAAACGCCACCATGGCGGCAATGGCAAAGGTGCCATAGCCCACAAAGTTGGCTGGAACATGTACCTTCATCCACCAGCTTTGCAACGCAGGCACCAGCGGCTGAATGGTTTGCGCCTCACGAATGAGTGTGTACCACAGCAAAAATGCTACGCCAGCGCTGACCACCAACATGACAAACGCACCCATGGAGCGGGTTTTGTAATGTGACTCGTAGTACAGGTAGAACATGGCTGTCATCCAGCAAAACAGCACAAACACTTCGTACAAGTTACTCACTGGAATGTGACCAATGTCCGGACCCATTTGGTGTCCCTCGTACCAACGTACCAAGGTCCCCACCAAAGCCAGAATGACGGCGCTCCAGGCCAGGCGCGAGCCCAATAGCTCCATGGCGTCGGCTGACTTGGACAGCATCATGCCCAGCCAGTAAAAGGCCGTGCTCATGAAAAACAGCACACACATCCACAAGATGGCTGACTGGCTGGACAGGAAATATTTCAACAAAAATACCTGCTCGGCTTTGGCCAGATCGGCACCTTCGGGTGTCTGGTAAAGCCATATGGCTAACAACGCCAAGCCGCCAGCGCCCAACATGGTGTTGGCCGCAGGTCGCCAAAACCAGCCCAGTGCAATGGCTGCAGGCATGGCGCCCCACAAAATAGCTTGCTCATAGCCGTCCATGGCGCCTTGGTACCGAAAGGAGGCCACCACGGTGGCCACCAGCAACAAGGCGGCAAAGACCCAGTCTGCCAGTGAGCGGCGCTGCATAAAGCTGGGCTCGTCTAGCTGCATTGCTGCTTGCGGGTTAGATGTATGTGGAGTGATGGCTGTCATGGTGCTACCTGTATCAGTCGTTGTTTCAATTGGTCAAACTCGTTGTCGCCGTCCATGGTCTTGCGGTTGGCCGACAAGGCCATCTGGGCTTGAGTGCTGCCGTCAGCATTTGGCGACAGCCACACCCAGATGCGGCGCTCACGCACGTACAACATGGCAAAAACGCCAATGATCAAGAACAAGCAGCCCAAATACACAACGGTTTTACCCGGTGCTCTGGCCACTTGGAAAACGCTGGCTTGTACGTGATCAAAGTCATCCATGGCAAAAACCATAGGTGCAGGATAAAAGAACGAGTCACTTAATGCCAGCACGGCCTGGCTTAAAAATGTCTGGCTGGTGTCGTTGCGCGGGAGTGGCTCTAGGTTGGCTTGCTCGCGACTGACTTGCACCAACTCGAACAACACGGCGTTTAGCAGACTCACCATGGCGTCACTGGTGTTTTCACGCTCTGCCGCAGGCACGGCCTGCTCCAGGAAGTACGACATGGCGGTCAAGCCGCCTACCCTCAACGGCTCACCGTTTAGACCCACGCCGGGACTGGGCGCGGACTGCAAAAATGAATCTGTACCCGAGAACAAGCCAAGCATGCGCGTGGCAGACACGCGCAAGGCCTCGCGCTCTTGGGCACTGCGCCCCAGCGCTGCATCTTGCATGTAGCGGTTCACCGCCAACTCTCTGAGCTTGGCGTCTGCCAGTGCGGCGCGCAAAGCTATAAAACCAGCCGCGCTGTCGGTGTCGTCCACTGGCACGCGCAGGTAACGAAAGGGCTCTGCGGGTGAATCGCGTACGCCCCACAGATAAACGCGTTGGTCACCCACGTCCACGGGCAGCATGTAGTTGTTGAATTCACGCGCTTGACCAGCGCCGTCACGCAGCTTGTAACCAAAGCTGGGGCCTACATTGCGCAGTACTTCATCCCGCGTGGTTTTGGTACCTGAGCCCAGGTGGTCTTTCAGGCGGCTGCCCAAGTCAACGGCGCGCACATCAGTGCCGCCATTTGCACCGGCGTCACGCCCGGTCACCACTGCAGACATGTTCTCTACGTTGATCACACGCAAGCCTGTGTACTCAAGGCTTAGTTGCTCATCACCACGGCTCAAATTGGTGTTGCTACCAATAACGCCTTCAACCTTGAAAGGCGCCACAACAGAACCCAGCGGATAGGCTTTGGCGCGAATGGTAGAGCCGCCGTCATCAAAACTAGACTGGTAAATTTGCACGCCACGGTGACTGACCGGGTGGTTGACCTCTACACGGTGCTCGCTAACCTCGCCGGTGGCCTTGTCGTGAATGGCAATGTCGCTGGCAAACAGCTTGGGCATGCCCGTGCTGTAGTACTCGACAATAAACTTTTTAAGCTCTACAGAAAAAGGCAGGTCTTGCAGCACCACGCCGTCAGACTGACTCAAAATCGCCGTACTGGCTTGCGTACCCTCTGTTACCAACAGGTTACCGCGGTAGGTCGGGTTACTGGGCGATAAACGGTGCTGCGCCGGTACGTCCGCAATCATGCCGCCACCATCAAACACCGTTTTGTCGCCCCACCACATTTGAGCGCGCACCACCATGTCGCCATCAAACAGGGCGCCCACACAAATCAGCACAATGGCGCTGTGTGCCGCCAGATAGCCCAGCTTGTTGGCGGCACCTTTTTTGGCAGCCACCATCACACCCAAGCCATTGGGCGTTTCGCGGTCTTGGGTTTTAACTTTCCAGCCCGCGCGACTGAGTTGGCCCTGAATGCGCGCCGAGGCATCTGGCAATGACTCAGACAAGGTGTTCTCACCCTTGTGACCGAACGCCTTCAAGCTTTGGCTGCGTATACCCTCTTTGAACTGACGCATATCAGCCAAAATTTTGGGCGTATTGCGTGTGATGCACAACGAGGTGCTGACCACCAAAAAAGCCAAAATCAGCAAGAACCACCAGGCGCTGTAAACGGTGTACAGCGACAACTTGTCGAACACATCCGCCCAAAACGGGCCGAACTGGTTGACGTAATTGTTGTAGGGCTCTGCCTGCTTGAGCACCGTGCCAATCACCGAGGCAATACAGATGACTGTGAGCAGCGAAATCGCGAAACGCATGGATGACAACAACTCAGAGGTGTTGCGCAACCAAACGCTGCTGGTCTTGATTTGAATGCCTTCGGTACTAACGGTCATGCGCGGTGCTGGCCTAAATAGAGGTATGCGTTGTTGTCACCACGTGCTGGGCACGCAGTCATAAAAAAAGGCGGCCTTCAGTGGATGCCATCCAAGAAGTCCGCCTCGGTGAGAGTGCTAGTCTACGCGGTTGGTTCCCGCATTGTGCCGTGAAATATGCCTATCAACTTATATAACCAGCATTTCTGGGGTTTTAAGCACCAGCACCTAGCCGTTGCCTCTAGCGCAGGCCTGCAATGTAGTCAGACACCGCCTTGATTTCACGGTCGTTCATGCGTGAGGCCACACCCGTCATGGCCGCATTATTGGCGCGGCTTGAATCGCGGAACATACGCAGCTGTGAAGCGGTGTAGTCGGCGTGCTGGCCACTCAAACGGGGGTATTGCGAAGGAATACCCGCACCGTTAGGACTGTGGCAACCCGCACAGGCCGGCACCTGGCGCTCGGCAATGCCGCCGCGGTAGATACGCTCACCCAAGACAACCAGGTCTTTTTCTGTGGCAGCGCCTGGCTTGCCTTCTTGATCTGCCAACCAGTAGGCAATATTGCGCATGTCGTCATCTGACAAGCCAGCAGCAAAGCCGGCCATGATGGCGTTGGCACGCTTGCCAGACTTGAATTCTTGCAACTGCTTGACCAGGTACTCAGGGTGTTGCTGAGCCAGCTTGGGGTTGGCAGGTGTCGTTGAGTTACCGTCAGCGGCGTGGCAAGCCACACACATCTGGCTGTAAATAGCGGCGCCCTTGGCCAAATCTGGTTTGACCGCCTTGGGTGCTGGCTCAGCAGCAAATGCGCCGCTGGATGTCAAAACGGCAAAGCTGAGCGCGGCAGCGCGAAACGTAGAGGCAAACAATTTCATGTCTTGAATCATGGCTGTGACACACATGGCTGCGAAAGGTTGTACAAAGTGGACTTGCCTGGCGATTTGCCAAACACAGTACGCCCACAGTAACTCATCATTTTACAATGACTATTCAGGCTCGCCGGGGTTTCCCCCAATGAGCGACCAAATTGGACCTACTTTGACTGCTTCCACGCCTACTAACCCACCCGCAGATGCGCCCCTGGCCGACCAAGGCATCAGCGCACAAGACGCGATGGCATGGCTGCACACAGCCCGTTTTTTAACCGAAGCACCACAGCTGCAACACTTGCCAGCGCTGGACGTGCCAGAGATAGCCTTTGTAGGCCGGTCAAACGCGGGTAAATCCACCTGTATCAACACGCTGACTCAAACACGGCGCATGGCTTTTGCTTCTAAAACGCCAGGACGCACACAGAGTATCAACCTGTTTGCGCTGGGCAAACACGGCGAAACCGACGCCGTACTGGCAGACCTGCCCGGCTACGGCTACGCGGCAGTACCCAAAGAGGCCAAGTTGCGCTGGCAGCGCGTGATGGCCAACTACCTCATCAGCCGGCCCAACCTGCGCGGTGTGGTGATGTTGTGCGATCCGCGCCGAGGCCTCACAGAACTAGACGAAATCTTGCTGGACGTGATTCGCCCTCGCGTAGAACTGGGTCTGGACTTTTTGGTGTTACTCACCAAGTCAGACAAGCTCACAAGGGTAGAGGCCAACAAGGCCTTGTCGATTGCGCGACTGCAAACAGGCGGCGGCTCACTGAAATTGTTTTCATCGCTAAAAAAACAAGGTGTGACGGAAGTGGCGCAATTGCTTCATGGCTGGGCACACGACGACAGCTGGACTGGCAACGGCGTGCAGACCAGCGCCCAGTCGTCTAGCGAACAAGGCAACGCAGACTTGGATGAAGACAAGGATTTGGACGCCTAGCAGGCTGCGCACCTGTTGACAGCGCAAGGTGTGCAACGCCCACAGCTCAACACAACAGGGAAAACCACATGGCATACACCGCGCAACTGCAACATCAACGCGTTGGCCTCGGCAACGGCACCCACTTGCAGGTACGCGTGTGCCAACCACCACAGACCAGCAGTGCAGGCGTGTTGATGTTTGTGCACGGCTTTCCTGAGGCCGCCTTCGTGTGGGATGGTTTGCTGGCGCACTTTTCAAATCCAGCCAACGGCGGCTACACCTGCGTGGCACCCAATTTGCGCGGTTTTGCCGAGTCTGATTCGCCTGCAGACGTGAACGCCTACAAGCCCAAACACTTGGTAGACGACCTGGCATGCTTGGCTGCGCACTACAGCGCCAACAAACCCTTGCGGGCCCTGATAGCGCACGACTGGGGCGGCGCTGTGGCTTGGAACTTAGCCGCCACCCAACCAGCGCTGATGCAGCGCTTGATGATCATCAATGCACCGCACCCTGCCACATTTTTGCGAGAGTTGCGCACCAGCCCTGCCCAGCAAGCCGCCAGCTTGTACATGAACTACCTGGCACGCCCAGACGCCGAAGAACTCTTGAGCGCCAACGACTTTGCCAAGCTGTGGCCATTTTTCAACAATCAACAAGGGCGTGCACCTGCTTGGTTGAGCGACACAGTCAAAGATCAGTACCGCGCGGTATGGCAGCAAGGCTTGACAGGCGGGTGCAACTACTACCGGGCCTCGCCGCTTAGACCATCAACCAATGCGCATGATGCCGTTAACAGCTTGAGCATCCCGGACCAGCTGACCCAGGTGAACATACCCACCACCGTACTGTGGGGCCTGCAAGACTACGCTTTGCTGCCAGGCTTGCTGCAAGGCTTGGACCAGCATGTTCCAAAGCTCAAGCTGCAAACCGTGAGCAACGCCACTCATTGGTTGATACACGAGCAGCCCCAATTGGTCATAGACAACTTATCGCGAATGTTGCGCCAGTCCTGAACGGCGCTTAACTCAAAGCCCCTAACCTTGGCGCGCTTGGCTGCTGAACAGTCATGCGGCAGCAGTCCCACATCACAACAACCACCCCAACTTCGGCAGCAAGCCGAAAGTTGCTTCATAAGGGCTGTGTGTCTTTGGGCTTTTTGAACCGCGCATAGCCCCACATGTATTGCTGCGGCGCTTGGGCAATGACGTACTCCACCCAATGATTGATGACTTGCGTGGCGGCCTCAATGTCAGCCGGCAATTCTGAGGGCGGCATGATCACGTGTACCTTGAAACCACGACCAAACGACAAACGCTCACCCCACATCAACAGCACATGGTCGGCTTGCTGCGCCAGCTTGGCGCCCAAGGTCATGGTGTAGGCCGGCTGGCCCAAAAACCTGCTCCAGATACCCATGCCATTGGGTGGCACCTGGTCTGGCAACAGGCCCACTGCCTGTTTGTTTTTCAAGGCGCGCATGAGTTGCTTCACGCCTGCCATATTGGTAGGCGCAGCGTGCAGCCCGTCACCCTCACGGGCGCTGCGCACCAGTTCTTGTAAACCCGCCTGTCTTGACGGCCTAAACAACACTGTCATGGGCTTGGCTTTATCGGCCAAACCGGCATGGGCAAACTCCTGTGCATAGGCTTTGGCGTTGATCTCAAAGCAACCCATATGCGGCGTGAGCAAGGCCAAGCTGTGCCCGGTCTGCACGGCGGCGCGCAAGGTGTCCAGGCCACACCACACCACCGGCACAGGCTTGCCCAGCCACAGCCTGGGCAGCTCGGCCACCATGCAGCCAGCATGGACCACGGCACCAATCCGTTGGCGCACCGTCAAGCCCGCCAACTTGGCGTTGCTGTGCATGCGGCTGCGATGGCCGGCATCAAGAAGCCACAGCAACACACCCAGTACCGCACCAAAGTTATGCAGCAGCCACAGCGGCATGTAAGAGGCCAGCTTAAAAAAACGCAACACAACACGGGTCAACACACTGTTCATCCAATGGCTATAATTTCGACTATCGCCGAGTTACTGAACAACTTGCGGGGCGATTCATAAATGCCGCTAAAGCGTTCGCCGAACTCCGGCTATTGGGTTCTCGGCAACGCCCGACCAACCTTTTCGCTTTTACAGGAGTTTATATGGCGAACGACTTTCTTTTCACATCCGAGTCTGTCTCAGAAGGCCATCCCGACAAGGTCGCCGACCAAATTTCAGACGCGATTTTGGATGCTATTCTCGAGCAAGACCCAGTCGCCCGCGTGGCGGCTGAAACCCTCACCAACACGGGCTTGGTCGTATTGGCTGGCGAAATTTCTGCCAACGCCAACGTGGACTACATTCAAGTGGCCCGCGATACCATTCAGCGCATTGGCTACGACAACACAGACTACGGCATTGACTACAAAGGCTGTGCCGTCATGGTCTGTTACGACAAGCAGTCCAACGACATCGCCCAAGGTGTAGACCGCGCCCACGACGACTACCTGAATATTGGCGCGGGCGACCAGGGCCTGATGTTTGGCTACGCCTGCGACGAGACACCAGAGCTGATGCCAGCGCCCATCTACTACGCCCACCGCCTGGTTGAGCGCCAAGCCCAGCTGCGCAAAGACGGCCGCTTGCCTTTCTTGCGCCCCGACGCCAAAAGTCAAGTGACCATGCGCTACGTGGACGGCAAACCACACAGCATTGACACCGTGGTGCTGTCTACCCAGCACAGCCCCGACCAAAGCGAAACCAGTACCAAAATGAAGGCCTCTTTCAACGAAGCCATCATTGAAGAGCTGATCAAGCCAGTGTTGCCCAGCGACTGGGTGACCGCCGACACCAAGTACCTCATCAACCCAACAGGCCGTTTTGTAGTGGGTGGCCCACAGGGCGACTGTGGTTTGACCGGCCGCAAAATAATTGTGGACACTTACGGCGGCGCCTGCCCGCACGGCGGCGGCGCGTTCAGTGGCAAAGACCCCACCAAGGTGGATCGCTCTGCCGCCTACGCTGCGCGCTACGTGGCCAAAAACATCGTGGCAGCTGGCTTGGCGCGTCAGTGCCAGATTCAGGTGGCCTACGCCATTGGCGTGGCCAAGCCCATGAACGTGACCGTGTACACGGAAGGCACAGGCGTGATACCCGACGAGCAACTGGCCAAGTTGGTACAAGCGCACTTTGACCTGCGCCCCAAGGGCATCATTCAAATGCTGGATTTGTTGCGTCCCATCTACAGCAAAACTGCCGCCTACGGTCACTTTGGCCGCGACGAGCCCGACTTCACCTGGGAGCGTACCGACAAGGCCGCAGCGCTGAAGGCTGCAGCCGGTCTCTGACAACGCCGGGCTAAGGTGTTAGGGAGCAAACGCTGGCAGCACCTCCACACTGGTGGTGATGTCAGCCGTTTTGGCCAGCATGATGCTGGCCGAGCAGTATTTATCGTGACTCATAGCCACAGCGCGCTCAACAGCGGCTTGAGACAGGTCTATGCCAGTCACTACAAAATGCATATGTATCTTGGTAAACACCTTGGGATCAGCTTCAGCACGCTCAGTGGTGAGCTTGACGGTGCAGCCCGTCACCTTGTGGCGTCCGCGCTTGAGTATCAACACCACGTCATAGGCGGTGCAGCCGCCAGTGCCAGCCAGCACAGTCTCCATGGGGCGAGCGGCCATGTTGGCACCACCGTTTTCCGGCTTGGCCTCATCGGGCGCGCCGTCCATGGCCAACACGTGGCCGCTGCCGGTTTCGGCTACAAATCCCATGTTGGATGTGGTGCCCGTCGCGCCCGTCCATGTAACTGTGCATTCCATACTGATCTCCTACTTATCTAGCGCCACGCCATGCAGCAAGGTGTGACAAACACTGCATAAAAGCGACATCCGGATACAAAAATGATTTGCTGCATAGCAACATACCGCTATAATTTCGTCATCGCGATTGTAGATGTGCAAGTTGTCAAATGCATTGAGCTGCTGACATGTACTTTCGCAACAAGTTGTCTCCTCCACCTCCTCAAAACTGGTGGATTAAGCCCCAAGCTGCAAAGCTCGGGGCTTTTTTTGGCCGCCATCCAGGCAGCAAAGCCAGCCCCGCAGCGCGCGTATGATTTGGCGCAAGGATTTTTAATATGCCAGCCACCAAAAACACCGCTTCAGCCTCACGCCAAAAGCTAACGCCTGCCGACTACCTCACCCGTATTCTCAATGCCAAGGTGTATGAGGTTGCCAAAGAAACTGACTTGGACACCGCGCACAATTTAAGCGCCAAGCTGGGCAATACCGTGCTGCTAAAGCGCGAAGACCAGCAACCCGTGTTCAGCTTTAAGCTGCGCGGCGCTTACAACAAAATGGCGCATTTGAGTGCCACACAACTCAAACGTGGCGTCATTTGCGCCTCAGCTGGCAACCACGCACAAGGCGTGGCCTTGTCGGCGCGCAGGCTGGGCACGCGCGCACTCGTAGTCATGCCTACCACCACACCACAGGTCAAGGTAGACGCGGTGCGCGGCTTTGGTGGCGAGGTGGTGTTGTTTGGCGAGAGCTTTACAGACGCCTACAACCACGCTGTGGAACTGGAGCACAAAAAGGGCCTGACCTTTGTGCATCCCTTTGACGACCCAGACGTGATTGCTGGCCAGGGTACCGTGGCCATGGAAATGCTGCGTCAGCACACCGGCCCACTTGACGCGGTGTTTGTGGCCATTGGCGGCGGCGGCCTTATAGCTGGTGTGGCCAACTACATCAAGGCGGTGCGTCCAGACGTTAAAGTCATTGGCGTACAAATGAACGACTCGGACGCCATGCTGCAATCGGTCAACGCGGCAAGCGCGTGTCGCTGCCAGATGTGGGCCTGTTCTCAGACGGCACCGCCGTGAAATTGGTGGGCGCAGAAACCTTTAGGGTGGCCAGCAACTTGGTCGATGAGTACGTCACCGTCGACACCGACGCAGTGTGTGCGGCTATCAAAGACATCTTTACAGACACCCGCTCTATTGTTGAGCCTGCGGGTGCCTTGTCGGTGGCCGCCATCAAACAATATGTGGCCAAACACAAGACCAAAGGCCAAACCTTTGGCGCTATTTTGTGTGGCGCCAACATGAACTTTGACCGCCTGCGCTTTGTGGCTGAGCGCGCAGGCGTGGGCGAAGAAAGCGAAGCCTTGTTTGCCGTCAGCATGCCGGAAGAACGTGGCAGCTTCAAGCGCTTTGTGAGCTTGGTAGGCGAGTTACCCGGCGGACCACACAACGTGACCGAGTTCAACTACCGCATGAACGACGCGCAACGCGCCAATGTGTTTGTAGGCCTGTCTACCAAAAAGGGCGAGAGCCCCAAACTGGCCAAACACTTTAAACGCAGTGGCTTTGACGCGCTTGACCTCACCCACGACGAGCTGGCCAAACAGCATGTACGCCACATGATTGGCGGGCCCAACACCCAAGGCGGCGACGAGCGCTTGCTGCGCTTTATATTCCCAGAGCGTCCAGGCGCGTTGTTGACGTTTTTGTCATTAATGCAACCCAACTGGAACATCAGCCTGTTTCACTACCGCAACCAAGGCGCAGACTACGGGCGTATCTTGGTGGGTATGCAAGTGCCAAAAAGCGATAACAAGGCCTTTAAAACATTTCTCACCACGCTGGACTACCCCTTTGTAGACGAGACAGATAACCCTGTTTTTAGATTGTTTTTAAAGCCCAATTGATATGGCCAACACCCTGGACGGCAAGTTAGTCGTAGCGATATCCTCGCGCGCACTGTTTGACTTTGAAGAAGAAAACCGCGCCTTTGAAGACGGCGACGACCGCTCTTACATGCAGCTGCAACTCAGCCGCCTGGAGGAACCGGCCAAGCCTGGCGTGGCGTTTTCCATGGTGCAAAAGCTGCTGGCCTTTAATGACGCCAAGGCCCAACCGGTTGAGGTGGTGATTTTGTCGCGCAACGACCCGGTCAGCGGCATGCGCGTGTTCAGATCAGCCAAACACTACGGCTTGGCCATTCAGCGCGGCAGCTTCACGCGTGGACGTGCGCCCTGGAAGTATTTAAAGCCCCTCAAAGCCAACTTGTTTTTATCGACTCATTTGTCCGACGTTCGCGAGGCCCTGGGCGCTGGCGTGCCCGCCGCACAGGTCTACCCGCACTCTGTGCACGCGTCCAACGCCCACCCGCATGAACTACGCATTGCCTTTGACGGCGATGCGGTGTTGTTCAGCGACGAGGCTGAGCGCATTTACCAAGAGCAAGGCCTGGATGCCTTTGTGCAGCACGAGTCCCAGCGCGCAAGCCAGCCGCTGCCAGGCGGGCCGTTCAAGCCGCTGCTAGAAGCGCTACAACGTATGCAACAAGCCAGCCAGCAACAAGACGGCTTGCCCATTGCCATTCGCACCGCTTTGGTGACGGCACGCAGCGCACCCTCGCATGAACGCGCCATTCGCACGCTGATGGACTGGAACATTGAGATCGACGAAGCCATCTTTTTAGGCGGCTTGGCCAAGGGCGAATTTTTACGCGAATTTGAGCCCGACTTTTTCTTTGACGACCAAACCGGTCACGTTGAATCCGCCGCCGGCCATGTTCCCAGCGGCCACGTCGCCAGTGGCACACGCAATACATAAATACCCATAAAGCCGCACACCATGAGCCAACCCAAGCCAACCCCATTTCAACAGTGGCGCGCCAAACAGCTGCAAAAGTGGACAGACTTTGCGAGGTTTTTGAGCAGGGCTTGGGCACTGGCCTTGCCCTACTTTGTGTCCGACCACAAGTGGCGCGCACGCGCCATGCTGGCCGGTATTGTGGCGCTCAACCTGGGCGCGGTGTACATGCTGGTACTCATCAACGAGTGGAACCGCGTGTTTTACGACGCCTTGCAAAACCGCGATGCAGACGTGTTTTGGTATGAGCTCAAGCGCTTTTTGATGTTGGCCTTTGGCTTTGTCATCATTGCGGTGTACCGCTTCTACCTCACGCAACTGCTGGAGATGCACTGGCGCAAGTGGCTTACAGACTTTTATGCCAGGCGCTGGCTCACCAAACACGCTTTTTACCGCTTGGAGTTGCTGCGCTTTGCCAGCGCAGACACCAGTGCCACCGACAACCCGGACCAGCGCATTCACGAAGACCTCAACCTGTTTACAAGCTACTCAGTCAGTCTCACCATGGGCTTGCTCAACGCCGTGGTGACCCTGGTGAGCTTTGTGGGCATTTTGTGGACGCTGTCTGGTGGCTTCTCGTTTTACATGTTTGGCACCGCCGTAACAATCCCAGGCTTTATGGTGTGGATGGCACTGCTGTACTGCGTGGTGGGCAGCGTGCTCACCCACTACATTGGCCGCCCACTGATTGGCCTGAACTTTCGCCAACAGCGCGTAGAGGCCGACTACCGCCACCACTTGGTGCGCTTGCGTGAATACAGCGAATCTGTGGCCATGGACAAAGGCGAGGCTGTGGAGCAAAGCCGCTTGGACAGGCGCTTTGGCGCGGTGCTGTCCAACTACTTGCAACTGCTGATGGCACAAAAGCGGCTGACGTGGTTTACCGTGAGCTTCAACCAGCTGGCGGTGGTGTTTCCGTTTTTTGTTGCAGCACCGCGTTTCTTCAGCGGCGCCATCCAGTTGGGCCAACTGATGCAAATATCGTCGGCTTTTGGCCGGGTGCAAGACAGCCTAAGCTGGTTTGTCGATAGCTACGACGCACTGGCCCGCTGGCGCGCCACCACAGACCGACTCACCTTGTTTGAAGACGCCATGCAAACGGTAGCCGCCAACGACGAGCAAGGCCATACCGTGGGTGAGGCAGCCGAGTTGCGAGCCACCAACTTGCAACTCAAACTGCCCAACGACAGCAACCTGGCCGCGCCACTGAACCTGCAGGTCCAGCCTGGTCAAGCGTGGTGTATTCAGGGCGAGTCTGGTAGCGGCAAGTCCACGCTATTGCGCGCCATAGCTGGCATTTGGCCCTGGTGGTCTGGTAGCCTGGTGCGTCCACCCGCTTTTCACAGCGAGTCCATGTTTTTGCCACAGCGCTCTTACTTCCCCAATGGCCCCTTGCGTGAAGCCGTGGCCTACCCGCAAATGAGCGACGGCTTTGAAGACACCACCTTGCAGCGCGCACTAAGCCTGGCCGGCCTGCCCGAGCTGGCCAAAGACTTGAGTTTGGAAGCCAATTGGGGACAAAAATTGTCTGGCGGCGAACAGCAGCGCCTGGCCATTGCCCGCGTGTTTTTAAAGAAACCCAAGTGGCTGTTTTTGGACGAATGCACCAGTGCCCTGGACGAGTCCACGGAAGCAGTGGTCTACCAAAGCTTGCTGGACGACGTACTGGGCAGAGGCGGCGCAGTGGTGTCTGTGGCGCACAGGCGCTCGGTGGCAGCGCTGCACGACCACCAGTGGCACATGCCCAATGCCGGCAACAACAGCAAGTTGGTGCATTCTTGACTATGGGGTAACACCATGCAACGTCGAACAGTGTTGGCGCAACTGGCAGCCAGCGGCGCGCTTGCCAGTATGGCTTTAAACAAGGTTAGGGCGCAGGCCGAGCCCAGTGCAGATTTGCTTGTTCGCCGCAAAGACGGCACACAGCAAGCCCTCGGGTTTGAGGACTTGCACAAGCTGGTGCAATACGACCTCACCACCTCGTCGCCGTGGTACGAAGGTAAAACCACATTCAGAGGTCCGCTGCTGCGTGACGTGCTGGCATTGACCCACTTTCAGAGCGACACCATAGTAGCCAAAGCGGTCAACGACTACCGCATCACCATTCCCTACGAAGACGTCGTCAAGTTCAACGTCGTGCTGGCGCACACCGTAGACGGCGAGCGCCTCACCGTTCGTACACGCGGACCACTGTTTGTGATTTACCCCTTTGACCAAATAGCCGACTTGCGTTTGTCGACTTACTACGCACGCTGCATCTGGCAACTCACACAGTTGGAAGAACAGTGAGTAAACGCTACCCACCCCAAACCGAGCCGGCTTGGCGCAAGCACTTAATGCTGTGGGCAGCAGCCCCCATCGTACTTATCAGCTTGGTGCTGACGCCACTGGCGGTGCTGCAATACCGTCAGTACCAAGCGCTAACGCAACAGCCTCAATTTGAAAACGACTCTGTCATCATGCTGGCTTACCAGCTTGAACGCGAGGCGCTTAGGTTTGCGCTGACACTAGAGCAATACACCGCAACCCCGCCCGCCACCACCGCGCAGGAGCTGATCAAGCGATTTGATATTTTCTATAGCCGCGTGAACTTGCTTGAGAACAGCCTTGGCGCGCAGGTGTTGGGGGCCACCAAGGACTACCGCGAGGGCATGCTGGCTGTGCACGACCTCATGGACAACGCTGCGCCCAACTTTTCCAGCGAGGCAGCGCTGCGCGCCACCAGTGCGGCCATGCTGCAGGAGATACGCCAAAAAAACCAGGCGCTGCTGCTGAGCATGGCCAATATCACTTATGCAGCCAACACCGCTGTTTATGTGAACTTTGACGAAAGCTACGCTTTGTTGCGTGAACAAAGCACGCTTATTGTGGTTCTGACTGTGGCCCAAGGCGCCCTGCTGCTCATAGCAGTCATCGCCACAATTGGATACCTGCGACGCAGACAACGCGAGGTGCACGAACTCACAGCGCTGACGCAGGCGCTGCAGATCGCGCGCGACAACGCCGAGGCCGCCAACCGAAGTAAAAGCGTATTTTTGGCCAATATGAGCCATGAGATACGAACGCCCTTTCAAGGGCTGCTGGGCATGATCAACTTGCTGCTGCAAACCCGCCTAGACACGCGACAAAGAGACTACCTCGATACCGCTCAAAACTCAGCCCAGCATTTGCTGGGCGTGGTCAACGATGTGCTGGACATATCCACCATTGAATCTGGCAACCTGCGCCTAAACAACGGCCCAGTGAATGTGGCCGAGTTGGTGCATGAAGTCGCTGACTTGATGCGCGCGCAAGCCAACAGCAAAGGCTTGCAGCTCACCGTCAACCTCGCGCCCGATACGCCTGTCTGCGTGCTGACCGACGGCATGCGTTTGCGCCAGATCATGTTCAACATATTGGCTAACGCCATCAAATTCACCCACGCTGGGCATGTGCAATTTGATGTGGGCCCCATGAAAGAGCCGGGTACTGGCCTGGATATCTGCGTGACCGATACCGGTATTGGCATGAACGCCCAAACCATTGATCGTTTGTTCACACGCTTTTTCCAGGCCGAGGACTCATCCACGCGGCGCTTTCAAGGCACAGGCCTGGGCCTGGAAATTACGCGCACGCTCATACAGCACATGAACGGCACGCTAAATGTCTCCAGCGTAGAGGGCAAGGGCTCACGCTTTCACGCCGTGTTGCCACTGCCTCATGCCGCCGCACCGGACACACACACCAAACCACAGGATTTAACGGCCCAAGCACTGCAAGGTAATGCCAAAACCTTGCGTGTGCTGGTCGCCGAGGATCACCCTGTCAATTTGAAGGTGCTGTCCATATTGCTGGAGCGCATGGGCCACCAGGCCACGCTGTACAGCAGCGCGCGGGACGCCCTGGATGCGCTTGCTGCCCAGCCATTTGATGTGGTTTTGCTGGACTACCACATGCCGGAGATGGACGGCTTGCAAGCCACACAACATATCAGGGCCATGGAGGGCGACATCGCCAACATACCCATTGTGCTGATCACCGCAGACGTGATACAAGACACCCACGCCACAGCCATGCGCGTAGGCGTGACGGCGTTTACGCCCAAGCCAGTTAGCCTGCACGACTTGCAAGCTACGTTTATTGCGTGTGGTTTGCTGGGCGGCACTGACAACGCAACATCAGGTGACGCCACCACGGCTGACACACCACAAGCGCCCAACCCTTCTGAGCCTCCAGTCACCAACAACGCCATGGACATGGACTACACACTATTGAGCACACCACTGATTGATCAAAACAAGTTCGACGAGCTCAAAAGCATACTGCCCCCAGACAATTGGGCCACCATGACCAACACCTTTTTTGCCGAGCCCAACGGTGACCTGCCCACACTCATGCGCCTGCTTCAGACGCCTGCCTCTGACAAGGCGTTGGGTGAACAAGCTCACAAAATCAAGGGGGCAGCGCTGATGATTGGCTTGCAGCGTTTGGGCGACTTGTGCGCGCTGATCGAGCGTCAATGCAATACCCACGACAAGTCGCTGCGACACGCCAGCGCCCGCGCTGCGCTACAGGACACGGGCGCGCAAACCGCGCAAGCCCTTGCCCAACAGTTGAGTTAAGAGTTGCTTGCGGCTGTGTCCTGCTGAAACTGCGCCACCGCTTGCTGTGTCACCACATCGGTACACAGCTCATTGATAAACGCTGGCTTGAGCGTAACGGCGGCAGCACCCAAGCCCATGAGCTTGGCCAGCGTATCGCCAGACTTCACGCTGGCTGCCAACAGGGCCGGACCACCTGCCTGTTGCACTTGCACACAAGCCTGCATCAACGCCCACACATCTCGCCCTGCCGCCTCAAGCCTGCCCACATAGGGTGCAACCCACTGCACCCCCATTTGCTGGGCCCACATCAGTTGCATGGGGTTTGACAAGCCCGTTAGCAATACATCCAGGCCCAATGCCTGCACCGCATGCACAGAGGCCTGCCAGGCCGGATCGCAAGGCAGCTTGATGGTGAGCTGCACACCCGCATGCTGCGCCTGCCGCGCCAATGCACTTGCCAATGCTTTGTTGTCTTGCACGTTATCGCTGGGTACTTGCACCATCAGCGTGGGCATGCCCGCAGCTTGGGCGCTGGCCAGCAAGGCTTGATACCCGGCAAGAGACACTGCCACGCCTGCGTGGTAGGCCAAGCTGGGGTTGGTGGTCACACCCGCTACCAAGGGTGCCCCGGGTGCCAGGGTCCACTGCGCCGCATCAGCACTGTCTATAAATAACTTCATACTTGGTCTGCTTTTAACACCACGTCTTTGCTTGGGAAGAACTGTCCATGCAATGGGATGAGTGAACCGCCCAGCGCGCGCGCATGGGGCCCAACCCGGCCTGCCACGATGCTGGGCACGTGCAGTCCGTCCAATCGGTAATCGCCCAGTTTGAGCTTGGTTTGCGCAATCAACGCGTCAATGAGTGGTCGCCCCAATGAGCCATCTATGACCACCGCATCCAAATCCATAAAGGCCGCTGCACTGGTGGCCGTCATGGCCAAGGCTTGACTGGCTTTTGTGAGCCAAACGCTTGTGTGTGCACTGTAGGCATCACTCATGACGTCCGCATGGTGAACCAAGGCGGGCGCTATGCCTGCGCCCATAAAGGCTTGCTCCAGCTGCCAACCTGAAGCCAGCTCCAGCAACTGCGCTGGCGCCTGTTGCTGACGGGTTTGGACCGTGGTCATGGGCAAGGAGCCAATGGCCCCTGCGTTGCCGCGCGCACCACTGACAAGCTGGCCGTCCAACACCAAACCACCGCCCACAAAGGTACCTACAAACACATACAGGAAATTACGTACGACGCGCCCATGTCCTTCAAACAACTCGGCCAAACAGGCTGCCATGGTGTCTTTGGCGAACACCACTGGCAAATCTGTGAGCCGCGCAACCTCTTGCTGCAAATCGTAGTTGCGCCACAGCAGCAAGCCCGTGCTGGCGTGCTCACCCATGATGTCTACCCATTGGTGCATAGACAAGGGCGCGGTAACACCAATACCCACCACCTTGTTCCACTGTTCGCCCAATTGGGAGCGCGCCAGTTGTAGGCTGTTGGCTATTTGCGCCGTCATGGTGCGCGGGTCTGGATAGTCGTACCGTGTTTCGTGTTGCCACACAGGTTGACCACAAAAGTTGGTAATCATCACCTCCAGGCTTCGCCTACCCACTTGCAACCCCACGCCATACGCACCACTGGCGTTGAGGCTCAGTGGCACCGATGGTTGGCCAATACGCCCTCGGATGCGCGGACATTTCACCACCAGGCCATCTTCTTCCAGACGCTTGACAATAATGGCCACCGTTTGGGTGGACAACTGGGTAACCCGCGCCAAGTCTGCCTTGGGTATTTCACCGTGGTGACGAATGGCCTGCAACACAATGCGCTCGTTGAATTGGCGCATACCACTGTGGTTTGAGCCACGCATGGCTTTGGCATCAACAGTGGTGGACTTGGCATTCATGGCGCGAAGCTTACCAGCACCTCAGTGGTTGACAGCAAGCGCAGTTGGCATTGCGAGCACTGCACTTTCTGCGGAAGGTGCAACGATCAGGCCTTTGCAAATGAGGGCATTGCCATAAGCCGACATTTCACCGCTTTGCACAATAAAGGACGCCTGCTCCAGACGCTTGTAAAACGCAAAGCGCTCTATCGCTTGTGCACACGTTGCCCCCTGCGGTACGGCGTAACTGGTAGCTGCATCGGCAACAGTGGTGGGTGGCGTGTTGGTGCCCAAGCCATGCACCATGGCAACCCTTACCAGTTGCTGCTGCGCTGGGGTTTGATATGCCGCAGGCTTGTGACTGTGATGCATGTAGGCCAGTGGGTGCTCTATGTCATTGGCCAACGGCAGTACAGACAGAACAGCTTGAACCACGCGCGCCAAGCTGTGCCCAGGCAGACGCACCACGGGGCGGCCACTGGCCAGCAAATCAGCCGTAAAGTTCGCGTCCACCACAGCCACCCACTCACCGTGGCCCATTCTTGCCAAGTTTGCCAACAACTCTGGCGTTAGCAAGGGATCCAAGCCTTTTAGCATGTAGCGGCTTCCTCTTGTGGCAACGACGCTGGGTCAATAGCACCGGTAATGAGACCAACGATTTCCTCTGGTGTGGTGTGCGCCTTGAGGCGGCTGCATATGATGGACCTTGCCTAAAGACATAAATGCGGTCGACCAAGTCAAACACCTGGCGCAGGTTGTGACTGATGATGATCAGCGGTACGCCACGCGCTTTAAGCCCACGAATGATGTCCTCGACGCGCGCGGTTTCAGCCACACCCAACGCCGCGGTAGGCTCATCCAGAATGATGAGTTTTTTGGCAAAACCGGCAGCACGCGCAATGGCGACGCACTGACGCTGGCCACCGGACATGCCACGCATAGGCTCAGCCAAGTCTTGAATCTTGACACCTGTGGTCGCCAGCATTTCTACCGACTGCTCACGCATAGCCTTGTGGTTTAGCACCGACAAGGGGCCCAAGTTGATGCGTGTTATTTCACGCCCCATGAAGATGTTGGACGGCACATCCAAGTCTTCAGCCAACGCCAGGTTTTGAAACACGGTCTCAACACCTTGCTGGCGCGCATTCAGTGGCGAATCAAAACGCACGACTTCGCCGTCCAGCAAAATGTCGCCAGACGTGGGCTGCTCTACACCAGTGATCAGCCGCACAAAGGTACTTTTACCCGCACCGTTGTCGCCAACAATGGCCGCATGCTCGCCGGGCATTAGGGTAAAAGCGGCATCCGTCAGCGCCTTAACGCCACCGTAGTGCTTTGTTAATGCGCGCACAGCAATCACGGGTTGTTGCTCAGACATGCCAAATTCTCCAAATAAATCAATCAAGTGCAGCAAGCGTTCAATGGCTCTTGCGTGCGTAAAAAGGGCCTGTAAGAGACCACTACGCCGCAAGAATGCCTGTAATTTGCTACAAAGGATATTAGTAAAACCACTAGGTTTACTTAGTCGCTTTTTTGCGGTTCAATTGCATCAGCCCGCCAACAAGCACTCGCAGTGAGCGTTTAAAGCGGCTGTATTTGTATTTCCCTCAACACAACGGAGTTAGAGACATGAGTATCAAACGCACACTGGGCCGCTTGGCCGTTATCGCAGCCGCTTGCGGTGTTATGGCTGTAGCACAAGCTGAAACAACCATTGCTTACATCACCAACGGCAACACCAACGAAGGCTGGACGCTGATCAACGGTGGCGCAGCAGGCGCAGCCAAAAAAGCCGGCGTGACATTCATCACATTGGCAGCTGAGCAAGGCGAGTTGTCCAAGCAGCTGGCCATCGTGGAAGACATGATCACACGTAAAGTGGACGCCATTGCCATCGCGCCAGTTGACAGCGCCGGTATTGCGCCCGCAGTCACCAAGGCCATGGCCGCTGGTATCCCAGTGGTAGCCGTTGACACCGGTATCACAGGTGCTGACATCACCAGCTACGTGGCAACCGATAACATCAAGGCAGCGAACGTACAAGGCAAGTGGACAGCTTCACAAGTGAAGCCGGGCGACACCGTCATTTACGTTACAGGCGACCAAGGCCAGTCAACTGGGCGTGAGCGCAAGAAAGGCTTTTTGGATGGATTGAACGCCAACGTAAAGGGCGTCAAAGTTGTTGAAGTGCCCACCACATGGGACCAAACCATGGCTCAAAACGGCGTTGAGGCCGCTTTGCGTGCCAACCCCAATGCCAAAGTTATTGCAAACGCATGGGACGGCGGCGCACTGGGTGCCAAAGCAGCCATGCTGTCGCAAGGCTACAAGGCAGGCAGCATCAAAATTGCTGGCTTTGACGGTTCACCCGGCGGTCTGGACATGATGAAAGACGGCTGGCAACAAGCCAACGCAGCGCAAATGTTGGCCAAAATTGGCGCGACTGGTATTGAAACAGCCATCGCTGCAGCCAAGGGCAACAAAGTCAGCAAGCGCATTGATACCGGTAGCTTCCTGGTGTTGCCGTCCAACGTGGACGCGTTTGCCAAGGACTCAGGCGTAGCTCAGTTCATGAAGAAGTAAGCACACGCAAACCCCAGCTTCAACGACCCGCTTGGCGGGTGGTTGAAGCCAATAACCGCCTGCCAAGCAGGTGGTTTGTGCTTACAACGCGACGCTTGTACGCGGCGCAATCTAAACACAAACCAGTTTTAATTTTTACATCGCTCACAGCACCAAGGAAACCACCATGCGATCCATCACTAGACAGGAATGGTACGGCGCGTTTATCGCCGTTATTGTTCTGGCCGTATTGTTGTCGCTGGCGTCGCCTTACTTTTTAAGTACGCGCAACATCAGTAATATTCTGGTTCAAGCCTCTGTGGTGGCCTTGCTTGCGGGCGGTCAAACGTTTGTCATTCTCACTGGCGGCGTTGACTTGGCCGTAGGGGCACTGACGGCATTGTGTGGCGCATACGCAGGCTACATGATGATCAAACTGGGCATTGACCCAGGCACTGCCATACTGGCCGCGCTGGCCATTGGTGCGGCAGTGGGTATGTTCAACGGCTATCTGGTTGCCTACGTTGGTATACCCGCGTTCATCGTGACCCTGGGCGGCTTGACGTTGTGGCGCGGCCTAGCTTTTGATTCAACTGGTGGATTTGACATGGCCGGTTTGCCCGAGCCCTTCCCCACCATTGGCTATGGCGAATTGTTGGGTATTCCCATGCCCATCTGGATTACCGCGGCTTACTTCATGATCATGGCGTTCACGCTGTCCAGCACCAAGCTGGGCCGCTACGTGTACGCCATGGGCTCTAACGAAATGGGCGCACGACAAGTAGGTATCAACATCCGCCGTTACAAGCTGGGCGTCTACGTGATCAGTGGCTTGTCATGCGCTTTGGCGGCCATGGTACTGATGGGCCGTATGGACTCCTCCAGCGGAAAAATGGCGCAAATGTTCGAACTGGACGCCATCGCCGCTGTCATCTTGGGTGGCACTTCTTTATTTGGCGGACGCGGCAGCATCTGGGGCAGTTTGTTGGGCGCCATACTCATCACCATGATTCGCAACGGCATGAACTTGCTTGAGGTCTCACAATTTAAGCAAATGATGGCAATTGGTGCAGTTGTGATCATTGCAGTATGGATTGACGTGTTACGCCGTGGTCAAATGAACAAGCGCTGATAGCCTTTGTTCAACCCACCAACACTCCAAGTCCAACATGCAAGTCACAGTATTAGGCGAAGCGCTGATGGACTGTCTGCAGCAGCCAGACGGTCAACTCAAACCACTACAAGGTGGCAGCCCCTATAACCTAGCCCGCGCCTGTGCCTTGCAAGGCGTGACCACACAATTCCTTAATCCCTTCTCCAACGACGCGTTTGGCACTGGCCTTAAAGCCACGCTGCTACGTGACGGTGTGTTGTTGCCCACGCTGCAGTCACAGCTGCCCACCTCGCTTGCGGTGGTACAAGTGATTGACGGCCAGCCCAACTACGGTTTTTACCGTGAAGGAATAGCTGACCGTGACTACACGCCATCGCAGGTACTGACGCAGCTGAAAGCCATGACACCAGGCGTGCTGCACACGGGCTCGCTGCTGCTGATACCGCCAGAACACCTGAAGGTGAAAGAAATCTTGCAAGGCGCCAAAGCCTTGGGCTGGACCATCAGCATGGATGTGAACATGCGCCCCAGCGTGGCACCCGACCTGCCCGCTTATGTAGAAGCCGTCAAATTACTGGCCGAGCAAGCCGACTGGTTAAAGGCCAGCGATGAAGACCTGGAGATTTTGGGCTATTGCCACGTCAGCAAGGCCAACGCACCAGCACTGTGTGCCCACTTCCCCAGGGCCAGCCGCATCGCGCTGACGTTTGGCGGCGACGGCGCATTTCTAAGCGTCAATGGCCACACCGCGCAAGCACCCGTGCCCGTCGTCACAGTGGCCGATACGGTGGGCGCAGGCGACACGTTTTGGGGCAACTGTCTGGCTGACTGGGCCAATCACCCCACCGACGCTGCGCAGCGCGTGGACATCACACTGCGCAAAGCCATGCAAGCCGCCGCTATCAACTGCACACGCGCAGGCTGCCAGCCACCCAACGCACAAGAACTGGCCAGCGCCGTAACCAACTGACTCAGTAGCAGATCATGGTTACATGCCAACAACGGTATGCAACCCTATGCAAACCACCACATAGCCTGCCTTTGGGCTGTTCGGTGGTTTTTTTATAGCATGGCATGAAACCGTTTTGTAACCAATTCAACATAAAACAATGTAACTGAATTACACTGTGCGGTGACGCGCAAACTATCAGGCATGCGCCCCAACCGGATGACATCCATGACCAATACAAACAACGTAGACATAGTGATTTTTGGTGGTGCCGGCGACTTGGCATTTCGCAAGTTGGTACCCGCGCTGTTCATGGCACACATGCACGACAAGCTAGAAGGCCATACCCGCATCATTGGCGTGGGACGCCAGGCATGGAGCCGCGACGACTACCTCGCGTTTATCAACGAAAAAACCCGCCCCTTCTTGAAAGATGCCTTGAAAAGCGAGGGTGGCGAAGCCAGCTGGAACAGCTTTTTAAACAGGCTGCACTTTGCCAGCGTAGACGTCACCACAGCAAGCGACTACCAAAACCTAGCCGCTTTGAGCGCCAGCGGCGCGCAACGCGTGTACTACCACAGCGCCAAGCCTGTTCACCCAGATTTGTGAGCACCTGGACGGCGCAGGCCTGATAGACGAACAAGCCCGCGTAGTGCTTGAAAAGCCACTAGGTCATGACCTGGCGTCGGCTAAAGCCATTAACGACCAGGTTGCTCAACACTTTGCCGAAAGCCAGATTTACCGCATTGACCACTACCTGGGCAAAGAAACGGTGCAAAACCTCATGGTGCTGCGCTTTGGCAACGCCATTTTTGAACCCCTGTGGCGCAGCCCCAATATTCGCAGCGTGCAAATCACAGTGGCTGAAACCGTAGGTGTGGGCAGCCGCGCTGGTTTTTATGACGAAACCGGTGCCATGCGCGATATGGTGCAAAACCACTTGTTGCAGCTGCTTTGTATCGTGGCCATGGAGCCACCCATCTCGCTTGAGCCCAACGACGTGCGCGACGAAAAGCTCAAAGTATTGCGCTCGCTACGCCCCATGACGGCGGTAGACATCAAACGCGACAGCGTACGCGGCCAATACCAGGCGGGCACGGTAGACGGCGCACCAGTGGTGGGCTACCTCAAAGAAGAAAACGTGCCAGCGCACAGCGCCACAGAAACCTTTGTCTCGCTCAAGGCCCACATCAACAACGCGCGCTGGGCCAACGTGCCGTTTTACTTGCGCACCGGCAAGCGCATGCAGCACCGTCGCTCAGAAATCATTATCGAGTTTGACGACATGCCGTTTTCCATCTTCTCAGGCGCGGCCAACAGCCAGCCCAACCGCTTGGTCATCAGCTTGCAGCCCGAAGAATCTATTCAGCTGCAAATGATGGTGAAAGAGCCAGGCTCAGGCATGAACATGCGCCCCGTCAGCCTCAACCTGGACATGCACACCGCCTTTACAGAGCGCCGTGCAGAAGCCTACGAACGCTTGCTCATGGACGTGGTGAAAGGCCGCCTCACCCACTTTATGCGCCGCGACGAGCTGGAAGCTGCATGGACATGGGTTGAGCCCATTCTTGATGGCTGGGCTTCTTCAGGCGAGCGACCCAAGCCCTACAACGCTGGCACATGGGGTCCTGCGGCATCGTCGGCACTCATGGCACGTAGCGAACACACCTGGTTTGAAGAGTCTTGAATACCGCCTACCCCATGACACTCGATCTACGCGAACACCACCTGGCCAACGCAGACCTATTGGCGCAAGCCTTGGCGGCAGACATTGCGCAGCGCTTGCTTGAAACGCTGCGTCGTCAAACCAGCGCAACCTTGTTTGTATCTGGTGGCAAGTCACCCATTGCATTGTTCAAGGCACTGGCCGCGCGTGCCTTACCTTGGCATGCCATCACCATCAGCTTGGCCGATGACCGCTGCGTGGACAACCAACACCAAGCCAGCAACGCCTTGCTGGTACGCACGCATTTGCTGCAAGGCTACGCGACGGCGGCCAGATTTGTGCCACTGGTGAATGTCGCGCCCAACGCAGCAATGGCTGAGCCCCACGTGCTGGCTGGCAAGGCAACACAGGCCATCAACGCGCTAGGCGGCATAGACGTGCTGGTACTGGGCATGGGCGCTGATGGACACACGGCGTCGCTGTTTCCACAAGCACCACAACTAGACCTTGCGCTGGACCTGACCCAAGCTGCAGGCTGTATTGCCACCAGCCCACAAACCGCGCCTTTTGAACGTGTGAGCTTAAACCTGTCGGCCATTTTGTCGGCCAGGCACATTGCCGTGGCCATTGGCGGTGGTGCTGACAAACACGCGGTCTACGCCCAGCTCAAAGCAGCGCCCAGCAAAGCACTGCCACTGTCCTGCGTCTTGCACCGTACAAGCAACAAGCCCAGTATTGGCGTTTGGCTGAACGCCTAACAGCTGCCGACCACCCATTAGCGACCAACGACAACACACACCATGACCACCACACTACCGGCTCCAGAACTGGCCTCCAGCCCCAGCTTTGCCATACCCGCCATTAACGCCCAAGTCGCTGCGGTGACCGAGCGCATTGCCAAACGCAGCGCAGTCGCGCGGTGACTACGAAGCCATGGTGGCCGCCAGCGCCACTGTGGGCCCACAGCGCAAAGGCATGGGTTGCGCCAACATGGCGCATGCATTTGCCGCCATGCCGGCCAACGACAAACTCATGCTGCGCAAGGAAATAGCGCCCAACGTAGGCATCATCACCGCTTACAACGACATGTTGTCGGCACACCAGCCCTATGAGTACGCGCCAGAAATCATTCGCCAAGCTGCGCGGGCCGTAGGTGCCACAGCCCAAGTGGCAGGCGGCGTACCGGCCATGTGTGATGGTGTGACACAAGGCACAGACAGCATGGATTTGTCGCTGTTTTCGCGCGATGTGATTGCCTTGGCCACCGCAGTTGGTTTGTCACACAACGTGTTTGACGCCACCTTGTGTTTGGGGGTGTGCGACAAAATCGTACCCGGCTTGCTAATGGGTGCTTTGCAGTTTGGCCACTTGCCGACCGTTTTTGTGCCCGCCGGCCCCATGACATCTGGTTTACCCAACGACGACAAGGCAAAGGTTCGCCAGCAATACGCGCAAGGCTTGGTGGGACGAGACGCGTTGCTGCAAGCCGAAGAAGGCGCCTACCACGGCCCAGGCACCTGCACCTTTTACGGTACCGCCAATTCCAACCAGATGCTGATGGAGATCATGGGCCTGCACTTGCCAGGCTCATCATTTGTCAACCCAGGCACAGACATACGCCGCGCCTTAAGCATTGCCGCCACCCAACGCGCGATTGCCCTGGCACAAGACAAGAGCGCGGGGCGCATCACACTGGCCAGCGTGGTCAACACCAAGTCAATCGTCAATGCCATTGTGGGTTTGCTGGCCACTGGCGGCTCAACCAACCACACCATGCACATCGTGGCCATGGCGCGCGCCGCTGGCGTATTGATCAACTGGGACGACTTCTCAGATTTGTCCGCCGTAGTCCCCTCACTCACCAAGATTTACCCCAACGGCTCGGCCGACGTGAATCACTTCCATGCAGCAGGCGGCATGGGCTTTTTAATGCGTGAATTGCTACAAGCAGGCTTGCTACACAACGACGTAGACACCATCGTGGGCCACGGCCTGCACCGTTACGCCTGTGAGCCCTGGATGGATGGCGGCAATTTAAGCTGGCGCAGTCTGCCCTCTGAGTCAGCCGACACCAATGTGGTGCGTGGCGTGGCCAAGCCCTTCGCACCTGACGGTGGACTAAAGGTGTTGCACGGCAATATAGGCCGCGCGGTGATTAAAACCTCAGCTGTCAAGCCCGAGCACCGTGTGGTGCGCGCGCCTGCCGTGGTGGTGCACAGCCAAAAAGAGTTGGCAGACCTGTTTGCCGCAGGCGAACTCAACAAAGACTTTGTAGCGGTGGTGCGCTTTCAAGGCCCGCAGGCCAACGGCATGCCAGAGCTGCACAAACTCACGCCGCCATTGGGTGTGCTTCAAGACAAAGGCTTTCAGGTGGCACTGGTCACAGACGGGCGCATGTCCGGCGCATCAGGCAAAGTGCCCGCGGCCATACATGTGAGCCCGGAAGCCTTGGCCGGTGGTGCCATTGCACAAATACAAAACGGCGACATGGTTGAACTGGACGGCAACTCCGGCGTGTTGCGCGTGTTGGTAGACGAGGCCGAATTTGCAGCCCGTGCACATGCCACCACCGACCTCAGCGGCAATGCACGCGGCAGCGGACGCGACTTGTTTGCCATGTTCCGCCGCCACAGCAGCATTGCCGAAATGGGCGCTTCCCCCTTTTTGACTAAAGTCAAAGCGAAACAATACAACAAGCGAGACACACCATGAGCTACCAGCAACTGCCTGCGTTTGCCAGCAAAACAGTCCCAGTCATCGTGATTACAGACGTCGCCCAAGCCGTGCCCATGGCGCACGCTTTGTTGGCCGGCGGCATTGATGTGATGGAGATCACCTTGCGCCACAAGGCTGGCCTGCCCGCTATTGAGGCGGTGGCCAGGGCCGTACCCGAGATGGTGGTGGGCGCAGGCACGGTCACCACCGTGGCCGACGTTCAGCAAGTCATTGATGCTGGCGCGACGTTTGCCTTGTCTCCCGGCATGACACCAGCACTGATTGAAGCCGTCAAGGCCGCCAACTTGCCATTTGTTCCTGGCGTGATGACGCCTGGCGAAGCCATGCTGGCACGCGAACATGGCTTTGGTCTGCTGAAACTGTTTCCGGCTGCGCAAGCTGGCGGCTTGGCCATGCTCAAAGCCATGGGCGGACCTTTGGGCGACTTGCGCTTTTGTCCAACAGGCGGTGTGTCGCTGGCCAACATGAACGAGTTTTTGGCGCTCAACAACGTGGCCATGGTGGGCGGCTCGTGGCTCACACCTGTTAACGTGGTGGAGCAAGCAGCTCGTAGCGGTGACTGGTCTGTCATTACCAAATTGGCGCAAGAGGCCACTGATAAAGCCCAAACCGCCTGAGTGCGTCCAGCCAGTCGACCAACAAACAAGACCAATCAGACACCCACCATGGCCACCTTCACCGCCCCACAACATACGGCCTCTTGGCAGCAGCTGGCACAACACAATACCAGTGCACATTTGCGCGACTTGCTGCAAGACACACAACGCAATGCAGCCATGCAAATCAGCGCTGCGGGCATTACCCTGGATTTTTCCAGGCAACGCGTCAACGCTGATGTGATGCACACCCTGCACGCGCTGGCCAATGAGCGTGATGTGATGGGCCAAGCTCAGGCCATGGTGCGTGGTGAGCACATCAACGCCACGGAAGACCGCGCTGTATTGCACATGGCTTTGCGCGGCGCGGGCCAAGCCAACGCGCCGTGGGGCGATGACATCAGCGCCCAAGTGCGCAAAGCGCTCAACCACTTTTTGGTCTTTGCAGACAAGGTGCACAACGGTGAGGCTTTAGGCCACACTGGCCAAGCCATTACCGACGTGGTCAACCTAGGTATTGGTGGCTCCGACCTGGGGCCGCGCATGGCCGTGCAAGCCTTGGCGGCGCAAACTGGCAAGGCCGTGCGCGTGCACTTTGTGTCTAACCCAGACGCGTGGGCTTTGCACCAAACACTGAGCAGCCTGGACGCAGCGCGCACCTTGGTGGTGGTGTCGTCCAAAACATTCACCACACAAGAAACACTCACGCTTGCCACCAGCGCACGCGAATGGCTGGTGGACAGCGGCATTGCTGAAGCTGACATCGGCAAGCACTTGGCCGCCGTATCAGCCGCCACCGACAAAACCAGCGCCTTTGGCGTGCTGCCTGAGCGGGTATTTGGCTTTTGGGACTGGGTGGGTGGGCGCTACTCGGTGTGGTCTGCCATTGGTTTGCCATTGGCCATATCTATTGGCAGTGACAACTTTCTAGCGTTTTTAGCAGGCGCGCACGACATGGACCAGCACTTCCTGAGTGCACCAGCGCAACAAAACCTGCCGCTGACCATGGCGCTGTTGGGTGTATGGAACCGTAACTTTTTAAACGCGCCCACACAACTCATAGCGCCCTATGCCTGGCGCCTGGAAAAATTCACCCCGTTTATTCAGCAAATGGACATGGAGTCCAACGGTAAGTCCACGCACATTGACGGCTCACCAGTTGCTACGCCAACAGGCCCGATTGTGTGGGGTGGTTTGGGCATAGACGGTCAGCATGCCTATTTTCAGCTGATTCACCAGGGCCAACACCTGATACCAGTTGACTTTATTGGGGTAGCCCGCGAAGACACGCCGGGGCCACGGTCAACCGAGCACCACCGCGTGACCTTGCTCAACCTGAGCGCGCAAGCACAGGCCCTGGCCTGCGGGCGCAACGCTGCAGACACAGCGCAAAGCCTGCGCGACGCCGGCATAAGTGAAGCCGACGTGGCGCGACTCACACCACACCGCAGCTTTGCGGGCAACGTACCCAGCAACGTGCTGTGGCTAGAGTCCCTCACACCGCATAGCCTGGGTGCACTCATTGCACTGTACGAACACAAGGTGTTTTGCCAGGCAGCCGTATGGGGCATTCACGCCTACGACCAATGGGGCGTTGAACTGGGCAAGACCATGGCCAAAGCCATGGAGCAACACGCCAACACCTGATGCCTACACCCGCAAGTCATACGCTTAGCCGTGTATGCTTGCAGCCTTTACGCCGCAGTGCTGACGCACCAGTTGTCTTGGTATTGCCTGCTCATCTGCCGTTACTTTGTTAACCCTGCCACGCCATGTTTGACTCCCGCAACCATTCACTAGACATGCCACCGGCCTACCCGCGTTGGCTGGGTGACATAGGCGGCACCAACGCGCGCTTTGGTTGGCAGGCAAGTGCGGACACACCCATCACAGACGTACACGTATTGCCCTGCGCCGAATATGCGGGCTTATTCGAGGCGGCTACCGCTTACCTCGAGCTGGCAGGCAAGGCAACCCCGCCCAGCGCCGCATTTGGTATTGCTAACCCAGTCACTGGCGACGCCATTGCCATGACCAACCACCACTGGCGTTTTTCAGTGGACGAATTGCGCGTGCAGCTGGGTCTGCAACGGTTGTTGCTGCTCAACGACTTCACAGCCTTGGCCTTGTCGCTGACCACACTGGCAGACGACAACAAGCTGCAAGTGGGCAGCGGCAGCCCATCGCCAGACGCTGCCATAGGCCTGATCGGCCCAGGCACCGGCCTGGGTGTATCGGGCTTGCTGCCCTTGGGTCATCAAAACAAATGGATACCCATTGCAGGTGAGGGCGGTCATGTCACCCTCAGCGCCACCAATGACGCTGAGTTTGAACTTATCAAACACCTGCAAAAGCGCTACGGCCACGTCTCTGGCGAACGCGTGGTGTCTGGCACCGGCCTGGTAGACCTGTACCACGCCTTGGGCGACTTGCACGGCGGCACGGCACGCGAAATCGTCACCGCCGCACAAGTGCTGGAGCGCGCCACGCTTGAGCCTGGCAGCCGCGCGGTTGAGGCCATCGATTTGTTTTGCGCCTTTCTTGGCAGCGCCGCAGGCGACCTCGCGCTCACGCTGGGCGCGCGCGGCGGCATTTACATTGGCGGGGGCATAGTGCCACGCTTGGGTGAGCGCTTCAACGCCTCGCCTTTCAGAGCCCGCTTTGAAGACAAAGGCCGCTTCAAGACCTATCTTGAAAAAGTGCCTACCTGGGTCATCAACAGCCCAGTTTCTCCTGCGCTGGCGGGTGCCTCACAAGCACTGTCGTTAGCCATCTGGTAGCACCAGAGCTACCCAGCCCAAGCGCGATCTGACGTGAACACCCTTGCAAAACTAGGGAAAGTCCTGATAATCGGCGCCCAATGTAAACGTTATCATTCTGACTGTTGACCTATGGTGGTCACGCTATTTATCTGACTCGTCTCAGGAGACAAACACATGAAACGTACCCTCATCGCTGGCTTGATCAGCGCATCAATGGCAACTGGTGCACTGGCCGCTGAATCTGTTGAAGTTTTGCACTGGTGGACCTCAGGCGGCGAAGCTGCTGCCCTGGGCGTGCTCAAGAAAGACCTGGAAAGCCAAGGCGTTTCCTGGAACGACATGCCAGTAGCTGGCGGTGGTGGCGAAGCTGCCATGACAGCCCTGCGCGCACGCGTTACCTCTGGCAACCCACCCTCTGCTGTACAGGCTTTGGGCTTTGACATCACCGACTGGGCCAAGCAGGGTGTAGTCGCTGACCTGAACACACTGGCCACCAAAGAGGGTTGGGACAAAGTGGTGCCTAAAGCACTGCAAAACTTCTCAAAACATAATGGCAAATGGATTGCTGCACCTGTAAACGTGCACTCCACCAACTGGGTATGGGCCAACAAGGCCGTATTGGAAAAAGCTGGCGTTAAAACCATGCCCAACACATGGGATGAGTTCATCGCGGCACTCGACAAAGTGCAAAAAGCCGGCTTTATTGGCCTGGCCCATGGCGGGCAAGCCTGGCAAGATGCCACATTGTTTGACGGCGTGGTTCTAGCCACTGGCGGCGTTGACTTTTACAACAAGGCATTTGTCCAAAAAGACGAAGGTGCGTTGTCATCTGCAACCATGCAAAAGTCATTTGAGCGCATGGCACAGTTGCGCAAATACGTAGACAAAGACTTCTCAAACCGCGACTGGAACTTGGCATCAGCCATGGTGATTGAGGGCAAAGCTGGCTTCCAAATCATGGGTGACTGGGCCAAGGGCGAGTTCTTGGGCGCCAAAAAAGTACCAGGCAAAGACTTCATGTGTTTCCGCGTACCTGGCACGCAAGGCATGGTGTCATTCAACTCTGACCAGTTCTTGATGTTCAAAGTTGGCTCCTCTTCACAGGGTGCGCAAATGAAACTGGCCAAGGCCATCATGAACCCAAGCTTCCAAAGCGCGTTCAACGTTGTGAAGGGCTCAGTGCCAGCGCGTACAGACGTATCCAACGCAGCGTTTGACGACTGCGGCAAAAAGGGCATGGCTGACCTGGCTGAAGCCAACCGCAAGGGTACCCTGGTGGGCTCAATGGCACACGGCCATGCCGTACCAGCGTCTATCAAGAACGGCTTTTACGACGTGATTACACAGCACTTCAACGGCTCAATGACCAGCAAGGCAGCAGCTGCAGCCATGGCTGACGCGGTTGAGTAATTTGGCTTTGTAAGTTCGTGGCTTAAACCACGGGGGTTGGCCTAGAGCCGTGCTCTAGTGCAACCCCTTTTTTTATTAGTGAATTGACCATGAAAAATCGCTGGCTACCCTCTCTTGTGCTCAGCCCAAGCATCATCATGGTGGGCATTTGCGTGTATGGCTTTATTGCTTTCACCGTCTACTTATCATTTACAGCCTCTACCATTTTGCCAACCATGACGTTGGCCGACGAGAGCAACTACGCGCGTTTGTTCTCACTTAAAAATTTCTTTTTGTCGGTGAAGAACCTAGGCGTTTTCTCGGTTTTGTACATCGTCATCAGCATGCTGTTGGGTATGGGTTTAGCCATACTCATTGACCAGCGCATTCGCGCTGAGTCTTTGTTTCGCTCTATCTTTTTATATCCAATGGCCTTGTCATTCATCGTGACGGGCACGGCTTGGAAGTGGCTGCTAGATCCCAGCATTGGCTTTGAGCGGACCATGCACTTGCTAGGCTTTGAAAACTTTGTGTTTGACTGGATTAAAGACGGCGAGATGGCCATTTACACCGTGGTGATTGCCGCCGTGTGGCAAACCTCTGGCTTTGTGATGGCGTTATTTTTGGCCGGCTTGCGCGGCATTGACGGCGAGGTACTCAACGCCGCACGCGTGGACGGCGCCAAGAGCTGGCGCATTTACTGGCGCATCATCATTCCGCAGTTAGGTCCCAGTTTTATCTCGTCGTTTGTAATCCTGGCGCATATGGCCATCAAGAGCTACGACTTGGTAATTGCACTAACCGGCGGTGGCCCTGGCCGCTCGACGTGGCTACCGTCTGTATTCATGTACCAATACACCTTTACTCGAAACGAGATGGCCGTTGGTGCAGCCAGCGCCGTGGTCATGCTCATTGGCATAGCCGTAGTGGTGATTCCTTACGTGCGCCGAGAAATGCGCCTCAACAAAGGCGTTCAACCATGACTAAAACCATTGTGATGAGCCCTAAACCCAGTGGCATCAAGTGGGAGCGTGTGGCGCTTTACGCAGTGCTACTGCTGCTGGCTGCTTTGTTTTTGATGCCCATCTATGTGATGCTCATCAACTCTATCAAGCCGCTTGATGAAATCCGTGGCGGTAACCTGGTGGCCCTGCCCTTGGCACCCACGCTAGAGCCTTGGGTACAAGCCTGGAGCCTGTCGCAAATTGGCGTGCAAGCCACTGGCCTAAAGCCCTACTTTGCTAACTCGTTTTTGATGGTAATTCCGGCTGTACTCATTTCCACAGCACTGGGAGCACTCAATGGCTACGTGCTCACACAGTTCAAGATCAAAGGTGGCACGCTTATTTTTGGCTTGGTGTTGTTCTCGGTGTTCATCCCCTTCCAAATCGTTCTGATTCCCATGGCAAGACTGTTGGGTGAACTGGGTATTGCAGGCACTGTTAAGGGCCTTATCCTGGTACACACCATTTACGGCATTGGCTTTGGCACGCTGTTCTTCCGCAACTTTTACGCAGCATTTCCGCAAGAACTTGTGAAGTCAGCACGCATGGATGGTGCGGGATTCTTTGTACTGTTTTGGCGCTTGATGCTGCCAGCGAGCTTGCCCATTGTGGTGGTCAACATCATTTGGCAGTTCACCAACATTTGGAACGACTTCCTGTTTGGCGCGTCTTTTAGCGACTTCTCGTCTTACCCGTTAACGGTGGCACTCAACAATTTGGTGAGTAGCTCGACAGGCGTGAAGGAATACAACGTGCACTTTGCCGGCGCTTTCATCGCCGCGCTACCCACGTTGATTGTTTACATCGTGTCAGGCAAATATTTTGTGCGCGGCTTGATGGCTGGCTCGGTCAAAGGCTAAACCAATCAACATGCTCAGAGGCTCAGCTCCTCGCTAACTGAAGAAACTATTATGGCAACCCTACATATAGACGGCGTCTCCAAAAGCTTTGGCAACGTCAAAATTCTGCATGACATCAGCCTTGACCTGGCAGACGGTGAGTTTTTAGTTTTGGTGGGGCCATCGGGCTGCGGCAAAAGCACACTGATGAACGTGGTCGCTGGTCTTGAAGAACCCACCACAGGCCGCGTGACCTTGGCAGACCGAGACATCACCCACTTGCCACCTGATGAGCGTGACGTGGCCATGGTGTTCCAAAGCTATGCCCTGTACCCCAACATGACAGTGGCGCAAAACATTGCCTTTCCGCTGGAGATGCGCAAGGTGCCCAAAACCCAGCGCCAGGAAGCTGTCAACAAGGTCGCAGGTATGCTGCAAATTGACCACTTGCTAGACCGCAAGCCCAAAGCATTGTCTGGTGGCCAACGACAGCGTGTGGCCATTGGCCGTGCATTGGCTCGTCAACCGTCACTATTTTTATTTGACGAACCGCTGTCCAACTTGGATGCCAAGCTGCGCGTGGACATGCGCGCCGAACTGAAAAAACTGCACATGCGTCATGGTGTGACCACCATTTACGTCACACACGACCAAGTCGAAGCCATGACCTTGGGCACGCGTATTGCCGTGCTCAAAGGCGGCCTTATTCAACAGTTGGCTACCCCCATGGAGTTGTACGAGCGCCCGTCCAATTTGTTTGTTGCTGAGTTTATCGGCTCACCCAGCATCAATACCGCACCAGCCAAGGTGGACGCAAACGGTGAAGTCATGTTGGGCGGCGCGCGTGTTGGCCTGCAACTGGACAGCACTTTGGCCAACGCAGACGTCATTTTTGGCATTCGTCCTGAGGACTTGCGCGTGGGCCCACCCGGTACCGCAGGCGCGATTGACGCCACAGTTGCCCTTCTTGAGCCCACCGGCGCTGAGAGCTACGTGCTCATAGATACGGCCTACGGCGAGTTCACCTTGCGCATGCCAGGGCCTGGCGAACTGACCTTGGGGCAACAGCTCTCGGTGAGCTTTGACGCCGCCAAAGTGCATATCTTTGACGCAGCCACTGAACAGCGCTTGAACTAGGTGATAGACCACTGCGTTTTTATTCGCTTTCAAGCTGGTGTGCCACCAGAGAAACGCTTGCAACTCGTGCAAGCGTTTGAGAGCTTGCTAGGCCACATCGACGGGCTTGTTAGCCTGCACGCTGGTGCCAACTTGCCGTTTGAGCACAAAGACCATGGCTTTGATCACGGCTTTATAGCTCGCTTCAATGATGCACAAGCCTTGGCAAACTACCAAGCGGATACGCGCCACCAAGCCCTGGGCGCGGCTTTGGCAGAACACGCCACGGGCGGACTTGACGGTATCTTTGTATTTGACATGCCCGTTAGCGCTGCTTAGGGGCCAAGGCCAGCCATGAGCGATGAGAAAGCGCTAGCGGGTATCAACCCATTACGACCACCTGGCGGCGTCTACTTGCTGCACAGCCCAGACTTTGCCGCATGGGTGTACCCATTTGGTGCGCGGCTTATGCAAGTGTGGTGGTTAACAGCACCGCTGGGCCCGCGCCCATTGAGCTTGGGGTTTAACAGCCCCACTGCTTACCACCAAGACACCATGGCCATGGGCGCGGTGTGCGGGCGCTATGGCAATCGTATTGCCGCTGCCCAGCTGCTGCACAACGGGCAACAGTATGCGCTAAGCGCCAATCACCCCCTAGGCCACTGTATTCATGGCGGCGAGCTTGGTTTTGGTGTGCGCAACTGGTCGGTAGCATCTCATAGTGAGCGGCATATTGAGCTAACCCTGCACTCAGCGCACGGCGACCAGGGTTTCCCAGGCAACTGCGATGCGCGCATTGTGTATGCGTGGGTAGGTAACAACTTGCAATGGTCTGCCACTGCAGCGCTAGACGCGCCTTGCCCCATCAACCTGATACCCCACCCCTACTGGAACCTGGACGCCAGCCCAAGCATAGCCAACCACCAGCTGCAAGTGTTTGGCAGCCACTACTTGCCACTGGACGATCAAGAGCTGCCTATGCCGCTGGCAAGCGTGAGTGGTACCGCGTTTGATTACCGCAGCAAGCGTCTGGTATGCGCGCCAGACTTTGATAAACACATTGCACACCTTGACGGCGCTGTGCTGTTGGATGCGCAACACAACGTCATGCATGGCACATCCAGCCACATGGCCTTGGCGGCTGTGGCAAGCGTTTCAGACTTGCAGCTGTCTATGTACACCGACCAGCCCTTTGTGCATTTGTATGGTGCATCAGGGCTCAGCACCACAGCGCCACACTTGGGCGTCGCACACACACGCGGCGCAGGCTTGTGTCTGGAAACAGAAACTTGGCCCAACGGCCCGGCGCTTGGTCAAGCGGTATGGCATGACAAGGACACGCCATACCGCCACACTGCGCACTGGGTGTTTGAAACTCAGTCCGCGTAACCCATTTGCAGACGCCCCAGTGCTGTGAGTTGCTCTGCCGTAGCGCGGCCCGCAAAGTCCAGCTCGTAGTGCTCGGGAGCAAAGTCGGGGGACGATTCGCCGCGCTCAAAGGCGGCGCGCTGGGTGGCTAAAAACTTGCGGTTTTTATCGCACGCGGGCGCTGCGCCTATGTAAATCACGTTGCTGTAGCCGCTGCCGTTGTGCTTGTCTTCTACGCCGTGCACCACGTCTGGGTGCCACCAAACAGTGTCGCCCGGCTCTACTTGCGGGATAGGGCCGTAAGCACGCAATAGCAGAGCGTGGTACTGCGGGTTCACCACCATGGCGCGCCCTGCTTTGGCACCGCATAAATCGTCGTCCGCAATATCATCTTGTAACGCGCGCAGCAGCATCCATGCCATGGCATCAGCAATCGGTATGAGGTTTAACGTGCCGTCGCCTGGACCTTGGCCTGTGAGTGCGGTCCAGCCTTGGAAGGTTCTGAACATTTGACACACCGCCGGTGACGGAATTTCTTTGGCTTGCGTGCGGTAGGCCGCGGCAAACGGCTTGTACGCGTCAAAGTCGCCGTCAAAAATGTGGCGGTAAACCTGCTGGTAGCCCGGGTCTATCCAGCGCTCAATGGAGCCACCATCTACGTGCGGCGACAAACCCAATGTGGCGTCACCAGGTTCACGTTGGCGTAGACGGTCTGCATAAGTGCACTCTAGGTCTGGGTCGAATACTGACTCGCCAGACACCTCGGCTGAGTCCCATAAGCGGTTTAACCATTGGCGCGCACTGGCCAATTGTTCAGACTGGCGCGCCTGCACTTGCGCAGGCGACCAGTACACGCTGTAAATTTGTGGCTTTGAGCTGGCTAGCGCACTGAAGTATTGGTCAATACCGCGTTTGCTCTCAGCACGTCCCAAATAATCCAGGTCGCGCAAGTAGTCGGCAATACTGGCGTTCCAGCTGTCAATTTGCGCAGCGTCAAACACACCACGTATCACCACGCAACCACGCTTTCGTATCAAGGCTTTGGTCTGGTCACTGGCCGTAGCCAGGTCTGCAGCGGCAATGGTGGGCACTGGGTTGACACCCGCTGCACGTTGCGCTTCTATCTCGGCCACACTGGCCTCCAGGCGTCGGGTTAGCTCATCAAAGCGTGCTTTGTAGTCGGGCATTCGCGCACGCAGATCTGCCTTGCTTTGAACGATTTGATCGCGGTAGACCGCGTTGGTGTCAACTGTGGTCATGAATATTCTCCTCTATGGGTGGCGGCGTAAATAAATAGTTGGCTGGTAATGCATGGTTGGCGGGATCAAGCTGGTGCAGCAATCGCTGGGCGATGGTGCGCCCCGTTAGCTCTATGTCCTCAAAGCAGCCCAGCAACGGCTGGCGCAGATACACAGGCCACGAGGTGCTGTATTTGGTGACCAAATCAAGGTGCTGACCCAGCTTTAACTGGGCATCACCCAGTCCGCCCAAGAGTGCGACCAGCGGCGACTCGCGCGTAACAATGAGGCCGTCAAACTGGGATGCTTGTTGTGCGGCCCATGTGTAAATGTGCTCGGCGCTGCCGTCCATATCGAGGTTGGGTACCGTGACGCCATGCACCTTGGCACGCTCGCAGGCTTGCAGAAAGCCCTCAACCAAGTGCAAACGAAATGTGCCACCTTCTCGCGGCAGCAATACAGCCAATTTCTTTCTACCCCTCGCCACCAGCGCGTCCACAGCAAGTTGCGCATATTGCTCGTTGGCAAAGTCAACAAAAGGGTGGGCATGACCAAAGTCATCACAAATCGATTTTTTGTGCCCCATGCGTGTGCGCCCATGCGTTGCAAATGCAAATTTTTTATCCAACAGGTATTGCACCCGCGCGTCTTTGGGCTTGGTGTTTGTAAGCACCATGGCGTCTGCCAAACCCCTGTCAACCACGTAGCGCAAGGTCTCTAAGCCATCACCGTCAATGGACTCGGGCAACACAATCATGTGGTAGTCCGTATCGCTTAGTGCGTCGCTAACTCCCAGCAACAAGTCTTTAAAAGCTGGCTGGTTGGCGTCTAGGCGGTTCATCAAAAACGCAACCACATAGGTTTTACCCGTCTTCAGGCGTACTGCAGCACGATCTCTGACATAGTTAAGTTCTTTGGCAACCTGCAACACGCGGTCGCGCGTGGGCGGCAGCACGCTGTCTGCCCCCGCAAGCGCGCGTGACACGGTGGCTAACGACAAGCCGGTTAGCTTGGCAATGGTACTGATTGTTGGTTTTTTATCGCTCATTGATGCCTCCACCGCGCGATTATGTAAACGTTTTCATCGGTGGTCAACCTAGGAAAAACCCGATTTGCCAGCGATGATGTAAACGTTATCATGAACCCCGGTCAAAGGGGCTCGTTAAACCGTACAACACACAAAGGTCGCACCATGAAATGGGCATTAGTAGGCGCCAGCACGATTGCTAGCCAGTGGTTAACAAACGCCATCCGCGCCACTGGCGACGAAGTGGTGGCAGTCGTATCCGGCAGCGCCGAGCGCGCGCAAGACTTTGCAAAGCTGCACGGCATTGCCCATGCATGCACCAGCGAAGCTGAGCTGGACGCGTTGGGCATTGAGGCGGTTTACATCTCCAACACCAACGACAAGCACGAGGCCAGTGTGTTGCGCGCCGCAGCCGCCGGCCAACATGTGCTGTGCGAAAAGCCCCTGGCCGTCGATTTGGCAGCAGCCAAACGCATGGTGCAGGCCTGCGACCAAGCCGGTGTAGTCATGATGACCAACCACCACTTGCGCCACAACGCTGCACACCGCGCCATGCAACGGCATATTGCCAACAATGACTTGGGGCGCATCAGTTCTGTGCGCTTAAGCCACTCTGTGTACTTGCCCAAGCACATTCAAGGTTGGCGCTTGAGCGACAAAAATGCAGGCGGCGGCGTGGTGCTGGATATCGCAGTGCACAACGCAGACTCATTGGCATTTTTACTGGGCGAATACCCCACGCACGTGTGCGCCATGACCAGCAATACCGGCATGGCCAGCGGCGATGGCATGGAGGACAACGCCATGTCCATATGGCGTTATGCCAGTGGCATTACCGCCTTTACACACCAAGGCTTCAACACGCCGTTTGCACAAACCCACATCCAGGTGCACGGCGACCAGGCCAGCTTGCAGGGCAATGGCATTTTGTCGCAAGCGCCTGGCGGCTCATTGGAGCTGACCAATGAACAAGGGGTACACGCAATTGAGCTGGATGCCGACAACCTGTATGAGCGCGTTGTCCGCAATATGCACGCAGCTATTGCGGGCAAGCAGCACACCAATGCCGACGGTGAAGCTGGCTTGAAATCGCTGGCAGTGGCTTATGCCGTATTGCAAAGCGCCGCCACCGGCCACACCCAACAAGTTCTCTACCCATGAGCGCAACCAAAGCCCATACGCTACTGGCCCAACAACCCACGCCCAATTTCGCCAGCGCCCGCTTTTTAAAGCAGCACATAGACGACATCCTGTCGTTTTACAAGTCCATTGCCTTGGACACGCGCGGCGGTTTTTTTCATTACTACAAAGACAACGGCGACATCTATGAACGTGACGACAGGCACTTGGTCAGCGCCACGCGCTTTGTATTTAATTGGGTAAAAGCTTGGCAACACACCGGCAACAATGACTACCTCACTTGGGCAGCGCACGCACTGGCGGAGCTGGACAAACGCTTTAAAAATACCCAACAAGACTACGTGTGGACTATTGACGCCAGCGGCGTAAAAGACGCGCGCATCATGGCCTATGGCCAAGCCTTTGTGTTGCTGGCCAAGTCTTACGCGTACAAAGCTCAGTTGTGCAGCGCTGCGGATGTGGGCGCTGTGTTTGATCGCATGAACACACAGTTTTACGAACCTGCGTACAAGGCCTACGCCGACGAGCGCTCAGCCAGCAATGAATTGGCGAGCTACCGCGGGCAAAACGCCAACATGCACATGTGCGAGGCGTGCCTGGCAGCATTTGAAGCAACTGGCGAGCACCGCTACTTGCAACGTGCACAAGACTTGACCAACACCTTTGCACTGCAACTGGCTCACATGGGTCAACAGCCCATTTGGGAGCACTACCATACAGACTGGACACCAGACTGGGAGCACAACAAGGATAACCCCGGCGACATCTTCAAACCATGGGGCTACCAGACCGGCCACCAAACCGAATGGGCCAAACTGCTGCTCAACCTGCACGAACACGCACCTGATGCACGCTATGTACAAGCTGCAAAAGCCCTGCACGACGCGGCCTACGCAGCCGGCTGGGACAAGAACAACGGCGGTCTTGTCTACGGCTACGCACCAGACGGCACGCCGTGCGACACCGACAAGTATTTCTGGGTGCATGCCGAGTCGTTTGCCAGCAGCTGGCGGCTGTGGCGTGCAACAGGCAACACGCACTACAAAACCCAATACCTGCAAACATGGGACTGGGCGTGGACGCATTTGGTAGATCACCAACACGGCGCTTGGTTTCGCATAACCAACGCTGCAGGCGACAAACTGGAAGACACCAAATCACCAGCGGGAAAAGTGGATTACCACACCATGGGCGCATGCTGGGATGTACTGCGCGTTGGCGGCCTGGACGTTTAACGAGATTTCATACACATGCGCTTTGGCATTTTGGGCAACGCAAAAATTGCCCGCACACAAGTCATTCCAGCCATCCTGGAGGCTGGGCACACACCGCTGACCATAGGTAGTCGCGGCGAGCCCAACATCTGGCCAGACGCGCCCAGTATGCGCTGGACAGACTATGCAGGCGTGCTGTCAGACCCCGACGTCCAGGCCGTGTACATTGCACTGCCCAACCACTTGCACACGCAGTGGACAGTCGCGGCCCTGCACGCAGGCAAACACGTACTGTGCGAAAAGCCCATGGCTTTGAGTCTGCAAGAAAGTCAACAAATACAAACGGCCGTGCAAGCCACGGGCAAGCATGCCGTTGAGGCTTATATGGTGCGGCATCACCCGCAATGGCATTGGCTTAAAACGCAGGCCAAGCTGGGCGCCATTCGCCAAATTCAAGTCGTGTTCAATTACGACAACCGCGACCCCAATAACATTCGCAATGCCATTGCCGTGGGCGGCGGCGCATTGTGGGACATTGGTTGCTACGCTGTGTTTGCTGGCCATTGGCTCATGGGTCGCAGCCCTGACCACGTGAGCGCCAGCATGCAGCGCCACCCCGACTGGGGCACAGACATACATACCCAAGGCGTGCTGCACTGGCAAGACGAAGCTGCTGGCGACACTCATTTGCAATTTATGGTGAGCACACAAAGCGCCAAAAGCCAAAGCGTTTATGTGGTGGGCGAAGCTGGCTGGGCACAACTGCACGCGCCGTTTAACCCAGCGCACAACCCACAGACCAGCACAGCCACTTGGGCGCCCAACGCCGGCTTGCACCACGAGGCCCAACAAGTTGTATTTGAGCCCTGCAATGCCTACACAAACATGGTGAAGCATTTCGCAGCGCAGATAGACAAAGACAACGGCCAAGCCCATGATGCGTCGGCAAGTGCGGCCATCACACACACGCTCACACGCCTCATCAACGCGTCAAAAACCTAGCGTTTACCCGCGTTTTGGCGTGAAGTGTCACCTTCAATGCGCAAGCGCGGCGCTTAACGTTGTATATTTCCGGCTCTTTCACACCTACAGCAACACATTGCAGGAGACACCCACATGAAATTGGTATCCAAAGTAGCGCTATGCGCCGCACTGAGTATTGGCGTGCAAGCGCAAGCAGCTGAATTTGTCACGGTGCTCACCGGCGGCACCAGTGGTGCCTACTTCCCCATTGGTACAGCACTGTCCAAGTTTTATGGCGATGCCATGCCCAACACCAAGGTGACTGTGCAGTCCACCAAGGCCAGCGCAGAAAACCTGAACCTCATTCAAGCGGGCCGTGGCGAACTGGGTTTTGCCCTGGGTGATGCCGTATCCAACGCGTGGCAAGGCAATGCAGATGCGGGCTTTGCCAAAAAGCTGGACAAGCTGCGCGCAATTGCAGGCATCTACCCCAACTACATTCAAATTGCGGCAGCGAAGACTCTGGCATCAAGACACTGGCAGACCTCAAAGGCAAGCGCGTTGCAGTGGGCGCACCCAAAAGCGGTACCGAGCTGAACGCGCGCGCCTTGTTCAAGGCAGCAGGCATGACCTACAACGACTTTGCCAAGGTGGAGTACATCTCTTTTGGCCAAAGCGTTGAGCTGATGAAAAACCGTCAAATTGACGCCACCCTGGTGTCAGCCGGTTTAGGCGTTGCAGCCGTCAAAGACTTGTCTACCAATATTGCCATTCGCCTAATCCCAATTGGTGAAGACGTTATTGCCAAGGTGGGTGACGCGGCCTACCAGCCTGCCAGCATTCCAGCCAACACCTACGCAGGTCAAACCGAGGCTGTGCCAACCGCTGCCATTCGCAACATTTTGGTGACCAACACTGGCGTATCTGACGACGATGCTTACACCATGACCAAGGTGCTGTTTGACCAGTTGAGCGCGTTGCACGCAGCCCACAAGGCAACACTGGCCATTGACCCCAAAACTGCGGCTGTAGGCGTGCCTGTGCCGTTGCACCCTGGTGCTGAGCGCTACTACCGCGAAGCCGGCTTGTTGAAGTAAAGATCAGCCTTTACAGCCAACCAGAAAAGCGCTGTTCAGCGCTTTTCTTTTGTGTACAAGGGCTGACTGCCAGCACGCTACCCTGTTGGTCGTCAACCATCTAACCCATCACCAGCATGCTCAATTCCAAAGAATGGTCATTCAGCGGCACCACCCGAGACAAGGCGATATTTTTAGTTGCCCTGGTCTTCTCGGTGTTCCAGGTTTACACCGCCACCTTCAGCCCTATCGGTACGCAAATCGTGCGCGCCATTCACGTGGGTTTTTTGTGCTTGCTGGTAATGCTCATGCTGCCCGGCCGGTTCAAGCACTTGTCGCTGTTGCTGGGCCTGGCCACCATGGGCACTGGTGTCTACCAGTGGGTATTTGAAGGCGAGTTGATTTTTCGCTCTGGCGATCTCAACCATGTGGATATGCTGATTGGCGTTGTTGCGCTGCTGGCGGTTTTTGACAGCGCACGGCGCATCATGGGTTGGGCCTTGCCGGTTATTTGCGCCACGTTTTTGGCCTATGCGTTTTTTGGCGAGTACTTGCCACAACCGCTGGGTCACAGGGGCTACGCATTTGATCAAGTCATTGAGCAGATGGCGTTTGGTACAGAGGGTATCTACGGCATACCCACTTATGTCAGCAGCAGCTACATCTTCTTGTTTATTTTGTTTGGCGCGTTTCTGGAAAGCGCCGGCATGATCACCTTGTTTACCAACTTTGCCATGGGCACTGTGGGTCACACACGCGGTGGCCCAGCCAAGGTGGCCGTGGTGAGCTCTGGCCTCATGGGCACCATCAACGGCTCAGGCGTGGCCAACGTGGTCACCACCGGGCAATTCACCATTCCGCTGATGAAGCGTTTTGGTTTTTCGTCTGCCTTTGCAGGCGGCGTTGAGTCAACTGCCAGCATGGGTGGCCAGCTCATGCCACCCGTTATGGGGGCGGTGGCCTTCATCATGGCTGAGACGCTTGAGCTGCCCTATCTGGATATTTGTATTGCCGCGCTGGTGCCTGCCATCTTGTACTTCACCACTGCTTTTTGGATGGTGCACCTTGAGGCCGCGCGCGCTGGCCTGAAAGGTTTGGCCAAAGAAGACTGCCCAGACCCGTGGGCGGCTTTAAAGACGCATTGGTATCTTATTGGACCCTTGCTCATGTTGGTGGGCTTGCTGTTTGGCGGCTACACGCCTTTATTTGCGGGCACTGTTGGCTTGTTCTTGACCGTGGTGTTGATACTGGGTACCGCCATTGCACTGCGTGTGCCCAATACCGCCATGCGTGTTGCCTTTTGGCTGGTCATTGGTTTGTTGTGCGGTGGCTTTTTTGAAATAGGTGCGGGTGCACTGCTGGGCACCATCGCACTGCTGGTGTTTGTGTTGTTGGCTATTCGTGATGGCGGCGCGCTGCACATCAGTGTGCAGGCTTTGGCCAATGGCGCACGCCACGCCCTGCCGGTTGGTGTCGCTTGCGCGCTGGTGGGCGTCATCATAGGTGTACTAACCCTCACAGGTGCAGCGACTACCTTTGCCAACGCCATCATCAGTGTGGGCGAAAAGAGCTTGTTCTTGAGCTTGTGCCTCACCATGATTGTGTGTCTGATATTGGGCATGGGCATTCCTACCATTCCCAACTACATCATCACCAGCTCGCTGGCCGCACCAGCCCTGCTAGAGTTGGGCGTGCCTTTGCTGGTCAGCCACATGTTTGTGTTTTACTTTGGCATCCTGGCAGACCTCACGCCGCCCGTGGCACTGGCCTGTTTCGCCGCCTCACCGATTGCCAAGGAGTCTGGCCTAAAAATCAGTGTGCAAGCGGTCAAGGTGGCATTTGCAGGCTTTGTGATTCCGTACATGGCCGTGTACTCACCAGCGCTGATGCTGCAAGGTGACCCAAGCGTTGTGGCGGTGGCTTACATCGTTTTCAAGGCGCTCGTTGCCATCGCTTTATGGGGCATGGCCGCCAGTGGGGTTTGGCGCGCAACCATGCCCGTGTGGGAGCGTGTATGGGCCGTGGCAGCGGCTGCCATGTTGGTGGTGGCTTTGCCTATTACAGACGAAATTGGATTGGCCTTGTCTGCAGGCTTTTTGGCTTGGCACATGTGGCGCACCCGCGCCGCAGCCCAACCCGCAGCATGAGCGCCAGCGCTGCCCTGGCAGCGCTGTGCTTGAGCAGCGGCGCGCTAACTGCCACTGTGCCCACCACTGCATTTGAGCTGCAGTGGGTGCACTCCATTGAAAAAACGCAATGGCTGGAGCACTGGGAAGTCACACCCCAGATACTGACCTTGGTGCGCGCCAGCATCGCCACCAGCGGCGCGGGCATGGACATTCCAGACAACGCCGTGCTGGTCAACGGCGTGTATGAATACCCAGTCAATGTGCAACTCAAAAGCGTCACACTAAGCCACAGCCCTTACACCGCACAAGCCACGCTGTGCATGAACAAGCAATGCAAGCCACTGTCAAACTGGCTGACGGGCTTGCCTGATATTGCAGCAGTGACGCTGACGCCTTGCCAGCCGCCAAACAATTAGGCGGGTACCGTGCGTGTCACCTCACGCAACAGCACAAACTCTTCAGCTGTTGTGGGGTGCACGGCGATGGTGGCGTCAAACTGGGCTTTGGTCGCGCCCAATGTCACGGCAATGGCGATGGCCTGGATGATCTCTGGTGAGTCATCACCCAGCATGTGCACACCCACCACTTTGTCGGATGCGTCGTCGACCAGCACCTTGATGTAGGTCTTGGTGGTGCCGCCTGCAAAGGCCACTTTCATGGGCCTGAATTCAGTCTCGTACACGCGCAGCTTGGCGTATTGCCCGGCAGCTTGTTCTTCGGTTAAACCCACACTGGACAAGGGCGGCATGGTAAAGGTTGCCGTAGCCACCGAGGCGTGGTTGACGGTTTTCTTTGTGCCGGTATACAGGTTGTCGACCAAGGCGCGGCCTTCGGCAATGGCCACCGGCGTGAGCGCCATGCGACTGGTCACGTCGCCCACGGCATACACGTTGGCCACAGAGGTTTCGCTCCACTCGTTCACTTGTATAGAGCCGTCCTGGTTCATGGCTACGCCGATGTTTCCAAGGCCCAAGCCCTCAGTGTTGGGGCTGCGGCCTGTCGCATTCAACACAGCGTCAAACTCGTATTCCATGTCACCCGCAAACACCACCGTGGTGTCGCCGCGTACCTCTACGCTTTTCATGCTGCTGGACGGCATCAGCGTAATGCCTTGCGCCGTCAAGGCTTGGGCCAGCTTGGCGCGGGTGCTGTTGTCAAATCCGCGCAAGGGCAAGTGGTCACGGTAAAACACTGTTACGTCGCTACCCAGGCCGCGCAGAATACTGGCAAACTCCAGCGCGATATAACCCGCACCCAACACGCCCAAACGCTTGGGCACATGGCGCAAGTCCAGGATATCGTCAGACGTGAGTGCCTGCTCGATACCAGGAACAGCATGGCGGTTCACGCGCGCGCCTGTGGCAATCAGCAGTCGTTTGGCTTTGATGGTGGTGGTGCCATCAACCGATACGGTGTTGGCGTCAACAATGGTGGCGTCCCCCCTGAACACGGTGACACCGCTGCCATCAAGCATGCGGTTATAAATGCCCTCAAGGCGGTCAATCTCGGCGGCCTTGTTGGTTTGCCATGTGTCCATCTCAAACGTGGCACCCTCAAAGCGCCAGCCGTAGGCGGCCATTTCTGGCAGCTCTCGGCCAAACTTTGAGGCGTACATCATGAGCTTTTTGGGCACACAGCCGCGTATCACGCAGGTGCCGCCCAAGCGGTCGCGCTCAACAAGGGCCACGCGCACGCCATGTGCGGCCGCACGCCTGGCAGAGGCCACGCCTCCAGAGCCGCCACCTATGACCAACAGGTCAAATTCTTGGGCTTGTTGAACGGTGGTGACTGACTCAGACATAGACTTCCTTGGGCGTTAAAGACTTGAACAATGACCTGATTAAACCGCACCCGTGTATTCGCCGCGCGCTGGATAGTCTTTAGCCACAGCAAAATCAATGGCAGCCAACAATTCATCAAAGTGGGGGCGTGCAAACGGCATGGTTTGCACCGCACCGTAGTACAGCGTGCCGTCCGGGCGCACGATGTAAACCGCTGGCTCGGCAAACAAGGCTGGCTCTTCTATGTTGATAGACGTCAAGCCACGCCCTGCTGTGGTGTACAAGCCCCACTCACGCGCCTTGGCCAATGACAAGTCGTAGCCCAAACGCAGATTGGGGTTGTTGATCTTGTCGGCCATCTGTTGCGCACGCTCTTGCCCGTCTGTAGACAGTGCAATGACATTCACACCACGCTGCTCGTAATCACCCAACAAGCGGCCCAGCTCTAGCAAGTACTTGGCGCAAATGGGGCAATGCAGACCACGATAAAACACCGCCAACGAAAACGTCTTGGGCGCGTCTGTAGCCAGATCGTACTGACCGTGGGCCAAGGTGGGCACTTGTAGAGCTGGTACAGCTTGACGGGGCATTAGTGGTGTGATCATGGTCGTAAGCCTTTCAAGGCAAGGGGTTGTTGGTGGGTTGCAAGTCTATAGCTTATTGCACCAATTCAACATTTAAGTATTTAAAAATATCGAAAGCGTATTAATAAATGCGCATAATACCTCGCATGGACAGACTTTCCCCGCTTTTAAACCGCTTTGACTTGCGCGCCAGTGTTTACTTTCAAGGCGCGCTGTGTGGCTTGCACACCGTAGACAAAAGCGACACCAGCGGCCACTTGCATTTAATTGAGCAAGGCAGCGGGCAGCTACTGGTGCCCGGGCTGGACGCATCACCCTACACCCTAGTGCAAGCCGTCCTCGTGTGGCTGCCCCATGCACGTGCCCACAGCGTGCACATGAGCGATGAGCCCACCAACAAGGCCTTGTGCGCACGTGTGGACTTTGGCTTGGGCAACAACCCCTGCTGCAAGCCATGCCACCTGTGCTGGTGTTGCCGCTGGCAGATTTACCTGCCCTCAAAGGCACGCTGGACCTGTTGACGACTGAGGCCTTTGCGCCGCGCTGCGGCGGCCAAGCCGCAATCAACCGCTTGTGTGAGTTGTTACTCATTCAGTTGCTGCGCTACTGCATTGAACACAAACTGGTGCCAGCCTCAGTGATTGCCGGCTTGTCTGACCCGCGCCTGGCCAAGGCCATTACCGCCATGCACAACGCACCGCAAACACACTGGACACTGGACACATTGGCCCAAACCGCTGGTATGTCGCGCGCGAGTTTTGCCAGCCACTTCAAAGCAGCAGTGGGCACAACACCGGGCGACTACCTCACCACCTGGCGCATGGGCCTGGCGCGCAACCTATTGCGCAGCGGTCAAAGCGTAGCGCGCACCGCCCACGCTGTGGGCTACAGCAGTGCCAGTGCATTCGTGAACGCATTTGGTACAGCACACAGCATTAGCCCAGCGGCTTGGCTGAAGGCGCAATAAGGTCAGCCAAGGCCTGCACCACCTGCACAGCACAGTCTTTGTGCGGCTCGTGGCCACATGGCTGCAAGTACACCAACTGCGTGTGCGGTACAGCTGCCCGAATGGACTCGGCGTGCGCGTTGCTGCCATAGGGGTCGTCCAAGCCTTGCACCACCACACAGGGGCAAGCAATGCGCGACAGCATGGGGCGAATATCCCACTGGCCAAATGCCTCAGACAGCCACACGCTTGACCAGCACGCAAACAGGCTATCGGCATCCTGGTGATGCCTGGCCAGCGCATCGCGCAAGCCTTTTTGCGGCGGCGCAGGCGCATAAAGCTGCTTGGCCTGCGCAATGGCATTGGTCGTTTGAGGCTCAACAAACGTGTGGGGGGCCAGCGCGGCCATACCCGCAATCCGGGGCATATGAGCTGCTGCTATCAACGCGATACTCGCGCCATCAGAGTGACCCACCAGCACAACTGCTTGTTGGCGACAGTCAATACCCAAGGCACTCAACAGCGCTGGCAGCACAACGTCGGCTTGGTGGTCTAAAAAATGCGCAGGCCATTGGCTTGCCACCTGCTGCGCGCCAGACCAACCATAGGCCTCACGCGAGTACACCAAGCCCCTGCAACCCAGTGCGTTGCACACCTGCTGCGGGAACCCCCGCCAAATACCCAGGCTGCCCAAGCCCTCATGCAAAAACACCAACAGGGGTTGGCACTTGCCTGGTGGCTGTTCAGGCTCAAGCCACTGGTACTCCACCTCCAAGGGGCCGCCTGCGTAAGAGGCGTTTGGCAAGCGCACAGTGGGGGCAGCCTGCCTCGCGCTTTGTGCAGCCATCAGTTCAGGGCCCGCAGCCTAAAGCGTTGGATTTTGCCGGTGGCGGTTTTAGGCAGCTCGTCCAGAAACTCGATCTGGCGTGGGTATTTGTATGGCGCCAAGTGCTCTTTAACAAAGCTTTGCAGTGCAGCGGCATCCGCAGGCTCGCCGTCCTTGCACACCACGTAAGCTTTCACCTTGATCAGCCCATCGCTGTCGGCAACGCCAATCACGGCGGCCTCCAGTACGCTGGGGTGTTGTATGAGGGTGGCCTCCACCTCAAAGGGTGACACGTAAATACCGCTGACCTTTAGCATGTCGTCACTACGCCCGGAGTAGGTGTAAGTGCCATCTGCGTTGCGCACGTATTTGTCACCGCTTTTAGTCCATGCGCCTTGAAAAGTGTCGCATGACTTGGCGCGGTTGTCCCAGTACATCAACGCGGCACTGGGACCACTGATGTACAAATCACCCACCTCGCCATCGGGCACGGGCTGGCCGTCGTCGTCGCGCAGGCTCAGCGCGTAGCCGGGCACAGCCCAACCAGTGGTGCCATAGCGCACGTCGCCAGGCTTGTTGGATAAAAAGATATGCAGCATCTCGGTTGAGCCAATGCCGTCAACGATGTCGGCGCCGTAGTGCGCCTTGAAGGTGTGCCCAATGTGCGCGGGCAAGGCCTCGCCAGCGCTAGACGCCATACGCAATGCCACAGCTGATTTGGGCGGCAGGTCTGGCGAAGCCAACATTCCGGCAAAGCCAGTAGGCGCGCCAAAAAACACCGTAGGCTGGTGGTCTATCCAACGCTTGAACACCGCTTGTGGCGTGGGCCGCTCGGCCATGAGTACAGTGGTCGCCCCCACACTCATGGGAAAACTCAAGCCATTGCCCAGGCCGTAGGCAAAAAACAGCTTGGCAGCCGAAAAGCACACGTCTTGCTCTGTAATGCCCAGCAAGTCTTTACCGTACAACTGCGCTGTCCAGTAGGGATTGGCATGGCTGTGCAACGCCGCTTTAGGCCGCCCTGTGGAGCCAGAGGTGTACAACCAGAAAGCCACTGCGTCGCAGCTGGTGTTGGCACAGGCTTGCAGTGGTTGTTGTGCGCTGAGCCAGCTGCTCAACACCTGCGTCTGCACACCCAAGGGCCATGACGGCGCCGTGGTGGCGTTGGGCTGTGCCAACAGCACGTGACCCACGCTGTGTCGGCCGTCACACAACGAAAGTGCCTCGGCCAGCACGCCGCTCAAGCTGCCAGAGCAGACCACCGCCTTGGCGTCGCTGTGTTGCACCATGTAGGCACAGTCGTCTGCTGTGACCAGGGTGTTGATGGGCACCGCCACCACACCCGCATACAAACAGCCCAAGAATGCAACAGGCCAATCCACGCTGTCTTGCGCAAACAGCAGCACGCGCTCTTCCGGGTGCAAGCCCAGTGCCAGCAAACCACTGGCAAAGCGCTGCACACGGGTGTGCAACTCGCCATAGCTCAGGGTGGCACCATCGCCTATAAAGGCCGTTTTGTCGCTGCGTTGGGCGTTGGTGCTGAGCAGGTGTTGTGCAAAATTGAAGCGCGCCTGCATCTGCATGCAGTCTCCCAAAGCTGGCACACCGTTAAAGGCCGTGGAGTTTGTAGGCGTTGGGCTGACTTGTGTCATGACGGTTTCAGGTTGAACAGTAAAATGAAGCAAACAACATGTAAAGACCACCTAAATATGCACTATTGTGCTTTTATGCTAGGCGGCCCTTTTACACCTGTCAAGCTGGACATCCCTACATCAGTCACCTCTGCACCAAGTCACACCAAATCACCCCAAGCTCAAGCTCCAACGCGTAACGCCCTCACACCTTGACCAACAACACCACAGACGCCAACCGTGATGCTTACTTGAGTGAGCTTGGCGCTCGCGTGCGCGCGCTGCGCGCCAGGCGCGGCCTGACCCGCAAGGCCGTGGCACTGGCGGCCAACGTCTCGGAGCGACACCTCGCCAACCTGGAGCTGGGCACGGGCAACGCATCTGTATTGGTACTGCAAGACGTGGCCAACGCGTTGCAATGCTCCATGGCCGAGTTGCTGGGCGACGTGACCACATCAAGCCCCGAATGGCTGATGCTGCGCGACTTGCTGACGCCGCTGGATGAAGCCGCCTTGTCTCGCGTGCGTGTGGCTGCAGCCCAAGTCCTGGGTCATGCACCTCCAGCCACAGCGCGCGCCAAACGCATTGCCCTTATTGGCCTGCGAGGCGCCGGCAAGTCCACACTGGGCGCCAAACTGGCCGCGCACCTGGCTTGCCCATTTACCGAACTAAGCCACGAGGTCGAGCGTCTGGCAGGCTGCAGCCTCAACGAAATACAAGCGCTGTACGGCATCAACGCCTACCGCCGCTACGAACACCGCGCGCTGGTCAACACCATAGAAAACAACCAAGCCGTGGTGATTGCCACACCCGGCGGCTTGGTGTCTGATACCGGCGCATTCAACCAGTTACTAAGCCACTGCACCACCATTTGGCTGCAAGCCAAACCCCAAGACCACATGCAACGCGTGATGGCCCAAGGCGATACCAGGCCCATGCAGGCCAGCCCAGAGGCCATGGAAGACCTTAAAAGTATTCTGGCCGGGCGCGCCGCTTTTTACTCCAAGGCGCAGTACACGCTAGACACCAGTGCGCAGCCACTGGCGCAAACCTTTGAACAACTCAAACAACTGGTGGCACATGCAATAAGTGCTTGACAAGTCGCTAAACATGCAACATAGTGCATGTACCGAATGACAAGGATGCACTGCATGAACGCCATAACAGACGCCAACCTAGCCCAAGACACGGCCTTGGCCGCCAACCAGGTGGACTACCGCACCTGCCCACAGCAGTACCAACACTGGGCGCTGGCTGTTGAGGGCAACACCGCGACACTCACGGCCAACTTCAACGAAGACGCAGGCATTCGCCCGGGCTACAAACTCAAGCTCAACAGCTACGACCTGGGCGTTGACATTGAGCTCAATGACGCCATCAACCGCGTGCGCTTTGAGCACCCCAACGTGCAAGTGGTGGTGATCACCAGTGCGCGTGATCGCGTGTTTTGCTCAGGCGCCAACATCTTTATGCTGGGCGTATCCACCCATGCCTGGAAGGTGAACTTTTGCAAGTTCACCAACGAAACACGCAATGGCTTTGAAGACTCCAGCGCCAACGAAGGTCTGAAGTTTCTGGCGGCTGTGAACGGCGCATGTGCAGGTGGCGGCTACGAGCTGGCGTTGGCCTGTGACGAAATCGTATTGATAGACGACAGATCCTCGGCGGTGAGCTTGCCCGAAGTGCCTTTGCTTGGTGTGTTACCCGGCACAGGTGGTTTGACGCGCATGACAGACAAGCGCCGCGTTCGCCACGATTTGGCAGACATTTTTTGCACTACCACTGAAGGGGTACGCGGCCAACGCGCGCAAGACTGGCGTCTGGTAGACCACATTGCCAAGCCTGCCAAGTTTGCGCAAACCGTGGCGCAGCGCACTGAGGCGCTGGCAGCCACCAGCACACGAGACACCGCCGCCAAAGGCATTGAGCTAACCCCTGTGCAACGCGACATGTCCGCCGACCAACTGCGCTACCAGCATGTGCATGTCGATATACACCGCAGTCAACGCAACGCCACCATCACTGTATTGGCGCCGACTGCCGCCATGCCAGACAGCGCCGCCGCCATCGAAGCAGAAGGTGACGCCTTTTACCCGCTGGCATTGGCTCGCCAGCTGGAAGACGCCATTTTGCACATGCGCACCAATGAACTGGACATTGGTACATGGATTATCAAAACCAAAGGCGACGACGCTGGCGTAAAAGCCATGGACGCCATGTTGCTGGCGCACAAAGACCACTGGTTGGTGCGCGAGACCATAGGCTTGCTGCGCCGCACACTAAGCCGCCTGGACGTGAGTGCACGCAGCTTGTTTGCCTGCATTGACCAGGGCTCTTGCTTTAGCGGTACCTTCCTGGAATTGGCCTTGGCATGTGATCGCTCTTACCACCTGGCGTTACCAGACGCGCCTGAGCAAGCGCCCACCATCGCCACGTCAGACGTAAACAACGGCTTGTACCCCATGGCAACAGGCCAGTCGCGCTTGCAGCGCCGCTTCTACGGCGAAGACCAACCCCTCTCGGCCATAGCCGCCAAGAAAGGCCAGGACCTCAACGCAGACGCCGCCTTTGAGCTGGGCTTGGTAACGGCCAACCCAGACGATTTGGACTGGACAGATGAGCTGCGTATCGCGCTGGAAGAGCGCGCCGCCATGTCACCAGACGCCCTGACAGGCATGGAAGCCAACCTGCGCTTTAACGGGCCAGAAAACATGTTTACACGCGTATTTGGCCGTCTTACAGCTTGGCAAAACTGGATATTCCAGCGCCCCAACGCTGTAGGTGCCAAAGGCTCACTAAAGGTATACGGCACAGGTGACAAGTCAGCCTTTGACTGGACACGTGTGTAAGTCACAAGCCAATAGTTTGTGCGTTGTGTGGCGGCTCAATGGTGGCCCGCCGCAACCGAAATAACCGCCACCCCCAATGGAGACGACTATGTCCGGCATCAACTACAGCGAAAAAATCCCCAACAACGTCAACTTGAGCGACGACCGCACCTTGCAGCGCGCGCTGGAGCAGTGGCAACCCAACTTCATCAACTGGTGGGACGACATGGGCCCAGACGGCAGCACCAACATGGACGTGTACTTGCGCACCGCCGTCAGCGTTGACCCGCAAGGCTGGGCACAGTTTGGTCACGTGAAAATGCGCGACTACCGCTGGGGTATTTTCTTGAACCCTGGCCAAGACGACCGCACCATTCACTTTGGCGACCACAAAGGCGAAAAAGTGTGGAACGACGTACCTGGTGAATACCGCGCCAACCTGCGCCGCATCATCGTCACGCAGGGTGACACAGAGCCGGCATCTGTGGAGCAGCAACGCCATTTGGGCGGCACTGCACCCAGCTTGTACGACTTGCGCAACCTGTTCCAAATCAACGTCGAAGAAGGCCGCCACTTGTGGGCCATGGTGTACTTGCTGCATAAGCACTTTGGTCGTGACGGGCGCGAAGAGGCCGACGCGCTGCTGCAACGCAACAGCGGCGACCAGGACAACCCACGCATCCTGGGTGCGTTTAACGAAGAAACACCAGACTGGTTGAGCTTCTTCATGTTCACCTACTTCACAGACCGTGACGGCAAATTCCAGCTGTGTGCGCTGGCAGAGTCAAGCTTTGAGCCGCTGGCACGCACCACCAAGTTCATGCTCACCGAAGAGGCGCACCACATGTTTGTGGGCGAGAGCGGCATATCGCGCACCATACAGCGCACCTGCCAGGTCATGAACGAGCTCAAGACAGACGATGTGAACAAGCTACGCGCCGCTGGCGTGATTGACTTGCCCACTATCCAGCGCTACCTCAACTTCCACTTCAGCGTAACCATTGACTTGTTTGGTGCAGACGAATCCAGTAACGCCGCCACCTTCTACAGCACAGGCATCAAAGGCCGCTACGAAGAGACCAAGCGTGACGACGATCACGTACTCAAAGACCGCACCTATCCCGTGCTGGAGCTAAAAGACGGTCAACTGGTGCAAAAAGAAGTGCCCATGCTCAACGCACTCAATGAAGTGCTGCGCGACGACTACATCAAGGACAGCGTAGGCGGCGTGGAGCGCTGGAACAAGGTTATCACCAAGGCTGGCATTGACTTCCAGCTTCGTGTACCGCACAAGGCCTTTAACCGCAACATTGGCGCGCTAGCCGGTGCCAACGTCACACCAGCTGGCGAGGTGGTGAGTGAAGCCGAATGGCGCTTGCGCGTCGGCGAATGGATGCCAGGCACGGAAGACCGCGCCTTCATTGCCAGCCTCATGCATCGCGTGGTGGAGCCCGGCAAATACGCCAACTGGATTGCGCCGCCCGCTGTTGGCATCAACCGACAAGACGCCAACTTTGAATACGTACGCTTCAATTAAGCCCCACCGAAACGGCTTGCCATGACCACCTCATCACCAGAAGCGTCCAGTGCTGTATTTGAACAGCACGTGATAGATCCGGAAATTTGCATTCGCTGCAACACCTGTGAAGCCACCTGCCCCATAGGTGCCATTACCCACGACGACAACAACTACGTGGTGGACGCAGACAAATGCAATGCCTGCATGGCGTGTATTGCGCCCTGCCCGACTGGGTCTATTGACAACTGGCGCACCATGTTGCGCGACAAGGCCTACAGCCTTGACGAGCAACTGGGCTGGGAAGAGTTGCCAGAGCAGCAAGTGATTGAGGCCGCAGCCGCACAAGCCTGTGCCGCTGCAAACGGCTCTGGCGACACTGGCAATGCAAGCGCACCAGTGGTCCACACCGGCACCATGGCCATGAGTGCCACCGTGCCGCCGTGGTCAGCGGCTACGCCCTACACCCAACTGTTTGGCCCCAAGGCCGCTCAGCCTGTGGCCATGGCAAAGGTAGTAGGCAACCAACGCGTCACGGAAGCGGCAGCCCACGGCGCTGAAGACAACGACACGCACCACGTGGTACTGGACTTTGGTGACACGCCCATGCCGCTGCTAGAAGGCCAAAGCATAGGCATCATCGCCCCCGGCGCAGATGGCAAAGGCAGGCCCCACCAACCACGCCAATACTCCATTGCCAGCGCGCGCAATGGCGAGCGCCCCGGTTACAACAACGCCTCCATCACGGTGAAACGCGTATTGCAAGACCACAACGGCAACGCCGTGAGGGGCGTGGCATCCAACTATGTGTGCGACTTGCAAGTGGGTGATACCGTGCAAGTGGTCGGTCCATTTGGCGCCAGCTTTTTAATGCCCAACCACCCGGGCAGCCACATTGTGATGATTTGCACAGGCACAGGCAGCGCACCCATGCGCGCCATGACTGAGTGGCGCAGGCGCGAGGCCAAAACCGGCAAGTTCGCCGATTCGCAACTGCTGCTGTTTTTTGGCGCACGTTCAAAAACTGAACTACCCTACTTTGGTCCGCTGCAAAAGCTGCCCACCAGCCTCATCACCACGCACTTGGCACTATCACGCGAATCCAACCAACCCAAGCGCTACGTGCAAGACGCCATGCTTGAACAAGCTGCGGCTCTGCTACCGCTTCTGACAAACCCCAACGCCTACTTTTACGTCTGCGGTTTAAAGGCAATGGAGGCCGGTGTACTGCATGCGCTAGAGCATATCTGCACGCAAAACGGACTTGATTGGCCCAACATTTCTGCCGAGATGAAAGCCAAAGGGCGGCTGCATTTGGAAACGTACTAAGCGCCTGGTCCGTAGCGCAACACGCCTGGGTTGCCGCGCCCACGTGCAAGGCGGTACAACGCCGCCACACAGGCGCAGCTCAGCAGCATCTGCACCAGTTGCAGCACCAGCGGGCCGTTGCGCTGAATCGTCTCACCAATCAGCCACAAGGCAACTGGCCCAACTGCAAGCAGCATGGCTTGGCCTGCAAGCGATGTCTTTAGCTGATTGTCAGACGCCTTGGGCAACGCCGGTGCAGCATTGACGTATTGCAGCGACCACGCCAGCGCATGCAAAATCATGCCCCATATTCCATAAGCCGGTCCTGCAAGGCCTAGCAACAATGAACCGCTTGCAAGAATGCCCAGTGTCAACACCTGCAACGTTTGCGCCTGCATCTTGACGACCTTGCCCAGGTGCATCACCACAGCAGGCAGCAAAGCCATCAGCAACAAGTGCGCAATCACGCCGCTGCTGTCAGACCAGCCCAGCCCAACGCACCACGCACTGCTTTGCCACATGGTGCCCATCATCAAACCCATGGCCAATGACGCCAGGCCGTTATCTTGATGCGTTGGCTGTGCCACAGACGCGGTGCGCGACGTATTGCCAGCGATCACTGTGGCGCACACCAATACGGCCAACGCCACCAAGGCAGACGCCAAAAAACCGGGCGCCCACCACAAAGCACCTACCACCAGGGCCGCAAGAAGCGGTGAGGCTGTATGCTGCGGCGTGCTGCCACGCTGCTGCGCATGCTCAGACGCACCCGAGCAAACGCCCCAGCACATCGCAGCAATGAGCAACATGAAAAAGCTCAAACTGTCGGGTACAAATCTGCAGGCTGCCAAGACAATGGCGGCGGCAGTGCCGCTTGATCTGATGACAAGCACTTGCATGTGCGCATCAACACGCCGCTGCATGTGCCTTGCCGCCAAACGGCTGCCCCACCACAGCACCAAGGGCCAAACGCCGCTGGCATAAAGCCAGCCCTCTTTAATGCCTTGCTCACCCAGCCATACCCACGCCAACAGCATCAACACCCAGCGTGCTGTGTGCGCGCACAACCCCAAACCGTAGCGCGCTGGCAGCGAGGTGGATCTAACCAGCGCTATAGCCATGGACTTGATCCGAACCAGACGCCGAGTGAATGGTGGCGTTGAACGACACAATCACCCTGTCTTGATCACCCTCATATGGCATGGCTTGGTGTGGCAACCAAGACGGAAAGACCACCAGCTGCCCGGGCACTGGCTGCACGTCTACGTGTGCAGACTGCAAATAGGCGTTACCAAAATCCATAGCGGCACCGGCCAAGTGGTTAAAGTGCGGACCGTAAAAACGCGTCACGCCATTGCGAACGCCATTTACCGCATGGGCTTGTCTAGACTGCTGGGCGTCAACCTGCACGCAATACACACCAGACCAAGAACAATTACCATGCGTGTGTATGTCGTGGTGCGCACCTTTGTTGGACACTTGAAACCATATGCCTTGCAAAGCAATTTGCAAGCTGGGTGTGGCCTGCGGCCAATGTCCGTGGTTGGCCAGCACCACGGTTTGACGCAAGCCATCCACCAGAAAAGTTAGTAATTGCTGCCACTCACCCAGACGGATACGCTGTAACAAGTCATCTTTGCTGGCATAAAACGGGCTGTTGCCATCGGCTTGCGCATCGGTAGCACGCATGGCAGTAAACACCCTGAGCAACGTATCGTTGACGTTTTCAGCCTGCTCAAACTGATGCACACCAAGTGGCGTTTGCCACAACTGGTGCATAGGGTCTGGACTGAGCATGGTGTTTCCTGGTGAGGCTAGGTCTGCACTGGGGCAGTCGCTGGCCACTTGAGCTTATGACCGGTGCGCGCTTCAAGCGCGGCAATGTCGTCTGGTGTGTCTACATCAACACGGTAGCGTGCATTGCTGGTCACCCAGTGGTGTACCAATGCTGGGTGGGTGGCTTGCCACTGTTTGCATCCCACGTTGGCGTCGCCCGCCAAAATATCATCACGCACTTGGGCGCTGAACATCACTGGGTTACCCGGCAAACCATCAACACTTGGCTGCACCACACCAGCTTGTTCAGGGCGCTTTTTGTACGCAGCGATGAGCTCGGTAATGTCTTGCGCGTTAATCAGCGGCTGGTCTGCCAAGCCCACCAAAACGGCGTCCAGCTTTGGTGACAGCCTTTGCAAACCAATACGCAGCGAAGAGACTTGGCCGTCATCGGGGTTGGGGTTGTGCACCACTGATATCGGGAAACTTTGCACAACCGGCTCGATTTGGTCGGCGTAGTGGCCAAGCACCACCACCACCTCGTCTACGCCAGCACCAGACAAAGCAATCAACTGTCTGCGAATGAGAGGCACGCCGCCCAGCTCAAGCAAGCACTTGGGTTGGTGACCCATGCGACTGGCTGAACCTGCAGCCAACAATACAGCGCCTACTGTGACGCGGCTGTACAAACCGCCGCCGCCTTTTAGTATGCAACCCATGGCTTAACTCCCGCAGCACGATGGCTTGTCAGATGGTTTGTGGGCTTGCTCTTGTACTGGCTCTTGCACCAGCATTTGTACGGGCTCAGCCGCCTGGGGTTGGGCTGCCGCACCAGCATCAACAGCTGCTGCCTGCACCGCTGCCTTGCTTGCGGCACCACCACAGCAAGTCTTTGCTGGTGCGGCTGTCTGCGCGGCTGCCAGTGCTGATTCAGGCTGCGCCGCCTGCACTTGCTGACCCAATACCTGTGCCAGCGGCGTTGCCTGGCGTCTGGCTGCCACCACTGAGGCCAACACCGACAACGCAATTTCTTCCGGGGTTTGCGCGCCAATAGACTCACCCGCTGGCGCCACAATACGCGCGACTTGCTCAGGTGTTTGTCCCCTTGCCACCAACTGGCCTCGCAACACACCCGCCTTGCGGTGGCTGGCCACAAACCACAGCTGGGCCGGCTGCGTAGACAGCGCGGACTCCAGGCATGGCATGTCGCGTCTGCCCTGCGTGGCGACAACCACAAAGCTGTTGGCGCTCACTTGCGCGCGCACTGCTGCTGTGTCGTCACTGGCCACCACCGCGCTGGCCTCAGGAAAGTCATGGGCTTGCGCGTCCTGGGCAACCGCTACAACGCGAAGACCAAGCCTGGGCGCCAGGCTGACCAAACTGCGAGCAACAGGCGAGTCGCCCATCACCACCAACTCGGCTTGGGCAATGACTGGGTCAATAAACAATTCAAGCGTGCCGCCGGAATGGCAGGCCATACCAAACTCCAGCACATCGCCCAAGCTGCGCTCTTGTGACTCATCAGAAGGCGTGATGCGAATGGTGCGTGGCTGGCCATCCTGCAAAGCACTGCGTACGGTTTTGATAACAGCGGGCTGCGCACAGCCGCCACCAATCCAACCATGAATTTTTCCGTCAACCGTTACTACGGCTTTGTCGCCGGCTTTACCCGATGTAGGCGCTTGTGCGCGCAGCACTGTCACCAACGCAAACGACTCTCCATTGGTCTGTAGACGGTGTGCCTGGTGTAGCCATTCATTGCGGTTCATAACACGCCCCTTCAAATTAATCAGTGCAGCTTGGCCGCTGCGGCTTTCAAATCAGCCAAACTTGCCAGTGGCACAAAGCGTTCAATGCTGTGGCGCGCCTGCCGAATCGCAGCCGCCGCCGGCACATCACGTGTGGGGTGAAACCACGTCGTACGTGCACCACGCGCACTAAGTGCTTGCAGGGCTTTGGCCAAGTCGTCGGGCGCATCGGTGTCAAAACCGTCAGACATCACCCACACACGGGCGTTGCTGCCCAATTGTGCACGCGCATCACTGCGGCTAAAGCTTTGCAAGCTGGCTGCAATACGGGTACCCGCACCAAATCCAGCCGTCACTGCGTTTATTTTTTCTTGCACGGCGGGGCTGTCACGCAGCATCAAGGGCGTGACTTCAATCATGCGGGTGTGAAACACAAACACGCGCGCCTGTGCCTCCAGTGCAAACGCTCTTGCCACGCGTAAAAAAAGACTTGCATGCGCCTCCATGGACCGGCTGACATCCACCAGTATGAACACACGCGGCGGCTCTGTTTTACTGGTCTTCCAGCACGGCAATGTCAATTCATTACCCCACGCCACGCTGTTTCTGAGCGTTTGGCGCATGTCCAACCGTCGCCCGTTGGCGTGGCGCTCCCACCGGCGAGTGGGCTTGGGGCGCAACCTGCGTGTGATGTCCCGTGCCACCAGGCGCAAAGCCTGTAACTCTTGGGGCAGCCACATTTGGCCTTCACGCGAGTGCAAGGGGTCTGTGCTGCTGGCGCCACCCATGGCGCGCTGCGATTCGCCTTGGTTGTTGGCATCGCTATCGCTGCCTGGCTTCTCACCAGCCGTTTGCGGCGCAGTTTTTGTACCCGCTGGGTTCGTGGCGCTATCCATGTCGTTGTGCAGGCTTTGCACCTGCTGGCGCAAGTTGCGACTTTGCTTGGTCTGCCCACTGACCTTCACGCCACCACGCACCGCATCGGGGTGCCAAAAGCGCTGGTAAATGTCTGGCCATTGCTGCCACTCACGCTGCGTGTGGCAAGCCAAGGCACGCCACGCGGCCTGCAGCGGTTTCTCGTTGGTCACGCCAACGCGCAACAACATGTCCAGCATGGCCTTCTGCTCAGACACGCCTACATTCAACCCATGCTCACGCAACAGGCTGGCAAAACTGGCCAAGCGTTGCGCCGCAGCTACCGCCTGCATTGTGTTGGCAGGCGCTGCACCAGGGCTGAGGGCTGACGTCATACGTTACCCAATATCGCCTGCATGTGGTCTTGCTTTTTTTCAGCCACACCCACACTGCGTCGGCCTTCAACCAGCTGCGTAATGCGCTCTGGTCCTATAACAAATCGGTCTTCCTGGGTTTTGAGCAAACAGCCCAGGGTTGACAAGGTAGCACTCATGTCTTGCAGCACGCTGGTCTTCTTGAGCTGAAACAGCGCACGAATCCAGTCCAGCGTTTCGGCAATACCGGGAACTTTGCTCAAGTCTTCTTGGCGCAACCTTTGAACAAAAGCAACCGCCTCTTCTACCAAATGCGTATCGGCATGGGGTAACACGCTTTTCACAATGGCCATTTCGCGAGCCAGTGTTGGGTAATCCAGGTAGTGGTACAAACAGCGCCGGCGCAATGCATCAGACAACTCTCGCGTGCCGTTGCTGGTGAGTATCACTTGCGGCACATGCGTGGCGCGCAAGGTGCCAAGCTCTGGCACCGTGATTTGGTACTCGGACAACACCTCAAGCAAAAACGCTTCAAAGGCCTGATCTGCGCGGTCAATTTCATCAATCAACAGCACGCAAGGACCGGTCTGGCTAATGGCTTGCAACAACGGGCGCTCCAGCAAAAACTCGCGCTGAAACACGTCCGAGTCTTGCAGCTGGCGTTGACCATCCTGCAAGCGAATGGCCATGAGCTGACGCCCATAGTTCCACTCGTAAGCGGCCTGCGACATGTCCAGCCCCTCAAAACACTGCAAGCGCACCAGCTTGCCATCGTTGGCTTTGGCCAAGGCTTGCGCCAGCGCGGTTTTACCCACGCCGGCATCACCCTCTATCAGTAACGGGCGTTGCAACGCATCCGACAACCACACGGTGGTAGCCAGGTCGTCGTCAGCCAAATAGCCAACGCGACTGAGGCGCTCACGCAATCGGCGCGCATCAGTAATGTCTGAGGCGTCCCCGGTGGTTGACTGATGGCTGGTGTCTGTCATCAGCTGCGCTTGCCAAACAGGCCGCCAAACCAGCCTTTGATCAGCGTCCACACGATGGCCAAGCCATTGATCTCACCAGCCACCTTGGCTGGTTGCGCAGCAGGTACGGCGCGCGCAGATGCATCAGCCGGTGACGCATCGGCACTGGCGCCGGCCTGGGCTGTCGTTGCGCCAGCTGCTGGTGCATCGCCGCCAGGCAGTGTTTGCGCTTGTTGGCGAAAGTTCTCGACAAACTGCGCAAGCAGCATGTCTGAGACTTGCACCATCAAGCGACCACCAAACTGGGCAAACTTGCCATTCACGGTGACCACGGCCTGACCGTTCAACACGCAATGCGCTGGATTGGCGGGGTCGGCTTCAATGGTGGCAGTCAGGTTCATGGAGGCCGACGAGCCACCTTTGTCAGCACCTTTGCCGTTCATCACCATGCGACGTTGTTCAGCATCCAGCTCAACCACATCAACCGTGCCGCCAAACTGCGCCACGGCGGGCCCTACCTTGACCTTCACCGCGCCTTTGTAGGAAGTGTCAGACAACTGCTCGGTGATTTGTGCACCGGGCATGCAGCTGGCAACCGCCTTCAAGTCGTTGAGTAAGGCCCACGCCCGCGTGGCATCCACGTCTAATGGGTATTGTTTGTCTAGTTTGACTTCCATTGCTTTTTCTTCAGTTTGGTTACAGATTTACGCCATTGGCCTTGAGGGCCTTCCAAGTGCGCAACGCGTTGTGTGGCATGTCCAAATGGGTCACGCCCAAGTGTGAGAAGGCATCCACAATGGCCGACGTAAAGGTTGGGATTGAGCCCACGTGAGGTGACTCAGCCACGCCTTTGGCACCAATGGGGTGGTGTGGTGAAGGCGTTACCGTGTGGTCAGTCTCCCAATGTGGTGTCTCGACCATGGTGGGCAAGAAGTAGTCCATCAAGGTGTTGCCCAGCAAGTTGCCTTGCGCGTCGTAAGGCATTTGCTGGCCCATGGCTACTGCAAAGCCTTCAGTCAAGCCGCCGTGAATTTGGCCATCAATAATCATGGGGTTGATGCGCGTGCCACAGTCATCCAACGCGTAGAAGCGGCGGATTTTGGTCTCGCCAGTGCCGCGGTCAATATCAACAACCGCCAGGTAAATACCAAACGGGAACGTGAAGTTGGGCGGGTCGTAGTAATGCACGGCCTCCAAGCCTGGCTCCATGCCCTCTGGCGGCTGGTGGTAAGCCTGCCATGCCACGTCGGCCATGGTTTTGAACTTGCTGTCGTCGCCTTTGACTTTGAAGCGATCCACTTCCCAGTCCAAATCAGCCTCGTTGACTTCAAGCATATGCGCGGCAATCTTCTTGGCCTTTGCGTGAATTTTGCGTGCGGCCAATGCGATGGCTGCACCTGCTACCGGCGTAGAACGTGACCCATAGGTGCCCAAGCCGTAAGGCGCGGTTGAGGTGTCACCCTCTTCAACCTGAATGACTTCACTCTCAATGCCCAACTCAGTCGCAATAATCTGCGCATAAGTGGTTTGGTGGCCTTGACCCTGGGTGATAGTGCCCATGCGTGCAATGGCGCTACCTGTGGGGTGAATGCGAATTTCGCAACTGTCAAACATGCCCACACCCAGGATGTCGCAAATTTTTGATGGACCAGCACCCACCACCTCGGTAAAGGTGACCAAGCCAATACCCATCAGCGTTGGGCTGTTGGGGTCGGCTCGCTTGGCGGCTTGCTCAGCGCGCAAGCCTTTGTAGTCCACCGCATCCAGCACTTTCTCAAGGGCTGTTGGGTAGTCACCCGAGTCGTACTCAAAGCCAAATGCGCTGGTGTAGGGGAACTGCTCTTTTTGGATGAAGTTGCGTCGGCGAATTTCAGCCTTGTCTATGTTGAGCTTTTGCGCCAACACGTCCACCATGCGCTCAATCAGGTACACCGCCTCTGTCACCCGGAACGAGCAACGGTAGGCCACGCCACCTGGCGTTTTGTTGGTGTAAACACCTTTCACGCTGGCATGCGCTGCTGGAATGTCGTAGCTGCCAGACACAATGTGAAACATACCTGCAGGGAACTTGGTGGGGTCAGCACAAGCATCAAACGCGCCGTGGTCAGCCACCACATTCACGCGCAAACCTGTGATCTTGCCGTCTGCAGTTGCAGCCAACTCGCCATCCATGTGGTAGTCGCGGGCAAACGCTGTAGACGAAATGTTCTCCATGCGGTCTTCCACCCACTTCACGGGGCGACCCAACACAATAGACGCCACGATGGCGCATACGTAGCCTGGGTAAATGCCAACCTTGTTGCCAAAGCCGCCGCCAATGTCTGGACTGACAATGCGCACCTTTGACTCTGGAATGCCAGACAACATGGACACCACCGTGCGCACCACGTGCGGCGCCTGCGATGTGATGTAAGTGGTCAAGTCACCTTTGATGGGGTCAAAGGACGCCACACAACCACAGGTCTCAAGTGGACAAGGGTGTACGCGTGGGTAGTACATGTGCTGGGACACAGTGACTTCGGCATTGTCAAACGCAGCATCTGCTGCGGCCTTGTTACCCGCGTCCCATGTGAAGATGTGGTTGTGGTGCTCACGTGCACCATGCGCGCCTTCGGTCTTGCCGGCCAGGTCTTCGCGAATAACGGGCGCGCCAGGCTGCAGGGCTTCGTAGGGGTCCATCACCACGGGCAGTTCTTCGTACTCAACCTCTACCGCCTCAATCGCATCCGCTGCAATGTAACGGTCATCGGCAATCACAATGGCCACTTCCTGCATTTGGAAGTGCACTTTTTCGTCGGCCAACACGGCTGCCACATCGCCTGCCAGTGTGGGCATCCAGTGCAGCTTGAGTGGCTTGAGGTCTTCGGCGGTCAGCACAGCGTGCACGCCAGGCATGGCCAACGCCGCCTCTTTGTTGATTTTGACAATACGACCATGGGCAATAGGCGAGCGCACGATGTCCATGTGCAACATGCCTGGCATCTTCATGTCGTCAACGTAATTGCCCTTGCCTTGAATAAAACGAGCGTCTTCTTTGCGCAGGCGCGATGCGCCCATGCCTGCCAGTGCTATTTCACGGGCTTCGGCGTTTGGTACTGGTGCATTCATGAGTGTCTCCTAGATATGATTCGGGACTTAGGCCGTTACAGGCTCTTGCAATTTTTTGGCTGCGTACTGCACAGACTTGATGATGTTTTGGTAGCCCGTGCAGCGGCACAGGTTGCCACTCATGCCGTGGCGAATTTCATCTTCTGTGGGGTTGGAGTTTTCTTGCAAAAAGCGGTAGGCACGCATCAACATGCCAGGGGTGCAAAAGCCGCACTGCAAGCCGTGCTCTTTGTAAAACCCCTCTTGCACAGCGTGCAACACGCCCTTGTCTGCCAGGCCTTCAACGGTTAGCACCTCAGAGCCATCACATTGAACGGCGAGGTGGGTACAAGCCTTTACAGACTCGCCATCAACGTCCACGGTGCATGCGCCACAGTGGCTTGTTTCGCAGCCAATGTGTGCGCCAGTCAAGTTCAGGTCTTCGCGCAAAAAGTGCACCAGCAAGGTACGGGGCTCAACGGCGCGCTCTTCTTTTTTGCCATTGATGGTGACGGTAATGAGTTTCTTGGACATGTTCGATCTCCTGTTGGTTGTCGTGGGGGTTAGGCGCAACGAGCCCATGCTTTGCGCAAGGCTCTCTTGACCATCTCGCCAGCCATGGCGGTCTTGTACTCAATGTCACCACGCAAGTCTTCTGCCGGATCACAAATGGCAGTAGCCGCTGCAGCAGCTGCGGCAAGCGCCGCCTCATCAAACGGCTTGTTGAGCAACACTTGTTCTGCATCTGTGGCGTGCAAGGCGGTGGGGCCCACGTTGGTCAGTGCAATGCGGATGTGGGTGACTTTGTCACCCGTCTTTTGCATCACCACGGCACAACCAGCAGTTGCCCAGTCGCCGGTTTTGCGCTTGAGCTTTTCGTAGGCATAGCCCGTGCCTGCGGCCAAGGCTGGCACTCGAATCTCGGTCATGATCTCGCTTTCTTCGAGAAGCGTCATGTAGGTGCCCAGGAAGAAGTCGTCAGCCTTTACAGTTCGCTTGCCGTTAGGGCCTTGCAGCACAAACGTCGCATCCAGCGCCATAGACAACGCAGGGTGATCGTTGCCAGGGTCACCGTGGGCAATGTCGCCACCAATGGTGCCGCGGTTGCGCACTTGTGGGTCTGCAATGAGCTTGGCCGCCTCACACAGCAACGGCGCCTTGGCTTGCAGGATGTCTGACTTGATGAGCTCGTTCTCAACCGTCATGGCACCGATCACAATTTCATTGCCGTCTTCGCGAATACCGCGCAACTCGGGAATTTTGTTGATGTCAATCAGATGGGCTGGCTCGGCAAAGCGCAGCTTCATCATGGGCAACAGGCTGTGGCCGCCAGCCAGCAGCTTGGCATCAGAGCCCAACTGGCCCAGCAAAGTGATGGCCTCAGCCACACTGGCGGGTGCGTGGTAGTCGAAACGGGGTGGAATCATCGCAGTCTCCAAATAGTAGTTGTCCTAGACAAACTAACTATAGACAGACAGACGAAAGATGCAAGTACCGGGTTATTTGTCGTCAAACGCACGTAAAGCGACAAAATACGCACCAACCGCTGCTTTGGCTGCACGAAACGTCGCCACCAACTTTTCGTGCGGCGACCATAAGGGAAAGTCCTAGGTCACCAATGAGTCAGTGTTATCCCTAGGATTCGCGGCTACACGCCCAGTTTGTTGCGAAGCTGCACCACCGCATCGCGTGAAACAGGAATGATGGTGCGACCTTCATCACTCATTACCAACTGGGTTTTGCCACCCACACGGCTGAGCTCTTGTACTGCCGACACGTTGACGATAAAGCGGCGGTGCACGCGCATAAAGTAAGCCTCACTGAGGCGTGCTTCCAAGTCACCAATGCTCAAGTTGCAAAACTGCCAACCGTCGCTGGTCAGCAAGCGGGTGTAGTGCGCTTGTGACTCCAGGCACAACACAGCAGCGGTCTCGACAAAGGTGACTTTCTTGTCAACCACCACCGGAATGCGCGAGAGCTGCACGTTGCGCTTGAGATGCTCGTGTGACGAGTCGACTTTGAATGCTTCTTTCGAAGTAGTGTCTTTTGAGACTGCATCGTTGTGACTCACCACACTGGTCACGTCGTAAAAGACCAATACAAAACCAGTCAACGCGTTGTTGACGTCACTCATGCGCGATACCTTTATGAGCAAGACCTGCTCAGGTATGTTGATGATCATGGTCATGGGAGACGCGCTACCCATGGGGCAAGAAGCTGCCTCATCAAGCAAAAACTTCACTTTGGGCTGCGAGCGCGACGGATGAAAAGCAGTCACCAGCTTGTTGAACGGCTTCTTCTCATCAACCGGCAAGATTCGGCGTGCAAAGTCATTGAGGGCCACCACATTGCGCTGCGCGTCAAGGTGGATCACTCCTACCTCAAACTTCTCCAACAAATACAAGTCTTGCCTAGAGTCCATTGCACACTCCACGGCCTCACGCGTGGCCATTTGCACTTGCGTCGCGGTATGGCGCAGCAAGTTCACGCCAACATTATGGCGGTGTTGTTTACAAGCCGCCAGTCGCGTTGGCAGCCACCCATTCTTGGTATTTGGCTTTGGCTTGGTCGTTGGGTGGATACAAGCCAGGCAGTGCCACACCTTCGTCTACTTGCGTCATGATCCACGCCTCAAAACGCTCTTGCTCAACGCCAGCTTGCACCACCTCGTCCAACAAGGCCGCGGGAATGAGCACCGCACCATCCACATCCACCACGATCACGTCGTTGGGGAAGACCGCCACACCGCCACAAGCAATGGGCTCTTGCCAGTTGACAAACGTCAGACCCGCCACCGACGCAGGTGCTGCAGTGCCTTGGCACCACACCGGCAGCTCTGTGGCCAGCACGCCAGCCTTGTCGCGAATCACGCCATCTGTAACCAAAGCAGCTACGCCGCGCTTTTGCATGCGGGCACACAAAATGTCGCCAAAAATACCGGCATCGGTAACGCCCAACGCGTCCACCACAGCAATGCAACCGCTGGGCATGGCCTCAATGGCAGCACGCGTAGAAATGGGTGACCCCCAGGACGCAGGCGTAGCCAGGTCTTCACGCGCGGGCACAAAGCGCAGCGTAAACGCCCTGCCCACCATACGCGGCTGCCCCTCTTTTAACGGCATGGCACCGCGCACCCACACATTGCGCAAGCCTTTTTTGAGCAACACAGTGGTCAGGGTTGCAGTGGTCACGCCGCTTAAAGCGCTGACTATGTGTGGATCTAACGGTAGTGGTGCAACAGACATGGTGACTCCAGGGTTGGGTGGTCACACTTTATAGGCTGATTTGCCCCCGGTGTCAGTTGCTTAGCGGACAACTGCGCCAGCGCAATTGCAACAGCATTCAGTTGGTCAACCGCCCAAACCGCGTGGTTAGCACCGCGGCTGCAGTGGCCAAACCCAACACCAGACCAGCCCACAAGCCAGCAGGCCCTAAAGGGCCGAACACACCAAAGGTGATGCTAAAGCCCATGCCGACTACCCAGTAGCAAAACACGGTGATGATCATGGGGACCTTGGTGTCTTTGTAACCACGCAGCACGCCCATGGCGCCCACCTGTATGCCGTCTACCAACTGGAACACGGCGGCGTACGCCATAAACTGTGCAGCCAACGCCACCACTGCCGGGTTGGGCGTGTACACACCAGCCAACCATTCACGCGACAAGGCAATGGCAGTCGCAGACACCAGCATCACACCAGCGCACACCGCAATGCCCAAGCGGCCTCGGTAGCGCGCGCCAGCAGTATCGCCAGCGCCTATGGCTTGGCCCACACGCACAGTCAGCGCCATAGACACGCCTAGCGGCACCATAAAACAAATGGACGCAATGTTGATGGCGATTTGGTGGCCGGCCACCACGTCTACGCCAAAACGCCCCATCAACAACGCCGTGGCGGTGAACATGCCGGACTCCATGGCAATGCCAATAGAAATGGGCGCACCCAAGCGCACCATGCTCACAATGTGTGCCCAGTCTGGCCTGCCCAGCAGCTGGTTCAGCTGGTAAGGCGCAAAGCGTGGTGCGCGCAGTGCGTACACATGCAAAGCCAAGCAGCCAATGGTTTGCGCAATACCCGTCGATAAAGCCGCGCCTGATGCACCCATGGCAGGCATACCAAAATTGCCAAACATCAACACGTAATTGCCCACCACGTTCACGGGCAACATCAACAGCTGCGTCCACAGCATGGGCATGGTGTGGCCCATGGACTCGCTTAAAAAGCGCGGCACCATGTACAGGCAAGTAAATGGCAAACTCCACGCCACCCACATCAGGTAGTTGCGCGTTTCACCCACTATGTCTGCATTGATACCAATCCAGGGCATCAGCAAGGCCAAAGCGCCCAAGGTGCACATTTGCACCACCGATAACGCCACGGCCAGCCACATGCCTTGGCGCAACTCTTTGTTGACAAGCCCATGATTACCAGCCCCCAAGTGCTGCGAAATGATGGGCGTGAGCGCCAACATCAAACCCATGCCAGCGATCATGGCGAAAAACCACATGGCCGAACCCATGGCCACCGCCGACAACGCCAACGCACTCACCCGCCCCGCCATCATGGTGTCCGCCACACCCATGCCCATCTGCAGCAACTGAGCGGCAATAACGGGCAAAGCAATGCGGAAAATGGCACGCACTTCTGCGCGGGCTTTAGGTAGTGATGGCGTCAAGGTGCGTATTTGCGGGGATTTGTTCAAGCCCATGATTATCGGCTACGGTCAACCAACGGGCTTTACGGTACGGGCGAATCTTTCAATTCGTTTGCTGTCAAAGCCGTGTATTGACTGCTTTGATCTGCGGGGTGAATCAACGGTACAGGCTTGTTTGTCGGCAAGATCATGCCAAGTGACTTGGCGCAAGTGGCGTTTGGGCGGAGCGCGCCCTTGCCAGTAGCCCCCCTTTTTTTAGATGATGATGGACACCACTTAGACCCCTTAAAGTAGTTTTTTAGTATACACTTATGGCCGCTTGAGGCTATTGAACAGCCACATGCCCTGATGTCCTCTTAATCTGTGACAGCAATACTATGTATTTCGCCAACAGGCCTTTTCACATCTACACCCGTGCATGTACTGTGGAGTTGCCCCTTTACACCCGACAGTTTTTTTCCAATCAAGTACCTTGGCCATAGCTCCAGATTCTTTAATTTTTTCGAGACCCGGTTTCTGCCCCTCTGGTTGACAACCTGGGGCGCCTTTGATATCTTTAAGATATCTATTTGCAAAGGATCCACCCATGGCAGCTGCAACCGCTCAGATCGCCTTTCGCTACCGTGCGCGCGACAGCGCAACAGGCGTGACCCGAACAACAGCCAAGCGCCTGGCTGAGGTGCTGGGCGTTGACGAAACGCAGGTCATTCACATGGCCCTGCAGCAGTTAGCCACCAAATGTCTGCCGCAATACGAGGCTGATGAGGGCGCTCTAACCAAGGCCCAGCTCAGTCAGGTTAAAAAATCAGCGCCCAAAGCCAAAGGCGGCACGGTTCGCAGCAGTCTTTTTGAACTGGAAAGCACCTGATGCGGTGGTGGCCAGAACCTACAGCCGGCGACATCGTCTGGTGCCACTTTCCTGACAACATTCACCCCAAGGCCAAACCACGCCCGGGCCTCATTGTTTCGACCAAGGAAGACGACCAGGGCTTGATCTTCGTGAGCGTGGCATACGGCACAAGCCAAAAGACGGGCCGTTTGTACAGCGGAGAGTTTCGCATTGCCCAAAATGAACATCCGGCCGCCTATACCAGCGCCGGACTGAGCTACAACACCAAGTTCGATTTAAGAAACGTGCTTGAGCTTCCGTTCAACGACACCTATTTCTCGGTGCCTCCCCATGCGCCGCATGGCCAGATTCCAAAGCTGGGGACACTGCATCCGAGCATGGTCAGAATTGCCGCCACCGCTTTCGCAGCAGCAAGCCAATAGGCCCAACCATGGCCCCAGCCGCACAGGAACGCAAGCGGCAAACTTTTTTGAATCAGAGCGCCGCTACGTCCGCTGAGCCCTGCTCCCCGGTCATGCCGTTTGAAGCCTCAGTGCCTTGATGCCCGAAAGGGTCTTGCCAGCCTTCGCTGCGACCCGTGCTTGCCAGAGGTCATACGCCGCTTGCTGTGCCAGCCATACCTCAGCCGCCCCGCCATGCTCGCGACTCAGCCAACGCTCAATGCGCAGTGCCATTGAAGGGCTGATCGCGGCCCGCCCATTGACTACTTTGGACAAAGTCGTCCGGTCCACGCCCAACTGGGCAGCTGCTTCACCCACCTGCAAATCCAAGGCAGGCAAGATGTCGTCCCTCAAAGTGAGGCCGGGGTGTGGGGGATTGAACATCGAACTCATAAACACCTCAGTGGTAATCCTGATAGTCCAAAAAGCGAGTCGAGACTAATGCCAAGCGCCTCAGTGGGCTGTACCAAGGCTCAATCAAAATGAACATGGCCAACTATGCCTCGGCGCTTGCACATCGCTTGAATGTATATGTCGGCCTGGTTCGCTGGCTTTGCGCCCGCCCTGACCAACTCCCGATTTATTGACGACGATCGAACGAATACCTCGCTCTTCCATGTCTGATTTTGACTACTCTTAAAGTATACTAATTAAGCTATAAAAGGAATACAATCCACAAGCGAGTGGGTCTTTTTAGTACTAACTAACGCATTGAGGCCGCAAATAAACAACTTCCTTTGCACCTCATATCCGACCTCTTCGATGACGTTTAAACAGGCAGGGAAGCCGCTCAAGCCATCGAAGCGTTTGTCAAGTAAGTTGGGCCGTTACACGTGCCGTAAAGCAGCACTAAAACTTGCATCAGGCGTTACCAAGTCTCGACTTGACGACTTGGAAAGTCTAAAGCGCAAAGCGCTGAGCAAAACCAAACCCAGCCATGCGCTGCGCGACAAGCTGGACAAGCTCAAGGCCAGCAGCCGGGCGAAGTTAGAGCATACGCTTCAGGCGATCAAGAGCCAGCTCGGGCATCGCAAGACACGTTACCGGAGTTTGGTCAAAAAAGTGTGGTCGAACGCCCCACAACAGGCCCAAAGGGGCCTGGAGAGATGGCAAGGAATTTAACGTTGGCCTCACCATGAACACTCATGCATCAATTCACGCTTGGCGGATGTTATGAAAATATACCCAGATCACATAACGGATATGGAAAATGGACGAAATAGATAGGAAAATTATTAACTTTTTATCTGTAGATGCCCGGATGAGATCTACAGAAATAGCTGGCAAGGTCCACAGATCAAGAGTCGCGGTTCAAAATAGAATTGAGAGTTTAATTAAGGATGGTGAAATCTTGGGTTTTGGAATCGCTCTGCGAAGAAAGGCTGTACCGGCAATATTTGAAATTTGTCTAAAGCCCAAGTCGAAATGCGAAGATATTCTTCCTAAGTTTAGAGCAATGTTCAACATAAACAAAGCATGGTCTGTTACCGGAAATAAAGATTTATTCATCTGGACGGAAGTTGATGAAGCTCAAGATTTACAAGTCATGAGAACATATCTTTCTGAACAACAAGAGGTTTCTAGCGTATCAACGCATATCGTCATTAAGACGTACGAATAAAATATAAAACAATCTTGTTAGCCACTTATTCCACCTGGTAATAGATAATATTCGTAATGAACGCGTATTCTTTCCTTTGGCAAGTTGTGCTCTCTGATTCATGCAACGTAAAATTTGGCCTTGTTTTTCAATAAGCTGGAAACTTGCTATGCGAATTTGGGATAAGAATGAAATTCAAGATATGCCAATAAAATCATGGGAGAAAATGGCATATGAATATTTTGAAAAAATAGTGATTGATAAAGAGCGGAGATTTCCTTGCACTTTGGGAGTTGCGGGCCTTGCTTCCAATCAATTGCGATTTGGTTTTGTACCTGGTGATATCAGCTCGCCAGAAGTCAGTATAAATATTGCAGCAATGCTACAAAGCTTTATTCCATGTGCATATACATTTGGAAAGAACACCTCACTTGTGGTGTTTTTTAATGAAACAGCTGATTTGGGTGTAGAAAAGTATGAGAAGCTATTTTGGGATATCCTGAACTCAATATCTGCTCTTGATGCCCGTGCATGGCCTCGCAATATTCCAGTTAACCCAGATGATAGTTTATGGGAATTTTCATTTGCTGGAGAGCCAATTTTCGTTGTATGTAATACCCCATCACATAAAGCAAGAAAAAGTAGATATTCTAAAAACTTCATGATTACATTTCAACCTCGATGGGTTTTTGATGGCGTTATAAGAAGTAATGCACCAAACGCTGAAAAAATTAAAAAAGAAATCAGGGGAAGACTTTCTTTGCTCGATAGAATTCCAGCTTCTCCTGAACTAGGTACATATGGAAGCAATGATAACCGTGAGTGGAAGCAGTACTTTCTTCATGATACAAATGAACCTCAAACGCACGCCTGCCCATTTCATAAGAGAGTGAATAATTTACAACCAGAAGTAGTATCGACCAATATAAAAAGTCTGGAAGAAGCCGTCACTGGATTATTGCCACCAACTGGCTCAGTTGAAGTGCAATACGACACACAATTTAGAGTCCATGAACAGCATCATCATGCTGCAGATGAGACACTGCACATTATTCGTGGTGATATTACTTTTGAGTATGGAATAACTGCGGTTACTTGTAGCGCTGGTGACAGGTTGATTTTACCTGCTATGACTCCGCATAAATCAAAAGCAGGAAAGGATGGCTGCTTATACGTAATAGCTACCAGAATTGTTAAACCGGAATCCATTAATCAAGGAGATAGGCATGCATGATAATAAAATTGGCGTTGTTGTTGCAACGGCAATGTCCGTCACCATTGTTGTTGGCGCAGGCTTGTTGGCACTTCCTGGTTTAAGCTTTGGATTGGCTGGTAAATTCGGGTATTTACCTTGGATTCTGGTTGCCGTATTGATGGTGCCATTGCTATATATATTCTCATATTTTGGGGCTAATAATCCGAGCGCGGGTGGAGTTGTAGGCTATATAAGAGTAGCGTTGGGTCGAAAATTCGCGTCTATGGCAGAAGTGATTGTCTTCGGTACGTTTACTTTGGGCATTCCAGCTATTGCCTTAATTGGCTCTCAATATCTGAGGCAAACTGTGCCAGGTATTACAGTTTTGCAAGCTGGTCTTTTGGTGATTGGCTTGGCATATATCGCTGGGGTAGTGGGCTTGAAACTATCAGGAACCATTCAAACAGTAATTGCCGCTTTCATTGTAATTGGATTATCAGCCATTGCTGCATTTTTCCTTTTCAACGTACAATGGCCGACAGTTGTAATCCCATTGCATATTGAAATAAGTCAATACGAGGGAATTACGTCAGCGATTCCAATAATACTGTTCGCTTACACTGGGTGGGAGATGACGGCTTTTCTTGCTGAAGACATGAAAAATCCAAAGCGAGATATACCGACGTCAATATGGGCTAGCTTTGCCATTGTTGTTGCAATGTATGTTTTTATCGCATGGACAGTAGCAACTTTCGCTGAAGATAATGATGTCTGGAAACTTACGCCATTTATTGAATTGGCCAAATTTTCTTTTGGCCAATTTGGTGGCATCGTTGTAGGCGTTATTGCCGCGCTCTTGGTTATTGCCAATGTTATTGCGGCTTTTATTTCCGCATCTCGTGGAATTTATTCAGCTGGTCGTGATGGCTTTTTACCAAAGATTATTGGCAGACTAAATAAAAAAGGGCAGCCAATGATTGCAATGACGCTGACATGGCTTCTATTTTCCACAGTTACTTTTGCGGCACAAGAGTTAAGGTTTGGAGCCGAATCGTTGTTGCAATTAGCCGGGCAGAATTTCTTTGTGTTGTATTTGCTTTGCTCCATTGGTTTTGCAAAGATTCATTACGGAATGAATATCAAATTTTTGGTGAGTATTTGCGCAATAGTGAGTGTGCTAATGATGCTCACACTTTTCAGTCTTCCTGGCCTAATCTATTGCTCTGTCTTGGCAATTGCAGGCTTGTTTTTCTCTAAGAAAAATACAGCATGACCCTCAAGGGGAGGTCACGCGGGTGTGGGAAGACGACAAAAATGTATTTACCCAATGACTTCTTGCAGGTGTTACTGTTGAAGGGAAACACCTGTGAGTAGCCAGCCGGAAGATGACATCAAACTATGGACGGCCAAGCGCAAGACGGACTTGATCCTAGCTACCAGCCAAGGCAAAACCACCGTGACCGAGGCCAGCCTAGCCTATGACCTACGCCCTTCTGTGCTCGCTTGAGCCATTCCGGCAACGTCTCTGTTGTATAGCCTAACGAGCCACTTCCCGTGACTTAAAGTAAGTCAAGGCCAAACTGTTTCACGACATAAGAAAACGCCATAAAACAAACAACCGTGATCACAGCACACGCAGTCAGTGTCCACCAAAAACCAATACGGTCATGAAGGAATGGGAAGGCTAAGAACATTGGCAAGGTCGGCACCACATACCAGAAGGTGTACCAAGCGTGATTGGAAATCTTGTCGACTGGTTGCTTCTCAATATAAAGCCAGATCAAAGTCAAAAAAGTCACCAGCGGCAAAGCAGCAATCAGACCGCCCAGCTTGTCGCGCGCTTGGCTGCCTCAGACACGATCACGACGACAGCCGCTGTGAGCAAGTATTTTGTGATGATCCAAGCCATAGGTTCCCTATGTACAAATTGAAATTACTCCACCGTCACCGACTTGGCCAAGTTTCTAGGCTTGTCCACATCAGTGCCTTTTGCACAAGCCGTGTGATAGGCCAGCATTTGCAGTGGCACCACGTGCAGCAGGGGGCTTAGCACGCCGTAGTGTTCGGGCATGCGTATAACGTTTAGGCCGGGTGCGGCTTTGATGCGGCTGTCGCCGTCGGCCAGCACGTACAGCACGCCGCCTCGGGCGCGTACTTCTTGCATGTTGCTTTTGAGCTTTTCAAGCAGCGCGTCGTTGGGCGCGACAGTCACAACGGGCATCTCACTGGTTACCAGCGCCAGCGGGCCGTGCTTGAGCTCGCCTGCGGGGTAGGCCTCGGCGTGTATGTAGCTGATTTCTTTCAACTTAAGCGCGCCTTCTAAAGCAATGGGGTAGTGCAAGCCACGGCCTAAAAACAAGGCATTGTCCATGCGCGCAAAGTCTTGCGACCACGCAATAAGCTGCGGCTCCAGGGCCAGCACGTCTTGCAAGGCGGCGGGCAAGTGGCGCATGGCTTTGAGGTGCTCTGCCTCGTCGGCTTCGCTGAGTTTGCCTTTGCTTTGCGCCAACGCCAGCGTTAGCAAAAACAGGCCTGCCAACTGGGTGGTAAACGCTTTGGTAGACGCCACGCCAATTTCCACCCCTGCGCGGGTGATGTAAGCCAACTTGCATTCACGCACCATGGCAGACGTGGACACGTTGCAAATGGTCAGCGTGTGGTGCATACCCAAACTTTGCGCGTGGCGCAGCGCGGCCAAGGTGTCAGCGGTCTCACCGCTTTGGCTCAGTGTCACCACCAGGGTGTTGGGGTGTGGCACGCTGGTGCGGTAGCGGTATTCGCTGGCCACCTCTACTTGTGTGGGTATGCCGGCAATGCTTTCCAGCCAGTACTTGGCCGTGCAGCCGCTGTAGTAACTGGTGCCGCACGCCAATATCAAAATGCGGTCAATCTGTTTGAACACGGCATGGGCGTTATCACCAGGCGCGGGGGCCTGCACACCGTCAAACAACTCAGGCACTATGCCCACCAAACCCTCTAGCGTGTCTGCCAAAGCGCGTGGTTGCTCAAAAATTTCTTTTTGCATGTAGTGGCGGTAAGGCCCCAGCTCTGCCGCGCCACTGTGCGCCAATACGGTTTTGACTTCGCGTGTCACGCGTTGGCCTTGACCGTTCACAATCCAGTACTTGCCCAGTTGCAAGTCCACGCGGTCGCCCTCTTCCAGGTACACGATTTGGTCGGTCACGCCGGCCAAAGCCATGGCATCACTGGCCAAGAAAAACTCACCCGTGTTGTCGGCACTGCCAACACCCAACACCAGCGGTGAGCCAAAGCGTGCGCCCGCCACACGGTGCGGCTCGTCTTTGTGAAAGGCGGCAATGGCGTAGGCGCCTTGCAACTGCACCACTGTGGCTTGCAAGGCTTCAAACAAGTCGCCGTCGTACAGCGAGTCCATGAGGTGGGCAATCACCTCGGTGTCGGTTTGGCTGGTAAACACGTAGCCCTTGGCTTGCAAGGCTTCGCGCAACTCATCGTGGTTTTCAATAATGCCGTTGTGCACCAACGCAATGCGGCCTGCGCGCTGTGGCGCGTCAGCACCTGCATCAACACCAGGGCCGTGGCTAAAGTGCGGGTGGGCGTTGTGTACAGCCGGTGCGCCATGTGTGGCCCAGCGCGTGTGCGCAATGCCAGTGCCGCCGCTTAGCTGTGTGTCGTTAACCTGGCTTAGCAGGTCTGCCACCCGCGCGGTGCTGCGGCTGCGCTGCAAGCCGTTTGCGTGCACAGCCACGCCACAAGAGTCATAGCCCCGGTACTCCAGGCGCTGCAGCCCCTGCACCAGCACAGGAACGATATTGCGGCTAGAAACCGCACCAACAATGCCACACATACGCCAACTCCCGGGGTAAACAACACCCCATTTAATGATGAATGCCGGCTAGTTTAGAAGTGGTGGCAAAAAATAAGCATTCAAATATGGTTTATTTATGACTGTAAATTTCATAGTTGTGATTAAATGGTTTTTTATTTCGTTATTTAAGCAAATGTGAAGCAATGAACAAGGCCAACACCATCACCTGGGACAACACAGACCTTCAACTACTGGCCCAACTGCAAGCGGACGCCAGCCTCACCAACGCCGCGCTGGCCGCCAAGCTGGGGCTGTCACCCGCTACAGCATTGCGTCGCGTCAAGCGCCTACGAGACGCTGGCGTCATTGAGCGCCAAGCCGCCATACTCAACGCCGACGCAGTGGCGCTGATGGTGGGCGCGGGCTTGCACGCCATTGTTGAAATCAGCCTAGACCACCAAGGCGCCGAACACCTGGACGCCTTTGAAGCCCACGTCTGCGCCCACCCCGGCGTGCAGCAATGCTGGCGCACCAGCCCAGGGCCAGACTTTTGTTTGGTGGTGCAGGCCACCGACATGCCCGCCTACCTGGCGATGGCACAAACGCTTTTTACAGCGCATGCCAATGTGCGCAACGTGAAGGCGTTTTTCAGCGTGAAGCGCGCTAAGTTTTCAACGCAAGTGGCACTTGGTGGTCCGGTGTAAACCACCAACGGGTCAGGCTGCTCCACCCAGCTTGATTTGGTGGCCATGGCGGCACTCCAGTTGTATGACAGCGTGCGTAGGCGGCTAGCCCGTTTTCTCAAGTCAGTCGCGAACTGCAAAAGCCAAGAACGTGTACTTTCATAGCGGTTTTCTTCGAACACAAATTGTTCTAATGCCGCAATAATGCCCAAAACCTAAACTTTTAAGCATTTGCTAGGGAAATTACTAGGTTTATAAGAGCATAAAAGTATTGACGTGCATATGTCGCATATCAAACTGCACTTTGGCGTAAACGCACACTTAACCCAACGACCGACCTGTCGTTATTGACATCAGTGTGAAACCCTCAAACTCCCAGGAGACCAACGTGAAACTACGTATTGCCTCAGCCCTAACAGCCGCCTTGATGACAGCTGGTTTGGCACAAGCCGCTACCGAATTGGTCGTGGCCACCGTTAACAACGGCCATATGATCGAAATGCAAAAGCTCAGCAGCAATTTCGAGAAGGCCAACCCAGACATCAAACTCAAGTGGGTCACACTTGAAGAAGGCGTATTGCGCCAACGTGTCACCACAGACATCGCCACCAAAGGCGGCCAGTTTGACGTGATGACCATAGGCATGTACGAAACCCCAATTTGGGGCAAAAAAGGTTGGCTGCAAGAGCTCAAGACCGACGCAGCTTACGACGTTAACGACTTGTTGCCAGCCATGCGCGGCGGCTTGTCTGTAGACGGCAAGTTGTTTGCCGCACCGTTTTACGGCGAAAGCTCAATGTTGATGTACCGCAAGGACTTGGCTGACAAAGCTGGCGTGTCTGTGCCAGACCGTCCAACATGGGTTGAGATCCGTGACTTGGCCTCAAAAATGCACGACCCAGCAAATGGCGTGTATGGCATTTGCTTGCGTGGCAAGCCAGGCTGGGGCGACAACATGGCCCTGATCTCAACCATGGTCAACACCTTTGGTGGCCAGTGGTTTGACATGGACTGGAAGCCGCAGCTAGAAAGCAAGCCATGGAAAGACGCTGTTACGTTCTACGTAGACATGCTCACCAAGTACGGCCCTCCAGGCTCAGCCGCCAACAGCTTCAACGAAATCTTGGCTCTGACCAATTCCGGCAAGTGTGGCATGTGGGTTGACGCAACTATTGCAGCCTCATTTGTAAGCGACCCCAAGCAATCGGAAGTTGCCGACCAAATGGCGTTTGCACAAGCTCCAACAGCCGTAACACCCAAGGGTGCCAACTGGTTGTGGGCGTGGGCGCTGGCTGTGCCATCAGGCTCTAAAAAGGTTGATGCCGCTCAGAAGTTCGTCACATGGGCGACCTCTAAAGAGTACATCGAGCTGGTTGCCAAGACCAACGGTTGGGGTGCTGTACCAACAGGTACACGCAAGAGCACATATGCAAATCCAAAATTTGTAAAAGCTGCTCGCTTCGCACCTGCTGAGAAGATGGCTATCGACTCTGCCAACCCAAGCGACTCAACACTGCCAAAGAGCCCATACGTTGGCGTGCAGTTTGCTGCCATCCCTGAGTTCCAAGCAATCGGCACCACAGTGGGTCAGCAAATGAGCGCAGCATTGGCAGGCAAGAGCTCCATTGATGCCGCACTGAAAGCCAGCCAAGTGGCTGCTGAGCGTCAGATGAAGAAGGCCGGCTACTACAAGTAAGCCGTTATGACCGGGGTCTGCCCTTGTGGGCAGGCCCCGCTTTCTTTGTTATTTGCTATAGCTCTGCACCATTTCGCCACCCCTAACGTTTACGTCTTTTATACATAACGCGCTGGCCCTTCGATGCAGGCTATTGCGCATTAGTTTTCACCTAACAAGGTGGTCCGCTATGAAACGCACGCTTCCTCGCCTTTTAATGGCTCCCGCTGTCAGTACGCTCTTCTTGTGGATGATCGTGCCGCTGGTGATGACCATCTATTTCTCGCTCATACAGTTCAATTTTTTACAGCCGGAGTTGTCTGGCTACATTGGGTTTGAGAACTACGAATACTTCTTAACGGACCCTTCATTTGGCGCTGCTGTGATGAACACGCTGCTACTGCTCAGCAGCGTCATTGGCATTACCGTTGTCTTTGGCGTACTTGTTGCACTGCTCATCAACGAGCCACTCGCTGGCCGAGGCATAGTGCGCATACTGCTGATTTCGCCCTTTTTCATCATGCCCACAGTGAACGCTTTGCTGTGGAAGAACATGATGATGAACCCCATCTACGGCGTACTCGCGCAAGTGTGGATCTTCTTTGGAGCTACACCTGTTGACTGGCTCACAGAGCTGCCGTTGTTCTCTGTGATTGTCATGGTGTCATGGCAATGGCTGCCGTTTGCCACGCTGATCTTCATCACGTCACTGCAAAGCATGGACCGGGAACAGCTCGAAGCCTCCCGCATGGATGGTGCCAACTTCTTCCAGCAGTTTCGCTACCTGTACATCCCACACCTAGGCCGATCAGTGGCGGTGGTGGTGATGATTGAGCTCATCTTCTTACTCAGCGTCTTCGCCGAAATTTACACCACTACAGGTGGTGGCCCAGGTGACGCCAGTACCAACGTGGCTTACCTCATCTTTAAGCAAGCGCTGCTCAACTTTGACGCGGGCGTGGCCTCTGCCGGCGCGTTGTTTGCAGTGGTGTTGGCCAACATTGTGGGCATATTCATGATTCGCATGGTTGGTAAAAACCTAGACAAATAAAGCAAACAGGGACATCACATGGCACGCCAATCTACCTATACAGCCGCCTACGCTGTGCGCACCGTCGCCGCGTGGGGCGTAGCTCTTTTACTGTTCTTCCCGCTGGGCTGGCTGATACTCACATCGTTTAAAACCGAGTTGCAAGCCATTGCCGTACCACCTGAGCTGTTTTTTAGCCCCACGCTAGAGAGCTTTCATGAGGTCAATGAGCGAAGCGACTATTTGCAATACGCCAAAAACTCCGTGGTCACCAGCGTGATATCCACTGTTTTAGGCTTGGTGATTGCAGCACCAGCGGCTTACGCCATGGCCTTCTTCAAAGGTAAGCACGACAAAGACATTTTGATGTGGATGCTGTCCACCAAGATGATGCCCGCCGTGGGCGCTTTGGTACCCGTATACGTATTGGCCCAAAAAAGTGACCTGCTGGATAGCCCCATCGCACTGATCATTGTGTTTACCCTGTCCAACCTGCCCATCATGGTGTGGATGCTGTACTCGCAGTTCAAAGAAATACCGCGCGAAATTCTAGAAGCCGCGCGCATGGACGGCGCATCCCTTTGGCAAGAAGCACGCATGGTATTGATGCCATTGGCCATGGGTGGCTTGGCCTCTACCGGCTTGCTGTGCTTGGTGCTGTCTTGGAACGAGGCCTTTTGGAGCTTGAACCTCACGGCAGCCAACGGCGGCACATTGGCCACGCTGATTGCTGGCTACTCCAGCCCAGAGGGTTTGTTTTGGGCCAAGTTGTCTGCCGCTTCCTTTATGGCAATTGCGCCCATCGTCGTGTTTGGCTGGTTCAGCCAAAAGCAGTTGGTACAAGGGCTGACCTTTGGTGCGGTGAAGTAAACGCACAAGAAACCACTTACACATTCATACATTTAATTTCGGAATCACAGCATGGCTTACTTGCAACTACAGGGCATAGAGAAGTTTTTCGGCGAACACCGCGCCATCAAAGGCATTGACCTGGACATCAACCCCGGTGAGTTCATTGTGTTTGTGGGCCCATCGGGCTGCGGCAAGTCCACACTGCTACGCCTCATTGCGGGTCTAGAGCACATTGACGGCGGCATGCTAAGTCTTGAGGGCAAAGATATCACCCACTTGCCATCTAGCAAGCGCGACTTGGCTATGGTGTTTCAAAGCTACGCCTTGTACCCCCACATGAATGTGGCAGAGAACATGAGCTTTGCACTGAAGCTCGCGGGCGCGCCGCAGGCCGAGATTAACGACAAGGTCAAAAAGGCCGCCGATATTTTGGACCTCACCCAATACCTGGAACGTCAGCCCAAAGACTTGTCAGGTGGCCAGCGCCAACGTGTGGCTATTGGCCGTGCCATTGTGCGCGCGCCCAAGGTGTTTTTGTTTGATGAGCCGTTATCAAACCTGGACGCAGCGCTACGCGGCCAAACCCGCATTGAAATTGCCAAGCTCCACCGCGACCTGGGTGCCACCACCATTTACGTCACCCACGACCAAGTAGAAGCGATGACACTGGCCGACCGCGTAGTGGTACTACGCGATGGCCAGATTGAGCAAGTGGGCACACCACTTGAGCTATACGACAAGCCCGCCAACCAGTTCGTAGCGCAGTTTATTGGCACACCACAAATGAACGTGGTGCAGTGCGCCCAAGAGGCCAGCATTGCCAGCCACGCTGAGCAAGTGGGAGCATCCAACGGAGCCATCGGCATTCGTCCAGAGCATGTGGTGGTTGGTGACGCAGGCACGGGCATCGCAGTCAAGGTTGAGCTGATTGAAGCCTTGGGCGCTGAGACACTGATTTACGCGCGCACTGCCAGTGGTGTGCAGTGGGTTGCCCGACAAAACGACCGCAGCCAATACAGCGTAGGCCAAGACGCAAGCGTAACGCTAGACCTCACACGCGCCCATTGGTTTGACGCCAATGGACGCATCGTAGCCGCAGCTTAAGCGTTACACCCCTCGTCACGTTATTCAATACTTTCAATTAAAAGGCCACATCGAATGTCCGCACACGCTGCCCCCACCGCTACCACGCAGTGGATTTTGCATTTGGGCTTGGGCTCGTTTCACAGGGCACACCAAGCTGTGTACCTCAATGCGTTGCGCGCTTTGGGCGATGTATCCTGGGCGTTCGCAGGTGGGCATATTCGCCCTGACATGCCAGAAATCATTGCTGCGCTGCAAGCCCAAGGTGGCGCCTACACACTGGAGACTGTCTCACCCAAGGGTGAACACCACTTTGAGCGCATCACGGCCATACAAGACGTGATCAGTTACACGCCCGAATTGACGGGCCTACAAGCCAAAGCAGCCAATGCCAACACACGCATCATCTCGTTTACTGTCACTGAGGCAGGCTACTACCTTGATGCAGCAGACCAGCTAGACCTCAGCTTTACCGACTTGGCAAATGATGTTGCCAAAGTCAAAAGCGGCCAAGCTGGTCACACCATTTACGGTGCTCTGTGCACCTTGCTGCGTGCGCGCATGGCGAACAACGCCGGAGCTGTAACGCTGCTGAACTGCGACAACTTGCGACACAACGGAAATAAGGCTCGCAAGGGCCTGCATCAGTTTATTGAGTTGGTGGGCGATCACGATTTACTCACTTGGGTACAAGCCAACACCACTTGCCCCAATGCCATGGTGGACCGTATTACGCCCCGTCCCACGCCCGAAGTTGCTGCGCGCGTTAAGGCTTCAACCGGCATTGACGACCCAGCAAGCCTCATGGGCGAAAGCTTTACACAGTGGGTCATTGAAGACAACTTCATCAACGGACGCCCAGCGCTTGAGCGCGTTGGCGTCGAAATGACAGACAACGTAGCCCCCTTTGAAGAGGCCAAAATTAGGCTGCTCAACGCCACCCACAGCTGTATTGCGTGGGCGGGCACCTTGCTAGGCATGACCTACATACACGAAGGCAGCCTACATGCAGCCACACGCCAGTTGGCCTATGACTACGTGACACTAGACACCATTCCCGTGCTCACACCAAGCCCTATTGACTTAGAAACTTACCGTGATGTGGTGCTAGAGCGCTTTTGTAACGAGGCCATTGCAGACACCAATCAGCGCGTGGCCATGGACGGCTTTTCCAAAATCCCAGGCTTTATTGCACCCACCATTCGCCAGCGCCTCAATCGCGGCGAATCAATAGCAGCGGTAGCCATGTTGCCCGCCTTATTTTTGGCGTACCTGCAGCGCTGGCATGTGGGTGGCATTGCCTACGAGTACCAAGACCAAGCCATGGACCACGAGGCCGCACACGCCATGTGTGAAGCTGCTGACCCCGTCAAAGTGTTTGCAGCCAACACCGTGCTGTGGGCCGATCTTGCGGGTACACCCGCTCTTGAAAACGCATTACGTGCTGCGTACACCCGTGTGCAAGCATTTGTAGCGCAGCATGCGCCAGCTCACGCGTAACATCAAAACGCCTAACAACACCAGTTAACGACAACAACGATGACAACACCCACACTTGACAACAAACACGCGCTACTAACCGGCGCTGGCGGTGGCATCGGGCTAGCTGTCGCTCAAGCCTATCTGCAAGAAGGCGCCAAGTGCACGATTGTTGATTTGCCTGCGCAAGCAACGCCAGCATGCGTCGCACTGCAGCAAACCCATCCGGGTCAATTGCAGTATGTGGGTGCGGACATCACCCAATCAGCAGAAATTGCCAAGCTGATCACGCAGGCAACCGCGACTTTTGGCAACATAGACGTACTATTTAACAATGCAGCCATCTTTGACATGGCACCCCTTCTAGAGTCGGACGAAGCCATGTACGACAAGCTGTTTAGCGTCAACGTCAAGGGTGCGTTTTTTGTGATGCAGGCGGTACTAAAGCATATGGTGGCTGCGGGCACCAAGGGCTCCATTATCAATATGGCTTCACAAGCAGGCAGGCGCGGCGAGGCATTGGTATCGCACTACTGCGCCAGCAAAGCGGCGGTCATCAGCTACACCCAGTCCGCAGCGCTGGCCATGGCTCCCCACCATATTCGCGTGAATGCCATTGCCCCAGGCGTCATAGACACACCCATGTGGGCACACGTAGACAGCTTGTTTGCACGCTACGAACACCTGCCACTGGGTGAAAAAAAGAAACAGGTAGGCTTGGCCGTACCGCTGGGCTACATGGGCACGCCTAGCGACATTGCAGGGCCTGCAGTATTCTTGGCGAGTAACGCTGCCAACTACGTAACGGCGCAATGCCTGAACGTAGACGGTGGTAGCGTAATGAGTTAACCAAACCGCGCATCACAACACGTCATGCCTAACAAAATTCGTACTACACCCAGACAAATCAAGCCAGAACTTGAGCACGTCTTTTCACGCTCGCCCAAGCTGGGCTACGAGGCACCAGAAGACACCGGCATGGTGCGCTGCCTTTCGCACGGCTTTCCTACGCCATTGGCACGCTGGCATTTTCATGATGAATACGAGCTACACCTTATTACCGAGACATCTGGCAAAGCCTTTATAGGCGACTGGATAGGCCCATTTCAGCCCGGTCATTTGGTGTTGTGTGGACCACGTTTGCCACACAACTGGATCTCGCTCGATTTGCCACAGGATGGTGTCCAAACACGCGACTACGTCATACAGTTTGACCACGACCCTATCCTCAAAGCAGCTGAGCTGCTGCCCGAGTTGCTGGAAGTGCTGCCACTACTGGACCGAGCTAGGCACGGTATCGAGTTTTTTGGCATGGGCGACGTTGCACTGGCACACTGGAAGCGCGTGAAGGAAGCCAGGGGCGTTGGCCGTATGGCTGCGTTTTTTGAGTTTTTGTCTGACCTGGTGGCTTCTAGCGACTACCGGCTGCTGTCCAACGTTCAGCTGCAAGGCGCGGTGCACGATGAGGTCAATGTTGAGCTGATCAACAAGGTGGTTAACCGCATCACAGACAACCTGTCTGAGCCCTTATCCATGAGTGAAGCCGCCGAGCAAATGGGCATGGCTGAAAGCCGTTTTTCACGTTTTTTCCGCAAGGCCACTGGTAACAACTACACCGACTTCGTGAACCGCATCCGCATCAACCGCGCCTGCCAGTTACTGATGGAGTCTGACAAGTTGGTAACTGACATTTGCTACGAAGTGGGCTTTAACAACGTGGCCAACTTCAACCGCCGCTTTCTTGACTCTAAGGGCACCACACCCACCGACTTTAGACGGCAATCGGCCACACGCTTTGGCGTAATGCCGCACTAGCCTAAATAACACCACACCATGTATTTGGGTCTCGATTTAGGCACGTCTGAGCTCAAGGCGCTGTTACTCAACGAAAGTCACCGCGTGGTCGCCACTGCTGGTGTACCGCTGACGGTGCAAACATCGCAACCACTATGGTCTGAGCAAGATCCGAATGCTTGGTGGCAAGCCACACTGCAGGTTATGGCGCAGCTAAAAGCCCAACACCCAGAAGCCTTGGCACAAGTGAAGGGCATTGGCTTGTCTGGGCAGATGCACGGCGCTGTGCTGCTAAATGCTGCAGGCGATGTACTGCGCCCAGCCATGTTGTGGAACGATGGGCGCAGCCACGCACAGTGCGCGCAACTCACCCAGTCTTTACCCGACGTGGCAAACATCACAGGCAACCTTGCCATGCCCGGCTTTACCGCGCCAAAGCTTTTGTGGGTCGCTCAACACGAGCCAGACATATTTGCACAATGCACCACCGTGCTGCTGCCCAAAGATTGGCTGCGCTACAAACTGACTGGCTTATTCGTTAGCGACATGTCTGATGCCGCTGGCACCTTGTGGCTAGACGTTGGCAAACGTGATTGGTCAGACCAAGTATTGGCCATATGCCATTTAAGTCGCGCGCACATGCCGCAGCTGGTTGAGGGCAGTGCTGCTTCTGGCGTACTACTGCAAGCGCTGGCTGACAGCTGGGACATGGCTACGGCACCAGTGGTGGCAGGCGGCGCTGGTGATAATGCCGCCAGCGCTGTAGGCATGGGCCTGGTACAACCCAGCCAAGGTTTTGTATCTTTGGGCACCTCAGGCGTGGTGTTTGTCAGCGCAGCCAGTTACGTGCCCAACCCAACACAAGCGCTTCATGCTTTTTGCCACGCCATACCCAACACTTGGCATCAAATGAGCGTCATGCTCAGCGCTGCCAGTGCGCTGACTTGGGCCAAAGACGTACTGAACTTGCCAGATGAGGCGGCACTGTTAGCCTTGGCCGCCACGCTGAGTGAGCAACAACGCGAAACAGCGCCGTTGTTTTTACCCTACCTCAGCGGCGAGCGCTCACCGCACAACAACGCGCACGCCAGCGGCGTATGGTTCGGCATGACACGCGCACACACCAATGCGCACTTGGCTTACGCCGTGGCTGAGGGCGTGGGCTTTGGTCTGGCTGACGGCTTGCGCACCCTGCAACAACCCACCCCCACTGAGCTATCAGTGGTAGGGGGCGGCACACGATCTGCTTGGTGGCTGCAACTGCTGGCCAACATCATGCAAACCACACTCACCCTGCACAGCGGCGCACAAACGGGGGCGGCCTTGGGCGCAGCACGCTTGGGCTGGCTGGCTCACATTGGCGATACACCCGCCAACATTGCCATGGTGTGCACCACACCGCCAGTGGCGCAGACTTTTTCGCCCAATCGCGCTGCGCATGACCACTTGCAAACGCGTTTTGCCAGGTTTCAAACCTTGTACGCAGCGCTAAAGCCTTTGATGGTGGGTGGCGAGGCGGCTCACGGCCAAGGCTAAGTCTTCTTGGGGCGCGCCCAATTGGCAATGCTCAATTGCTTGCCCCGGGCCACACTCAAGGCAGCAGGCGCGGTGTCTTTGGTGATGGTGGAGCCTGCGCCTACGGTGCCGCCTGCGCCTATGGTGACGGGCGCGACCAACACGCAGTTGCTACCCACATGCACATCGGCCTCGATAACGGTTTTGTGCTTGTTGGCACCGTCGTAGTTGGCAGTAATGCTGCCCGCGCCATAGTTCACGCGCTCGCCCACCTGGGCATCGCCAAGATAGGCCAAGTGGTTGGCTTTGGCGCCGGCGGCCAGGCTTGAGTTTTTCACCTCGACAAAGTTGCCAATGTGCACGTCAGCACCCAGTTGTGCGCCTGGGCGCAAACGTGCGAATGGGCCTACCAATGCACCTGTGCCAACGCTCGCACCAGCTCGCTCGCCGTCAATGTGGGTAAAGGGATTTATGACAGCGTTGTCGGCAATGGCACAGTTGGCAATCACGCAGTTGGCGCCAATGCGCACATTGCTGCCAATGGTGACGTCGCCGTAAAACACGCAGTTCACGTCAATATCCACGTCTTGCCCCACCTTCAAGTGGCCACGTATATCAATGCGTGCAGGGTCTGCCAAACGCACACCCTCGCGCATCAGCGCATCGGCCTTGAGGCCCTGGTAGGTGCGCTCCAGCTCAGCGAGCTGCTGCGGGCTGTTCACGCCAGCCACTTGCCAAGCGTGGTCTATGCAGTGCGCGGCCACGCCCAAGTTGTCGGCAACGGCCATGGCCACCACGTCGGTGAGGTAGTACTCACCCTGGGCGTTGTTGTTGGTCAAGCGCCCCAATGCTGCCTTGAGCCACTTTGACGGCACCGCCATGATGCCGCTGTACACCTCGGTCACAGCGCGTTGCGCATCGGTGGCGTCTTTTTCTTCCACAATGGCTTGCACCTCACCATTGGCGTTGCGCAGCACACGCCCATAGCCCGTGGGGTTTGCCAAACGCACGCTCAGCAATGCCATGGTGTTGTGGTTGGCCAGCACTGTAAGCGCTTGCAAGGTGTGCGCCTGGGTGAGTGGCACATCGCCAGACAGCACCAGGGTCAGGCCATCGTCTGCCAATGCGGGTATAGCCTGTTGCACCGCATGACCTGTGCCCATCTGGGGCTGCTGCAGCACGCATTGGGTAGGCAGCGTTGCCGCCCTCGCCTGCACGGCGGCTTGCACCAGCTCGGCCTGATGGCCTGTTACCACCACGGCGCTGCGCGCCTGAAGACCTTGCGCGCAGTCCAGTACATGGTCCAGCAAAGCGCGTCCGGCCAGTAACTGCAATACTTTTGGTTTGGCACTGCGCATGCGCGTGCCTTTGCCTCCAGCCATCACCACCACGTCCAGGGGCAAGTGTTGTGGTGGTGTAACTGACGATGAACTTGATTGAGACGACATGAACTGGCTTTCAGGCTCTAAACAACGGCACACGCGCCGCAGCACAATTGGCATTATCGCGGCTCGCGCCAGCATGCTATTTGCCGCCCTGCTATTGGCAGGCTGCAGCGCCATAGGCCTGGCCTACCAACAACTGCCCAACCTGAGTTACTGGTGGCTGGACGACTACTTTGACTTCAACTCGGCGCAAAGCGCACAAGTGCGCAACGGACTGGACCGCGTGGCCCAGTGGCACCAGCAAACCCAGCCAGAGCTATACGCCCAACTGCTAGACCAAGCCAGTGCAATGGCCACCACAAACTTTACCGCACAGCAAGCCTGCCAGTGGTTGAGCGACGCCACCCAACGCGCCAACGACATAGCCGCTCAGGTAGCGCCCTTGGCTGTACCCATCATGGCCAGTCTTGAGCCCAGGCAGCTTGCCCACTACCAAGCCTACATAGACCAGCGCAACGCCCAATGGCGCGATGAGCAGCTGGATGGCACACCACAGGACCGCTTGAACTTCAGGCTTGAGCGCAGCGTCAAGCAGCTCAAGCGCTTTTACGGCAGCGTCACCTCAGAGCAAGAGGCCAATGTTGCACAGTTGCTGGCGGCCAGCGACTACCAACCCGAGCAAGGCTTTGAGCGCAGACTGGCCAACCAGGCCCGTGTCTACGCCTGGCTGCAAGACGTATCTGGCGCACAAGCCGACAGCCATGCCCAACACGCACAAGCGCTGCAAACACTGTGGGCCACCAGCATGCAATGGCCTGCCGCGCGACAACTGCGCTGGTGCCAGCAGTTGGTAGATATTCACAACATCATGACGCCTGCGCAACAACAAACGGCCAGAGACACACTGGCCGCCTATGCAAGAGACCTGCGAGACTTGAAATAGCAGGCTTTGACGTGGTCACAGCAAGCTGAAGTGACCACGCTTGCTAGCCCTGCAACGCATCCCACATCTCTTTGTCGCGCGCAGCGGTCCAAATGCGTGGGTGCTTAATGCCTTGGGCTTCGTCAAAGGCGCGGGTCACGTCAAAAGGCAAGCAGTGCTCATAAATAAACACATGGCCAAAAACAGGGTCCATGGCTTTGCGGGTGTGGGCCATGGCGGCTTTGAGGTCCATCTTTTGTGCGGCGGCTTCCTGGCCGCACTTGAACAAGGTTTGTACCCAGCGCTTGGTGTAGTCCAAGGCTTTGTTCACGTCGGCGTTGCCCTTCATGGCCTGGCCGCGTCCGGGCACCAGGGCTTTGGCGTTGAGTGCGCGCAAGGCCTCTAGCGTGGCCGGCCACTCCTCTAGCTGTGCGTCACCGGTGTAAACGCCCGCCTCATATTCCACCAAGTCACCGCTGTACAGCACGCCCTCTTCTTCTACCCAGGCAATGGTGTCACCTTTGGTGTGGCCTGGGCCTGGGTGCCACACTTTTACGCGCACACCGCCCAAGTCCAGCGTGATAGCACCGGGCACTTCGCCTGCCACGGGGTTGCCGCCGCCCACCACCAAAGTGGGCCACGTCAAGCCAGGCACAGAATCTGCACCTTGGAATAAACGCGGAAAGCGCTCCATCTCGCTTTGCATATCTTGCGCCCCACGCTCGCGGATCAGCTCTAGCGTGCCTTGGCTGGCAATCACTTCTGTTGCGCCCTCAGCCTTGTAGGCGCTTGCGCCCAATACACGCACAGCATGGTAGTGCGTGAGCAATACATACTTGATTGGCTTGTCGCTTACCGTGCGGATGTTGGCAATCAAGTCTTGCGCCATGGCCGGCGTGGCGGTGGTGTCGCACACCATGATGGCATCGTCGCCAATAATCACACCGCTGTTGGGGTCACCCTCGGCGGTATAGGCCCAGCAATGGGCAGACAACTGCTCAAAGGTGATGGTTTTGGCATCAAGGTCGGCCTGGCTGGCGAATGCTTTACTCATGGTTACTCCACTCAAAATTGGCTGGCGTCAACAAAGCACACAGTTTAACTAATCGAAACCAATTACGCATTGGTAAATTCAAGCAGACGTGTGTTTCGCCTCGCCCAAGCCGCCTTCAATCATGCGCACGACCTCTTCGGCAAAGTTGGCGTAGCTCAACGGGCCACCTGGACGCAGCCAGGTAAACGTCCAGTTGATCATGCCAAACAGCATCATGGTCAAGGCCGTCTCATTGGCTTTGGTCACACGCTTGGGGTAGGCCCGCTTTAAAAAGCGGGTGAACGCAGCCACAACATCGCGCTGGCGTTTGCGTATATGGTCAAACTGCGTGGGGCTTAAAAACTTGGTGTCGGCCAACAGCGAGGTATGGCGTGTGGCTGAGTTTTCGTATTCGGTCAAGAACACCCGAATCAACTCGTGCAAGGCCTCAGTCTCTGACAGGTTACGCCGCTGTGCGCGCGCCTCGGTCTCTCCTACCAAGGCCAACAGGTGTTGGGTGTAGCGGTCCAGCAAGTCAAACAATATCGCCTCTTTACCCTCGTAGTAGTGGTACAGGCGGGCCTTGCTGGTGCCACAGGCCAAGGCAATATCGTTCATGCTGGCACTGGGGTAGCTTTGCTCGGCAAAGCACTGCGCGGCTACGTCAAGAATAGCTTCGCGTTTGAGGTCATGAGATGCGGACTTTGGTCTGGCCATGGGCACATTATGGCGTTGTGCGGCACTCAACAGAATCAGCACCGCCCACGCGCTTGCGTTTACAAAGCAGCCAGGCTACGCGCTCTGAACGAACACCTTAGTCCCGGCTCATACCGGGCATGACGGTAGGCCACACCACGCCGTTGTCATTCAAAATGGCGTCTAACGGCAAGTCATGCGGCTCAGGCGTCAGCTCCGGCAAAAACGCATTGGTAAAGCCCAGCCCAACCGTAAAAGGCTTGGGCTGCAATTGCGCCAGCGTGCGGTCGTAAAAACCACCGCCGTAGCCCAAGCGGTAGCCGCCAGGCCCATAGCCTACGCAGGGCACAAACAACAGCGTAGGTGTCACCACCTCTGTGTCTTTGGGCTTGGGAATGCCATAGGCGTCCTCCTCCATGGGGCAGCCCGGGTGCCACGCCCTGAAGGTCAACGTTTTGTCTTCGCGGTTGATCACGGGCAAACCAATGCGTCGGCTCACAATGGCGTCCACCGCATCGGCCTCTCGCCCCGCCTCTTGCCAGCGAAACAAGGCTGGCAACACGTCAAATTCACCTTTGATGGGCCAATATGCCCCAATCACCGTATCAGTTCGCTCCACCAGCCACACGCGCAGCACACGCTGAAGCCACAATGAGCGCTCTTCGTGGTCTAGCATGTCTTGACGCGCTTGCACCAAATGCTTGCGCCACTGCGCTTTTTCTAAATTGGAAGTAAGCGTGACTTTTTTAGACGACCCATCTTGGTTTGTATTCATCATCAACTCATGTTTTTACGAAATGTCTTGTCATCAATGCGCACACCCAGGCGCTACTGGCTAGCCGCTGCTTGCGGCTTGCTGGGTGCGCCTCTTGCAACACTGGCCGCGCCGGCCAAAGCCGTCGACGGTGCAAACGTATTGATGGACATGCGCACTGCCTACTACCGCAACCAAAGTAGTGCACTGCAAGACATGTTACCCACAATTAAGGGCCACCCCCTGGAGCCACTGGCCGCCTACTGGACGCTCAAATCACGCCTGGAAGAAGCCACCCCAACAGAGGTAAGCGATTTTTACAAGGCGTGGCCAGACAGCTACTACGAAGACCGCCTGCGAAACGACTGGATGTTGCTGCTGGGCAAACGCCAGGAATGGGCCGCGCTCTTGGAAGCGCATCGCCACTTCCGCATGAACGATGACCGCGACATCTCTTGCTACGTCTGGCAAGCCCAGCTGGCTACAGGCCAGGCAGCTGCGTCAGGCGTAGCCCCAGCGCTCACGCCAAAGGCCCTGGTGTCCATGTGGCACCAACAAACAGGAAGCGACCAGGCTTGCCTAAGCGCGGTTGAACAGCTGCTGCGCTTGGGCCTGGTGTCGTCAGACGTCGCGTGGACGCGGGCACGAGACGCAGCCATGTGGGCAGACAAGGCTGCTTTTGTAGATGCTGTTGCACTGGTTGAGCCCAACGCCCGCTTGCAAGCCACACAGCTGTACAACGACCCCAAAGCGTTTTTAAGCGCACGCGCTGCACAGCCCAAGTCACTGAACGGCAACTGGCTAAGCGCCGCCTTGATACGCCTAACCATGCGCGACCTGGACCACTTGCGCGACGTGCTGCCGTTTTGGCTGCCCTACCTCAACGTGTACCAGCAAACATGGGTTAACGCCACTGTAGCCACGCGCGAAGCCATGCGCCTGGAGCCCACCGCCAACGCCACTTTTGCCAACACCCGCAACGACCTGCTCAGCGACAGGCAACTGGCCTGGAAAGTTCGCGCCGCTTTGCGTGCAGCAGACTGGCCACGCGTGCTGCAAACCATTCAGGCCATGCCACTGACATTGGCACAACAGCCTGTGTGGCTTTACTGGCAGGCCCGCGCACTGTCCAACACCAACGCGGCCCATGCAACGCATGCCAACGCCTTGTTGCAGCAAATCGCCTCACCAGATGACTTTTACGGCCAGCTGGCCATGCTGGCACTGGGGCAAACGGTCACAAGCAAACCGTCTGACATATCGCCAAGCCGCGCAGACTATCAATCGGTGGCCAACAACCCCAGCCTGCGCCGCGCGATTGTGGCTTTTGAGTTGGGCCTGCACACTGAAGCAGCGCGTGAGTGGAACTATGCCGTGGCCTTGCACGAGCCAGGCGGCATGCCAGACGGCCAATTACTGGCCAGCGCCGAGTGGGCCTGCAAACTATCCATATGGGACAGATGCATCAACACCGCAACACGCATGCACCACCGCGCAGCCTCACGCTTGCTGTACCCCATGCCGTTTCAAAAGGCTGTTGTCAAACAGTCCAACAGCAAAGGCCTGGACCCTGCCGTGGTGTTTGGCCTGGTGCGACAAGAAAGCCGCTTTGTAACAAACGCCCGCTCTGGCGTGGGTGCCAGTGGTCTCATGCAAATCATGCCCGCCACTGCCAAATGGACCGCTAAAAAAATTGGGCTCAAAGGCTTTAGCACACGCCAGCTCAACGACCAGGTGATCAACTTGACGCTTGGCACCAGTTACCTCAAGCTGTTGCTTGACGACTTTGAGGCCTCATTGCCCATGGCCGCAGCCGCCTACAACGCTGGCCCGCATCGCCCCAGACGCTGGCGCGGCACAGACCCCGACAGCCCCACGCTAGAGGCCGCGATCTGGATAGAAAACATTCCGTTTAGTGAAACGCGGGGTTATGTGCAACACGTACTGGCCAACACGGTCAACTACGCCGCGCGCATTACCAACAAGCCGCAAAGCATTGCCCAACACCTGCCAGCCATTGCCCCACCAAGCAGCGACGCACCAGCCAATGACGAATCCTTGCCTTAACGGGCAAGACCCAGCCACATAGCGCCACCAAAGACCACAGCCGCCCAACACCTTGGCACAAAGGGCTACAGTAGATCTTGTTTGGTTTGCTACTGAGGGTGTTATGAAGCGCGTTGTTGTACTGGGTGGAACTGGGTTTATTGGCCAAAGCTTGTGTGAGCAACTGGCCAGAGCTGGCATCAAGGCAACCGTGCCAACCCGCAGCCCTCAAGCCGGCAAGCGCCTGGCCCATTTGCCCACTGTCACAGTGGTGCAAACAGACGTACACCAACCCGACGCGCTTACCCAATTGCTGGCAGGTCACGATGCCGTGGTGAATTTGGTGGCCATTTTGCATGGCAGCCCAGCGCAGTTTGAACGCACACACGTGCAGCTGGCAGACACCCTGGCCAAGGCCTGTCTGGCCGCCAACGTGCTGCGCGTGGTACACGTCAGCGCCTTGGGTGCCAGTGCTGATGCGCCGTCCGAGTACCAGCGCTCAAAAGCCGCAGGCGAGGCAACGCTGCTGCAACACCCGCAACTGCACACCACCGTGCTGCGCCCAAGCGTGGTGTTTGGCGCACAAGACGCATTTTTAAACCTGTTTGCCGCATTGGTGCGACTCACGCCTGTGCTGCCGCTGGCAGGCGCCGACACCCGCTTTGCCCCAGTGTGGGTGGCAGATGTTGCCAGCGCCATTGTGCAGTCCTTGCGCACACCCCAAAGCGTGGGCCAGGTGGTTGACTGTGTGGGCCCAGACGTCTTCAAGCTGCGCGAACTGGTAAAACTGTGCGCGCGCTGGCAAAACCGGTGGGTGGGTGTGTTGGGCCTGCCGCAAGCACTGGGCATGGTGCAAGCCACCATGCTGGAGTTCGCACCCGGCCCAACCCTCATGAGCCGCGACAACGTGCGCTCTATGCAGGTAGACAACATCGCCAACGCCAACGCCCATACATGGCGCCTCGAGCGCCTAGGCATACAACCGGCCAGCTTGCTGGCGATTGGCCCAACCTACATACGCCCAAGCCGCCAAACACCACAAACACAAAAAAAGCCCCGCTAAGGCTGTAGTACATTGCTCAAACCTTCCTCGACTTTGAAGAGCCCTACCGCCTAAAGCCTTAAGGGCGACAACCAGCCAAATATGCAAGCCATTGAAGTGTATGTAGTAGGCGGCGCGGTACGCGACACCTTGTTGGGCGACGGCGCAGCCTGCGACCTTGACTGGGTGGTAGTCGGTGCCACGCCGCAGTACATGACCACGCTTGGCTTTGTACCTGTGGGCAGCGACTTTCCGGTGTTTTTGCATCCACAAACAGGGCAAGAGTTTGCCCTGGCCAGAACCGAGCGCAAAACCGCCAAGGGCTATCAGGGCTTTAGCTTTTACGCCGCACCTGATGTCACCCTTGCACAAGACTTGGCCAGACGAGACCTCACCGTCAACGCCATGGCCATGGCCGCACCCAGCAACCACCTGGGCGATGCGGGTGCTTGGCGTCACTGGCAACCTGCACCAGACACTGCATTGATTGACCCGTTTAATGGCTTGGCAGACTTGCGCGCTGGTGTGCTTCGCCACGTCAGCGAAGCCTTTGCTGAAGACCCCGTGCGCATTTTGCGCCTGGCCAGATTTGCCGCACGTTGGCCTGCGTTTACCGTGCACAGCCAGACCAACGCTTTAATGCGCAGCATGGTGGACGCTGGCGAAGTAAACGCGCTGGTGGCAGAGCGCGTGTGGCAAGAGCTGTCAAAAGGTCTGATGGCGAGCAAGCCCTCGCGCATGTTTGATGTATTGCGCGGCTGCGGCGCCCTGCAAACCCTGCTGCCTGAGCTAGACCGCTTGTGGGGCGTGCCCCAACGCGCCGACTTCCACCCGGAAATAGACACCGGTGTGCATGCCATGATGGTGATGGACATGAGCGCGCAGCTTGGCGCCGACCTTGCCACGCGCTTTGCCTGCCTGTGCCACGACTTGGGTAAAGGCACCACACCTGCCGATGTGTTGCCACGCCACACAGGCCACGAAATGCGCAGCGTGCACCTGCTCAACAGTGTGGCGCAACGCTTTAAGGTACCCAAAGCCTGCAAAGAGCTGGCCGACGTTGTAGCCAAAGAACACGGCCACATTCACCGCTGTAAAGATTTGTCTGGCCCGGCACTGATTCGCTTGCTTGAGCGCTGCGACGCGTTTCGCAGACCTGAGCGATTTGCATCCGTGTTACTGGCCTGCGAATGCGATGCCCGCGGACGCTTGGGCTTGTCTGAGCAACCCTACGCGCAAGCCGATTGGCTCAAACAACTGCACGCGGCAGCCAGCAGCATAGACACACAAGCCATCGCTCAACAAGCAGCCCAGGCACCTGAGTTTGCCAAGCACAAAGGTGAGTGGATTGCACAACAAATCACCGCGGCACGCGAGGCTGCCATCAAGCCATTGCTGCCGGCGCCTACTCCCCAATAAAAGCGCTGGGCACCAAACGGGCGGGTGTGCACGCCAATCACACCCTTGCCCGCCGGCTTACTTGCTGGCCAGTTGGGCCACCTGGGCCATGAGGGCTGCCATTTGCTGCTTGAGCTTGGCATTCTCTGCGTCTTGTGCCGCCATGCGCGCTTCTTGCATGCTGAGCTGATCCTGCAACGCCACCACTTGCTGGCCTTGGGCTGGTGTGCTTCGGTTAGAGCCGCCCCATGAGTAGCTGAAACCTACGCCCACTGTGGCCTTGCCATTGCTGCCAGTGGCCGCTGCCGCCTTGAAGGTGGTATTGGCACTGAGCCTGTGCTGAAAGCCAATGGCCAATGCGTTCTTGCCGCTGTAGGCTCCCAAGCCTGCCGTAAAGCCACTGTCCGCGCTTGCTGGCAATGCTGGCAATGCTGGCATGCTGGCCATGGCTGCCACATTGGCAATGCCTTGTGTGTTGCCGTCAATGCGCTTGCTGTTGTCGGCTATGCCTTGGCTTAGGCGCTGGTCTACGCTGTCCAGCTGGCCTTTGTTCAAGGCGTCGTAAGCATTCACGGCGTCGCCCACACCACTTAGGCGGGTGCCTGTGATGTATTTGTACTTTGTCACGCCGTTGACGGTTTCACGCATCACACCAATGGCATTGGCTGGCGCGCCTGTTGGCTTGTTGGTTGCTGTGAAGTAGGTCATGCCGTCCACCGCGTTGGTGGTGGATAGCGTGCCGTTGGTGGTGGCTGCCTTGCCGCCTAGGGCGATGTATGACGCATCGTTAAAACCGGTGGCTGGTACGGCTTCGGTACCTGCGTTGTCGGTGTAAATGGTGCTGCCAAAGTTCGCACCGCTGCGGGTGTTGACGCCTGTGATGTCTTAGTCATCAAGAATAAGTGCTGTGGTGGCTGTACCGCCGCGTATGGTGGTTTGGCTGCCTTGGGTGCCGTCGTTGTCGGCGTCGAATACCACTTTGCCGTCACCACGGGTTACGGCTATCTCAGACTTGGAAACGGTGATTTCCGATTTGTCGTCGACGGTATCGGTGGTGGCGTGCAGCGAGGCTTCGGCGGTGGCCCTTTGTCTGCTGTCGGCGCGCCTACTGGAGCGCCGGGCATCGAGGCTCTTTTGGATGGCCTCAATGTCTTGCGTTAGGGTGGTTTCTTTGCCGGTACGTTCACCAATGGTGTCAAGCGCCAAGTCGTTGATCTCGGTCTTGGTGTAAACGTCGGCGCTGTCGGCCTTGGTAGCCAATGCGTCGGTGTTGGCCTTCACGGTGGTACCTAAGGCTGTCACCGTGGAGCTATTGGCTTTGGTGCTTAGCAAAGCGTTAGTTTTGCTTGTGGTGTAAACGGTGGCCTCTGTTGTTCCAACTGTGTCTTTGAGTGTGGCGGTGTCGTTTGAGGCGCTGATGATTTCGTTGACCTGGGCTATTGTGGCGGCGTCGGCGGCCTCTACGCCTTTTGAGACGTTCACAATGCGGCGGGTTGCTGTAGTGTGGTTGGTGGTGTTGCCGCTGCCAACTGATACGACGTTGGTAGCGGTTGCAACGCTGTGTGCCCCCAAAGCCACAGAGCCTTTGCCTTTGGCCGCGCTGTACGCGCCTAATGCGACCGAGTTTAAACCTGTTGCCTGGCTACGCCAGCCCGTGGCAGTTGTGCGGTCTCGTGTCGCACTGCTGAGTTCGCCTGTTGCGGTTGCCCCGACGCCTGACGCGTCGCTGCTGGCGCCGATGGCGGTTGAGTAACCGCCTGTCGATTGGCTGTTGGCGCCGATTGCGGTTATCGAGCCAAAGTCTAAATTACCCGCGTTGGCGCCGAAGCCGTATGCCACAGCATTAGATCCTCTCGTGGTCTGTGCATACGCTGTGCTACCGTAGCTGAGTGCTGCCAGTAGTGCCGCTGGGGCGACCTGACTTAATTTACTGCGAGGTGCGAGGTCATGATTGCAGCCCAAAGGTAACTAAACAAGATCTGTTATTCTACTTTAAAACTACTTTTTTGTGCAATTTTTTTGCCAATTTGTAACGATTGAATACTTTCAATCTAAAAGTCGCACAAGCCTTGTTGGGTGAGACCTGAACCCTTGACTATCAGTGGCTGGTTGTCAGTTATTGGCGCGCGCCCACTTCACCAGGTCTGCACGGCTCATGGCGCCGCTCACCCGCGCCACCTCTTTGCCATCCTTGAACATGGCCAGGGTTGGAATGCTGCGTATGTTGAAGCGCGCGCCCACGTCCTGGTGGGCTTCGGTGTCAACTTTGGCCAGCAACATGTCGCCGGCCAAGTCGCCCGCTGCAGCTTCAAACTGCGGCGCCATGGCGCGACAAGGCCCGCACCACGGTGCCCAAAAATCAACCAGCACGGGCAGCGCGCTGCGGCTGATGTGTTTGTTCAGCGCCGCGCCGTCAAGTGCCACGGGCTTGGCGCTTTGCATGGGCTTTTGGCAGCGCCCGCAATTGGCGTTGGCCATATCGCTGCGCGCCAAACGGTTGGTGGTGTGGCAGTGTGGGCAAACAATGAGCGAGGTGTGCGTGGTCATGGCAGGTAAAAGTTTAAAACAACAAGCTACACGTAGCGCGCCAACAAACTGCACAAGCCACTGAGCACCAGGGTAGAGGCTATGGGCACTGGTATGACCCGCCGTCCAAAGCGCAGCCAAAGTCACCCGGCAGCCGGCCTACACCAAAGCGGCGCAACAACGGCATCAGGCCGTTGATCAGCACCAACGCCAAAAATACAACAATGAGCCATCTAAACATCAGCTGCTCACAAGGTGTGGGTTCGGTCAAACTGGGTAAAGCCCATGAGGCCGCCCGCATCATTCACGGCCTGGGTGTTGGCCGCAGCCACCAGCGCCAGCACTTTAAACAACTCGCCCATTTCGTGCTCGTGCACCAGTTTTAACGACTGGGCTTGCACCGCCGGTGTGACATGCGCCAGCTGCTCAACAAAACCGCAGTTGAGCAAAAAGCGTCCCTGGCTGGTGTAGCCCAATACGTCCAAGCCTGCGCCGCGCGCATCACCTTGCGCGGCCACGGCTGCGGCCGTGAAGTCCACGTGTACGGTGATGTCCTTGAGGCCCACGCCCACCAGGGGGTCTGGGTCACTGGTGTGTTGGTAGTGACACATCAGCGTGCCCATGTGGCGTTGCGGGTGGTAGTACTCGGCATGGGTGAAACCATAGTCCAGCAACAGGGCTGCACCGGTTTTTAAGCGCTCACCCAGGCTGCTCATCCATGCAGTCGCTTGCTGATGCCACTCCACCAGGTAGTCCAGGTGGGGTGGCACGTCAATGTCTGGGCGCAAGTCTGTGGGCCGGTCTTGCCACATGAGCTGCCACACTGGCGCGTCAGGGTTCAGGCTCACGCCGCGTTCCAGCCACTCACCCGCTTGTGTGTGCACCAGCAGCTTGGTTGGCATGGCATCCAGCACCTCGTTGCCCAACACCACGGCGTGCAACTCGTGTGGCCACTGCGTTGCCCACTGCAGGTCTACCTGACCCATAAACCGTTTTAGCCGCGCTTGCTGGCGTACCTTTAGCGGGGCTGACAACTCCACAATGACGTAGCGTTTCAAGGGTGCGCCATCGGCCAGCAAGGCCTCAATGAGTTGCTCTGCCAATGCGCCGGTGCCGCCGCCAAACTCCCACACCTCAGATACGCCGCACAACTGCATGGCCTGGGCCACTTGTTTGGCAACGGTAAGGCCAAACAAGGGGCTGAGCTCTGGCGCCGTTACAAAGTCTGAACCGTCAGCAGGCATCAGGCCTAGTTTGGTGCGCTCATTGGCGTAATAGCCCAGACCTGGCGCGTACAGCGCATCTGCCATAAAGGCGTCAAATGGCAACCAGCCAGCATGCGCCTCCAGGCGCTGGTTGATATACCCCTGCATGGCCTGTGGCGTGGCGGGTATTTCGGGGGAAGTCGGTACACTTGGGGTGTTCATGCGCGGTTTGTAGCTTGTCAACAGCCGACATTGTGCGCTACGCCCTGTAAGGGGCTGCTTTTACACATCCCATTTCCAAACATGCCATCCAACCCCGTCAAGCGCTTTGATGCCCAACTGCTGCCTCGCGTTGCCTTGGTTACGGGCGCGGGTACGCGCCTGGGGCGGGCCATTGCCCTTGCGTTGGCCCATGCCGGCTGGGACGTGGCGGTGCACTTTCGCAACTCTGAGCCACAGGCGCTGCAAACCGTAACCGACTGCCAGCAAGCCAGCCCCCATGGGCGCTTTAAAGCCTTTAGGGCAGACCTGGCCGACAGCCAGGCGTGCGCGCAACTGGCTGCTGATGTAAGCGCCCACTTCGGCGCTTGGGGCGCATTGGTCAACAGCGCGTCTGTGTTTGAGCACGACAGCGCCACCACCATCAACGCAGACAATGGCGCCCTTCATTGGCACACCAACACCATGGCGCCAGTCTTGCTCACGCAAGCTTTGTACGCCCACGCCACCAGCCGCCACGCGTGCGCGGTGGCGGTGAACATGCTGGATCAAAAGTTGTGGAACCTCAATCCAGACTTCTTCAGCTACACGCTGAGCAAGTCCGCACTAGAGACTGCCACCACCATGCTGGCCCAGGCTTTGGCGCCTGTCATGCGCGTGGTGGGCGTTGCACCTGGCCTCACGCTCACAAGCCATATGCTGTCTGACGAGCAGTTTCAAGCGCTGCACAAGTTGTCGCCGCTTGGCCAGTCCAGCACGCCCGAAGATGTGGTGGCCACTGTGCTGTTTGCCCTGGGCAATGCTTCTATAACCGGCACCACCTTGTTGGTTGACGGCGGCCAGCACTTGCAAGCGTTTGAGCGCGACTTCTCACTGATGACTTGATGCCACACACCTTATGACAACCACTACACAAACCACACATGCCGTGTCGGGCAACCAGATACTCACGCTGACGGGCCTGCGCTTTACCGCCAACCTGGGCATTTTGGAGCACGAAAAAACCTCGCCCCAGCCCATACAGGTAGACGCCGAGCTCAACCAGGGCAAGCAGCCTTTGCTGCCACAAGACGACGACATCAGCAATGTGCTGGACTACCGCAAGGTGCGCCAAATCATCATTGATGAGTGCACGGCTGAACACGTGAATTTGCTTGAAACCCTGATTGGGCGCCTCACGCACAGGCTGATGCAATTACCCGGCGTGCTGGGTGCGCGTGTGCGCATTGCCAAGCTGGAAATTTTTGACGACTGTGAAGTCGCTATCCGTATGCAAGGGGGCCAATGGTGAACACCACTGCCACAAACGAACAAGCCACTTTGTCTGATGCAGACAAAGCCCAGCAACGCGAAGACCACAAGCTGGAAAAGCGCCTGTGCCGCCAAATGGGCCAAGCCATTGTTGACTACAACATGATTGAGCACGGCGACCGTGTGATGGTGTGCATGTCTGGCGGCAAAGACAGCTACGCCATGCTGGACATTTTGCTAAAGCTCAAACAGCGCGCGCCCATCAGCTTTGACATTGTGGCCGTCAACCTTGACCAAAAGCAGCCGGGCTTTCCTGAGCATGTGCTGCCCGAGTACCTGGCCAGGCAAGGCGTTGAGTTTCACATTGAAAACCAAGACACCTACAGCGTGGTGACCAGCAAAATTGCGCCTGGCAAAACCATGTGCAGCTTGTGCAGCCGTTTGCGCCGTGGCATTTTGTACCGGGTGGCAGGCGAATTGAAGTGCAACAAGGTGGCACTGGGCCACCACCGCAACGACATTTTGCAAACGCTGCTGCTCAATATGTTCTTTGGCTCACGCCTCAAGGGCATGCCCGCCAAGCTCATCAGCGACAGTGGCCAGCACACCGTGATTCGCCCGCTGGCCTACGTGGCCGAAGACGACTTGGAGCGTTGGGCACAGATTCGACAATTCCCCATCATCCCGTGCACGCTGTGCGGCAGCCAGGACAATTTGCAGCGCGTGCAGGTGGGCAACATGCTCAAAGACTGGGAAAAGCGTTTTCCTGGCCGCGTGGAAAACATGTTTACCGCGCTGCAAAACGTGGTGCCCAGCCACTTGATGGATACGACGCTATACCCATTCAAGGACATCAAGGCTACAGGCGTGCCAGATGAAAACGGCGATAAGGCCTTTGACGCCGAGCCGCTGCCGCCCATGGCCGATCTGCCGCCTTTGCCCAAAGGCAGCGGCGACGCCGCCAAACAGTGGAAGTCACTGGCCAACATCAAGGTGGTGTAGGCATGACCAAGCGCTGGCTTCAACTGTTATCGGCGCTGCTGCTGGCAAGTGCCATGACCGCCTGCGGCATGCCGCGTTTGGTAGACACAGAGGTCAGCACGTTTAACGCCGCAGCCACTGAGGCACAACTGCGCAGCGCCAAGCTTTACTGGCTGGAGCGCCTGCCATCGCAAACATCAGAAAAAGACCAGCGCATGGCAGCCATGGCCAGGACGGCCTTGCAAGGTGCAGGCTTGCAAGAGGCGCCCTCGCGCATGTCGGCCGAGCTGTTGGTCACACTCACCACCAACCAGGCCAAGCAAGACCACGCCCCGTTTGAAGCCCCGCCCGTGCGCACCGGCTTTTGGTTTGGTACGGCAGGCTCTGGCATTACGTTCAGGTTTGGAGAACCCGCCACCAGCAGCTGGTACCAACGCAGCTTGCATTGGGTGTTTAGAAACCGCGCAGGCGATGTGTTGCAGGAAATCAAGGGCGTGCACGACGCGCGCTGGTCTGACGACGACACGGTGTGGCAAGCCATGCTCAACGCTTCGCTGACAGACTTCCCCAACGGCACTGACGCACCCCGCGTGATTAAAACCGACATACCCAGATAAGCAGCCGCCATGCAAGCCACCCGCATTATTGCCGTGCGCCACGGCGAGACCGACTGGAACGCCGCCACACGCATACAGGGACACACAGACATTGCGCTCAACGCCACAGGCCAGGCGCAAGCCCGCCAACTGGGCTTGGCCTTGGCCCATGACGACATTGACGCGGTGTACGCCAGCGACTTATCGCGCGCAGCCCATACCGCTGAGGCCATTGCCACGCATCACAACCTGCCTGTGCAGTTGCACCAGGGCTTGCGCGAACGCCACTTTGGTCACTTTGAAGGTCTCACCTGGGCCGAGATTGAAGCCAAGCACCCAATAGACGCCAAACGCTGGCGCGACCGCGAACCGGGCTTTGCACCTGCAGGCGGTGAGAGCCTGGATGTATTGAAAGATCGGGTGCAGCAAACACTCAACGACATTGCCGCCAAACACATGGGCCAGCATATTGTGTTGGCCGCACACGGTGGCATCATGGACCAGCTGTACCGCTTGGCCACCAACCTGGACTTGCACACCAAACGCAGCTGGCACTTGGGCAATTGCGCCGTCAACCGCTTGCTGTGGACGCCTGGCTCCATGAGCCTGGTTATTTGGGGCGACACCAGTCATCTGCCCTCAGCCGCGTGACCGTGGCCATCTGACCGCAGCCGCAGCGCCCACCACGGTGTACATCACGGCCTGCAACTGCGCGCCAAGCTGACAACTACAAGCTGACAGTGGCCGACTGCGGCAGACACTGCAGCCAGTAGTCATCGACTTCGGCCAAGTCTTGTTTGGACAACTGGTCCAGGTGCTCCCAGTAGCGGCCTGATTCGATGAAGTAGTTGAAACGCTGCTCTGCCTGGTGAGCCACGCCCACTTTCAAGAGGTCAAAGCTGGTTTTCAAATCGGCGCACTTTTGCCGCAACTGCTGGTCTGTCAAGGCAACAATGTCGGCCAGTGTTGCCCTGGGAAAGGTCAGTCTGGATTGTTCGCCTTCAGACAAATTGAGGCACATGCACCCGCCTTTAAGCGCCGACACATGCAAGCGGTTGGCCTTGGCTTCTAACGACTGCAGCGTCACATCGTCTCGCAAGGGGTCAGCCATGCCTTGGCCATAAAAGTGCGTTTGCGAACCGTCTACGGGGTACACCATGTCGCAGCCCACGAAAGCCAGCACATCCGGCTTTAGCGCGCCCAGCGCCCAGTACGCCGCGGTAAACGCCATGGTGCCGCCCGCATATACAAAACCGCCATATTGGTTTTGTATGGGCACATAGTCAGCAGCCGTAACCACTGTTTGTTGCGGGCTTGCGCCAGGTGGCGCGTTTTCTGGCGGGAAGTCTTCGGGGTAAATGAGGTAGTCCCAGTCGCTGCGAATTCGCCACGCGTTGTTAATGGCAACAATTTGCGCCGACCCCTTTGGCCAGTCTTTAGCAACCACCGCATCTGGTGCGCTGCCTAAAACGATGACAACCTTAGGCAAAGCAATAAGACCTGTTCATGGCGAAATTATATGCATTTCAAGTCCTGCGCAGCAGGCTCAAGCAACGCTACCAGGCCACAACGCGCAAGCCTAAGCGTCGCCCAACAAGTCACCTGTTTTGTCGGCGGGCGCCGTCACACCCAAATGACGGTAAGCGGCCAGCGTGGCGATACGCCCGCGCGGTGTGCGCTGCAGGTAGCCTTGCTGAATGAGGTAGGGCTCAATCACGTCTTCAATGGTGTCGCGCTCTTCACCAATGCTGGCCGCAATGTTGTCAAGGCCCACTGGGCCACCGTCAAAGCGGTGTATCACCGCCTCCAGCAACTTGCGGTCCATGATGTCAAAGCCCTGCGGGTCAACATCCAGCATGACCAGGGCTTTGTTGGCAATGTCCAGGGTAATGCGCCCGCTGCCTTTTACCTGTGCGTAGTCACGCACACGGCGCAGCAAGCGGTTGGCGATACGCGGTGTGCCGCGTGAGCGCTTGGCAATCTCGAAGCCACCTTCTGCATCCATGGGGACATCCAGTAGCTTGGCGCTGCGCGTGACAATGCTGGACAGCTCTTTAGAGGTGTAAAACTCCAAGCGCGCCACAATGCCAAAGCGGTCGCGCAGCGGGTTGGTCAGCATGCCCGCGCGGGTGGTGGCTCCCACCAGGGTAAACGGCTGCAAGTCCAGCTTGATAGAGCGTGCCGCCGGGCCTTCGCCAATCATGATGTCGATTTGGTAGTCTTCCAGCGCGGGGTACAAAATCTCCTCCACCACTGGCGACAAGCGGTGAATCTCGTCAATAAACAAGACGTCATTGGGCTCCAGGTTGGTGAGCAGGGCTGCCAGGTCTTTGGGCTTTTCAAGCACGGGGCCACTGGTTTGGCGCAGGTTCACGCCCAACTCGTTGGCAATGATGTGCGACAGCGTGGTCTTGCCCAAGCCGGGTGGGCCAAACAACAGCACGTGGTCTAGCGCTTCTTCGCGTTTTTTGGCCGCACCAATAAATATCTCAAGCTGCTCGCGTGCTTTGGCTTGCCCCACGTAGTCAGCCAGGACCTTGGGGCGCAGGGCGCGCTCCATGGCCTCTTCGGTATTGGAGGTGGGCGCGGCAGACACCACGCGCTGGGGCGCAGGTGCAAAGTCGTCGGTTTGAATGCTCATAGGGGCTTAGTTTATTTGGCGAGGGCTTTGAGTGCCATTTTGATGCCATCCGACACGCCAATATCCACGGGCATGGCCTTTAGCGCGGCACCTGCGTCCTTGTCGCTGTAGCCCAGGGCCAGCAGGGCTTGCAGTATGTCGCCTTGGGTGTCGTTGACTATGTTCACGCCCGTGCTCACGCTGTCGCCCAGCTTGCCCTTTAGCTCCAGCAACAAGCGCTCAGCGGTCTTTTTGCCAATGCCTGGTACTTTCACAATGCGCGCCGTGTCTTGGCTGGCCACGGTGTTGACGAGGTCGGTCACGCCCATGCCTGAGAGCACAGCCAAAGCCATGCGCGGGCCTACGCCAGATATCTTGATGAGCTGCCTGAACGCATGGCGCTCGGCTTGCGTGGCAAAGCCATACAGCAACTGCGCGTCTTCGCGCACCACAAAGTGTGTGAGCAAGGCAATTGGCTGCCCCACATCGCCCAGGTTGTAAAACGTGCTCATGGGCACGTCTACCTCGTAGCCTACGCCGTGGCAATCCACCACAACTTGGGGTGGGTTTTTCTCCAGCAAGGTGCCGCTTAATTTGCCTATCATTGGGGTTCCTAGTTTGGCCGCATGCAGCGGCAACTTTAAAGCCTACCCTTGGATTATCCGTTTGATTCTTAAGCACACCTTCAGCCCGCCCGATAACGACCGCATGGCCCACTTGTGTGGCCCTATGGACAGCCATTTGCGCACCATAGAAAACGGTTTGCACGTCAAGATTGCCCACCGCTTTGAGCAGTTCAAGGTAGATGGCACCAAGGCCAGGGCAGAGCAAGCCATGAACGTGCTGCAAGCCTTGTACGAAATGGCGAGACGCCCCATACCACCAGAGCAAGTGCAGCTGATGCTCACGGGTGACACCAGTCTTGAAGGCAGCAGCCACGACTTGAGCGTGCAAACCCGCCGCGGCGAGCTCAAGGCGCGCACAGCCAACCAGGCCGCCTACCTCAACCAAATCAATACCCATGACATCACTTTTGGTATTGGCCCAGCTGGCACGGGCAAAACCTACCTGGCCGTGGCCTGCGCCGTTGATGCGCTAGAGCGCAGCGCGGTGCAGCGCATTGTGCTCACGCGCCCAGCGGTTGAGGCTGGTGAAAAACTGGGCTTTTTGCCCGGCGACCTGGGCCAAAAGGTAGACCCCTACTTGCGCCCGCTGTACGACGCCTTGTACGACCTCATGGGCTTTGAGAAGGTACAAAAAGCGTTTGAACGCCAACAAATCGAAATTGCGCCGCTGGCTTTTATGCGTGGGCGCACACTAAACCACGCGTTTGTGATTTTGGACGAGGGCCAAAACACCACCCCAGAGCAAATGAAGATGTTTTTAACGCGCATTGGCTTTGGGTCCAAGGCTGTTATTACAGGCGATGTCAGCCAAATTGACTTGCCCAAAACCCAAACCAGCGGCCTGATTGACGCTGAACGGGTATTGCGTCGCACCCCTGGCATTGCGATGACGCGCCTGACCAGCGTGGACGTGGTGCGCCACCCACTGGTGGCCCGCATAGTGGATGCCTACGACGCACGCAACACCCGTGGCGATGAGGTACCGCCTCCTGCCAAAACCACCTCCCGCAAAAGAGCCACACCATGAGCTTGCCCGCCCTTAGCCTGTCCTTGCAGTTTGGTGCGTTTGAAAACCCACGCCAGCTAGCAGCCCATAGAGCTGAATTGAAGCGCCACTTTGTCACCCGCTGCTTGCGACACGCCTTGGCGGCCAACGGCGAACTCACCGTGCGCGTGGTGGATGTAGACGAGGCGCAAATGCTCAACAACGCCTACCGTCAAAAAGACTACGCCACCAACGTACTCACTTTTGACTATGCCACCGAGCCCGTGGTGCACGCCGACTTGGTGTTGTGCGCACAGGTGATAGAGCGCGAGGCCAACGAACAACGCAAGCCACTGGCCGCCCACTACGCCCACATGCTGGTGCACGGCTGCTTGCACGCCCAAGGCTGGGACCACGAAACCTCACAGGCCGATGCCGATGAGATGGAGGCCCACGAGATTGCGATACTGGCCAGACTTGGGTTTGCTAGCCCCTACTAGCTAGTCAATGTCCAAGGGAATCGTTATGGGCCCGTCGTTCACCAGTTGCACTTGCATCTCGGTGGCGAAACGGCCTGTTGCAACCACAGGGTGCAGGGCCTTGGCGCGTTGCACCAGGTAGTCAAACAGGACTTTGGCTTGCTCAGGCGGTGCGCTGGCGGCAAAGCTGGGCCGGTTGCCTTTACGGGTGTCGGCGCTCAACGTGAACTGGCTGACCAGTAGCAAGCCACCCACCTTGCCTGCGCCGTCTGTATTGGGTAATGCATGGTCCAGCTTGCCGTGCGCGTTGGCAAACACGCGCAGCTTTAGCAGCTTGTCCAGCAGTTTGTCAGCGCTTGCCTGGGTGTCGCCAGGCATGGCGCACACCAACACCAACAAACCCGTCTCAATGCGCCCCACAACATCACCGTCCACGGTGACGTGTGCGCTGGCGACACGCTGCACGATGGCTTTCATGACTCGGGGTGGCTGATGTGGGTGTAGGTTTCCACATCACTGGGCAGCAGCTGAATGGTGGGCAGCAAACCTGGTACGGCGTGCACCAGCGCGCGCTCTACATCGCCACGCAAAGCTGCAGCCCGGCCCAGCGTCCAGTTGGCGGGCATGTGCATGTGCATGTCTACAAAGCTGCGCGGTCCCGCCTGGCGTGTGGTGACGTGGTCAAAGCGAATAATGTCTGTGGTGTCAGGGCTTTGGGCAAAGTCAGCCAGCACGGCGTCAATCTGCGCTTGCACGTCTTGTGGCACAGCCACATCCATCAGCGCCAGTGACGACTTCCAAACCAGCTTGCCACCCTCTCGCAAAATGTTGAGTGCCACCGCAATAGCCACCACCACATCCAGCCACATCCAGCCAGTGGCCACGACCAACAACAAGCCAATGACAACACCGACAGACGTCCAGACATCGGTGAGCAAGTGTTTGGCGTCGCCTTCTAACGCCGCAGACCGGTACAGCTTGGCCGACTGCAACATCACATACGCCAACGCACCATTGAGCACAGAGCTGGCAACCGACAGCATGATGCCTGTGTCGATTTGCACCAAAGGCTCAAGATTCAACCAACGGTAGGTTGCTGAAAAAATAATGCCAAGCGCAGCACCAATAATCATAATACCTTCAAAGCCAGCTGAAAAGTACTCGGCCTTGTAGTGACCATAAGGGTGTGCGTCATTGGCGGGGCGCGCCGCAACAGTAACCATTTGCAATGCAAACATGGCACTGGCCAGGTTCACAAATGACTCCAAGGCATCGGACAACAGTGCCACAGACCCTGTGAGCCACCACGCAAGCATCTTGAGCGCGATGGTCGCCAACGCCACCACGACGGACAGGCGCAGCAGGTTTCTGGGAGATCGCCAACTGGGCGTAGCTGCTCTCATGACTGGCCTTAGTTGCCCAGCGTCACACGCGCAAATTTGCGCTTGCCCACTTGCACCACGTAGGTGCCGGCTTCAAGCTTCAAGCCTTTGTCGCTGACCACACTTGAGTCAACGCGCACACCACCACCCTCAATCAAACGCCCCGCCTCTGACGAGGATGGTGCCAAGCCGGCGGCTTTTAACAAGGCGCCAACACCCATGGGCGCACCACTCAACGCCACTGCTGGAATCTCGTCGGGGATACCGCCTTTGCTGCGGTTGATGAAATCTTGTCGGCTGCATCTGCCGCAGCGGCAGAATGAAAGCGCGCTGTTATTTCTTTGGCCAACATCACCTTGGCCACTTTGGGGTTGAGCCCGGCTTGCACTTGCGCGCGCAAGTCGGCTATCTCGGATTCCGACTTGAAGCTGAGCAACACGTACCAGCGCCACATCAAGTCATCGCTGATGGACAACACTTTCGCGTACATGGTGTTGGCGTCTTCGGTGATGCCTATGTAGTTGTGTTTGCTCTTGGACATTTTGTCCACGCCGTCCAAGCCCTCCAGTAGTGGCATGGTCAAAATGCATTGCGGCTCTTGGCCGTACTCCTGCTGCAAATGGCGGCCCATCAACAGGTTGAACTTTTGGTCTGTGCCGCCCAGCTCAAGGTCGGCCTTCAGGGCCACGCTGTCATAGCCTTGCATCAGCGGGTACAAAAACTCATGCACGCTAATGCTTTGCCCGCCATGAAAGCGCTTGTGGAAATCGTCACGCTCCATCATGCGCGCAACCGTGTATTTGGCTGACAGCTCAATCATGCCGCGCGCGCCCAGCGGCTCGCTCCACTCGCTGTTGTAGCGAATCTCGGTTTTGGACTCGTCCAACACCATGGCGGCCTGGTTGTAGTAAGTCTTGGCGTTTTCCAAAATTTGCTCTTTGGTCAGCGGCGGACGCGTGCTGTTACGCCCAGACGGGTCACCGATCAGGCTTGTGAAGTCGCCAATCAGGAAAATGACTTGATGCCCCAGGTCTTGCAACTGGCGCATCTTGTTCAGCACCACCGTGTGGCCAATATGAATATCTGGCGCCGTAGGGTCCAGCCCCAATTTGATACGCAGCGGCGTGCCGCTGGCATTGGCTTTGTTCAGCTTGGTGACCCACTCGTCTCTGGGCAGCAACTCGTCGCAGCCGCGCAAGCTGACCGACAACGCGTGCTCAACCGCCTCATTGGCGGGCACGACAGGTGCAGATGACTTGGAGGCCGAACTGTCGGCTTTGGATGGATTATTTTGCATAGGGTAACGCTTGCCGCAAACCAAGGACTTACATATAATTCGAGAGGATTCTAAAACACCTAGAGAATTAACTAAAACCCAAGCACAACTGCCTTCTTTAGCTATAAAGACTGGCACACTTGGGGCCCCAATTGTAGTGGGCGCGGCCAGCGTTTTGCAGCCAAGCCCCAGTAGCCCAAGCGTTTGGGCTACCGTTATCAAAACTGCAGGTGCAGCCACAGCTGGCACCGCAGACGCGGAGTTTTGCTTGTTTACTGGACACCACCGTTTTAGAAGCGACGCACGGGCTGACAAGCCCCATACGCGCCACGCCAAACCCACACGCACAACAGCGCCACACACATCCTGGCAAAAGCGTTTGTTCCTGTTTGGCCTGAGCCTGTTCGGCTTGGGTATTACCTCGTTTGGCATAGGCAGCGTGCTGGACCAAACACGCATTGCAGCCTCCCAGGACGATGTCGCCGCCACATCGGTCAGTGGCCTGATTGGCGACGCGCTCAACCTGCCCTTTGACATCAACTCAAGCCGTCAAAGCAGTGGCGCATCGGATGTGCTGCTGTACAGCCACGACTGGATTCGCCGGGGCGACAACATCGTAAGCCTGCTACAGCGCATGGGCGTGCAAGACGATGCCCTTGCCGCGTGGATGCGCCAGGACAAAGCCTCGCGTGCGGTCATGGCCAACCCCAACAACAAGCGCGTTAACGTGGCCTACACCCTAGAGGGTGGCGTGCAGCAACTGGTGATGCGCTGGATACCCGACAACGCTGTTGACCAATTCACGCGCCTCACCGTGTCGCGCAACGACAGCGGCCAGTTCGCCAGCCTGTCTGAAACCCTCCCCCTGGAACGTCGCCAGCGCTTGGCCAGCGGGCGTATAGAGTCATCACTGTTTGCCGCCACCGATGCAGGCGACATTCCAGACAGCATTGCCATGAGCGTGGCCGAAGTGTTTGCCAACGACATTGACTTCAACCGCGACCTGCGCAAGGGCGACACCTTCAGCCTGGTGTACGAGCAGCTTGAAGCAGACGGCGAGCCCTTTAAAGCAGGCCGCTTGTTGGCGGTTCAATTTGTTAACAACGGGCGTGAGCTCAACGGCATCTGGTTTCAAAACGGCACAGCCAAGGGCGAATACTTCGACTTGAACGGCAACAGTACAAGGCGCTTTTACCTAGCCTCTCCCATGGAGTTTTCACGCGTTACCAGCAGCTTTGCCATGCGTTTTCACCCCATTCAAAAGCGCTGGAAGCGCCACCTGGGCGTTGATTACGGCGCACCCACTGGTACGCCTGTGCGTACAGTGGGCGATGGCCGCGTGTCGTTTGCCGGCGTGAAGCGCGGCTTTGGCAACGTAGTTGAAGTGCAGCACGACAGCAAAAACATGACGCTGTACGCCCACTTGAGCCGTATTTACGTGCGCAAGGGTCAGCGTGTTGAGCGCGGCGAAAACATTGGCGCAGTGGGAGCCACAGGCTGGGCCACTGGGCCGCACTTGCACTTTGAGCACCGCGTTGGTGGTGTGCACAAAAACCCTGCACTGCTCGCCCGCAACAGTCGCGCCATGACCATCAGCAAGGCGCGCATGGGCGAGTTTGTGGCGGTTGCCCAAGATATGTACTCTCAGCTTGAGGCCGCAGGCTGGATGACAGCACAAGGCCAGACCCCGGTCACAAACTAACGCGGGCCAGGCCTGTTTGGGCCAATACGCCTGTCTTATCACCGACAATGGCGGCTATGACTACCGCCACACGCCACGCGCCAACTCCCCACAACAATGGCCTGTTTATTGGCCTGATGTCTGGCACCTCGCTTGACGGGGTTGACGGCGTGTTGTGCCGCATAGACCAGGACGGCCAGCCGTACGTCATGGCACACGCCCACCAGGCATTCAGCCCTGCCGTCAAGTGCTTGGCATTGCAGCTCAACACAGCGGGGCACAATGAACTGGCGTTGGCGGCCCAGTTGGCCAACAGCTTGTCGCACATCAACGCCGGCGTATGCGAACAGCTACTGGCCTACGCAAACCTAAACGCCTCGGACATACAAGCCGTTGCCAGCCATGGCCAGACAGTGAGGCACGCGCCGCATGCGGCCCCCAATCTGGATGGGCTTAATAGCGTGGGCTATTCGCTGCAAGTGAACAACCCAGCACTGTTGGCTGAACTGACCGGCATAGACGTTATCGCCGACTTTCGCAGCCGCGATATTGCGGCGAACGGCCAAGGCGCACCGCTGGTGCCTGCATTTCATCAACACGTATTTGCTCGCAACAATGAAACAGTTGCTGTGCTCAATATTGGCGGCATGGCCAATGTCAGCGTGCTTGCGCCCACAGGCGTCTGGGGCTGTGACACTGGCCCAGGCAATGTGCTGCTGGACACATGGGTGCACCAACAGTTGGGCCAGGCTTTTGATGCCGATGGCGCTTGGGGCGCCAGCGGCAGCGTGCACTCGGACTTGTTGCACGCGCTGTTGCAAGAGCCCTTTTTTGCCACCAACCAGACAGCCTCGCCCACCAGCACCGGTCGCGATTTGTTTAATGCCCAGTGGCTGGCGCAGCGGCTGAAAGGCTTCACCCATGTGGCAGCAGCTGACGTGCAAGCCACGCTGGGTGCGCTTACCGCCCATAGCGCGGCGCAGCAAATCCAGCTGATAAGCACCCAGGCAACACCGCCTGGCAGCGTACTGGTGTGTGGCGGTGGTGCTTACAACAAGCAGCTGATGGCGCAACTGCGCCTGGCCATGCCACACGCCACAGTGCACACCACCGACGAGGTGGGGATGCCCGCACTGCACGTAGAGGCCTGTGCCTTTGCATGGCTGGCGTGGTGTTTCACGCAGCGCCGCCCTGGCAACGTGGTTGCGGCAACAGGCGCACTGGGCCCGCGCGTGCTGGGCGCACTGTACCCGGCCTAGGCCAACACCCGACAAGCCTGCAAACGCAAAAAAGCCCAGCATTGCTGGGCTTTTTGTCGGTGCGCTAAGCCTGGACTTTAAACGCTAAAGCTCGAGCCACAACCACATGTGGTCGTTGCGTTGGGGTTCTTGATGACAAACTGTGCACCCTGCAAGTCTTCCTTGTAATCAATCTCTGCGCCAATGAGGTACTGGTAGCTCATGGCGTCGATCAGCAGGGACACGCCATTTTTGGTCATGGTGGTGTCGTCTTCGTTGGTGATTTCGTCAAAGGTAAAGCCGTACTGAAAACCAGAGCAGCCGCCACCTTGCACAAATACACGCAGCTTCAACTCAGGGTTGCCTTCTTCGGCAATGAGGTCTGCCACTTTGGCCGCGGCGCTGTCGGTAAACACCAAGGCGCTGGGCATTTCCATGTCTGGTACTGACTCTGCAACTGCGGACATAATTGACTTTCTGGGTTCGGCAGCGCTGTTGTCGCACGGCCTGTTTGTTGAATACTTGACTGAAATGCTACACCAAGGCTGGCGCAGGCGTTGGCTTAGGCCTGCTTGACCGCGAGTTTAAGAGGGGCTTTCTCGTCGGACTGGGCCACCAACGGGCACAGCTGACCAGTGACCAGGGCACCCAGGTGCAACTCTATAGATTTGTATTCCACGTTGCCTTCAACGCGGGCTTTGGGCTGTAGTTCAATCAGCTGCTTGGCCTCTACAGGGCCCAGTACAGTGCCGTTGACGATCACGTGGTCGGCCGATACAGCACCTTCAATGCGCGCGTTTTCGCTTACCACCAGCACGCTGGGCTTGCCTTCGCGGCCTTTGACGTCGCCGGTTATAACGCCATCAATGCGCAAACCATCCTCAAAAGAAATATCACCACCAATGGTGGTGCCTGATGCGATCAAGCTTTTGATCAGTGGCATCTTCTTTTTACCCAACATATTGTTCTCTTTCTTGTTTAAAGCTGCCGGCGCTGTTGCGAGCGCTCAGGGGGACGGCACGCTAAAAATTAAATGTCTGTATTGACTTCGCAGCGCCATTTTGCACGAGCTTGACGGTGAGGCTCTTTAAAACCACACCAGCTGGTATATCAAATACGCCTGTGCTGCGCACATATTGCAGCAAACTCAGGTTTCTGGGGCTGCCCTGGGGGGTCATACTAAAGGGCTTGCCCCCCAACGTACCCGTCACAGACAGCTCCAAGCTGCCCTTGAACGTTGATGGGTTTTTGGCTGCCTGAATCACCAGCACTTGCCAGCGCACTTGCGTGGGCGTGAGCATATCGGCCTGCACAGACCGGATAGTCGCGGCTGCAACGCCGCTGCCAGAGGGGATAAGACGCTCAAAAAAGCCCAGGTCATCCCGCAGTGCCTGGTTGTCCGCCTCGAGGCGACGGATTTGTTCAACCAGCTCTTTTTGTGCCGTTTGCTCGGCAATGATCTGGCTTTGTGAGGTGTTGACCAACGATTGCGCTTTTTCAAGCACGGCTTGTATGCGCTTGTTCTCTTCTTTCAGCGCCACGAGCTCTTCTTGTGACACGGCACCAACGCCGGCGATTTGCTTGCCTTGCTCGAAGGCCCACAGCGCCAAAGCTGCAGAAAAGCCCAGCACCACGGCAGCCAGCAGCCAACGCAACGGCCAAGGCAGCGCACTTCTTACCGCCATGCGCGGCGCGCTAACCGTTAGGCGACGTCTTAGCAAACGAAGTCTCATGGATAACCAACTACTTGCAAACCAGTAAAAACACAAACGACAAAGCCGCCCAAGACAAGTCTTGCGGCGGCTTTTGTGTACAACAAAACGTAATTAACGCTTGCTGAACTGCTTGCGACGACGAGCTGAACGCAAACCAACCTTTTTACGTTCCACTTCGCGAGCATCGCGAGTCACGTAACCAGCTGCTGACAGCGCTGGCTTGAGGTTGGCGTCGTAGTCCATCAGGGCACGTGTAATGCCGTGACGTACCGCACCGGCCTGGCCAGATTCACCACCGCCGTGCACGTTCACTTGAATGTCAAAGCTTTCAACATTTTCTGTGAGCACCAAGGGCTGCTTGGCAATCATGATAGAGGTTTGACGACCGAAATAGTTTTCGATGTCTTTACCGTTTACCGTGATCTTGCCTGAGCCTTTTTTGATAAACACACGCGCGACGCTTGATTTGCGGCGGCCTGTGCCATTGTTCCAATCACCAATCATTACGGCTCCTTAGATTTCCAACACTTTGGGTTGCTGGGCAGTATGTGGGTGCTCGGCACCGCCATACACTTTGAGCTTCTTGACCATGGCGTAACCAAGTGGGCCTTTGGGCAACATGCCCTTGACCGCTTTTTCCAGGGCGCGGCCTGGGTGCTTGGCTTGCATGTCACGGAAGTTGGTGCCGTAAATGCCACCTGGGAAACCAGAGTGACGGTAGTACACCTTGTCCAAGGCCTTGTTGCCTGTGACTTTAATTTTGGATGCATTGATAACGACGATGAAATCGCCGGTGTCAACGTGAGGCGTGTAAATGGCCTTGTGTTTGCCGCGTAGACGGAGAGCAACTTCGCTGGCTACTCGTCCGAGCACCTTATCGGTGGCGTCAATCACAAACCACTCATGGACGACCTCAGCGGGTTTTGCGCTGAAAGTTTTCATTTGAGATATCTCTTGAGTTGGTTTGGCGGACCCTACTCCACGGTCGGCGTTTCTCTTGCGGAAACCTCTTAGGTGGTGGTTTGCCTTAAACAGTTGCCTGCTTGAAGCGTGCTTGGCCGCGGGGTCACTAAATCGCTGCCAAGCCCGCCATTATACGATTTTTATTCGCTGCTGCGAACATTTATCCACAGCCCGGCGTTACCATAGGGCATATGTTCAGTTACAGACACGCTTTTCACGCTGGCAACCACGCCGACGTACTCAAACACGCCACATTGGTCGCTGTTTTACAACACCTCACCCTCAAAGAAGGTGCCCTTCAAGTCGTAGATACGCACGCCGGCGCGGGTTCTTACAAGCTGGACAGCAACAGCGCCGCCACCAGTGCCGAGGCCGACGACGGCATACACGCGCTGCTCACGCACATGAACACCAAAGGCGGAGTCTGTGCCGGCTTTGCTGTCTGCCTACGTGGGCATGCTGCGCCAATTCAACGGTGGCAAAGACATCAAGCAATACCCGGGCTCACCGCTGATTGCAGGCGAATTGCTGCGCAGCCAGGACCGCGTGATGGCTTTTGAGGTGCACCCCACAGACCACCGTGTGCTGCGCGCCACGCTTGAGCAAGCCAAAAGCCGCGCCAAGTTGCAAATGGACAGAAAAAACGGCTTTGAGAGCGTGCGCTCATTGCTGCCACCCGTATCAAGACGCGGCTTGGTGGTGTGTGACCCCAGCTACGAGCTTAAAACCGACTACGCAGACGTGGTCAACATGACGGCCGAGGCGCTCAAGCGCTTTGCCACTGGCTCTATGCTCATTTGGTATCCGCTGGTAGGGCGTGCAGAAGCACACGACCTGCCCCGCAAGCTCAAGAACACCGCTGGTAAAGCTGGCAAAAGCTGGTTGCACGCCACACTGCAAGTGCGCGCAGGCGCTGCAGGCCAAGGCACAGGCGGCGGCCTGGGCGCCAGCGGGGTGTTTGTGGTGAACCCACCGCATACGCTTAAGGCGCAATTGCAAGAGGCCTTGCCCTACCTGGTAGAGGCGCTGGGCCAGGACAAGTACGCAGCATTCAAGCTGGAGTCTCACGGCACTTAAGCGCCCGCCAACAGGCTACACACAAACCCCAATTAATTAACCAACCGACCGGTCGGTTAATTCGCTATACTCCAACATAGCGCGGCCATCATGCCGCCAGCGCAAGCGTATATCCGCTTGTGTCTTGTTTTTGGAGGTTTGCGCATGTACACCCAGTCTCTTGACCAGGCGCCAGTCAACAGCAACGCAGGCGATGCCATAGATATTCGCCAGGACGCGGCCAAACAAGCCGCGTTTGATGCCGTCATAGATGCCGACGGAAAAATTGAAGCGCAAGATTGGATGCCAGCGGCCTACCGCAAAACATTGGTGCGTCAAATCTCGCAACACGCACACTCTGAAGTGGTGGGTATGCTGCCAGAAGGCAACTGGATTGGCCGCGCACCCTCACTCAAACGCAAAGCCATTTTGCTGGCCAAGGTGCAAGACGAGGCCGGGCACGGCCTGTACTTGTACAGCGCTGCCGAAACGCTAGGCTCCAGCCGCGACGAGCTGCTGGACGGTCTGCACAGCGGGCGCGCCAAATACTCCAGCATTTTCAACTACCCCACCTTGTCATGGGCAGACGTGGGCACCATTGGCTGGTTGGTAGATGGCGCTGCCATCATGAACCAAGTGCCGTTGTGCCGCTGCTCATACGGGCCCTACGCGCGCGCCATGATTCGTGTGTGTAAGGAAGAGTCGTTCCACCAACGCCAGGGCTTTGATGCATTGCTGGCCATGATGCAGGGCACGCAAGCCCAACGCGACATGGTGCAAGAGTCTGTCAACCGCTGGTGGTGGCCCGTGCTGATGATGTTCGGCCCACCGGACTCTGACAGCCCCAACAGCGCACAAGGCATGCGCTGGGGCATAAAGCGCATATCCAACGATGACTTGCGCCAGAAGTTTATTGACGCCACGGTTGCTCAAGCCCAAACCCTGGGCGTCACCCTGCCTGACCCCGACCTGAAATGGAACGAGGCGCGCGGCCACTACGACTTTGGCAGCATCAACTGGCAAGCGTTTCAGGACGTGCTGGCGGGCAAAGGCCCTTGCAACACAGAGCGATTGGCCACACGCGTGAAAGCCCATAACGACGGGCAATGGGTGCGCGACGCAGCGGCCGCCTACGCGGCCAAACAAGCCGCGCGCCAGCAACGTCAAGCCGCATAAATTGCAAGGACATCCGCCATGAGCCATGACATCAACCACACGGGCCAGCTGCATTTATGGGAAGTGTTTGTGCGCCCCAGCATGGGCTTGGACCACAAACACTGCGGCAGTGTGCATGCCGCCGACGCGCAACACGCCATGCAGGTGGCACGTGACGTGTACACCCGCCGCATGGAGGGCGTGTCTATTTGGGTGGTGCCATCCAACGCCATAACGGCCAGCGCACCAGCTGACAAAGGCGCGCTGTTTGACCCTGCCAGCGACAAAATCTACCGCCATCCCACCTTTTACAAGCTGCCCGAGTCGGTAGACCACATGTAATGAGCGCCGCCGCCACACTCACCCTGCCACTGCGTGCCTCAGACGTCGCAGCCATGCCTTTGTCTGCGCGCTACATGCTGCACCTGGGCGATAACGCCTTGGTTCTGGCACAACGTTTAAGCCAATGGTGTGGCCACGGCCCCATGCTTGAAGAAGACATCAGCCTGACCAACACCGCCCTGGACTTGCTAGGCCAAGCGCGCTTGCTGTACACGCGTGCGGCTGAGCTGCACGGCGCAGGCCTGAGTGAAGACGACTATGCGTATTGGCGCGACGAGTTTGGTTTTTTAAACTGGACACTCACTGAACTGCCCAACGCGCCTGCAGCAGCCGGCACCGTTGCGCAAGACCGTGACTACGCCACCACCATTGTTCGCGTGGCCTTGTACAGCGCACTGATGGTGCAACTGTGGCAGCAACTCCTTGGCAGCACAGACGAGCAGCTCAGCGGCATTGCCGCCAAGTCTGTGAAAGAAGCGCGCTACCACTGGCAACACGCGCGCATGTGGCTGGTGCGCTTGGGTGACGGCACGCCAAAGTCTCACGCCAGGACACAGGCTGCCCTGACGCAACTGCTGCCCTACATGCAGGAGTGCTTTACAGACAGCGCGCTGGACCAGGCGGCCGCGGCCAGTGGCGTGGGCGTGCTGCCCAGCAGCCTGCAAGACGATTGGCTCATCACCATGCAACAAGCGGCCACTGAGGCCACCCTCTCTTGGCCCACCATGCAAGGCTTTGTGTCTTGCGGCAAGCTGGGCCAGCATTCTGAGCACATGGGCTTTATGTTGGCTGAAATGCAAGCCGTGACCCGCGCGCATCCCGGCGCCGGCTGGTAAGCCATGACCACAGCCGTGCCACTTGACGCTTTTGGTCTGGCCGACCCGCGCCCACAAAAGCGTGCGCAAGTGGCACCCAACACCGCCACTGGCCAGGCGCGCGTACAAGCTGCACACGCTGCACTCGAGGCGGTGATGGACCCCGAAATACCCGTGATCAACTTGCGTGAACTGGGGGTGCTGCGAGACGTGACGCTGCAAAACGACACGCTGCAAGTCACCATCACGCCCACTTATGCCGGCTGCCCGGCCATGGCGCAAATGCGCGAAGACATAGAGGTGGCCTTGCACAACGAGGGTTTGTCGCCATTCGAGGTGCGTACCGTGCTGTCGCCCGCATGGACGACAGACTGGATGAGCGCCAGCACACATGACAAACTGCGCGCCTACGGCATAGCGCCGCCCGCACACCTCAGCACCGAGCCCGCCAACATGGCGCAGCCCATACGCTGGCACAGCTTGCCGCAAGCCACGCCCGCTTGCCCGCAATGCGCCAGCACGCTCACCACACTGATAGCGCAGTCTGGCTCCACCGCCTGCAAGGCCTTGTACCGCTGTGTGCAGTGCAGCGAGCCCTTTGACTACTTCAAGCCCTACTAGTACAAACCCGCCATAAGCCATGACGACCAGCCGCACACCTCATTTCCACGCATTGCGCGTGGCGCACATAGAGCCACAAACCGCGCAAGGCATGGCCTTGTCCTTGCAGGTGCCACCGGAATTGCAGGCCAGCTACGCGTTTGAAGCTGGACAGTTTGTCACCTTGCGCTTTGATTTGAATGGCCAGGACGTGCGCCGGGCTTACTCTATTTGCCAAAGCAAGCCCGACTTTGAGCGCACCAACATGCTGCGCGTGGGTATCAAGCGCGTGGCAGGCGGCTTGGTGTCCAACCATGTGAACGATCAGCTCAAAGTGGGGGACACGCTGGACGTGATGACGCCAGACGGGCGCTTTCACACACCACTGCACGCCAGCAACAGAAAGCACTACCTGGGCATAGCGGGGGGCTCTGGCATCACGCCGCTGCTGTCGCTGGTGGCCACCACCCTGGCGCTAGAGCCGCTGAGCCAGTTCACTTTGCTGTATGGCAACCGCAGCACCAGCCAAACCATGTTTGCAGAAGATCTGCAAAACCTCAAAGACACTTATTTATCCCGCTTTAGCCTGATCAACGTGATGTCAGACGAAGACCAAGGCACAGACATCTTGAACGGCTTGCTGGACCACAGCAAAATTGAAGACCTGCTGGCCAGCCTGATTGACGTGCGCACCGTGGACGAAGCATTTGTATGCGGCCCTGGCCCCATGATGGACGGCGCCGAGGCCGCACTTCTGACTGCAGGTGTCAGCGCAGAACACCTGCACATAGAACGTTTTGGCAGCTCTACGCCCACCGCGGCCGTCACACCCGTAGACGACGACACGCCCGCAGCCACGCTGACGTTTGTCATTGACGGCAAACAACGCGTAACCCGCGTGGCCTTCCCCATTGACGGCGACGACGCGCATGACACGGTACTGGAGGCGGCCTGCTGCGCACGGGCGCATCGCTGCCGTTTTCGTGCAAGGCAGGCAACTGCTGCACTTGCCGCGCCAAGGTCACCAGCGGCACAGTGAAAATGCTCAAAAACTTCGCCCTGAACCCACAAGAAGTTGCCAATGGCTTTGTGCTCACCTGCCAGTGTGTACCGGTTAGCGATACAGTGACCGTGAGTTTCGACGAGCGCTAACCCCACAGTGGCACTGGGCAAGCGCCCATAAAAAAACGCCTCGGTAACGAGGCGTTTTTTTTGGCACAGACAGGCTTTTATCAAGCCTTGGCCAAAGCCTGCTCCAGGTCTGCAATCAAGTCATCAATGTGCTCAATGCCTATAGACAAGCGCACCATGTCGCGTGACACACCAGCTTTGGCCAGCTCTGTCTCATTCAGCTGGCGGTGAGTTGTAGACGCCGGGTGACAGGCCAAGGACTTGGCGTCGCCGATGTTGACCAAACGGGTGAACAACGCCAGCGCATCCTGGAAGGCGGTGCCTGCGGCCAGTGGATCAGCCGCCTTTAGGCCAAAGCTGATGATGCCTGAGGCACGACCACCCATTTGACGCTTGACCAAGGCATAGTCAGCGTGGTCTGGCAAGCCTGCGTAATTGACCCAGGCAATTTTGGCGTGGCCCTTCAAGAACTGCGCCACCTTCACGGCGTTGTCGCAGATGCGGTCCATGCGCAAGGCCAGTGTTTCAATGCCTTGCAAAATTTGGAATGCGTTCATGGGGCTAAGTGCTGCACCCATGTTGCGCAGTGGTACCACGCGGGCGCGGCCAATAAAGGCTGCAGGGCCAAGCGCTTCGGTGTACACCACGCCGTGGTAGCTCACATCTGGCTCGTTGAGGCGCTTGAAGCGCGCCTTGTGTTCAGCCCAGGGGAATTTGCCTGAGTCAACAATAATGCCGCCAATGGTGGTGCCGTGGCCGCCCAGGTATTTGGTGAGTGAGTGCACCACAATATCAGCGCCATGCTCGATGGGGCGGCACAGCGCCGGGCTTGGCACAGTGTTGTCCACAATGAGTGGCACGCCATGCTTGTGTGCAATGTCGGCCAACGCCTTGATATCGGTCACGTTGCCCAGCGGGTTACCCACTGACTCGCAGTACAAGGCCTTGGTGTGCTCGTCAATCAAGGACTCAAAGGTTTCTGGCTTGCTGGCGTCGGCAAAGCGGGTTTCTATGCCCATTTGCGGCAACGTGTGGGCCAGCAAGTTGTAAGTGCCACCGTAGAGCTGCGAGGCCGACACGATGTTGTCGCCGGACTCTGCAATGGTTTGAATCGCGTAGGTGATGGCAGACATGCCAGAGGCCACGGCCAGTGCGCCAACGCCGCCTTCAAGTGCCGCCACACGCGCCTCAAGTACGCCATTGGTGGGGTTCATGATGCGCGAGTAAATATTGCCCGGCACTTTCAGGTCGAACAAGTCTGCGCCGTGCTGCGTGTCATCAAACGCATAGGCCACGGTTTGGTAAATCGGCACCGCCACGGCCTTGGTGGTGGGGTCTGGCGAAAAGCCAGCGTGTACGGCCAGTGTTTCCAACTTCATATGTGTCTCCTGTTTAAAACGGGTGGTTCAGCAACTACAAGCCAACTTCATCGCAAATGGCCAGCACGGGCTCGCTTTGATTCATGGTGTAAAAATGCACGCCCGGTACGCCGCCATTATTGAGCTGGTCTACCAAGTCAACGATGACATCATGCCCGAAGGACTTGATGGACGCGGTGTCGTCGCCAAAGCCTTGCAAGCGCAGGCGAATCCAGCGCGGTATTTCTGCGCCGCACATGTCTGAAAAACGCATGAGCTGCGCACTGTTGGTAATGGGCATGATGCCTGGCACGACGGGCACGTCAACACCCAGCTTGTAAATGTCATCTACAAAGCGAAAGTAGGCGTCGCTGTTGAAGAAGTACTGGGTAATGGCCGAATGCGCACCGGCTTGCACCTTGGTGACAAAGGCTTGCAAGTCAGCCTCGGCGCTGCGCGCTTGCGGGTGTATCTCAGGGTAGGCGGCCACTTCAATGTGAAAGTCGTCGCCAAACTCGGCGCGAATGAATGCCACCAGGTCGCTGGCGTAATGAAACTCGCCACCAGCGCCGTAACCACTGGGCAAGTCGCCACGCAAGGCCACCAGGCGCTTCACGCCCATGCGCTTCAGCGTATGCAACTGCTCACGCACAGAGGCCTTGGTGGCACCAATGCAGGAGAAGTGCGAGGCAGCAGCCACGCCTTCGTCCAATATGTCTTGCACCATGGCAAATGTGCCCACTTGCGTAGAGCCGCCGGCGCCAAAGGTGACTGAGCAAAATTCGGGTTTTTTGGCGTACAGCGCCTTGCGCACCTCGCGCTGTTTCAGCGCGCCTTCTGGCGTTTTGGTTGGAAAAAACTCAAAGCTGACTGGTAGCGTCATAGCGTGCCCACATAAAAAATTCACGGTTGCCGTCACCGCCGGTGATGGCACTTTCAAAAAAATCCAAGCACTGCAAACCGTGCTCGGTCGCAGCGCTTTGCAGCTGCTGCTCAACCTGCTTGTAACTGTTGGCGCTTTTCACCAGGCCGCCTTTGCCTATGTCTGCAGGCTGCAGCTCAAACTGGGGCTTGACCAGCATCAACACGGCGGCACCCGGCTTTAGCAAGGGCAGCACACCTGGCCACACCTTGACCTGCGAGATAAACGACACGTCGCCCACCAAGGCATCAAAACCGTCTACCGCGCGGCTATGCCACTGCGTATTGCTGTGCGCCTGCATGGCGCTTTGCAACGCGTCGGGCTGGTGGTCTCTGGCGTTGAAGCCCTCAACACTGACGACTTGTGCGTGGTCTTTGAGGCGCGGGTGCAGCTGGTCACGCCCCACATCCAGGCCCAATACGCCTTGCGCGCCTTGTTGCAGCAAACAATCGGTAAAACCGCCAGTGCTTTGGCCCACATCGACGCACCACAAACCTTTTGGCGACCAACCGGTATGCGCCAGGGCACCCGCGAGTTTTTGCCCGCCACGCGACACGTACCTGGACGCCTCGGTGTCTGTTGACGCCAGTTCACAGTCATCAGGCACCACTTCACCTGCTTTGCGTGGCGTGCGCCATTCGGCGTCACTGCCTGCGGCCCGCCAGCGCAAGGCTTGCTCGTCTATGAGCCGTTGCGCGGCGGAGCGCGAGGGCGCAAGCCCTCGCGCCACAGCCAGTTGGTCTATGCGCACCCTGCTTAGTAGCGGTAGGTTTCTGGCTTGTAAGGGCCAGTTTGCGCAACGCCAATGTACTTGGCCTGGTCGCTGGTCAGCTCTGTAAGCTGCGCACCAACCTTGGCCAGGTGCAAGCGGGCAACCTTCTCGTCCAAATGCTTTGGCAACACGTACACCTTGCCTTCTTCGTAGAAGTCTGGGCGTGTGAAGATTTCAATTTGCGCCATGGTTTGGTTGGCAAATGAGCTGCTCATCACAAAGCTTGGGTGACCAGTGCCACAGCCCAGGTTGACCAAACGGCCCTTGGCCAACAGAATCACGCGCTTGCCGTCCGGGAAGATCACGTGGTCAACCTGTGGCTTGATTTCTTCCCATGTGCAGCCTTCCAAACCGGCCACGTCGATTTCGTTGTCGAAGTGTCCAATGTTGCAAACAATGGACTGGTCTTTCATCTTGTCCATGTGCGCACGGGTGATGATGTCCTTGTTACCGGTGGCCGTTACAAAAATATCAGCCTTGTCAGCGGCGTAGTCCATGGTGACCACGCGGTAGCCTTCCATGGCGGCTTGCAGTGCACAGATAGGGTCCACTTCTGTTACCCACACCTGGGCGCTGAGTGCGCGCAACGCCTGGGCGCTGCCCTTGCCCACGTCGCCGTAGCCAGCCACCACAGCCACTTTGCCGGCGATCATCACGTCGGTGGCGCGCTTGATACCGTCGACCAATGACTCGCGGCAGCCGTACAGGTTGTCAAACTTGCTCTTGGTCACAGAGTCGTTTACGTTGATGGCGCGCAGCTTCAAGGTGCCGGCAGCGCTCATCTCGTTCAGGCGCAACACGCCTGTGGTGGTCTCTTCGGTAACGCCAATGATGTTGGGCAAACGGCGGCTGTAAAAGCTTGGGTCAACAGCCAGCTTTTTCTTGATGGATGCAAACAAGAAGGTCTCTTCTTCGCTGCCTGGGTTGTCCAGCACACTGATGTCGGCTTCCGCACGCACACCCAGATGCATCAGGCCGGTGGCGTCACCGCCATCGTCCAGAATCATGTTGGGGCCTTCTTCTGGCGTACCCTTTGCACCATCAAATTCAAAAATGCGGTGGGTAAAGTCCCAGTACTCTTCCAAGCTTTCACCCTTGAACGCAAACACTGGTGTGCCAGTGGCCACCAAAGCCGCAGCGGCTTGGTCTTGCGTTGAGTAAATGTTGCAAGATGCCCAACGTACTTGTGCGCCCAGGGCTTGCAAGGTTTCTACCAATACAGCGGTCTGAATGGTCATATGCAAGCTGCCTGTGATGCGCGCGCCCTTAAGCGGCTGCGCTGCAGCAAACTCGTCGCGAATCGCGATTAGGCCTGGCATTTCGGTTTCGGCAATTTTGATTTCTTTGCGCCCCCAAGCGGCCAATGCAATGTCTGCAATGACGTGGTCGGTCGCGTTTTCGGGTTTGATAGCTGCGTTCATGAGAAGCTCCACAATTGGTTTCGGACAAAACCATGCGCTAATGTGGAGAGAACGAGTAGGCTCACCGCATAGAACATGGGTGAGCGCCGTTTACAGTCCGAGCCTCACTTTGAATGCTTCAAAGCTGCAGCGCCCCTCGGATACCAGCTATTGTAACCAAGGCGGCATACTACGCGATAGTCTTGGCAGCAATAACCCCGCCAACAGACGACCGCTGCCCAACAGCTGCCACGCCGCCATTGCATGACCTCACCTGTTCACACCAACACCAAAGCCTTGTATGCACTGCTGGCATCAACCTTTTTTGAGTTGACGGGCGTGTTCATGCTGCTGCCGCTGAACCTGTTGCGGCTTAAAGAGGCTGGGTTGGATACGGCGACAGCGGGTTTGTTTGCTGCTGCGTCTTACTTGGCCATATTTCTCATCACGCCATTCGCTTCCACCATTACACAGCGCCTGGGCAGGCGCAATACGCTGTGGCTAACCGCCGTGGTGCCTGCGATGACCGCACTGGTTTTTGCGCTGTCGCCGTGGGTTGCCAGCTGGTTTGCGGCGCAAGCCATTGCCGGTATGTTTGGCGGCTTGCGCTGGGTGCTGGCCGAGTCTATGGTGGCTGAGTTTGCGCCGCCATCCAAGCGCGGGCGCTTTGTGGGCTTGTTTGAAACGTTGGTGGGCGTCACCTTTGTGCTGGGTCCGCTGGTGTTGGCGTGGGTGGGCCCCACTGATAGCCATGCGCTGTGGCTGGCCCTTGCATTTATCGTGCTGGGCGCAGCCTTCACAACACTCATTCCCAAACTGCCCAGTGCCAGCCACCAAGGCGCCGAGCACCTAGGTGTACGCGGCGTATGGACGGCGCTAACGGCTTACCCAGTGATCATGCTGGCTGGGTTTTTGGGTGGCTTTTTTGAGGCGGGCCTCACATCCATATTGCCGCTTTATGGCTTGCAACTGAATTGGACCGCCAGCGCCTCCACACTGCTGGTAGCGGCCAGCGGCTTTGGCAGTGCCTTGCTGATGCTGCCTGCAGGCATGCTGGCAGACCATTTGTCCAAGCCCTTGGCAAGTGGACAGCCGCGCGCTTTTTGGGGCAGCGCACACCACACGCGCCTGCAACTGATGCGCGCGTCTGCATGGGTCACCCTGGCAGCCACGGCATTACTGCCGTTTGTCCCGTCTTACGGTGCATTGGCTTGGCTGGTAGCGTTGCTATGGGGTGGCGCGGGTGGCGTGCTGTATACCTTTGCCATGATAGACATTGGCTCGCGCGAACGCGGTACAGCGCTGGTCAGTGGCACGGCCGTGCTGGTGCTGGCTTACACGCTGGGCGGCATGACAGCGCCCGCATTGGGCGCCCTGGCTTTGCAAACATCCGTACAAGTGGCGTTCCCGCTGCTGCTGGCGAGCGCAGCGGGCTTGGGTGTGTGGATGTTGGGGTGGCCAGCCACCGATCAGCGCCCTGCTAAGCCCTAGCCAACACCGGCGCCAAGGCAAGCCCAGTAGCCGTGCGCAATTGCACCAAGGCCTCCGGCGGTGCGGCAGCGACTATTTGTCCACCTTCGTTGCCGCCGTCTGGCCCCAGGTCAATAACCCAGTCGGCTTCGGCGATCACGTCCAAATCGTGCTCTATCACCACCACCGAGTGGCCTGCGTCTACCAAGCGGTGCAACACACGTATGAGCTTTTCCACGTCGGCCATGTGCAGGCCCACGGTGGGCTCATCCAGTACATACAAGGTGTGCGGTGCTTTTTGGCCGCGCTTGCCTACCTCGTCACGCACTTTGGTCAGCTCTGTGACCAGCTTGATGCGCTGCGCCTCACCGCCACTCAAGGTGGGTGACGGCTGGCCCAGTGTGAGGTAGCCCAGCCCCACGTCTTTCAGAAGCTGCAAGGGATGAGCAATAGAGGGCATGCTGGCAAAGAAGTCGACGGCCTCGTCTACCGCCATGGACAACACATCGCCCACGCTTTTGCCACGCCAAGTCACGGCCAAGGTCTCGGGGTTGAAGCGCGCACCGTGACAGGCTTCGCACAGCACTTTGACATCTGGCAAAAAGCTCATCTCTACGGTGCGCATGCCTTGACCTTCACAGCCTGGGCAACGGCCTTCGCCGGTGTTAAACGAAAAGCGTCCTGGCGCATAACCACGTGCTTTGGCTTCAAGTGTTTCAGCAAACAGCTTGCGCACTGTGTCCCAAAAACCAATATAGGTGGCTGGGCATGAGCGAGGCGTTTTGCCAATAGGTGTTTGGTCAACCTCCAACACGCGGTCCAGCGACTGGTAGCCACTCAGACTGGCGCAGCCTACCCACGTTGGCAGCTCAACCGTCTCCCCTTTGGACTGCGCCCGCTTGATGGCTGGCGTGACCGCCATGGCCACATTGGTGAGCAACACGTCGCGTGCCAGCGTGGACTTGCCTGAGCCCGACACACCCGTAATCGCGACCAGGCGTTTGAGCGGCACTTGCACACTGACGTTTTGCAGGTTGTGCAAGTGGGCCCTGGTTAGCACCAATGCACCATCGCCAGCATCGGCATCGGCCGTCGACTTTGGCAAGGCAAACAATCGTCGCGCTTGCATGGGGTGTTTGATGGCGTCACGCAAGTAACGTCCGGTCACAGACTCATGGGCCTTCATCACGTCGGCCACTGTGCCCTGGGCCACCACGGTGCCGCCGCGCTTGCCTGCACTGGGGCCTATATCTATCAGGTGGTCGGCGCGGCGAATGGTGTCTTCGTCGTGCTCAACCACCACCAAGGTGTTGCCTTTGCCACCCAAAGCATGCAGTGCGTTCAACAACATGTGATTGTCACGCGCATGCAAGCCAATAGTGGGCTCATCCAGCACGTAGCAAACGCCTTGCAGGTTGCTGCCCAGCTGCGCGGCCAGCCTGATGCGCTGCGCTTCACCGCCACTTAACGTAGGTGCGCCACGGTCTAGCGTCAAGTAGCCCAGGCCCACGTCTTGCAGAAATTGCAAGCGCGATTCGATCTCGGGAATGAGGTCTCTGGCGATGTCTGTCTCGCGGGTGCTGAGCTTCAGTTGCTGCACCCAGCTGTGCACATCGCGCACAGACAAGCGCGCCACTTCGGCAATGCCCACACCGGCAAACTGCACGGCTCTGGCTTGCGGGTTCAGTCGTGTGCCTGTGCAAGCGGGGCAAGCCTCGTTCACGTCTTCGTCCAACTCAGGCTCGGCAAAGCTTTGCTCGCGACCGCGGTCTTTGTCGTCGCGCGTAGAGTCGTCCAGCGTGATGCGCTGCACCTTGTTTAAGCGCAGGCCTGTGCCCACGCACTCGGTACACCAGCCGTGTTTGCTGTTGTAAGAGAACAAGCGGGGATCTAGCTCAGGATAGCTGGTAGCGCAGGTGGGGCAGGCGCGCAAGCTAGAGGCCACTTGCACCTTGCCAATCGTGGCCGTAGGCAGGCCTTGGGCCATGGCCTCTTTAAGACCACCCAAGCCCACCAACACATGCACCACGCCTTTGCCGTGCAACAAGGCCTCTTTGAGCAAGCGGCGCAACTCGCCTTCGTTGTTGGCGTTGACCACCAAGTCGCCCACGGGCAACTCAATGTTGTGCTCTTTAAAGCGGTCAATGCGCGGGAAGTTGTCTGTGGGCAAAAATTCCCCGTCTACGCGCAAGTACGGGTAACCGCGCGGCTTGGCCCAGTCGGCCAGCTCGGTGTACACACCTTTTCGCCCAACCACCAGTGGCGCCAACAAACCAATGTGTTGGCCCTTGTGCTGCTTCAACAGGTTGGCCGCCATGGCATCCGGGGTTTGTGGCAGCACGGCAGCTCCGTCATGCACGCAGTGCTGCGTGCCCAGCTTCACATACAGCAAGCGCAGGTAATGCCACACCTCGGTGGTGGTGCCCACTGTGCTCTTGCGCCCGCCCCGGCTTAGACGCTGCTCAATGGCCACGGTAGGCGGTATGCCATATACGGCGTCTACCTCTGGCCTGCCTGCAGGCTGCACGATAGAACGCGCATAGGCGTTTAGCGACTCCAGGTAGCGGCGCTGACCTTCGTGGAACAAAATATCAAACGCAAGTGTTGACTTGCCAGAGCCAGACACGCCGGAGATGACGTTGAATTTGCCACGCGGAATGTTCAGGCTGATGCCTTTCAAGTTGTGCTCTTTGGCGTTGACGATTTGAATATCGTTTGACGGCTTGATGCGCGGCTTGGTGGCATAGGCCGCAGCCTTGTCGCTCACGACATGACCGCCCAAGCCCATGGCCATGTCGTAGTCGCGCATGGCTTTGGCCGTGTGCGATGTGGGGTGCTCGCGCAGCGCTTCAGGCGTACCTTGCGCCACTATGTGGCCACCGCCAATGCCGCCTTCGGGGCCCAGGTCTATCAACCAATCAGCCGCGCGAATCACGTCCAGGTTGTGCTCAATCACCAACACAGAGTGGCCTGCCTCCATCAAACGGCGCAGCGCGCGCATCAGCGTGGCAATGTCTTCAAAGTGCAAGCCGGTGGTGGGCTCGTCAAACATGAACAGCGCGCCTTTTGTGGCAACTGCTTGACGGCTGCTGGTGCCGCCTTTGGCCGCTTGGGCCAAAAAGCCTGCCAGCTTTAAACGCTGTGCCTCACCACCAGACAGGGTGGGCACAGGCTGGCCCAGCTTCACGTAGTCCAAGCCCACATCCACAATGGGCTGCAGCGCGCGCAGCACGTCGCGCTCTTGTGCAAACACCTGCACAGCTTGTGCAACGGTGAGGTTCAATATATCGGCCACGTTGAGGCCTGCATCACCGGCCTTGGCATCTGGGTGCTGGTGAGTCAGACGTACCTCCAGCACCTCTGGCCTGTAGCGCTGGCCGTCACAGTCTGGGCAGCGCAAGTAAACGTCACTCAGAAACTGCATTTCAACGTGCTCAAAGCCGGAGCCGCCACACAGTGGGCAGCGACCATCACCACCGTTGAAGCTGAACTTGGACGCGGTGTAGCCGCGCTCACGCGCCAGCGGTGCAGTGGCCAGCAGGCTGCGCAAGCTGTCCCATGCGCCTACATAGCTCACAGGGTTTGAGCGCGACGTTTTACCAATGGGAGACTGGTCTACAAACACCACGTCACTCAGTTGCTCGGCGCCCATCAGTCGATCAAACGCGCCGGGCGCATCGGTGGGCTTGCCAAAGTGACGCAGCAGCGCAGGTGCCAGCACGTCCTGCACCAAGGTGGACTTGCCAGAGCCAGACACACCAGTGACACACACCAGGCGCTGCAGTGGTATGGACACTTGCACGTTTTGCAAGTTGTGTTCACGCGCACCTTCCAGAATAAGACGTGGCGTGTTGTCGCTCACCATGCGCTTAAAGCCCATGCCCACCTGCTTGCGATTGCCCAGGTAGGCGCCGGTCAGCGTATCGGCCTTGCGCAGCTGCGCAGGTGTGCCATCAAACACAATGTCGCCGCCACGCTCGCCTGGGCCAGGCCCCATGTCGATCACGCGGTCTGCGGCCAACATCACAGCCGGGTCGTGCTCAACCACGACCAGCGTATTGCCTGCGTCACGCAGGCGTTGCATGGCCTCGGTGATACGGTCCATATCGCGCGGGTGCAAGCCTATGCTGGGCTCATCCAATACAAACAAGGTGTTGACCAACGACGTGCCCAAAGCCGTGGTGAGGTTGATGCGCTGCACCTCACCACCAGACAGGGTGCGGCTTTGGCGGTCCAGCGTGAGATAGCCCAGCCCCACATGGCACAGGTACTTGAGGCGCGTGGTGATCTCCTCAAACAACAAGGCTTGCGCGCGCGCATCAGCATCTGCGCGGTCAACCACAGTGGCCTCCACGCTTTGGAAAAACACCAGCATTTGGTCTAGCGGCATGCACATGAGGTCGTGCAAGCTCAAGCCGGGCAGGGCTTGCAGCTGTTCATTGGTCCACGACACACCCACGGGCTTGAAGCGCTTGTAGCTGTCCAGCGCGGCGTTGGCTTGCTCGGCATTGCCCAAACGCCACAACAGACTTTCTGTTTTCAGGCGTGCGCCGCCGCAGTCACCACAAGGCGTGTAGCTGCGGTACTTGGACAGCAGCACACGGATGTGCATCTTGTAGGACTTGCTTTCCAAATACTCAAAAAAGCGCTTGATGCCATACCACTGCTGATTCCACTTGCCAGCCCAGTTGGGTGAGCCGTTGATCACCCAGTCTTTGTGCGCATCTGTGAGCTTGTGCCAAGGTGTGTCACGCGGTATGCCGGCCGTCTCAGCGTGGCGCATGAGGTCGTCTTGGCACTCTTGCCACGCTGGGGTTTGTATGGTTTTGATGGCGCCGCCGCGCAAGCTGAGTTTGTCGTTTGGAATCACCAAACCGTAGTCCACACCAATCACCCGACCAAAACCACGGCAAGTTGCGCACGCGCCTACAGGCGAGTTAAACGAAAACATGCTGGGCGTGGGCTTTTGGTAGCGAATGTGGCTGTCCGGGCAATGCAAGCCGCTGGAAAACTGCCACCGTTGCTCATCGCCCTCGTCGTTGCCAAAGGCCACATATACCGACATATGGCCAGAACCACGCTTGAGTGCCACCTCAATCGCCTCAATGGCGCGGGCACGGTCCAGCTTGCTGGCCTTAAAACGGTCGGCCACCACGTCCAGCACTTTGCGCGTGCCATCCAGCTCAGCCGCTTTCTTTTTAGGCGTTTTCTTGGCGGCTACTTTCTTGGCCGCTTTGCCTAACAACGTTGCTGCCTCATGGGTGCTGTGCAAGTCTTTTACAGCCACATCACGCTGTGCATGTATGCGGGTAAAGCCGCTGGCAGACAGCCACTGCTCTACCTCTTCAGGTGTGGTGGTTGCAGGCAACTCGACCGGAAAGGTCACCACCAGCCGCGCATCCAAGCCAGCACTGCGCTGCGCGATGGCGTCAAAAATAGTGTCGGCGTTGTCGTGCTGCACAGGCTGCGCGGTTTGCCTGTCAAACAACTGGGCGCTGCGGGCAAACAACAACTTGAGGTGGTCGTTCAGCTCTGTCATGGTGCCCACTGTTGAGCGTGAGCTGCGCACCGGGTTGGTTTGGTCAATGGCAATGGCAGGCGGCACGCCGTCAACGCGGTCTACCGCGGGCTTGTCCATACGATCCAGAAACTGGCGCGCGTAGGCTGAAAACGTCTCAACATAGCGGCGCTGACCTTCAGCAAACAAGGTGTCAAACACCAGACTGGACTTGCCCGAGCCGCTGGGCCCAGTCACCACTGTCAGCTCGTTGGTGCGTATATCCAAGTCCAGGTTTTTAAGCGTGTGCTGGCGCGCACCGCGTATGCGAATAAGCCCCTCCTCGGAGGCTTGCTGAGCCGACTTGGGTAACTTGTTGGACTTGAGTGGTTTAGACATACAGCGCCGCCATTTATAGATTGGACAAACATTCTATGTAGTCTTGTCCAGCCAGCGGGCCGCGCTTGGGCATGCTGCAGCGACGCAAAGGGTCAACCTGCAGAAATGTGCGTTGTAGAAAGACGCAATAGGTACGGTTGGGATTTGGTCGTGTCAACCAAGACAGTCCATTAAGACTTCACCACCAACACGGGCACCTCGCTGTGGGTGAGCACCTTTTGGGTTTCGCTGCCCAATATCAACGCCTTCACGCCGCTGCGCCCGTGAGAGCCCATCACGATGAGATCGCAGTTTTCAGCCTTGGCGGTGTCCAGAATGCCCTCATAAACCGCGTTGCGCTCTATGGTGTCGGCCTTGAATGGCACGCCTGCGGCTTCGGCAATTTCTCGCACTTTGGCCAATGACTGCTTGGCTGACGCCTGCGCCTCGCTGAGGTAGGCCTGCAAACCAAAAGCAGACGCCTCGCCCAGGCCAATGTAAGGAAACGGGTCAATCACCACCACAGAGACCATGCTGGCGTTGTGTATGCTGGCCAGCTCTACTGCTTTGCGCGCAGCCACCAAGGCTTTGTCTGATCCGTCGGTAGGCAACAAAATGTTCTTGAACATGAAAGACTCCTTTTCAGTGAACTGACCAGCAAAAACCCACTTTGCCGGCCCTCGTTGCCAGTGTAGGGCCACTGCAAGAAGCTGCGTTGCGCTGTGTCAAACGCCATTGACATCGCTCAAGCGCGGCAACTTTGGCGACTGCCAGTGCTTTGGATTGTGGCTAGCATATGCAGCGAAACCACTTTCAGGAGATAAACCATGTTTAACCACGTCATGGTAGGCACCAACGACATAGAGCGCGCCAAGCGTTTTTACGATGCGGTGCTGGGCACCTTGGGTGTTGGAGAGCCTGCGCTGAACAAAAGCCCAACAGGCCACACCCGCTTGTTCTACCGCCACGACGGCGGCACATTTGGCGTAACACAGCCTATCAACGACCAACCAGCGAGCCCGGCAAACGGCAGCACCCTGGGCTTTAAATGCACCTCACCTGAACAGGTTAAGGCGTTTCACGATACGGCAGTCGCGCACGGCGGCACGTCTATTGAAGACCCACCGGGCCTGCGTGAAGGCGCTATGGGTGCCATGCATTTGTCGTATGTGCTTGACCCAGACGGCAACAAGTTGTGCGCTTTGTACCGCGTACCAAAAGCGGCTTAAACCCCAACGCTAAGCGCGCGTAATACCCACGGGTATGGCGCCCGCCTGGTGCCAAGCGTTGCCGGCAAACCAGTCTCCACCACGCAAGTAGTCGGCCAACATATCCAAGCCGTCCAAGCCCCAAAACACACGGGCTTGTGGCTGGCTTTGCGCGTTATGGGCTACAACCGTTGGCACGCCAAACACACCTGCGGCCAGCGCTTGCTCGGTATTGGTGCGCAAACGCGCTTTTACCCAGTCTGCATCACGCCATGCATCGCCTCTGGTGGCCACATGTTGTTGCAACTGGGCTTCAAGGCTTGCAAACGCGCAGCGTCGTTGGGGTCTAAACCTGCCGTCTGTCCAGCCTCAGCACTGGCCCACACGTGTCGCAGTGAAAGCTCTGCGCTGTAGCGGTTAACGCAACCATTGTCGTCAGCTGCGCCCAACACAGTGCGCAGCAAAACCAATGGATTGAACGGATGGCTGGCAGGCATAGCCATGGTCACACCCAAACGCTGCGCCTGCCACAGCACCTGCCTATAAGTCCACTCGCGCTTGCCTGCAATTTCCGCAGGGCCTTTTTGGCCATTGGCGGCCAGCATGGCGCCAAACAACACCGGCTTGTAAGACACGCTTACGCTCAAGCCCTCAAGTGCTTTTGGCAAATGCTCGAACGCCAAATGGGCGTATGGCGAGATAGGATCAAAGTAAAAATCTAATGGCATCTGCTGTGCTGGCTTAATCGTCAAACTGAGCGGCCTCTCGCGCCAGCAATGTCTGCCACAAGGCTTTCTTGGCGTCATTGCTCATGCCGCCCCAGCGCGCAATTTCATCCAGGTTTCGGTAGCAACCACCGCACAAAGGCTGTTGCGGTGTTACCGCACTCATGGTGCACACACCCACGCAGGGCGACGGCACCGCGCTGGGGTTTAGGCGCTGGGCACGCTGCCAGCGGCTGTCCAATGAGTCGGCTAAGTTGTTGTTTGAGTCGGCCATGGCTTGATTGTGCTGCGGCTTGTCGCAGCCTGCGGTCACCACCGCGGCACGCCCGCGTTGGCCAAGCGGTCTTTAACGCAGCGTCCCTTCAAGTCGCAACACGGCGCACCAGTAGCAAACTGGTACCCATCAGCATCAGCACGCCGCCAAACAGGCGGTTTTGGTTGCGCTGGGCCTTGGCCGAGCGCATCAGCGCCTGCAGGCGAGACGCCAGGTAGGCATAGCCATGCATCACGACCGTATCCACGGCATTCATGGTGAGACACAAGATAAGCAGCTGCAACGCAAGCGACTTGCCGGGATCAATAAACTGCGGCAGCACAGCCACCATGAACACAATGCCTTTGGGGTTGGACAGGTTGGTAAACACACCTGTGAGTACGCGCTCGCGTGTGCTGGGTACGCGCTTGCTCAAACCCTCTGTGGTGGCCTGCGTGGCGTCTGCTACCGCCGACTCGTCGCTGGTCACGGCGGCGCGCCACTGCTTGACGCCCAAGTAAAACAAGTAAGCCGCACCCACTACTTTCACCACCAGAAACGCATTGGCCGAAGCCACCAATACGGCGCCTACGCCTGCTCCCGCAATCAGCAACACAACCGACAGGCCCAGCTGCAAACCCAGCACAGTTGCCGAGGCTTTTTTTACGCCATAGGCCAAGCCATGGCTCATAGAGATGACCGCACCTGAGCCGGGCGACACCGCAATCACCCAACACGCTGCAAAGTAGGCCAACCAAACATGCAATTCCATGGTGAGAGTGTATCGGCTAGTGCAGGCTTGCAGCCTGTTGGCGACTGCACGACGACGCTAAAAATATGACAATGGACACATGACTGATAGCAAAACCCCAAAACTCTCCATGCTGGACCTGGTCGCTGTGCGCGAGGGCGGCACAGTGCGACAAGCACTGGATGTGGCGCTGCAAACCGCACAGCATGCCGAGCACTTGGGCTTTACCCGCTACTGGCTGGCCGAACACCACAACATGAGCGGCATTGCCAGCTCGGCAACCGCCGTACTGATCGGGCACCTGGCTGGGGGCACACAACGCATACGCGTGGGGTCTGGCGGCATTATGTTGCCCAACCACGCACCGCTGGTGGTGGCTGAAGCCTTTGGCACGCTGGCCGAGCTGTACCCCAACCGCATTGACTTGGGCCTTGGTCGTGCGCCCGGTACAGACCGCGCCACCATGCGCGCGCTGCGACGCGACAGACCAGAGACTGAGCAAGACTTTCCCAACGATGTGACCGAGCTACAGCGTCTGCTGGGGCCGGTGCAAGACAGTGACAGCATTACCGCCACGCCTGGCACCAACACCAACGTGCCCATCTGGTTATTGGGCTCTAGCCTGTTTTCTGCGCAACTGGCGGCGCAGCGCGGTTTGCCGTTTGCGTTTGCCTCGCACTTTGCGCCACGCATGTTGCTGCAAGCCATCGCCATTTACCGCAGCACCTTCAGGCCCAGCGCCCAACTGGCCAAACCTTATGTCGCCATAGGTGTGCCGCTCATCGCCGCCCCCACAGACCAGGAGGCCGATTACCTGGCCAGCAGCACCTACCAGCGCGTGCTGGGCATACTCACCGGCCAGCGCGGCCAACTGCCACCGCCGCGCGACGGCTTCCTGGCCAGCCTGCCCGCCAACGCCAGAGCTGCAATTGACGACTTTTTGGCTGCCGCCGTTATTGGCGGGCCAGACACAGTGCAAAACGGGTTTCAACAACTGTTTGAGGCCACGCAAGCTGATGAATTTGTGCTGGTCAGCGATGTGTTTGACCCAAGTCTCAGGCTGCGGTCGTTGGATATTGCAGCGCAGGCTATCCAGCAAGTGGCGAGTACACCCGAGGCGTTGTTGTTGGACTAGGCCGTCTCGCAGCGGCTACCGCGCCCTCAGTAGTGCGGCGGCAAGTCGTCGCGCAGGCTTCTGAATTCGCCGCCAGCGTCACCAGACTCAGGCACGCGTTTTTTCAAGGTGAGCACTTGCGCCACCAGCGCGTCTATCTGCGTTTGTTGGCGCGTCACCATTCAGCATGGCCACGCTCACACGGCTGTTGGGTTTACGGCCCAGCGCTTGGCTGATGTAGTCGGCAGCAGTTACCAATTTGTCCAGGTCTAACTCGGTGCTAATGCCCATGCCGTGCAGCATGTAGACCACGTCTTCGGTTGCCACATTACCGGTCGCGCCTTTGGCGTAAGGGCAACCACCCAAGCCTGCAATAGACGACTCGAAGTGGCTGATGCCCATTTGCAAAGCGGCCAATGTATTGGCCAACGCCTGGCCGTAGGTGTCGTGAAAGTGTCCCGCCACGCACGCCAGATCGTAGTGTTTGAGTGCGGCCTCCATCGCGGCTTGCACAGTGCGAGGTGTGCCCACGCCTATGGTGTCTGCCACGGCAATGCGCTGCACGCCCATAGCTTTCATCATGCCCGCAACCTCGGCCACTTTGGCGGGCACTACCTCGCCCTCATAGGGGCAGCCTACCGCGCAAGAAATCGCGCCGCGCGTGGCCACGCCTGCCGCATGTGCGGCGGCCACCACGGGCTCAAACATGGCCATGGATTCGGCTATGGCGCAGTTGATGTTTTTTTGGCTAAAGGCCTCACTGGCCGCGCCGAACACCACCACCTCTTGTGCGCCTGCGGCCAAGGCTGCCTCCAGGCCTTTCATGTTGGGGGTGAGTACGCTAACGGTGGCCGGCTTGACAAGCTGGGATAAAGACGACGCACGCAATCCAGCCATCACATCGGCGGCATCGGCCATTTGCGGCACCCATTTGGGGCTCACAAAACTGGTGGCTTCAAAGTGGCGCACACCGGCTTTTAACAAGCGCTCAATAAGGCCCAGCTTATGCGCAATCGCCACCATGGTTTTTTCATTTTGCAAGCCGTCTCTGGGGCCTACCTCTGTGATGTGCACGTGGCTGGGATAGTTCATGTGTGGTCTTTTGCCCTTGCTGTTGCTTTTATTTGGTTAGTAACCACGCGTGGGGTCAACATAACCGCTGAGTTGCGCCGCCGGTGTGCCGTCTAGCCACAGTTTGAATTTGCCTGCAATTTGCGCCACAGACTGCGCGCGCAAGGTACGCGCAGCAGCATGTGGCGTGCACGTTAGCCTGGGGTGTGTTCTGAAGGCGTGATCAGCGGGTAGCGGCTCGGTGGCATAAACATCTAACGTGGCACCCGCCAAATACCCACTATCGAGCATGGCGCACAAATCAGCCTCCACCACATGGTCGCCGCGCGCTACGTTGATGAGGTAAGCACCCGATGGCAAATGCATCAGCGTGTCGCGGCGCAGCAAGTGCATGGTGTCAGGCGTAAGAGGCAGCAAACACACCACCGCCGAGCACGCTTGCATAAAGCTGGGCAGCTGCTCAAGGCCAGCAAAAGTGCGCACGCCGTCCAGGGTTTTGGCGCTGCGGCTCCAACCGGCGACAGGATATTCAAAGTGCTGCAAAGCTTTCACCACGCGCTGACCCAGCACGCCCAGCCCCATGACGCCCACAGTAAATTCGCTGCGCTCACGCGGGCGCTTGAATGACCATTCACCCTCGCGCATCTCTTGCTCGTAGGCCGCAAACTCTCTGAAGTGGCGAACCACCGCTTGCATCACATACTCGGCCATTTGCACCGACATGCCCGCGTCGTCCAAACGAATAACAGCCAGCTCTGGTGGTAGTTTTTTCTGTAACAAGGCATCCACGCCAGCACCTAGGTTAAAGGCCACCTTCAGCTGCGTTTGCTGGTCAAAAAACGCTTGGGGCGGCGCCCATACAACGGCGGCCTGGGCCATTGGATTGCCAGCGGGGTCTTTGTCGTTCCACAGCGTAATGGTGTGCTGGGGCAAGGCCGCGCCAAGCTCGGCCAACCACGCTTTGGGGTTGGTATGGGTGCAGCAAAAAGTAATGTTCATGGTGTGAGCATAGCGCTACAAACGCGCCAATTTACCGGTCTTGCACAGTCAGTAGCGCTTGGCCTTCTGCCACCTGGTCGCCCACGGCATACAACACCTCGCCTACTACGCCGTCGCGCGGGCTGGCAATGCTGTGCTCCATTTTCATGGCTTCCATCACGGCAAGCACTTGCCCCTTGGTGACCTGGTCGCCCGCCTTGACCGCTATGCTGACCACCTTGCCTGGCATGGGTGCGTTGAGCCCGCCTGCCGCGTCGTCACTTTGCTGAGCAGCAGCCAGCGGATCTATAACGCTCAGCACAGCTTGGCCGCTGCGCGCAAACACAAAGCGCTGCGCGCCAGCGCCCACCACTGTGGCATCCAGCCATTGGCCGTCTATGCAAACCGACACGGCTGAATTGGCGCTGCTGCCCACTGCGGCGCGCCATTCAAAAGAGTGTTGCGTGACGCTATCGCCCTGCGCCACCGTAATCTGCTGGGCCTGCAGGCTGACTTTAACGTCATGCACTTGCTCACCAACAAGCCACTGCAACGCCCAGTGCCTGGCGGCCAGGCCAGTGGTTTGCCAGCCGTCGCGTGCACTCCATGGGTCTGCGCCTATCAGCGCCTGCTCCTGGTGCAGCGCGTCGGCCACCACGGCGGCTACTGCGCGCAACAGGCCAAGCGTGTTGGTTTTGAACAGGTTGGCGCGCTCACGCTCAATGAGTGCCGTGTCCAAATTGGCCTGACTGAATGACACGCTTTGCACCACATCACGCAAAAACGCCACGTTGGTAGACACACCCACAATGTGCATCTCGCTTAGGGCAGCATCCAACCTGGCCAGCGCTTGCTCTCGGTCTGAGCCCCATACAATGAGCTTGGCAACCATGGAGTCGTAAAAGGGCGAGATGGTATCGCCTTGCGCCACACCGGTGTCCAGGCGCACACCGCTGGCACCGGCCAGCTCAAAGCGTGCGGCTTGAGGCACACCAAAGTGGGCCAGGGTGCCGGTGGCTGGTAAAAACTGCTGATTGGGGTTTTCGGCGCAAATCCGCGCCTCAATGGCATGGCCTTGCATGCGCACCTGGTCTTGCGTCAAAGGTAATGGCTCGCCTGCAGCGACACGCAACTGCCACTCCACCAGGTCCAGGCCAGTAATGGCCTCTGTCACCGGGTGCTCTACTTGCAAGCGTGTATTCATCTCCATGAAATAAAAGCGCATCTCGCCAGCCTCACCCACTGTGGGTTGCTCAACGATGAACTCCACGGTGCCTGCACCCACATAGTCCACAGCCCTGGCTGCAGCTACGGCGGCCTCACCCATGGCCTGGCGCATGCTGGCCGTCATGCCAGGCGCGGGCGCTTCTTCCAGTATTTTTTGATGGCGGCGTTGTACAGAGCAGTCGCGCTCAAACAAATAAACGCAATTGCCAAAACTGTCACCAAACACTTGTATCTCTATGTGGCGCGGGCGTTGTACATATTTTTCAATCAACACTGCGTCATTGGCAAAGCTGTTGATGGCTTCGCGCTTGCACGAGTCCAAAGCCTCTGCAAAGTCAGCACTGGCCTGGACGATACGCATACCCTTGCCGCCCCCTCCTGCGCTGGCTTTAATAAGCACCGGATAGCCCATGTCATCGGCTTTGGCTTTTAAAAATGCGGGATCCTGGTTGCTGCCGTGATAGCCTGGTACCAAAGGCACACCCGCTTGCTCCATCAGTCGCTTGCTCTCGGCCTTTAAGCCCATGGCCAACATAGACGCAGGTTTGGGGCCAATAAAGACCAGTCCAGCTTTGGCACATGCCGCGGCGAACGCATCGTTTTCGCTTAAAAAACCGTAGCCCGGGTGCACGGCTTGTGCGCCTGTGGCAACTGCCGCATCGAGAATGCGCTGCCATTGCAGGTAGCTGTCAGCCGGTGCGCTGCCGCCTATATGCACGGCTTGATCACAGGCTTTGACGTGCTGCGCGTTGGCGTCAGCGTCTGAATACAAAGCCACGGTTTGTATGCCCATGCGGCGTGCCGTGGTGGCCACCCGGCAGGCAATTTCGCCACGGTTGGCTATGAGTATTTTTGTAAATTGCGCCATGCTCATGTCTCACTGGTTGGCGTTGACGCAAGCCAATTGGGCTTGCGTTTGTTTAAAAACGACTGCACGCCTTCGCGGCCCTCGTCGGTAGCGCGAATGTCAGCGATCAGCTCTGCCGTGCGCGCGCGCAACGCGCTGGTGATGGATGCGCCCGCCACCTCTTGCACCAGCGCCTTGCACGCGCGCGTGGCCTTGGGGCCGTTTGCGGTTATGGCGTCCAGCATGGTTTGTATGGTGGCGTCCAGCTGCTCTGCCGCGACCACCTCGTGCAACATGCCGAAGCCTTGCGCCGCCTCGGCGCTGAAGCGCTCTGCTGTGACGAAATAGCGCTTGGCCGCTGGCTCTCCCATGGCGCGCACCACGTATGGCGCAATGGTGCCGGGCAGCAAACCCAACTTGGCTTCGCTGAGGCAAAGTTGCACACCTGCGGCAGCCACGCGCACATCACACACGCTGGCCAAGCCCACGCCACCCGCATAACAATCGCCTTGCAAGCGTGCAATAACAGGCACTGGGCAGCTGTAAATAGTCCATAGCATGTCGGCCAAGGCTTGGGCATCGGCGCGATTCTGTTCCCAGCTGTAGTCGGCCATGGCGCGCATCCAGTTCAGGTCTGCACCGGCGCAAAATGCCTTGCCATGACCACCCAACACAACTGCCAACAGCTGCTCATCGTCGGCAAGTGTCTTGAATGTATGCGTCAGCTCGGCAATGACGTCGTCGTTAAAGGCGTTGCGCACCTCTGGGCGGTTGAGGTACACATGGGCCACGCCGCCAACCCGGCGAATATCTAAAGTTTGCATCTCGTTGCTCATGGCGCACTCACATGCGAAACACGCCAAAGCGTGTCTCAGGTATTGCCGCGTTGTGCGCAGCGCTCAGGCCCAGCGCCAGCAGGCGGCGGGTGTCCGCAGGGTCAATCACTCCGTCGTCCCACAAGCGCGCGGTGGCGTAGTAGGGGTGGCCTTGATGTTCGTATTGCTGTAAAACAGGCGCCTTGAAGGCGGCTTCTTCCTCGGCGCTCCAAGTGCCGCCTTTGGCCTCTATGCCGTCGCGCTTCACGGTAGCCAGCACACCAGCGGCTTGCTCGCCCCCCATTACGCTGATGCGCGCGTTGGGCCATATCCATAAAAAACGTGGGTTGAAGGCACGGCCACACATGCCGTAGTTGCCTGCGCCAAAGCTGCCACCAATGATGACGGTGAACTTGGGCACCTGGGCACAAGCCACAGCCGTGACCATCTTGGCGCCGTGGCGGGCAATACCTTCGTTTTCCACTTTTCGCCCCACCATAAAACCAGTGATGTTTTGCAAAAACACCAACGGGATTTTGCGCTGGCAGCACAGCTCAATAAAGTGCGCGCCTTTTTGCGCCGACTCAGAAAACAAAATGCCGTTGTTGGCCACTATGCCCACAGGCATGCCCTCAATGTGGGCAAAGCCACACACCAACGTAGGACCAAAGCGGGCTTTGAACTCGTCAAACGCACTGTCGTCCACTACGCGCGCAATGATCTCACGCACATCAAATGGCTTGCGCGTATCCGTGGGAATCACGCCGTACAACTCCTTGGCGTCTAACGCAGGCGGTGCGGGTGGGCGTGTTGCACCTTGCATGGTTTTGGTGATGTTGAGATTGGCCACCGCTTGCCGCGCCAACGCCAACGCATGGTGATCGTCGTTGGCCAAGTGGTCGGCCACGCCAGACAAGCGCGTGTGCACATCACCACCACCTAAATCTTCAGCACTCACCACCTCACCAGTGGCAGCTTTCACCAACGGCGGACCGCCCAAAAAAATGGTGCCCTGGTTTTTAACAATGATGGTCTCGTCGCTCATGGCAGGCACATAAGCACCACCCGCTGTGCAGCTGCCCATCACCACAGCCACCTGGCCTATGCCTTGAGCGCTCATATTGGCCTGGTTGTAAAAGATGCGGCCAAAGTGGTCACGGTCCGGAAACACCTCGTCTTGCTGGGGCAGGTTGGCCCCGCCCGAGTCCACCAAATAGACACACGGCAAGTTGTTTTGCTGCGCCACTTCTTGGGCGCGCAAGTGTTTTTTCACCGTCATGGGAAAGTAGGTGCCGCCTTTGACTGTGGCGTCGTTGCACACCACCATACAGTCCACGCCATTGACCCGGCCTATGCCCGTAATAACGCCTGCGGCAGGCGCGGCGTTGTCATACATGTTGTAAGCCGCCATGGGCGACAGCTCTAAAAACGGTGAGCCCGCATCGAGCAAAGCAAGCACGCGGTCACGGGGCAGCAGCTTGCCGCGCGCCACATGCTTGGCTTTGGCCGCTTCACCACCGCCTGCTGTGGTTTGTGCTGTTACGGCTTTCAAATCGTCCACAACCGCCTGCATGGCGGCGGCATTGGCTTGAAACTCTGCACTTCTGGGGTTGAGCTGGCTGCGCAATTGAGGCATGGCACCTTGTCCTACAAAAAATGGGCTGAACATTGCCTACAGCTTACCCCTGCAACAGACACTTGTGCCGCCTATAAAGTTGCAAATTGCGCCACTACAATGACTTATGACTTCAGGCAACACGCACACCTACGGTAAACCCAACGGGGGGCAATCAGCCACTCCAATGGCCTACATCGCTTGTATTTTCAAGGCTTTGCAAGACGCTGGCCTTGACACAGACAAATGGCTACAGCAAGCACAAATTACGCCAGCTTCTGTGCGCAACACCAAAGCCACGGTCACCGCCTCGCAAATGGAAGTGGCCAGCGACTGGGCCATGCGCGCCCTGAACGATGAAGCACTGGGCTGGTTTGAGCGTGCATTGCCCTGGGGAAGCTACGGCATGCTGGCGCGTGCATCCATGGGCGCGCCCAACTTGGGCACCGCCATGCACAGGTGGTGCCGTCACCATGGCTTGCTCACCAATCGCGTCACACTCAATGTCGGCGCCTCAGTGAACGGGTTGGTGGACGTGCACTTGATAGACCATGGCGTAGCACCCGAGTACCAGGAGTTTTGCCACGTCACCTTGCTGCGCAACTTGCTGGGGTTTTGCAGCTGGGCGGTTGACTCGCGCCTGAACCTGCACAGCGCTGCATTTGCATGTGCCACGCCGCAACATGCCGGCGCTTACGCCGTTCTGTTTCCGTGCGAAGTGCACTTTGATGCACCGCATACCTGCATGCGCTTGTCTGGCAGTTACCTGGACTTGCCACTGCGCCGCAGCGAAGCAGACTTAAACGCCATGCTGCAACGCGCGCTGCCACTAACGGTGCGCCACTACAGGCGCGACAGATTGCTGGTGCAGCAAGTGCAACGGTTGCTGCACAACCACAGCAGAGCCCTGACCGCCAACGACGTTGCCGACCAACTGAACATGTCTGCGCGCAGCTTGTTTAGGCAGCTGCGCGATGAGGGCGCGACCTGGCAACAACTCAAAACCAAGCACGCCATGCGCTTGGCGCAGCAAGCGCTGCTGAGCCACGACTGGCCTATCAAGCAAGTGGCCAGCCACTGTGGGTTTGAAAATGAAAAAAGCTTTACCCGGGCGTTTGGACAAGCGTTTGGGCAGTCGCCCAGGCAGTTTCGAAATGGATCGCATTGATGTTGAAATGCCCGCCAACGCGTTGCGCATCAAAGCGCTTCAACATACCACCATCGCCCACCTTCTCGCACAAAGCGACTGCGCTCTGTCATACGCTGGCCTTTGCCTGCAACGCGGTAACGCGCTACAAAACTCACCTCAGCGTGGTCACCCTCCGTGTGATGGCCTTTAACCTCTAGACCCAGCCACTGCGTGAACGGATCTGGCGTGAGGTCTGCGGGCCTGGTGCTGGCATGCCAGGTATTGGCCACATACGCCATGTCACCCAAGGTGTAGGCGGTGTAGCGAGAGCGCATCAACTGTTGCGCGGTGTCAGCCACCGCATGGCCGGCCAGCAGCGGTGCACAACAATCACCAAACAGCTGCGGTTTGTGTACGGTCTTGATTTGCCCGCATGGACAGGGTTGACTGCGTTTATCGGCAGGCTTGACTGGCATGACTGGCAGCAGTGATCAGGCGCGCCTGGCCTTGCGCTGCTCTAATGTTTCTGTGGGTGCGTTGGCGGCCAGCCAGCTGGCAAAGCCGCCGTCAATATGGGCCACGTTGGTCATACCCATGTCCTGCAAGGTTTGGGCCGCCAAGGCGCTGCGCCAGCCTGCACCGCAAAACAACACAAACTCTTTGGATTCATCCGCAAACAAAGGCTTGTGATAAGGCGAAGCTGGGTCCACCCAAAACTCCAACATACCGCGTGGCGCGTGCACAGCGTCCAAGGCTGTACCGCCTGACGTTAACTCGCGTATGTCGCGAATGTCTACCAACTGCAAACCCGCGTCCGAGCCCATGCGCGCCACAACGTCGGCCACCGTATAGGTGGTGACTTGCGCCATGGCTTCGTTAACCAGCGCCTGATAGCCTTTTGTAATTGCCATGACTTAGCTCCAATGCAGCGCTATTTGCGCCAAAACTGCGCGGTAAACAAGACCAGCACAGACAACAACTCCAAGCGTCCCAGCATCATGCCAAAGGTACACACCCACGTTTGAAAATCTGTCAAACCGCCAAAGTTACCTGCAGGACCCACCTCACCCAAACCCGGGCCAATGTTGTTGACGCAGGCCACAACCGCAGTAAACGCGGTGATCATGTCCATACCGGTGTACAGCAACACCATGGTAAGCGTAATGATGGTGGCGCCATAAATCAACATGAACGCCATGACAGACATCAGCACGCCGTTGCTGATGGACTCGCCGCCAATGTGCACTGGATTCACCACGCGCGGGTGAATGGCCCGCACCAGCTCGCGGCGCGCTTGCTTGACCAGCATGATCATGCGCACCATCTTGATGCCGCCACCAGTGGAGCCTGCACACGATACAAAGCAGCCCAGGAACACCAACAATACCGGCGCAAAAGCCGGCCACAAGGCATAGTCGGCCGATGAGTAACCCGTTGTCGTTGCAACCGATATCACCTGAAACGCCGACACGCGCAATGCCTCGGGAAAGCTGTCTACCGTGTTGTGAGCCGCCAGCAGCAAGCTGACCAAACCAATACTCACCACAATCACGCCCAGATAGCTGCGCACCTCCATGTCGTGCACCAAACTCATCACAGAGCGCATACGCCACACAATAAAGTAGCGCGCAAAGCTGATGCCGGCCAGCAGCATAAACACCATGGCCACGCCCTCAACACGCATGGACTCAAAGTACCCCATACTGGCGTCGTGCGACGAAAAGCCGCCTAAACTCACCGTGGTACTCATGTGCATAAAGGCGTCAGACCAGCTCATGCCTGCCCAGCGGTAGCCCAAGAAGCACCCCAGGGACAGCACAAAATAGACGCCCCACAAGCCGCGCGCCGTCTCAGCAATGCGCGGGGTGAGCTTGGCGTCCTTCATGGGGCCAGGTGTTTCGGCCTTGTACAGCTGCACGCCACCCAAACCCAGCAAGGGCAGCACCGCCACCACCAGCAACATAATGCCCAAGCCACCAAACAGCTGCAAAAACGTACGCCAAATGTTGATGCTTAGTGGCAAGTCGTCCAGGCCTGTCAGCACGGTGGCACCCGTCGCCGTTAGACCACTGACTGCTTCGAAGTAAGAATCGGTCCAATCCATGCGGTCTACGCCCAGCCACAGGGGCAAGGCAGCAAAAGCGGGTAGCACCGCCCAGACCAGGTTCACCAACATGAAGCCGTCTTTGGGCATGAGCTCACGCCTGTGCGTTTGCGTGCGCCACATCAGCAGGCCACCGCTGATGAAGGTTGCGGCAAAACCAATCAGCCACACTTCTTGCAAGCGGTGCTCGTCTCCCCACCAGGACCATGCCCATGGCACCCAAAACGTGAGTGAAAACACCATCAGCACGCGAGACAGTGCGGCCAATACTGGCTTGAAATCGTACATGCCAGCCCTAGCCAAAGAATGTGGCGCTGACTTGGAACAGCTTTTCCACGTCGCGCACATAGCGCTTGTTGGGAATAAACACAATGATGTGATCGTCTGCCTCAATGAGTGTGTCATGGTGGGGCATCAACACCTCCGAGTCCCTACCCTCGCCGCGCACGATGGCGCCAATGCTGGCGCCTTTGGGCAGCTTGATTTCCTCAAGCCTGCGCCCCACCAACTTGGACGTCTTGATATCGCCACGCGCGACACCCTCCAACACTTCGGCAGCGCCTCGGCGCAAGCTGTGTACCGCGGCCACGTCACCACGGCGCAAGTGGGCCAGCAACTCGCCAATCACGGTTTGCGCAGGGGATATGGCAATGTCTATGGTGGAGCCTTCCATCATCTCGGCATAGGCGCCTGTTGATGAGCGCCATCACGCGTTGCGCCCCCATTCTCTTGGCCAACATGGCGGACATGATGTTGTCCTCGTCGTCATTGGTGAGCGACAAAAACAAGTCCATTTCGCCTACGTTCTCTTCCTCTAGCAAATCCGCGTCGGCCACGTCACCTTGCAATACCAGGACATCGCTGGGCAACTGCTCTGCCAAAAAATCACACCGCTTCTTGTCGCGCTCAATGATTTTGACGTGGTAGTCTCCAACCAGACTTTTTGCCAAACGCATACCAACGCGTCCGCCACCTGCAATCATGACGCGCTGTACAGGCCTGTCGCGTTTATGAAGGGCAAATAAAACGGCGCGAAGTTTCTGTTTGTCAGCCAATACAAAAACCTCGTCACCCTCCAGGATGCGCGTATTGGCCGTATTGGGCATGGCGTATCTGTTGCGATAAATGGCAACAACACGCATTTCAGCCTCTGGGAACAGCTCTTTAAACTCACCCAAGGTGTGGCCCGCCAACGCACTGCCAGACACTGCCCGAACGGCCACCATACTGGCGCGCTCTTGCGAAAAATGCAGCACCTGCAAAGCCTCTGGGTATTGAATGAGCTGGTGTATGTAGTCCATCACCGACTCTTCAGGACAAATCACGTGGTCAACGGCAAAGCCTGCACGCGACAGCAGCTCGTCACCTTCTTGAAACTCACTAGAGCGCAAGCGCGCAATGGTGGTTGGTACACCAAAGACATCGTGCGCCACTTTGCACACGACCAGGTTGGTCTCGTCCATGGCGGAGCAAGCAATCACCATATCGGCATCGTCAGCGCCGGCTTGACGCAAGACAGACGGCTGTATGCCATTACCGACCACGCCACGCAAATCCAGGCGCTCCTCCAGGGCCCGCAGCCGCGCGCCATCGGTGTCGATCACAGTGATGTCGTTGCGCTCAGACGCCAAGCTTTCGGCTACGCTTTCCCCTACGCGGCCAGCCCCGAGAATAAGTATCTTCATAGAAAGCGATTCTAGGGGCAAGCCAGAGACTTCGTACGATGTGCAGCCGGCGAAGTTGCGTTATCCGGCCAAGGCCCTTTGAATCAGGATTTTCTGCACATCAGAGGTGCCTTCGTATATCTGGCACACGCGCACGTCGCGGTAAATGCGCTCTACCGGAAAGTCACTCACATAGCCATAGCCACCATGTATTTGTATAGCCTGACTGCACACTTGTTCGGCCATTTCACTGGCAAACAGTTTGGCCATGGCGGCTTCTTTGAGGCAAGGCATGCCGGCGTCTCGCATGGCGGCTGCGTGCAATGTGAGGGCGCGAGCAGCCTCTATTTGCGTGGCCATGTCGGCCAACTTGAAGCCAACAGCCTGGTGGTTGAAAATGGGCTGGCCAAATGACTCGCGTTGCTTGGCATAGGTGAGCGCGCACTCCAAGGCACTTCTGGCCATGCCAATGCTTTGTGCGGCAATGCCCACGCGTCCACCCTCAAGCGCGCCCAAGGCAATGCGGTAACCCTCGCCCTCTTCGCCCAAGCGGTTCTCCACTGGCACACGGCAGTTCTCCAGATTGATTTGTGCAGTGTCGCTGGAGTGTTGGCCCAGCTTGTCCTCCAGCCTGGCCACCACATAGCCTTCAGCTTTGGTGGGCACCAAAAACGCGCTCATGCCCCGTTTGCCGGCCGCCTTGTCGGTGACAGCGATCACAACGGCCACGTCGGCATTTTGGCCGCTGGTGATGAACTGCTTGACGCCATTGAGTACATAGTGATCGCCATCCCGCACGGCCGTGGTGCGCAAGCCCGAGGCATCGCTGCCCACATGGGGCTCGGTCAAGCAAAAAGCACCCAACATCTCGCCTTGCGCCAGGGGTGTTAGCCAATCGCGCTGCTGCTGGGCATTGCCGTCTTTCATGAGTATGGCGTTCACCGGGCAGTTGGTCACCGAGATGACGGTGCTGGTGCCGCCGTCACCGGCTGCTATTTCTTCTAGCACCACAGCCAGGCTGACGTAGTCCAGGCCTGCACCACCCAGCTCTTCGGGCACGCAAATGCCGTAACAGCCCAGCTCGGCCAGCCCTTTGTGAACCTCTTTGGGGAATGTATGGGCTTTGTCCCAAATGGCGGCGTTGGGCCACAGCTGCTCTTGGGCGAAAGCGCGCACAGCCTCTTGCACCATGCGCTGGTCATCGTTTAACAACATAGCGCCAGCCTCAGATCAATTCAAATGCCATGGCGGTGGCTTCGCCCCCGCCAATGCACAAAGACGCCATGCCACGCTTGCCACCGTGTTGCTTTAGCGCATTGAGCAGCGTGACAATAATGCGCGCGCCACTGGCACCAATGGGATGGCCCAAGGCACAAGCGCCACCGTGCACATTGACTTTGCTGTGTGGAATATTCATGTCGGCCATGGCTGCCATGGGCACCACAGCAAAGGCCTCGTTGATTTCAAACAAGTCAATGTCCTCAACCACAAGGCCTGTGTTGGTCAGCAACTTTTGCATGGCAAAAACAGGCGCGGTGGTGAACCAGTTGGGTTCTTGCGCGTGTGTGGCGTGGCCCAACACGCGTGCCAATGGCGCTGCGCCCAGCTTTTCAGCCTGACTCGCGCGCATCAGCACCAAGGCCGCTGCGCCGTCGTTAATAGACGACGAGCTGGCAGCGGTAATGGTGCCCCCGTCTTTTTTGAAGGCGGCGCGCAGGGTTGGTATTTTGTCGGTGTTGATGCTGCCCGGGCCTTGGTCAATGCTTACCACGCGCTCGCCTTTGCGGTCTTTCACAGTCACGGGCGCAATCTCGGCAGCAAACACACCATTGCTGCTTGCAGCTTGCGCACGCTTGACAGACTCTGTGGCAAAGGCGTCTTGCGCTTCACGGGTGAAGTTGTATTTGGCAGCGCAGTCTTCACCAAAAGTACCCATAGAACGACCCGCCTCATAGGCGTCTTCCAGACCGTCCAGCATCATGTGGTCGTAAATTTTGTCGTGACCCATGCGGTAGCCACCGCGGCCCTTTTGCAGCAAGTAGGGTGCGTTGGTCATGCTCTCCATACCGCCGGCAATCATCACGTTCTCAGAGCCTGCCAGCAACATGTCGTGCGCAAGCATGGTGGCCTTCATGCCTGAGCCACACATTTTGGACAGGGTAACCGCCCCCGTTGACAGCGGCAAGCCACCTTTGAGCGCCGCTTGGCGTGCAGGCGCCTGGCCTTGGCCAGCCATCAGGCAGTTGCCAAACAACAACTCGCCCACCACGGCCGGATCAATGCCAGCGCGCCTGACGGCCTCGGCAATAGCGACGCCGCCCAAGTCGTGTGCAGACAGGGACGCAAAGTCACCTTGAAATGCCCCCATTGGCGTGCGCGCCGCGCTGACGATGACGACTGGGTCGTTTTGTGTGGTGGTTGACATGTTGATCTCCAGTTGATGCGGGGTTGTTGTTAAGCCTGCGCGACCATGCGACGCAGTTGGCTAGATGCCTCATACGGGAAGACGTCGTGCACGTGGCCCTCTTTGATACGGGCTTGATGGTCTTGCCAAAAGGCGGCGTCCAACAAGTCTGCGTGGTGCTTCATAAAGACGCTGCGCACTTTGGGGTTGCCTAGTAGAAATGGCGCGAATGTCTCTGGGAACACGTCTTTGGGGCCTACCGAATACCAAATGTCACCAGACATTTCATCTTCTTCGTTACGCGGGGCAGGCACGCGGCGGAAATTGCAGTCTGTGATGTATTCGATTTCGTCGTAGTCGTAAAACACCACCTTGCCATGGCGGGTGATGCCGAAGTTTTTCCACAACATATCGCCAGGGAAGATGTTGGCAGCCACCAGGTCCTTGATGGCGTTGCCATACTCCACCACCGCCTGATTGAGCTGGTCCCAAGCGCGCGCGTCCTGGTCATTGACTTGCAAGGCATCAAAGGCTTCTTGCAGGTAAATGTTGAGCGGAATCATGCGCCGCTCTATGTAGACGTGCTTAATCACCACCTCCATGTTGCCGTCGCCATTGGTATCGCTGATTTCCAGTTGGCTGGGCGCAAATTTTTTGATTTCTTCAATCAACTCGGGTTCAAATCGCGACAGCGGAAAGGCCACGTCTGAATACTCCAGCGTATCGGCCATGCGCCCCACGCGGTCGTGTTGCTTGACCAGCAAATACTTGCCCTTGATTTGCTCGCGGGTAGTGTCTTTTTGCGGCGGGTAATAGTCTTTGATGACCTTGAACACGAACGGAAAACTGGGCTGGTCAAACACCAGCATCACCATGCCCTTGATACCAGGCGCTATTCGGAAGCGGTCTGTGCTTTGGCGTTGGTGCGCTAAAAAGTCGCGGTAAAACAGCGTCTTGCCCTGCTTGGCCAGCCCCAGGGCGCTGTACAACTCTGTGCGCGGTTTGCGCGGCATCATGCTGCGCAAAAACTGTACGTAGGCCGACGGTATCTCCATGTCAACCATGAAGTAGGCGCGGGCAAAGCTAAACAACATCAGCAAGTCGTCTTCGCTGAACAAGGCCGCATCCAGGTGCAACTTGCCTTGCTCGTTGTGCAACACCGCTATGGCAAATGGCACCTCTTGAAAACCATTGATGACCTTGCCAACGATGTACGCCCCCTTGTTTCTAAAAAACAAGCTGGACAGCACTTGAAACTGAAAGTTGGGCCGCAACCTGTGGTGGTCGAACCTGGCCAGCATGGCTTGTTGCAGCCAGTCAATGTCGCGTTGCAAATCATCCCATTGGCACTGCAACTCAAAGTCGGTCACGATGCGCGTAACGTCGTCGCGCATGCTGTGCTGCGTGGGGTAGTAGACCCGGTATGTCGGTTTGGCTGGGTTGGCGTTGTCTATGTACTCGGTGCTGATTGCAGGGCGTACAAAAATGAAATCGTTGTTGAAGTAACCCCTGTGCAAAATTTTGGTGGTCACAGAGTTAAAAAACGACTCGGCCAACTCGGGCTGGTGGTGGTCTATGAGCAAGCCCACAAAGTGCAGCTTCACTTGCTGCCACACGGCAAACGATTTTTCGCTGGCTTTGAATTCACGCTCCAGGCGGGTAACAGCCTCGCGTACGCGCAAGTCATAAAACTCGATGCGCTCACGCTGCCCGCGTTGTTGTGCGGCCCAGTCCTGGGTCTCAAAACGGTGCTTGCCCCTGGCAGATTCGGCCCTAAACAAACGGTAGTGGCGGTTAAAGCCATCCAACAAGGCGTTGGCCATGTCAAAGGCCACGCTGGAGTCTAGTTTTTGTGCTGTGTTGCTGTTGGGCATGGCTTAACCTCGCTTGGCCGCGGCCACGTTGGCAACGGCTTGACGGTAACTGGTGTCCAGCGCAACAGAGTCATCAACGGTGATGTGCAAGTCTTGCAGCAAGCCGTCGTTCAAGCCATACACCCAGCCGTGCACGGTTACCTTTTGCTCACGCAGCCACGCGTCTTGCATCACCGTGGTTTGGCACACGTTGAGCACTTGCTCGATTACGTTGAGCTCGCACAAGGCGTCCATGCGATGAGGCTGGGCTATGGCTTCCAACAGGTCTTGATGCTGGTCGCGCACGTCTTGTATGTGACGCAACCAGTTGTCTGCCAGCCCAATGCGTGCCCGCTCAAGCGCAGCTTGCACGCCAGAGCAGCCGTAGTGCCCCACAACCATCACGTGACGCACTTTAAGGCGCTCTACGGCAAACTGCAGCGTAGACAAAGCGTTCAGGTCTGAGTGCACCACAACGTTGGCCACGTTGCGGTGCACAAACACCTCACCCGGCTCCAGCCCGGTAATCTGGTTGGCAGGCACGCGGCTGTCCGAGCAGCCAATCCACATGTATTTGGGCTTTTGCTGGTTTTTAAGCCGCGTGAAAAAACCCGGGTTGTGGGCTTGCATGTCGGCCGCCCACTGGCGGTTGTGGTCAAAGAGGTCGCTAAGAGATTTGGTCATACCGACATTGTCGCGCTACGTTGGCACATTTTTCTTACAAGGCTCGCCTCGCCCGGTTCAACACGTTTCAGCAAACAACTCACGCCCTATCAACATGCGGCGAATTTCGCTGGTACCCGCACCAATTTCATACAGCTTGGCGTCGCGCCACAAGCGGCCCAAGTCGTAGTCGTTGATGTAACCGTTGCCACCAAATATTTGAATGCCTTCGCCGGCCATCCAGGTGGCTTTTTCTGCCGTCCACAAAATGACGGATGCGCAGTCCTTGCGCACTTGGCGCACATGCTCCACACCCAAGGCGTCTAGGTTTTTAGCCACTGTGTAGGCAAATGAGCGCGCTGCTTGCAGCACGGTATACATGTCCGCCACTTTGCCCTGAATGAGTTGGAACTCGCCAATGCTTTGACCAAACTGCTTGCGGTCGTGAATGTAGGGAATCACGTTGTCCATGACCGCTTGCATGATGCCCAGCGGCCCGCCAGACAGCACTGCGCGCTCGTAGTCAAGGCCACTCATCAGCACCTTGGCGCCCATGTTGAGCCCCCCAATATATTGGCTTCCGGCACCTCTACATTGTTAAACACCAGCTCCCCCGTATGGCTGCCGCGCATGCCCAGCTTGTCCAGTTTTTGGGCTACAGAAAAGCCCTTCATGTCTTTTTCAATCAAAAAGGCTGTCACCCCACGCGCACCCAACTCGGGCTCTGTTTTGGCGTAGACCACCAAGGTGTCAGCGTCTGGGCCGTTGGTAATCCACATCTTGGAGCCGTTTAGCACGTAGTAGCCACCCTTGTCTTCAGCGCGCAACTTCATACTGATCACGTCCGAGCCCGCGCCCGGCTCACTCATGGCCAAGGCGCCCACGTGCTCGCCGCTCATGAGTTTGGGTAAGTACCTGGCTTTTTGCTCTGGCGTGCCGTTGCGGTTGATTTGGTTCACACACAAGTTGCTGTGCGCGCCATAGCTCAAGCCCACGGAGGCGCTGGCACGCGAGATTTCCTCCATGGCAACCATATGCGCGAGGTAGCCCATGCCAGTGCCGCCATCGGCCTCGGGCACTGTCATGCCCAGTAGCCCCAAGTCGCCCATCTTGCGCCAGGTGTCCATGGGAAACTGGTCGTCACGGTCAATTTGTGCCGCACGCGGGGCAATCTCTGCTTGGGCAAAGTCGTGCACGGCGTCACGCAGTGCGTCAATGTCTGCGCCAAGGTCAAAGTTCAAACCGGGTAAATTGCTCATGGGTGTCTCCTGAAAAGTCTGTCTGCAAGTTATGCGTTTTAGTAGGTCTTGGGCACAGGCACCAAGGTTTGCTGCATCAGCGCACATACGGTGCGCGTACCGTCGTCTGCCACGTGCGTCACCTCGGCAGTGGCCACCAGCAAACGCTTGCCGGCCTTCACCACAGTGCCCAAAGCCTGCAAGCTGCCACCGGTTTTGGCCGCCAAAAAGTTGATCTTGTACTCAGCCGTCATCACTTCACAGTCTGGCGGCGCAACAGTGAGTGCGGCATAGCCGCCTGCAATGTCCGCCAATGCACCCATGGCACCGCCGTGAAAACTGCCCTGCTGCTGACTCACTGCATCCGAAAACGGCATGTGCAGCGCACAAGTGCCCAAGTCTGCGTGCTCCAGACGCACGCCCCACGCGCGCATCATGCCTTGGCGCTCCAAGCTTTGCTGCACGCGCCGCATGGGCGAAAGCCCATCAACTGGTGCGAGGCTTTCTTCGTCTGGGTGTTGGTGTGAGGTCATATCGGCCGTTATTTTGATTGACGTTTACGTAAACGTCAATCTGCATTATGCCGAAAATGTCTGCCGCCACGCCTTATCAGCGTGGGCACTGATGCGCGTGATGGGTCAAGCCGTGGCTTTAACCTTACTCAGCAAAGCCTTGGCCTCTTTTTCGTGGGTTTTGATTTCGTCCAGGTTGGCTTGCAGGTCTGACAGCTGTTCTTGCAGCTGCGCCTTGTGCTGCGCCAGGATCAGCAAAAATTTTTGCAACTGAGGCGCTGTGTCACGCGGGCTGTCGTAGGTGTCTATGATGTCTTTGGCCTCAGACAAGCTAAGCCCCAAGCGCTTGGCGCGCAGCGTGAGCTTTAGCCGCGTACGGTCGCGCGCTGAATAAATACGCACCCGGCCACCTGCGCCGCTGCGCTCGGGCTGCAACAAGCCCATGTCTTCGTAAAACCGAATAGCCCGGGTAGTGAGGTCAAACTCTTTAGCGAGGTCGCTAATGGTGTAGGTGAGCGCTGCCATGGCGACATATGTCCTGCGGTGGTCTTCTTAAAATGAATGCAACACTGACGTTAACGTAAACGTCAATCCCAATATCAGGTGCATCTTAAGGCAAACACCATGAACGAACTTGAAGCCCGCTTGCACTACCCCTTGGGCGACAGACTGCCCAGCACCACCGAGGCGCTGGAAGTCGCACCTGGCGTGAAGTGGGTACGCATGGCCTTGCCATTTGCGCTCAACCACATCAACCTGTGGCTGCTGCGCGACCGCCTGGACGTCAACGGCGTGATGACCGACGGCTGGAGCATTGTGGACTGCTGCATAGACGCACCCAGCTCACGCGAGCAGTGGCTGCACCTGTTTGACACCGCACTGGACGGCCTGCCCGTGCTGCGTGTGCTGGTCACGCACATGCACCCCGACCACGTGGGTTTGGCTCACTGGCTTGTTGAGCACTGGTCAACACCCGCCTACTCGTGCCCGCTGTGGATGAGCAGCCTGGACTTCTCCATGGCGCACATTGGCAGCGCAGGTGGCACCGGGTTTGGTGGTCACGATGCCGCTGCGTTTTTTGCCGCTCACGGTTTAAACAACCCAGACGACGTGGCCAAAGTGCGCGCCAGACAAAACTACTACGGCTCTCTGGTGCCCAAGGTACCCAAAGCCCACACGCGCTTGCTGGACGCCATGAACGTGCGCATTGGCGAGCGCAACTGGCGCTGCATAGTAGGCTACGGCCACGCGCCCGAACACATCGCCTTGTACTGCGACGACCTAGACGTACTCATCAGCGGCGACATGATGCTGCCGCGCATCTCCACCAACATCAGCGTGTATGCCAGCGAGCCCGAGGGCAACCCGCTTCAGCTGTTCCTGGACTCACTAGAGCGCATGCGCCTGTTACCAGATACCGTGCGCATATTGCCCTCACACGGCAAACCATTTGTGGGCCTGCACGAGCGCATCACGCAGTTGCTGGACCATCATCGAGACAGACTGGCCGAGGTATTGCAAGCCTGCGTAGAGCAGCCCATGACCGCTGCGTCTGCGTTGCAGGTGTTGTTCAAGCGCGAGCTGGATTTACACCAGACCACTTTCGCCATGGGCGAGTCAGTGGCGCACTTGCACAAGCTGTGGTTTGACGGCAAGGTGCGCCGCTACCAACAAGACGGCGTGTGGCACTGGACCGCACTACCAAACGGGTAGTTGCAAGCTTTTGAGGTGGTCGCGGTGGTGCTCGAACTCGGGCATGACGCTGGCGACCGTGCCCCAAAATTGTGGACCGTGATTCATCTCACGCAGGTGAGATAACTCATGCACCACCACATAGTCCACCACAGACAAGGGCCCGTGCACCAGGCGCCAGTTCAGCCGAATGTGGCCCTGGCTGGTAGCACTTCCCCAGCGCGTGCTGGCGCTTGACAGCTTGAGTTGTGTGTAGCGCACGCCAAGCGTTTGGGCGTAGTGGTCCAAACGTTGGCCAAACACAAGTGTGGCCAGACGCATCAGCCAGGCTTGTGTGATGTCTCGCAATTGGTTGGCGGTGGCCGCTTGCGGCAGTGCCACAAACAATCTCAAGGCCTCACCTGGCGCCACAGCCTGGCCATTGGCTTGCCAGTGGTCGTTTTGCCAGGTGACAAACTCTCCGCTGGTGGTGCACAAGGCGTGGCCGCTTTGAACAAACTGGTGTGACGGGTCTAGCGTGACCTGAACCGTGCAGCCCAGCACTGGCAGTCGCACACCGTCTACCCATTTGATATGCGCGCTGGCCAGCTCTTTGCCGCGCGCTTGCATGGCTTGCAGCTTGGCGATAAGCCACTCCGCCTTGGACAACAACACCGCGTCAATGTCGCCCACCGTACTCCAGCGTGGGGCATTCACCGTCACGCCCTCAATGCCCACACTCATGCCTACTGTTTTGCGTTTGCCGCGTTTGAGGTGGTAGCCCAGCTGCGCGGTGGGCAGGCGCAATTGCCGATTGGCCAACGGATGCTGCCAGCTGGCCAACCCCACCACTTGCGCAAAGTCATCGCCGCGCTCGACAGGCCCTGCAGGCTTGGTCAAGGCCTTGGGTGGCATAGCCGCTGGCGTGTCAACCGAAGGCAGCGGCTTTGCTTGTGGCTCAGCGTCGCCCCAGTCAAAACCAAGTTGTCCAGACACAGCGCGCACCGCCCCGCGCCACATCAGGCGGGGTAAGCCTCAGGATCCAGACGGCGCATTTCGGACTCAATCCAGGTTTGCACCTGCACCATCAGTTCGTCTGGCTGTCGACCAACGCTAGGTATGGGTTGACCAATCACGATGTCCACCACACCTGGGTACTTGATGAACGCCTTGCGCGGCCAGCACTTGGCTGAGGTTACCGCCACCGGAATGACAGGGGCGCCTGTCTGCACCGCCAGCTTGGTACCACCCGTTTTATAGGTGCCAACCTGGCCTCTGTCTACGCGCGTGCCCTCTGGAAACATGATCACCCAAGTGCCTTGCGCCAACAGACGGCGCCCCTGCTCGACCACTTTGGCAAATGCCTGTGAGCGCTTGCGCCTGTCTATGTGAATCATGTCCATGCGCGCCATGGCCCAACCAAAGAATGGCACGAACAACAGCTCACGCTTGAATACATAGGCCAAGGGGTGAGGCATCAGCGTGGGCATAGAAAAAGTCTCCCACGTAGATTGGTGCTTGAGCAACAAAATGGCCTGGCTGTCATCAGCTGTGGGCAGGTTTTCAAAACCTGTGACGCGGTTTTGAATGCCCAAAATGACATGGCCACCCGTAACCGCCAGACGCAGCCAGCCCGTGCACAGCCAGTAAATTTGCGTGCCATTTAAAAACGGCGCACTGACCAGCACCACCATGGCCCAAGGCACCACCGTCAAAGCCATCCACAAGGCGTGCACCAGTGAGCGCACAAACGCAATGCTGACGGCTAAAAGAGAAGGCTTGTCTGCGCGCATGGTCATAAATAGCTGGTTAGGTTAAGCATTGTGGCTGGTCAGCAAGTAATCGACAAAGGCATCCAGGCTGGCATGCACGTTGGTATTGGGTGGCAAATCTGGTGGCAAGTTGTCTGGCGTGTATTGCGCGCATTTGCCTACCAGCAACAAATGCGGTTGCGCACCGGCCGCATGCGCGGCTTGCATGTGGCGCACCGTGTTACCCGCCACCGGCACCTTGACCAGCGGCACACCAAAGCGCTCGCCAATGCGGGATATGAGGCCTGGCGCAGGTTTGCGGCAGTCACAGCCGTCGTCCAGTGTGTGCGGGCAAAAGAACACCGCCTCTACGCGAGCGCCTACTGCCGCCATCATTTTGTGCATTTTGGTGTGCACTGCGTTGAGTGTGGCCACGTCAAACAAGCCACGCCCCAGGCCAGACTGGTTGGTGGCCACCACCACACGCCAGCCCGCCTCGTTAAGTCTAGCCACCGCCTCTAGCGCGCCCGGTACGGGGCTCCAATCGTCGGCGCTGGTGACGTAGTCTTGGTCGTCTACGTTGAGCGTGCCGTCTCTGTCCAGCACCACCAGCGGTTGTTGATTGTTCATGGCTTTGGCCAAGGCCTTAGTGCGCCAAGCGTGACAAGTCGGCCACGCGGTTCATGGTGACATGCAGTTGCGACAGCAAGCCCAGACGGTTGGCCCGCACAGCGGCATCGTCGGCATTGACCATTACACCGTCAAAGAATGCATCTACAGGTGTGCGCAGTGCGGCTAATGCCTGCAGCGATGCGGTGTAGTCGCCCCCTTCAAATGCGGCGTTGGCAACGTCGGCTGTTGTTTGCATGGCAGCAAACAGAGCGCTTTCGGCTGGCTCTACAAACAAGGCTGCATCAACTGCCTTGGCTTCGTCAGCCGATTTTTTGAGTATGTTGCCAATGCGTTTGTTGGCTGCTGCCAAGGCCTCGCTCTCAGGCATGTCGGCAAAGGTGCGCACGGCTTGTAAACGCTTTGGCACGTCTGCCAACAGGCTGGGGTTAAGCGCCAGCACAGCATCAATGGCTTTTGCGCCAAAGCCTTGCTCGCGCAGCATGCCCGCCATGCGGTCTTGCACAAAGCTGGCAAGAGGGGCCAGGTCAGCGCTTAGCAAGTTGCCAAACACGCTTTGCGCGTAAGCAATCAAGTCGGCAAGGGCTAGTGGCACATCGGCCTCAATCAGCATGCGCGTCACGCCCAGGGCGTGGCGACGCAAAGCAAACGGATCACGCTCGCCGGTGGGGACATTGCCAATGCCAAACATGCCGACCAGGGTCTCTAGTTTGTCAGCCAACGCCACCACCAAGCCCACGTCGTTGCGTGGCAAGTCATCACCGGCAAAGCGGGGACGGTAGTGGTCTTCAATGGCCAGGGCCAGCTCGTCGCCCAAGCCGTCGTGGCGAGCGTAATAGCCGCCCATCACGCCTTGCAGCTCTGGAAACTCGCCCACCATATCTGTGAGCAAGTCACACTTGGCAAGCGTTGCAGCCTGACTGGCCAGCTCTGGCAAAGCGGCGTTGCCGTGCCCTGCGGCCACCCAGGCCTGTGCAATATGCTGCGCCAAAGCGGCCACGCGAGCAGTGCGCTCACCTTGGCTGCCCAGCTTGTTGTGATAGACCACTTTGGCCAATTCAGGCACGCGCGAGGCCAAGGTTTTTTTGCGGTCTTGGTTAAAGAAAAACTGGGCATCAGCCAGGCGCGGACGCACCACGCGCTCGTTACCCCCAATGACCTGGCTGGCGTTTGCTGGGGTGATATTGCTGACCACCAGGAACTGGTTACTCAGCTTGCCCGCCTGGTCTAGCAACGGAAAGTATTTTTGGTTGGCCTTCATGGTGAGGATGAGACACTCTTGTGGCACCTGCAAAAACTCGGACTCAAAGGCGCAGGTCACCACGTTGGGGCGCTCAACCAAGGCACACACCTCGTCCAGCAATGCATCATCGTCAATCGCTGTCAACTCGCCAGAAACCTCGGTGCTGGCCGCCTTGGCCGCAGCATTGAGCTGCTGGCGAATGAGGTTGCGTCGCTCGTCAAAAGAGGCCACAACCGCACCTTGCTCGCGCAACTGGTCTGCGTATTGGTCGGCGTGGGCAATGGTGATGGTGTCGGTCTTGGCCTCAAACCGGTGGCCTTTGGTGGTATTGCCTGCTATCAAGCCCAGGGCCGTGACAGCCACCACAGCGCTGCCGTGCAGCGCCACCAAACCGTGGGCTGGCCGCACAAAGTTCACGCTGCTCCAACCGGGTAGCTCACAGTTGCTGTGCAACTGGTAAGTCATGACCTTGGGTATGGGCAACTTGGCAATGGCTTGCTCAATGGCCTGCTGCAAGCCTTGCGCCAACGCGACGCCCACTACCGTGCGCTCCAAATACAAGCTTTCAGCTTTGCCATCAGGCTGACGTTGCAGTTGGGCCACGGCAGACTCGTCCGCGCCTAACGCTTGCAATTTTTTAAGCAACGCCGGTGTCGCGCCTCCGTCCGCATCCAGACCAACGGCTACGGGCATGAGTTTTTGCAGCTGTTGCTTGTCCGGCGCTTTGGCCGAGACTGCTGTGATGTGTGCGGCCAAGCGCCTGGGCGAGGCATAGGCGGTGAGTGTGCTGGCCTGCGAGGCCAAACCATTGGCTTTGAGCGTGTCTAGCAAAACACCTGCAAAGGCGTTGCCCAGCTTGTTGAGTGCTTTGGGTGGCAGTTCTTCTACGAACAGTTCTACGAGTAAGTTGTCTGTGGACATGTATGCGTGTCTCGAATGGGTTTAAGCAGCGGCTTGTTGCAATGTGGCCAGCCACTCGGGCGGTGCCAGCGGGAAGCCCAGGCGCTCACGACTCTCTAGGTAGCTTTGCGCCACAGCGCGCGCCAAATTGCGTATGCGTCCAATGTAGGCGGCTCGCTCGGTCACGCTGATGGCGCCGCGCGCGTCCAGCAGGTTGAAGGTGTGCGCCGCTTTAAGAACTTGCTCGTAAGCTGGCAAGGTGAGCTGCGTCGCAATCAGGTGCACCGCTTGGCGTTCGTGGGCTGCAAACGCAGTGAACAAAAAGTCGGTGTCACTGTGCTCAAAGTTGTAGGCGGACTGCTCTTGCTCGTTTTGCAGGTACACGTCGCCATAGCTAACGGTATCTGTCCACTTGAGGTTGTAGACATTGTCCACGCCTTGCAGGTACATGGCCAAGCGCTCAAGGCCATAGGTGATCTCGCCGGTAGCGGGCTTGCAGTCAATGCCGCCAACCTGCTGGAAGTAGGTGAACTGCGTCACTTCCATACCGTTTAGCCACACTTCCCAACCCAGGCCCCATGCGCCAAGCGTTGGGTTCTCCCAGTCGTCTTCAACGAAACGAATGTCGTTTTGTTTGAGGTCAAAACCCAAGGCTTCAAGGCTGCCCAAGTACAAATCCAAGATGTTGTCAGGCGCGGGCTTTAGCGCCACTTGAAACTGGTAGTAATGCTGTAAACGGTTGGGGTTTTCGCCATAGCGCCCGTCTTTGGGACGGCGGCTGGGCTGCACGTAAGCCGCTTTCCAGGGCTCTGGGCCAATGGCGCGCAAAAACGTAGCCGTGTGGCTGGTGCCTGCACCCACTTCCATGTCATAGGGCTGCAACAAGGCGCAACCTTGCTTGTCCCAGTAGTTTTGCAGGGTAAGAATGATTTGCTGGAAAGTGAGCATGAACAACAACGCCGGTAATGCAAAAGAGCCTGTGCACGCCACACGGCGCACACTGGCGAAAACCCTTGATTTTACGACTGCTTTTGAGCGGCTAACCAAACCAGGCTCAAGCGGTGCGCCGCTTTGAGACCAATTCCGGCTGGCACACACGAAAGGGCATGCATTAACGGCCTCTTTTGCCTTTATGGGGGCGCAGTGTCGGCACTGGTGATTTGCTCGGCAGCGATATGCGCGCCGCACTAACTGGTGAGTGGCCTGGTTCGCTGGTGTGTGCGGGCCAGGTGGCGTCTTAAACCGGCTGCAGCCAGCACCAACAAAGACAACAGCCAAACAGGCGTATGACCCCAGCGCCCAGCCCACTGAACGTAAGGCGTTAAGCCACTGTGCCCTGTGAATGAGCCTAGCAACTGGCTGCGCTGGTTATGTGGCAGTTGCGCGGTCACGTCACCGTTGGCATCAATGATGGCTGTCGCACCCGTATTGGTCGCCCTGATCACGGGGCGGCCAGTTTCCATGGCGCGCCACCTGGCCATGAGCAAGTGATGGGCTATGGCCGGTGTACTGCCAAACCACGCCAAGTTGCTGACATTCACCCATGCAGTAGGCGTGCCGTTGCTGCGCCACAAGCGCTGGGCGAGTTCATCACCAAAGACGTCTTCATAGCAAATTTGCACAGCCAACTGCTGGCCATCCCATGCCATAGGCGGCTGATCCAAGCTACCACGGCTAAACCCACCCAGCGGTATGCCCATGGCATCTGTGAGCCACTGAAACCCTAACGGCACAAACTCGCCAAAGGGCACCAGGTGATGTTTGCCGTAAACATAAGGCGAAACCTGATCAGGCGACAGGCCCCACACAGCGTTGAGGTAGCTGCCATCACCTGCAGACAGCGGCATTCCTATGATGGCTGCGCGTTGCTCGCGATCCAGCCCGGTTTGCAGGCTGGTCCATACCTCAGGTGACAGATGCTGTGGCAGTTGCACCAATGCGGTTTCAGGCAGCACCACCAGTGGTGTTGTGGCTTGCTGCACTTGTTGCAGGTACCAACTGGTGGTTTGTGTACGACTTGATGCGAACTTGGCGTCTTGCTTGACGTTGCCTTGCACCAGGGTCACGTCACTGGTCTTGCCAGGTGTTGTCCATTGCGGCAGCCAACTGGCCACGTAGTGGGACGGCAGCAGCACAGCTGCAGTTAAGAAGCCAGCAAGCACCGCAGGTGCGCCAAACTTGGGGCGGCGCAACCACAACGCCCACCAAGCGCACAAGCCCACCAAGCAGGCCCCTACACCGCTGCTACCGAGTATTGCGGCTGAACCGCGCAAGTTATCCACATGGGTGTAGGCCAACTCGCCCCAAGGAAACCCCGTAAACCATTGCGCACGCAACCATTCGGCCAGCGTCCACGCCGCGGCCACAACAAGCGCCTGAAGCCAACGCTGCTTGGCACATGCTGGCAGTAAATAGGCTGTTGCACCGCCCAGGCACACCGCCATGTACAAGGCGAGGGCTGCGCCTAGCAACAGCACCAAAGCCGCAGCGGCGAGATAGTACAGGTTGGTGTAGGTCGTCATGGCGTGCACCAACCACCACGTCACGCTGGCCAGCCAGTTGGTGGCCAACCACCATGTTTGAAGCATTTGCGTACGCGGCTTGGCGGGGCTTAACAGCAGGTAAAACACAGCCGTTAGTGCCACCAGCTGTAAAGCAGAAGCGGCTGGTGCAAGGCCAAGCCCACGGCCTCATGCGCCCACGGCCAGGCAAATGACCACGCCAACAGCCAACCCAATACCGCTAGCGCGGCAAAAACAAACCATTGGGGCTTTACGGTTGTGGGCGTCCGCAACTGCAGCCTGTTAGCCAGCATGTGAAACGCCTGGCGCCTACTGCCCAGTAAGCGACTCATCCTGGTCTTTAGCTGCGCTGGGCAGGACTTTAAACCAGCGTACCGCGCCACCCTTAGCGTGCATGACCTCTAAGCGCAAACCAAAGCCTTCAAACACCTCGCCACGTTTCGGGACATGGCCCATTTCGTGAGCGACGAGACCGCCTACGGTGTCAAAGTCTTCCTCGGGTAGTGCCAAGGCAAACGCTTCGTTGATGCGTGAAATCGCGGTGTCACCATTTACCCGCCATGTCTTGTCTGTGAGGCTGTAGATGTCACCCGCGTCCTCGTCTTCGTCAAACTCGTCTTCAATTTCGCCAACGATTTCTTCAAGCACGTCTTCAATGGTGATCAGGCCAGCCACGTTGCCAAATTCGTCTATGACAACGGCAAGGTGGTTGCGGTTGCTTCTGAAGTCTCGTAGCAAGTCGTTGAGGCGTTTGCTTTCAGGCACAAATACAGGCGGACGCAGCAAAGCCCTGATACTGAACTCAGGTGCACGTTGCAACTTGAGCAAGTCTTTGGCCATCAGAATACCGATGATGTTGTCGCGCTCATCTTCAAACACGGGAAAGCGCGAGTGTGCTGTTTCTATGACCTGGGCAAATAAATCGTCAAGAGGCGCGTTGATGTCCAGCGTATCCATGCGTGGCGCGGCGACCATAACGTCGCCGGCAGTCATATCGTTCATACGCAGCACGCCCTCCAGCATTCGCCGGTCGTCTGCGTCTATGAGTTGCTTGGATTGTGCAATCGCCAGCTGCTCCAGCAAACCCTTGATACCTTCTGGGCTGGGGTGTAAGAGTTCAGCGATGCGTTGCAAAAGCCCGGCTTGTCAGCGGGACTGGTTGGTTGGCCGGCTTGCGGCCCCGTAGGATATGGGTCAGTCACGAATAGCGTGGCAGTAGTTGATCTGCTCCGAGCATAACCCATGTTTAAAGCATTGAGGCCAGACAGGGTTAAGACGCGGCCAGCTCGCTATCCAAACAGCAGGCCCAGGCGGCTAAGGTAACGTGCAATATGCCGGTGCATGCGCTTGGCATAGTAATCTGTACGGGCCCACCTGTCATAGAGTGTGGCTTGCCACATGGTTTTAAATGTGGGCGGCGGCAACTTGATGTGGGCCATGCTGTCACCACCGTCACGCTCTATGGTCGCGCCAGCGCTGCGCGCCATTTGTATCATCGTGGCATTTTCACTGAGCGCGTGCACGATGAGGTGTTGCACACCCTGGTTACGCGCATGCGCGATGCAACGATTAAACAGCGCGCGACCAAAACCCATACCCCTGCATTTCACCTCCACGCTCACGCCAAACTCAGCCGTATTCGCCTGTTGGTGTATGGATGTTGCGATGTAAGACAGTTGGGCCATGCCCAATAGCTCTAACCTATCATCAAATATGCCGAACAAGGTGCATTGACTGTGATCCAGCCTGGCCACAAATCGTTCAATTTGCTCACCAGTGGGCAAGTAGCCAAACCTTAAATATCGGTCGGGTTCAGATAGGGCTAACAAGTGGCGTAGCATCGCTGGGGCATGACGCGGCTTGAGTACGCGCACGCGCAGTGATGTGCGCATAGTCGGCGTTATCAGGCCTGCTAACGGCGATTTGCTGACGTCTTGTCGGCGTTTTGGAGAGCTGTCCATACGCTGAATTATGAGGGTTTTCCCTAGGTTAAATACTGTCTAGGGTTACTTTTTTGTTGCGTCGCACCATTTGCTATGTGGTCACTGTTGCATGCACGACACGTCACCCGCTATAGGGCCCACACAATAGGTCAACCATGAGTCACCGATACGCCCTTCCATCTGGCACACACGTCTTCGAGCGAGGTTGGCTATCCAGCAACAATGTGCTGTTGGTTGGCTCGGATTGCACTGCACTCGTAGACAGCGGCTATTCATCACACGCGCCACAAACACTCGCTCTTGTGCGAAGCAAATTGGCGGATCGTCCCCTAGACTTATTGATCAACACGCACCTGCACAGCGACCACTGTGGCGGCAACGCCTTGCTACAAGCGGAATACAGCGGCCTGACAACGCTTATCCCGTCCGGTAACGCCGACGCAGTTGCAACGTGGGATCAGGACGCGCTCACCTACAAAGCCACCGGTCAACACTGCCAACGATTTGCCTTTACAGGCACGCTGGCTGTGGCGTCCACCATATTGCTTGGCGAACATGAGTGGCAAATACACGCCGCACCAGGGCATGACCCAGACTCTGTTGTATTGTTTGAACCGCTCACACGCACGCTTATCTCCGCCGATGCGCTCTGGGAAAACGGTTTTGGCGTGGTCTTTCCCGAGCTGGAAGGCATAGATGCCTTTGATGCAGTGGCTGCCAGCATAGACTTGTGCGAGCGCATGGAACCCAACATCGTCATTCCCGGCCACGGCCCTGTTTTTACAGATGTCGCAGCTGCCATCCGTCGTGCCCGCTCGCGTCTTGATTATTTGAGGGATGGCGATACGCCCATCAACCACAGCCTCTATGCAGCTAAAGTGCTTTTAAAGTTCTTCTTGTTGGAACGCCAGCGTGTGACACAGGCCGACGCCATAGACTGGCTTACCAACATGCCTTATTTCAAACTGTTGCAGCAAAACCTGGCCCTGCATCTTGCAGGGACCGCGGTGGAGCTGGACCAATCACCCGACAAGGCGATAGCGCGCTGGCTGCTAGACACACTGTGCGCATCAGGTGCCGCCAAAATCGAAGGCGACCATATTGTCAACACGTGAACGCGTTGACTAGCCAAAACGTATAGACAAAAGAAAACGCCCCAGTCGAAGACTGAGGCGTTGTCTAGTTGTAAGAGCCTGACGATGACCTACTTTCACACGGGCATCCGCACTATCATCGGCGCTGACGCGTTTCACTGTCCTGTTCGGGATGGGAAGGAGTGGTACCACGTCGCTATGGTCATCAGGCATAAACGGTTGTCCGCCCTGTCTTGTGCTTGCACCCCCTTCAGGGACACGCGCTCAACAGAGCAAACGAATTCATAGAATCGAAATCGGTACTTTTTGATTGCTGCCAACGAGCTTGGCATAAACAACTGGAATCCATTCCAGTGTTGCACTCTGACAGAGCGCAGCTTGCAGCTTTTCAGCCAACAGCCACGTCCTCAAAGTTATAGGGTCAAGCCTCACGAGCAATTAGTACTGGTTAGCTTAATGCATTGCTGCACTTCCACACCCAGCCTATCAACGTCCTGGTCTTGAACGACTCTTTAGGGGGCTCAAGGCCCCGGCAGATCTCATCTTGAAACGAGTTTCCCGCTTAGATGCTTTCAGCGGTTATCTCTTCCACACTTAGCTACTCGGCAATGCCACTGGCGTGACAACCGATACACCAGAGGTGTGTCCACTCCGGTCCTCTCGTACTAGGAGCAGGCTTCCTCAAATCTGCAGCGCCCACGGAAGATAGGGACCAAACTGTCTCACGACGTTTTAAACCCAGCTCACGTACCTCTTTAAATGGCGAACAGCCATACCCTTGGGACCGGCTACAGCCCCAGGATGAGATGAGCCGACATCGAGGTGCCAAACACCGCCGTCGATATGAACTCTTGGGCGGTATCAGCCTGTTATCCCCAGAGTACCTTTTATCCGTTGAGCGATGGCCCTTCCATTCAGAACCACCGGATCACTATGTCCTGCTTTCGCACCTGCTCGACTTGTCAGTCTCGCAGTTAAGCACGCTTATGCCATTGCACTATCATCACGATGTCCGACCGTAATTAGCGTACCTTCGAACTCCTCCGTTACACTTTGGGAGGAGACCGCCCCAGTCAAACTGCCTACCATGCACTGTCCCCGATCCAGATAATGGACCTAGGTTAGAACCTCAAACACACCAGGGTGGTATTTCAACGTTGGCTCCACGCGATCTAGCGACCACGCTTCAAAGCCTCCCACCTATCCTACACAGATCTGTTCAAAGTCCAATACAAAGCTACAGTAAAGGTTCATGGGGTCTTTCCGTCTTTCCGCGGGGAGATTGCATCATCACAAACATTTCAACTTCGCTGAGTCTCTGGAGGAGACAGTGTGGCCATCGTTACGCCATTCGTGCAGGTCGGAACTTACCCGACAAGGAATTTCGCTACCTTAGGACCGTTATAGTTACGGCCGCCGTTTACTGGGACTTCGATCAAGAGCTTGCACCCCATCAATTAATCTTCCAGCACCGGGCAGGCGTCACACCCTATACGTCCACTTTCGTGTTTGCAGAGTGCTGTGTTTTTAATAAACAGTCGCAGCCACCTATTCTTTGCAACCCCTTTTAGCTCCAGACGCGAAGTCCTTCACTGACTCAGGGCACACCTTCTCCCGAAGTTACGGTGTCAATTTGCCGAGTTCCTTCTCCAGAGTTCTCTCAAGCGCCTTAGAATACTCATCTCGCGCACCAGTGTCGGTTTGCGGTACGGTCGTTACAAGCTGAAGCTTAGTGGCTTTTCCTGGAAGCATGGTATTACTCACTTCAGGTGCAAGCACCCTCGTTATCACCCCTCATCTTAGCCCGGCGGATTTGCCTACCAGGCATGACTACAGGCTTGAACCAACATATCCAACAGTTGGCTGAGCTAACCTTCTCCGTCCCCACATCGCACTTGTAATCGGTACAGGAATATTGACCTGTTTCCCATCAGCTACGCATCTCTGCCTCGCCTTAGGGGCCGACTCACCCTACGCCGATGAACGTTGCGTAGGAAACCTTGCGCTTACGGCGAGGGGGCTTTTCACCCCCTTTAACGCTACTCATGTCAGCATTCGCACTTCTGATACCTCCAGCAGACTTCACAATCCACCTTCACAGGCTTACAGAACGCTCTCCTACCACTTGCAATAAATTGCAAATCCGCAGCTTCGGTAACTGGCTTAGCCCCGTTACATCTTCCGCGCAGGACGACTCGATCAGTGAGCTATTACGCTTTCTTTAAATGATGGCTGCTTCTAAGCCAACATCCTGACTGTTTTAGCCTTCCCACTTCGTTTCCCACTTAGCCAATTTTAGGGACCTTAGCTGGCGGTCTGGGTTGTTTCCCTCTTGAGTCCGGACGTTAGCACCCGGTGCTCTGTCTCCCAAGCTGTACTCAACGGTATTCGGAGTTTGCCTTGGTTTGGTAAGTCGCCATGACCCCCTAGCCAAAACAGTGCTCTACCCCCGTCGGTAATACTTGAGGCACTACCTAAATAGTTTTCGGAGAGAACCAGCTATTTCCAAGTTTGTTTAGCCTTTCACCCCTATCCACAGCTCATCCGCTAATTTTGCAACATTAGTCGGTTCGGACCTCCAGTACCTGTTACGGCACCTTCATCCTGGCCATGGATAGATCACTTGGTTTCGGGTCTACACCCAGCGACTAATTCGCCCTATTCGGACTCGGTTTCCCTACGCCTTCCCTATTCGGTTAAGCTTGCCACTGAATGTAAGTCGCTGACCCATTATACAAAAGGTACGCAGTCACCCCATAAAGAGGCTCCTACTTTTTGTAAGCATACGGTTTCAGGATCTATTTCACTCCCCTCCCGGGGTTCTTTTCGCCTTTCCCTCACGGTACTAGTTCACTATCGGTCGATGATGAGTATTTAGCCTTGGAGGATGGTCCCCCCATATTCAGACAGGATTTCACGTGTCCCGCCCTACTTGTCGTTAGCTCAGTACCACGCGTTGCTTTTCACGTACGGGGCTATCACCCACTATGGCCCGCATTTCCAAACGGTTCCGTTAAACATCGCGCTATCACTAACAGGCTCTTCCAATTTCGCTCGCCACTACTTTCGGAATCTCGGTTGATTTCTTTTCCTCGAGCTACTTAGATGTTTCAGTTCACTCGGTTTGCCTCACATACCTATGTATTCAGTATGTGATACCCCTAAGGGTGGGTTTCCCCATTCAGACACCTCCGGATCAAAGCTTATTTGCCAGCTCCCCGAAGCTTTTCGCAGGCTATCACGTCTTTCATCGCCTATCATCGCCTAGGCATCCACCATATGCTCTTATTCACTTGACCCTATAACTTTGACCTCTGCACGCATCTCTGCGCGCAAAATACCAAGTTACACATCAAGGAACGTATTCACGTTATTTATGCCGTATTCAATTCGCAGTTCACGTTAAGAACTTTTTTGCAAACTGAAATATTCGTTGACGCAATCAAAAATTGTTGCTGACGGCACGGTGATGCATAAAACCTTTACGAATGTGCATCTTCCGTCAGCAACGCTGATTTCGACTCTATGAATTTTTAAAGAACAGCCGTGTCATCTGTCTTGCCCTTGCGAACAAACCAAACAACAACATTGATTAATCAGATCAACCAATAACAAAATCGCTTCCCAGGATCCACTCCCAGAAAGCCGCTTTGTTATTGACTCATGACAAGACACATAACGCTGTTAACGTTACAACCGATAAACCCTAAACAGTTATCAACACTATGAAGTGGTGGAGGATGACGGGATCGAACCGACGACCCCCTGCTTGCAAAGCAGGTGCTCTCCCAGCTGAGCTAATCCCCCAAACTCTTGATGCGTGCAAGAAAGACATATAAACCGTCGACCATCTCTACCGATAGCGCAACAACCTATACACACTGGTGGGTCTGGTTGGACTCGAACCAACGACCCCTGCGTTATCAACACAGTGCTCTAACCAGCTGAGCTACAGACCCAGAAACGTTCACCAACAACTTGCACAAACCAAACCCCAACGAGCTCAGTTCACACAACCTGCCAATGACATCTTTCTAACAACCGATAAGTGTGGACGCATGGAATCAGACTCGTCTGATGTGTTTCCAGAAAGGAGGTGATCCAGCCGCACCTTCCGATACGGCTACCTTGTTACGACTTCACCCCAGTCACGAACCCCGCCGTGGTAATCGCCCCCCTTGCGGTTAGGCTAACTACTTCTGGCGAGACCCGCTCCCATGGTGTGACGGGCGGTGTGTACAAGACCCGGGAACGTATTCACCGTGACATTCTGATCCACGATTACTAGCGATTCCGACTTCACGTAGTCGAGTTGCAGACTACGATCCGGACTACGACTGGCTTTATGGGATTAGCTCCCCCTCGCGGGTTGGCAACCCTTTGTACCAGCCATTGTATGACGTGTGTAGCCCTACCCATAAGGGCCATGAGGACTTGACGTCATCCCCACCTTCCTCCGGTTTGTCACCGGCAGTCTCATTAGAGTGCTCAACTAAATGTAGCAACTAATGACAAGGGTTGCGCTCGTTGCGGGACTTAACCCAACATCTCACGACACGAGCTGACGACAGCCATGCAGCACCTGTGTTACGGCTCTCTTTCGAGCACCAATCCATCTCTGGAAAGTTCCGTACATGTCAAGGGTAGGTAAGGTTTTTCGCGTTGCATCGAATTAAACCACATCATCCACCGCTTGTGCGGGTCCCCGTCAATTCCTTTGAGTTTCAACCTTGCGGCCGTACTCCCCAGGCGGTCAACTTCACGCGTTAGCTTCGTTACTGAGAAAGTAAATTCCCAACAACCAGTTGACATCGTTTAGGGCGTGGACTACCAGGGTATCTAATCCTGTTTGCTCCCCACGCTTTCGTGCATGAGCGTCAGTACAGGTCCAGGGGGCTGCCTTCGCCATCGGTGTTCCTCCGCATATCTACGCATTTCACTGCTACACGCGGAATTCTACCCCCTCTACCGTACTCTAGCCTTGCAGTCACAAGCGCAATTCCCAGGTTGAGCCCGGGGATTTCACGCCTGTCTTACAAAACCGCCTGCGCACGCTTTACGCCCAGTAATTCCGATTAACGCTTGCACCCTACGTATTACCGCGGCTGCTGGCACGTAGTTAGCCGGTGCTTATTCTTACGGTACCGTCATGAGCCCCCTTTATTAGAGAGAGCCTTTTCGTTCCGTACAAAAGCAGTTTACAACCCGAAGGCCTTCTTCCTGCACGCGGTATTGCTGGATCAGGCTTTCGCCCATTGTCCAAAATTCCCCACTGCTGCCTCCCGTAGGAGTCTGGACCGTGTCTCAGTTCCAGTGTGGCTGGTCGTCCTCTCAGACCAGCTATAGATCGTCGGCTTGGTGAGCCTTTACCCCACCAACTACCTAATCTAACATCGGCCGCTCCATTCGCGCGAGGCCCTAAGGTCCCCCGCTTTCATCCGTAGATCGTATGCGGTATTAGCACAGCTTTCGCTGCGTTATCCCCCACGATTGGGCACGTTCCGATGCATTACTCACCCGTTCGCCACTCGCCATCAGGTGCAAGCACCTATGCTGCCGTTCGACTTGCATGTGTAAAGCATACCGCCAGCGTTCAATCTGAGCCAGGATCAAACTCTTTAGTTCGATCTTGAATTGTTTGCCAAGTAAACTTGGCCACTCATTAAAACCAACATGAAGTCATTGACTCCACATCTTTACTGTTCTAGTGAGCGTTTGTTGTGTTCCTAAGAACTGTCAGCACGTCGCTAACTCCAAACGCCCACGCTTATCGGCTGTAATTTGTTAATGAACCTTTTTCTCTAAAAGCCCCGCCGCGATCAGCGAAGCCCTCGATTATGACACACTTTTTTGGGTGCTTGCAAGTATTTTTAAAAATATTTTGCCAACACTCAAGAAACTGTACCCTGCACACCCTTCACGGGCGCACAGACCCTACAGCAATAAGAAACGCCCCAGTCGAAGACTGAGGCGTTGTCTAGTTGTAAGAGCCTGACGATGACCTACTTTCACACGGGCATCCGCACTATCATCGGCGCTGACGCGTTTCACTGTCCTGTTCGGGATGGGAAGGAGTGGTACCACGTCGCTATGGTCATCAGGCATAAACGGTTGTCCGCCCTGTCTTGTGCTTGCACCCCCTTCAGGGACACGCGCTCAACAGAGCAAACGAATTCATAGAATCGAAATCGGTACTTTTTGATTGCTGCCAACGAGCTTGGCATAAACAACTGGAATCCATTCCAGTGTTGCACTCTGACAGAGCGCAGCTTGCAGCTTTTCAGCCAACAGCCACGTCCTCAAAGTTATAGGGTCAAGCCTCACGAGCAATTAGTACTGGTTAGCTTAATGCATTGCTGCACTTCCACACCCAGCCTATCAACGTCCTGGTCTTGAACGACTCTTTAGGGGGCTCAAGGCCCCGGCAGATCTCATCTTGAAACGAGTTTCCCGCTTAGATGCTTTCAGCGGTTATCTCTTCCACACTTAGCTACTCGGCAATGCCACTGGCGTGACAACCGATACACCAGAGGTGTGTCCACTCCGGTCCTCTCGTACTAGGAGCAGGCTTCCTCAAATCTGCAGCGCCCACGGAAGATAGGGACCAAACTGTCTCACGACGTTTTAAACCCAGCTCACGTACCTCTTTAAATGGCGAACAGCCATACCCTTGGGACCGGCTACAGCCCCAGGATGAGATGAGCCGACATCGAGGTGCCAAACACCGCCGTCGATATGAACTCTTGGGCGGTATCAGCCTGTTATCCCCAGAGTACCTTTTATCCGTTGAGCGATGGCCCTTCCATTCAGAACCACCGGATCACTATGTCCTGCTTTCGCACCTGCTCGACTTGTCAGTCTCGCAGTTAAGCACGCTTATGCCATTGCACTATCATCACGATGTCCGACCGTAATTAGCGTACCTTCGAACTCCTCCGTTACACTTTGGGAGGAGACCGCCCCAGTCAAACTGCCTACCATGCACTGTCCCCGATCCAGATAATGGACCTAGGTTAGAACCTCAAACACACCAGGGTGGTATTTCAACGTTGGCTCCACGCGATCTAGCGACCACGCTTCAAAGCCTCCCACCTATCCTACACAGATCTGTTCAAAGTCCAATACAAAGCTACAGTAAAGGTTCATGGGGTCTTTCCGTCTTTCCGCGGGGAGATTGCATCATCACAAACATTTCAACTTCGCTGAGTCTCTGGAGGAGACAGTGTGGCCATCGTTACGCCATTCGTGCAGGTCGGAACTTACCCGACAAGGAATTTCGCTACCTTAGGACCGTTATAGTTACGGCCGCCGTTTACTGGGACTTCGATCAAGAGCTTGCACCCCATCAATTAATCTTCCAGCACCGGGCAGGCGTCACACCCTATACGTCCACTTTCGTGTTTGCAGAGTGCTGTGTTTTTAATAAACAGTCGCAGCCACCTATTCTTTGCAACCCCTTTTAGCTCCAGACGCGAAGTCCTTCACTGACTCAGGGCACACCTTCTCCCGAAGTTACGGTGTCAATTTGCCGAGTTCCTTCTCCAGAGTTCTCTCAAGCGCCTTAGAATACTCATCTCGCGCACCAGTGTCGGTTTGCGGTACGGTCGTTACAAGCTGAAGCTTAGTGGCTTTTCCTGGAAGCATGGTATTACTCACTTCAGGTGCAAGCACCCTCGTTATCACCCCTCATCTTAGCCCGGCGGATTTGCCTACCAGGCATGACTACAGGCTTGAACCAACATATCCAACAGTTGGCTGAGCTAACCTTCTCCGTCCCCACATCGCACTTGTAATCGGTACAGGAATATTGACCTGTTTCCCATCAGCTACGCATCTCTGCCTCGCCTTAGGGGCCGACTCACCCTACGCCGATGAACGTTGCGTAGGAAACCTTGCGCTTACGGCGAGGGGGCTTTTCACCCCCTTTAACGCTACTCATGTCAGCATTCGCACTTCTGATACCTCCAGCAGACTTCACAATCCACCTTCACAGGCTTACAGAACGCTCTCCTACCACTTGCAATAAATTGCAAATCCGCAGCTTCGGTAACTGGCTTAGCCCCGTTACATCTTCCGCGCAGGACGACTCGATCAGTGAGCTATTACGCTTTCTTTAAATGATGGCTGCTTCTAAGCCAACATCCTGACTGTTTTAGCCTTCCCACTTCGTTTCCCACTTAGCCAATTTTAGGGACCTTAGCTGGCGGTCTGGGTTGTTTCCCTCTTGAGTCCGGACGTTAGCACCCGGTGCTCTGTCTCCCAAGCTGTACTCAACGGTATTCGGAGTTTGCCTTGGTTTGGTAAGTCGCCATGACCCCCTAGCCAAAACAGTGCTCTACCCCCGTCGGTAATACTTGAGGCACTACCTAAATAGTTTTCGGAGAGAACCAGCTATTTCCAAGTTTGTTTAGCCTTTCACCCCTATCCACAGCTCATCCGCTAATTTTGCAACATTAGTCGGTTCGGACCTCCAGTACCTGTTACGGCACCTTCATCCTGGCCATGGATAGATCACTTGGTTTCGGGTCTACACCCAGCGACTAATTCGCCCTATTCGGACTCGGTTTCCCTACGCCTTCCCTATTCGGTTAAGCTTGCCACTGAATGTAAGTCGCTGACCCATTATACAAAAGGTACGCAGTCACCCCATAAAGAGGCTCCTACTTTTTGTAAGCATACGGTTTCAGGATCTATTTCACTCCCCTCCCGGGGTTCTTTTCGCCTTTCCCTCACGGTACTAGTTCACTATCGGTCGATGATGAGTATTTAGCCTTGGAGGATGGTCCCCCCATATTCAGACAGGATTTCACGTGTCCCGCCCTACTTGTCGTTAGCTCAGTACCACGCGTTGCTTTTCACGTACGGGGCTATCACCCACTATGGCCCGCATTTCCAAACGGTTCCGTTAAACATCGCGCTATCACTAACAGGCTCTTCCAATTTCGCTCGCCACTACTTTCGGAATCTCGGTTGATTTCTTTTCCTCGAGCTACTTAGATGTTTCAGTTCACTCGGTTTGCCTCACATACCTATGTATTCAGTATGTGATACCCCTAAGGGTGGGTTTCCCCATTCAGACACCTCCGGATCAAAGCTTATTTGCCAGCTCCCCGAAGCTTTTCGCAGGCTATCACGTCTTTCATCGCCTATCATCGCCTAGGCATCCACCATATGCTCTTATTCACTTGACCCTATAACTTTGACCTCTGCACGCATCTCTGCGCGCAAAATACCAAGTTACACATCAAGGAACGTATTCACGTTATTTATGCCGTATTCAATTCGCAGTTCACGTTAAGAACTTTTTTGCAAACTGAAATATTCGTTGACGCAATCAAAAATTGTTGCTGACGGCACGGTGATGCATAAAACCTTTACGAATGTGCATCTTCCGTCAGCAACGCTGATTTCGACTCTATGAATTTTTAAAGAACAGCCGTGTCATCTGTCTTGCCCTTGCGAACAAACCAAACAACAACATTGATTAATCAAGATCAACCAATAACAAAATCGCTTCCCAGGATCCACTCCCAGAAAGCCGCTTTGTTATTGACTCATGACAAGACACATAACGCTGTTAACGTTACAACCGATAAACCCTAAACAGTTATCAACACTATGAAGTGGTGGAGGATGACGGGATCGAACCGACGACCCCCTGCTTGCAAAGCAGGTGCTCTCCCAGCTGAGCTAATCCCCCAAACTCTTGATGCGTGCAAGAAAGACATATAAACCGTCGACCATCTCTACCGATAGCGCAACAACCTATACACACTGGTGGGTCTGGTTGGACTCGAACCAACGACCCCTGCGTTATCAACACAGTGCTCTAACCAGCTGAGCTACAGACCCAGAAACGTTCACCAACAACTTGCACAAACCAAACCCCAACGAGCTCAGTTCACACAACCTGCCAATGACATCTTTCTAACAACCGATAAGTGTGGACGCATGGAATCAGACTCGTCTGATGTGTTTCCAGAAAGGAGGTGATCCAGCCGCACCTTCCGATACGGCTACCTTGTTACGACTTCACCCCAGTCACGAACCCCGCCGTGGTAATCGCCCCCCTTGCGGTTAGGCTAACTACTTCTGGCGAGACCCGCTCCCATGGTGTGACGGGCGGTGTGTACAAGACCCGGGAACGTATTCACCGTGACATTCTGATCCACGATTACTAGCGATTCCGACTTCACGTAGTCGAGTTGCAGACTACGATCCGGACTACGACTGGCTTTATGGGATTAGCTCCCCCTCGCGGGTTGGCAACCCTTTGTACCAGCCATTGTATGACGTGTGTAGCCCTACCCATAAGGGCCATGAGGACTTGACGTCATCCCCACCTTCCTCCGGTTTGTCACCGGCAGTCTCATTAGAGTGCTCAACTAAATGTAGCAACTAATGACAAGGGTTGCGCTCGTTGCGGGACTTAACCCAACATCTCACGACACGAGCTGACGACAGCCATGCAGCACCTGTGTTACGGCTCTCTTTCGAGCACCAATCCATCTCTGGAAAGTTCCGTACATGTCAAGGGTAGGTAAGGTTTTTCGCGTTGCATCGAATTAAACCACATCATCCACCGCTTGTGCGGGTCCCCGTCAATTCCTTTGAGTTTCAACCTTGCGGCCGTACTCCCCAGGCGGTCAACTTCACGCGTTAGCTTCGTTACTGAGAAAGTAAATTCCCAACAACCAGTTGACATCGTTTAGGGCGTGGACTACCAGGGTATCTAATCCTGTTTGCTCCCCACGCTTTCGTGCATGAGCGTCAGTACAGGTCCAGGGGGCTGCCTTCGCCATCGGTGTTCCTCCGCATATCTACGCATTTCACTGCTACACGCGGAATTCTACCCCCCTCTACCGTACTCTAGCCTTGCAGTCACAAGCGCAATTCCCAGGTTGAGCCCGGGGATTTCACGCCTGTCTTACAAAACCGCCTGCGCACGCTTTACGCCCAGTAATTCCGATTAACGCTTGCACCCTACGTATTACCGCGGCTGCTGGCACGTAGTTAGCCGGTGCTTATTCTTACGGTACCGTCATGAGCCCCCTTTATTAGAGAGAGCCTTTTCGTTCCGTACAAAAGCAGTTTACAACCCGAAGGCCTTCTTCCTGCACGCGGTATTGCTGGATCAGGCTTTCGCCCATTGTCCAAAATTCCCCACTGCTGCCTCCCGTAGGAGTCTGGACCGTGTCTCAGTTCCAGTGTGGCTGGTCGTCCTCTCAGACCAGCTATAGATCGTCGGCTTGGTGAGCCTTTACCCCACCAACTACCTAATCTAACATCGGCCGCTCCATTCGCGCGAGGCCCGAAGGTCCCCCGCTTTCATCCGTAGATCGTATGCGGTATTAGCACAGCTTTCGCTGCGTTATCCCCCACGATTGGGCACGTTCCGATGCATTACTCACCCGTTCGCCACTCGCCATCAGGTGCAAGCACCTATGCTGCCGTTCGACTTGCATGTGTAAAGCATACCGCCAGCGTTCAATCTGAGCCAGGATCAAACTCTTTAGTTCGATCTTGAATTGTTTGCCAAGTAAACTTGGCCACTCATTAAAACCAACATGAAGTCATTGACTCCACATCTTTACTGTTCTAGTGAGCGTTTGTTGTGTTCCTAAGAACTGTCAGCACGTCGCTAACTCCAAACGCCCACGCTTATCGGCTGTAATTTGTTAATGAACCTTTTTCTCTAAAAGCCCCGCCGCGATCAGCGAAGCCCTCGATTATGACACACTTTTTTGGGTGCTTGCAAGTATTTTTAAAAATATTTTGCCAACACTCAAGAAACTGTACCCTGCACACCCTTCACGGGCGCACAGACCCTACAGCAATAAGAAACGCCCCAGTCGAAGACTGAGGCGTTGTCTAGTTGTAAGAGCCTGACGATGACCTACTTTCACACGGGCATCCGCACTATCATCGGCGCTGACGCGTTTCACTGTCCTGTTCGGGATGGGAAGGAGTGGTACCACGTCGCTATGGTCATCAGGCATAAACGGTTGTCCGCCCTGTCTTGTGCTTGCACCCCCTTCAGGGACACGCGCTCAACAGAGCAAACGAATTCATAGAATCGAAATCGGTACTTTTTGATTGCTGCCAACGAGCTTGGCATAAACAACTGGAATCCATTCCAGTGTTGCACTCTGACAGAGCGCAGCTTGCAGCTTTTCAGCCAACAGCCACGTCCTCAAAGTTATAGGGTCAAGCCTCACGAGCAATTAGTACTGGTTAGCTTAATGCATTGCTGCACTTCCACACCCAGCCTATCAACGTCCTGGTCTTGAACGACTCTTTAGGGGGCTCAAGGCCCCGGCAGATCTCATCTTGAAACGAGTTTCCCGCTTAGATGCTTTCAGCGGTTATCTCTTCCACACTTAGCTACTCGGCAATGCCACTGGCGTGACAACCGATACACCAGAGGTGTGTCCACTCCGGTCCTCTCGTACTAGGAGCAGGCTTCCTCAAATCTGCAGCGCCCACGGAAGATAGGGACCAAACTGTCTCACGACGTTTTAAACCCAGCTCACGTACCTCTTTAAATGGCGAACAGCCATACCCTTGGGACCGGCTACAGCCCCAGGATGAGATGAGCCGACATCGAGGTGCCAAACACCGCCGTCGATATGAACTCTTGGGCGGTATCAGCCTGTTATCCCCAGAGTACCTTTTATCCGTTGAGCGATGGCCCTTCCATTCAGAACCACCGGATCACTATGTCCTGCTTTCGCACCTGCTCGACTTGTCAGTCTCGCAGTTAAGCACGCTTATGCCATTGCACTATCATCACGATGTCCGACCGTAATTAGCGTACCTTCGAACTCCTCCGTTACACTTTGGGAGGAGACCGCCCCAGTCAAACTGCCTACCATGCACTGTCCCCGATCCAGATAATGGACCTAGGTTAGAACCTCAAACACACCAGGGTGGTATTTCAACGTTGGCTCCACGCGATCTAGCGACCACGCTTCAAAGCCTCCCACCTATCCTACACAGATCTGTTCAAAGTCCAATACAAAGCTACAGTAAAGGTTCATGGGGTCTTTCCGTCTTTCCGCGGGGAGATTGCATCATCACAAACATTTCAACTTCGCTGAGTCTCTGGAGGAGACAGTGTGGCCATCGTTACGCCATTCGTGCAGGTCGGAACTTACCCGACAAGGAATTTCGCTACCTTAGGACCGTTATAGTTACGGCCGCCGTTTACTGGGACTTCGATCAAGAGCTTGCACCCCATCAATTAATCTTCCAGCACCGGGCAGGCGTCACACCCTATACGTCCACTTTCGTGTTTGCAGAGTGCTGTGTTTTTAATAAACAGTCGCAGCCACCTATTCTTTGCAACCCCTTTTAGCTCCAGACGCGAAGTCCTTCACTGACTCAGGGCACACCTTCTCCCGAAGTTACGGTGTCAATTTGCCGAGTTCCTTCTCCAGAGTTCTCTCAAGCGCCTTAGAATACTCATCTCGCGCACCAGTGTCGGTTTGCGGTACGGTCGTTACAAGCTGAAGCTTAGTGGCTTTTCCTGGAAGCATGGTATTACTCACTTCAGGTGCAAGCACCCTCGTTATCACCCCTCATCTTAGCCCGGCGGATTTGCCTACCAGGCATGACTACAGGCTTGAACCAACATATCCAACAGTTGGCTGAGCTAACCTTCTCCGTCCCCACATCGCACTTGTAATCGGTACAGGAATATTGACCTGTTTCCCATCAGCTACGCATCTCTGCCTCGCCTTAGGGGCCGACTCACCCTACGCCGATGAACGTTGCGTAGGAAACCTTGCGCTTACGGCGAGGGGGCTTTTCACCCCCTTTAACGCTACTCATGTCAGCATTCGCACTTCTGATACCTCCAGCAGACTTCACAATCCACCTTCACAGGCTTACAGAACGCTCTCCTACCACTTGCAATAAATTGCAAATCCGCAGCTTCGGTAACTGGCTTAGCCCCGTTACATCTTCCGCGCAGGACGACTCGATCAGTGAGCTATTACGCTTTCTTTAAATGATGGCTGCTTCTAAGCCAACATCCTGACTGTTTTAGCCTTCCCACTTCGTTTCCCACTTAGCCAATTTTAGGGACCTTAGCTGGCGGTCTGGGTTGTTTCCCTCTTGAGTCCGGACGTTAGCACCCGGTGCTCTGTCTCCCAAGCTGTACTCAACGGTATTCGGAGTTTGCCTTGGTTTGGTAAGTCGCCATGACCCCCTAGCCAAAACAGTGCTCTACCCCCGTCGGTAATACTTGAGGCACTACCTAAATAGTTTTCGGAGAGAACCAGCTATTTCCAAGTTTGTTTAGCCTTTCACCCCTATCCACAGCTCATCCGCTAATTTTGCAACATTAGTCGGTTCGGACCTCCAGTACCTGTTACGGCACCTTCATCCTGGCCATGGATAGATCACTTGGTTTCGGGTCTACACCCAGCGACTAATTCGCCCTATTCGGACTCGGTTTCCCTACGCCTTCCCTATTCGGTTAAGCTTGCCACTGAATGTAAGTCGCTGACCCATTATACAAAAGGTACGCAGTCACCCCATAAAGAGGCTCCTACTTTTTGTAAGCATACGGTTTCAGGATCTATTTCACTCCCCTCCCGGGGTTCTTTTCGCCTTTCCCTCACGGTACTAGTTCACTATCGGTCGATGATGAGTATTTAGCCTTGGAGGATGGTCCCCCCATATTCAGACAGGATTTCACGTGTCCCGCCCTACTTGTCGTTAGCTCAGTACCACGCGTTGCTTTTCACGTACGGGGCTATCACCCACTATGGCCCGCATTTCCAAACGGTTCCGTTAAACATCGCGCTATCACTAACAGGCTCTTCCAATTTCGCTCGCCACTACTTTCGGAATCTCGGTTGATTTCTTTTCCTCGAGCTACTTAGATGTTTCAGTTCACTCGGTTTGCCTCACATACCTATGTATTCAGTATGTGATACCCCTAAGGGTGGGTTTCCCCATTCAGACACCTCCGGATCAAAGCTTATTTGCCAGCTCCCCGAAGCTTTTCGCAGGCTATCACGTCTTTCATCGCCTATCATCGCCTAGGCATCCACCATATGCTCTTATTCACTTGACCCTATAACTTTGACCTCTGCACGCATCTCTGCGCGCAAAATACCAAGTTACACATCAAGGAACGTATTCACGTTATTTATGCCGTATTCAATTCGCAGTTCACGTTAAGAACTTTTTTGCAAACTGAAATATTCGTTGACGCAATCAAAAATTGTTGCTGACGGCACGGTGATGCATAAAACCTTTACGAATGTGCATCTTCCGTCAGCAACGCTGATTTCGACTCTATGAATTTTTAAAGAACAGCCGTGTCATCTGTCTTGCCCTTGCGAACAAACCAAACAACAACATTGATTAATCAAGATCAACCAATAACAAAATCGCTTCCCAGGATCCACTCCCAGAAAGCCGCTTTGTTATTGACTCATGACAAGACACATAACGCTGTTAACGTTACAACCGATAAACCCTAAACAGTTATCAACACTATGAAGTGGTGGAGGATGACGGGATCGAACCGACGACCCCCTGCTTGCAAAGCAGGTGCTCTCCCAGCTGAGCTAATCCCCCAAACTCTTGATGCGTGCAAGAAAGACATATAAACCGTCGACCATCTCTACCGATAGCGCAACAACCTATACACACTGGTGGGTCTGGTTGGACTCGAACCAACGACCCCTGCGTTATCAACACAGTGCTCTAACCAGCTGAGCTACAGACCCAGAAACGTTCACCAACAACTTGCACAAACCAAACCCCAACGAGCTCAGTTCACACAACCTGCCAATGACATCTTTCTAACAACCGATAAGTGTGGACGCATGGAATCAGACTCGTCTGATGTGTTTCCAGAAAGGAGGTGATCCAGCCGCACCTTCCGATACGGCTACCTTGTTACGACTTCACCCCAGTCACGAACCCCGCCGTGGTAATCGCCCCCCTTGCGGTTAGGCTAACTACTTCTGGCGAGACCCGCTCCCATGGTGTGACGGGCGGTGTGTACAAGACCCGGGAACGTATTCACCGTGACATTCTGATCCACGATTACTAGCGATTCCGACTTCACGTAGTCGAGTTGCAGACTACGATCCGGACTACGACTGGCTTTATGGGATTAGCTCCCCCTCGCGGGTTGGCAACCCTTTGTACCAGCCATTGTATGACGTGTGTAGCCCTACCCATAAGGGCCATGAGGACTTGACGTCATCCCCACCTTCCTCCGGTTTGTCACCGGCAGTCTCATTAGAGTGCTCAACTAAATGTAGCAACTAATGACAAGGGTTGCGCTCGTTGCGGGACTTAACCCAACATCTCACGACACGAGCTGACGACAGCCATGCAGCACCTGTGTTACGGCTCTCTTTCGAGCACCAATCCATCTCTGGAAAGTTCCGTACATGTCAAGGGTAGGTAAGGTTTTTCGCGTTGCATCGAATTAAACCACATCATCCACCGCTTGTGCGGGTCCCCGTCAATTCCTTTGAGTTTCAACCTTGCGGCCGTACTCCCCAGGCGGTCAACTTCACGCGTTAGCTTCGTTACTGAGAAAGTAAATTCCCAACAACCAGTTGACATCGTTTAGGGCGTGGACTACCAGGGTATCTAATCCTGTTTGCTCCCCACGCTTTCGTGCATGAGCGTCAGTACAGGTCCAGGGGGCTGCCTTCGCCATCGGTGTTCCTCCGCATATCTACGCATTTCACTGCTACACGCGGAATTCTACCCCCTCTACCGTACTCTAGCCTTGCAGTCACAAGCGCAATTCCCAGGTTGAGCCCGGGGATTTCACGCCTGTCTTACAAAACCGCCTGCGCACGCTTTACGCCCAGTAATTCCGATTAACGCTTGCACCCTACGTATTACCGCGGCTGCTGGCACGTAGTTAGCCGGTGCTTATTCTTACGGTACCGTCATGAGCCCCCTTTATTAGAGAGAGCCTTTTCGTTCCGTACAAAAGCAGTTTACAACCCGAAGGCCTTCTTCCTGCACGCGGTATTGCTGGATCAGGCTTTCGCCCATTGTCCAAAATTCCCCACTGCTGCCTCCCGTAGGAGTCTGGACCGTGTCTCAGTTCCAGTGTGGCTGGTCGTCCTCTCAGACCAGCTATAGATCGTCGGCTTGGTGAGCCTTTACCCCACCAACTACCTAATCTAACATCGGCCGCTCCATTCGCGCGAGGCCCTAAGGTCCCCCGCTTTCATCCGTAGATCGTATGCGGTATTAGCACAGCTTTCGCTGCGTTATCCCCCACGATTGGGCACGTTCCGATGCATTACTCACCCGTTCGCCACTCGCCATCAGGTGCAAGCACCTATGCTGCCGTTCGACTTGCATGTGTAAAGCATACCGCCAGCGTTCAATCTGAGCCAGGATCAAACTCTTTAGTTCGATCTTGAATTGTTTGCCAAGTAAACTTGGCCACTCATTAAAACCAACATGAAGTCATTGACTCCACATCTTTACTGTTCTAGTGAGCGTTTGTTGTGTTCCTAAGAACTGTCAGCACGTCGCTAACTCCAAACGCCCACGCTTATCGGCTGTAATTTGTTAATGAACCTTTTTCTCTAAAAGCCCCGCCGCGATCAGCGAAGCCCTCGATTATGACACACTTTTTACAACCTGCCGAAAAAATTTAGGGTTTCTACTAATTTTTTTGACCAGGCCAACTGCTGGGCCAACTTGAAAACAAGCCATCGTCAGCAGCGAAGCCTTGCAGTATACGACAGATTTAATGGCGCCGTCAAACCCGCCATAAATAATTTCGAGGCGCGTGCAAAGAGACACTCTGGTCTTTGAGCCGCCCTCATCAGGCGGCAAAGCCCTACACGACCCTACACGGCAATGCCCTCTATGGGCAAGCTTCTGTGACGCTTGCGTGTCAGCGCAAACAACGCATTACCGACTGCTGGCGCAAGCGGCGGGACGGCCGGCTCACCCACACCAGCCGGTGCCCGGTTGCTTTGCACAATGTGCGTGTGTACTGTAGGCGTTTGCGCCAGACTAAGCATGGGGTAGTCGGGGAAGTTGCCTTGCCGCACGACACCCGCTTCGACGTCAATGCGCCCGTATGCCAAGGCAGTCAGGGCAAATACGACAGAGCCTTCCATTTGCTGCGCCACGGTTTCGGGGTTTACCACGACACCGCAGTCGATCGCGCAGTGCACCTCGACAACCCGCCACCGCTCGCTGGGCATGGCCTGCACGCGGGCGACCTGCGCAACGATGGATCCAAACGACTCGTGCAGCGCCACACCCATCGCTTGGTCCGCTGGCAGCACCTGGCCCCAACTGGCTTCTTTCAACGCTCGGTCCAGCACCGCTTTATGGCGCGGGGCTTCAGTCAAAAGCGCCTGTCTAAATGCGGCCGGGTCTTTCTGTGCCGCATAGGCCAGCTCGTCCACAAATGACTCTGAAAAAAATGCATTGTGCGAGTGCCCAACCGAGCGCCAAAAGCCTATCGGTACACCACTGTTGGTCGCCGTATGTGCCATGCGCTGGTGCGCAAAGCCATAGGGAATGTCAAACAAGCCCTCTGCCGTCGTTTTGTCTGGCAAGTCCACAGGGCCTGACAGCTTAGGCAAGCCTCTGGCCATCCAGCGCGGCGTGATGGCATCACCCGCCGAGTCAATGCGCAAGCCGTCAATCACACCATCGGCACGCACACCAGCAGACAATGCCGCCACATGCATAGGGCGGTAGTAGTCGTGACGCATGTCTTGCTCACGCTCCCACAACAGCTGCACGGCTTGGCCCGGCATGGCCATTGCCACCCGAACCGCTTGAGCGACAAAGTCCACCTCTAGGCGCCTGCCAAAACCGCCGCCCAATTGCGTGACGACCAGCTCAACTTGCTCCAAGTCAACGCCAGCAACGCTTGCGGCCTTGGCCGCCACCATACCCGGCACTTGTGTAGGCACCCACAGTTTGAGTGTGTCCCCCAGCAACTGTGCCGTGCAGTTCATAGGCTCTAAGGTGGCGTGCGCCAAATAAGGGGCCTCATAAGTTGCCGCGACTTGGCTGGCTGCCGTTGCTTGCCAGCTGGCAACGTCGCCGCGCTCATAAAACGCAAAGCCATCCCGCGCCTGTAATGCTGCGCGCAGCTGTTTTGCAATCACCGTTGTATCAGCAAGCGCCCCTTGTGCATTGACCCAGGTCACAGCCACGCGATCAGCGCCTTGCTTGGCCTGCCAAGTCGTCTTGGCAACGACAGCATAGCCTCCGGCGCTTTGCGCGTCTGGCGGGAACTGAACCACCTGCAGCACACCGGCTAGCGCAGTGGCGGGGGACACATCAATAGATGCCACATCGCCTTGCAAAGTGGGCGCCATACGTGCCACCGCGAACACCATGCCGGGCACGCGCACATCAATGCCAAATACGGCCTGACCCGCTACCTTTGAAGGGATGTCTACCCTCGGTGTGGCTTGACCCAGTAACTTGAATGCCGATTGAGGTTTGAGCGTCACGGTTACTGCGTCCACTCGCGCGGCAGCTTGGCTCAACTGGGCAAAGCCAGCACTTTGAGAGCCCGAGACAACCAGACCATCCTCTAAACGCACAGACTCAACCGGTACTTGCCATTGAGCCGCCGCCGCTAGGCGCAACCGCGCACCCACCGTCGCCGCAGCCACACGTACAGGCTCCCACGCGTCAGCCACTGACGATGAGCCGCCGGTGGCATTGATACCTAATTCGCGTACCAACTTGCTGACCACCCACTGGGTCGCGCGTATGTGCGTGGCCACATCTGGCCCCTCCGTGGCGCTGGGGTGAAACGGCAGCGAGCCCATGAGCATGGCAACGTTGCCATATATCGCGTCAAGGCCAGCCTGCTCGATGCGCACATTGGCCAAAGGCATATTGAGCTCTTCGGCCACCAACATGGGCAGTGCGGTGTGCACGCCTTGCCCCATTTCGCTGCGTGGCATAGCCAACACAACTGCGCCGTCGGCGGCGATTTTGAGCCACCCGTTGAGCGCCACATCGCCTGCTTGCACAGACAACAACTCGGGCTTGCCCTGGCGCGAGCGTGGCGGCATAACGCCCCAACCAACAACCAGTGCGCCACCAAACCCGGCAGCGCCCAAGATAAAGTGACGCCGCTTCATGACTCACCCCCTGCTGCAGTATTGGGTAGCGCGGGCGCACGAGACTGCAACACTTTGGCAGCGCGGTGTATGCCAGCGCGCACACGCTGGTAAGTACCGCAGCGGCATATGTTTGTCATCGCAGCATCAATATCAGCATCGGTGGGTGCCGCGTTACCAGCAAGTAATGAAGCCGCCGCCATCAACATGCCAGACTGGCAGTAGCCGCACTGCGGCACTTGCTCGTCAATCCATGCTTGCTGAACCGCGTGCAGTTCATCGCCTTGCGCCAGTCCCTCAATAGTCGTAATGGCTTGACCTTGGGCTGCTGATACCGGCAATACACAAGTACGCACGGCTTGCCCGTTCAGGTGAGCCGTGCAAGCGCCACAAGCCGCGATACCACAGCCAAACTTGGTGCCGGTTAAGTTCAAGTTGTCGCGCAGCACCCACAACAAGGGGGTATCTGGCGCCACATCTACCGTGTGGTTGTCACCGTTTATGAGCAAATCCATGTTGAATCTGTCGCCTTCCTAAATAAGCGTTGGGTAATCTGGGACACTATAGCCCTGCACAACATGTGCAACAACGCACCTATTGAAAACCCCTCAAGCAATGCGTCGTACACGGCACGCCCCCAGCGGACCCCACCTGTAATCATTTTTAGCTTAGCCTCTGGCTTAGGCACGCACATGGCACTTATTTCACTGAATCAGGCACATTTGGCTTTTGGCCACGTGGCATTACTAGACTATTGCGACTTCGCACTGGAGACACAAGAGCGCGTAGGCCTCATTGGGCGCAACGGCACAGGCAAGTCGTCCCTGCTCAAGATTTTGGCCAACATGGACAAGCCCGACGATGGCGAAGTACAACGCCAGCTCAGCGTGCGCGTGGCCTACGTCGCCCAGGAGCCCTTGCTCAATGCGGACCACACCATTTTTGATTCGGCCAGCGACGGCATTGCCCAGCTCAAGGAAGCACGAGACAAATACCTCAGTGGTGACGCGGATGCGGACCTTGACGCGCTGCAAACCATTATTGAGGCTCAGGACGGATGGAACTGGGAGCAGCGCGTTGACGAAACCTTGCAACGCCTGCGCCTGGACCCCAACGCCCGAGTGGGCCAGCTCTCAGGCGGCATGCGCAAACGTGTGGCCTTGGCACAAGCCTTGGTCAGCCGCCCTGATGTGCTGCTGCTAGACGAGCCCACCAACCACTTGGACATGGACGCCATTGTCTGGCTTGAAGACTTACTGATAGGCTTTAAAGGCAGTGTGGTCACCATCAGCCACGACCGCGCGTTTTTGAATCGCGTGGTCACACGCATTGTGGAGCTGGACCGCGGCAAGCTGCTGAGCTACCCCGGTAACTTTGAGCAATACCAACTGCAAAAAGAAGAGCAGCTGGCGCAAGAGGCGGTGATCAACGCCAAAGCAGACAAGCTACTGGCCCAAGAAGAGGTATGGGTGCGCAAAGGTGTGGAAGCACGTCGCACTCGCAGCCAAAGCCGCATTGGCCGCTTGCAGGACTTGCGCAAACAGCGCGAACAGCGCCGGGATGTGGTGGGCCGTGTGCGCCTAGATGTGTCTACTGGACAAAACAGCGGCAAGATTGTGGCCGAGCTAGAAGACGTCAACAAAACATTTGGCCAAGGTGAGACGGCACGCCAAGTGGTCCGCAACTTCAGCACCACGATTTTGCGAGGCGACAAAGTGGGCCTCATAGGTCCCAACGGCGCTGGTAAAACAACGCTGCTCAAAATCATCTTGGGTCAACTAGAGGCCGACAACGGCAAAGTGCGCTTGGGCAGCCAGCTGCAAGTGGCTTACTTTGACCAAATGCGCGACCAAATCGACCTGGACGCAACGCTGGAAGACACCATCAGCCCCGGCAGCGAATGGATAGAAATTAACGGTAGGCGCACGCACGTTAAAAGCTACCTGAGCGACTTTTTGTTCTCACCCGCACGCGCCAATGCGCCGGTGCGTACATTGTCTGGCGGCGAGCGCAACCGTTTGCTGCTGGCGCGCCTGTTTGCCCGCCCCGCCAACGTGCTGGTGCTGGACGAACCCACCAACGACTTGGACATTGACACATTGGACTTGCTGGAAGACGTATTGGCCACATTCACGGGCACGGTATTTTTGGTCAGCCACGACCGCGCATTCTTGGACAACGTGGTCACCAGCACCATCGTGAACGAAGGACCAGGCGTTTGGCGCGAATTTGAAGGCAACGTACAAGACTGGCTCACCCAATCTGAACGCGCTGCGCAATGGGCGCTAACCCGCGCCAGCGCGAATACACCGCCCAAGGCTGATACTGCTGACAAGTCCTCGGCGCGAGTCGCTGATCAGGCAGCAACAACGCCCAATGCAACGCCTGTCGCCAAGCGCAAGCTCAGCTACAAAGAGCAGCGCGAGCTGGATGCGCTACCCGCTGCCATTGAGGCTCTGGAGACCGAACACGCCAAGGCCAGTGCGCAGCTTGCTGACGGCAGCCTGTACGTCAAAGACCCCGCCTTGGCCGCTCAGTTGGCCACGCGGCTTGGTGTGATTGACGACGAGTTGCTCGTGGCCATGGAGCGCATGGAAGCGCTAGGCGGCTAAATAGCCTTGGATGGCTCTAGCGAAGCCACCACCTGGATTCCAAGTTTTTTGAGTCGGCCACGCATGGCCAGCACAGCTTTATCTTTGCTCACCAGCGTGGCCTGGCAAGCCACGGCCAAGTCAATAAACACTTGGTCGTCTGCATCTTTACAGGTGTAGATGGCCTTGGCGGGCACATTGACCATATGGGTTAAACGGTCAAACACTTGCATCACCGCATCCACCGTCAAGGTACGCTTCGCTCGGCGTTTGGCTATGAGTGGGTAGCCCAGTACGCGCATCAGTTCGTCACGCATGGGCGCACACACCCACCATTGCGCTTGGCCTGATTGCAAGCTGTTAAAAAAGCTTTGCGCCCTGGGATCTTCAAAAACCAAAAAATCTAACGCTGTATTGGTATCTATGACCCAGCGCTGTGGCGCGCTGGTCATTCGCCGTGACGCTTGCCCATGGCGGTTAAGTCAAAGCGGAACAATCGGCATTCAATAGGACCGTTCCACATGGGCACGCGGCGCGCCGCTTTCATACGCATTTTGCCGGGCAGCTTCATGTCAGGCGTGAGTAGCCACGCTTGCCAGCCACCAAAGTTGTGCTTCCAGTGCGTCGCCAGGCGAGCAAAAAACGCATCACCTTCCCCGCTGTCTTCACCGCCATCAACTTGTGCGGCCTCGCGCCATACCTGGTCGCCGCCGCGCTCTGCATGCCTGCCCGCACGGTCTGCAGCACGCTCGCCCGCCACACCAGCTGCGGCGATACGCTCGCCATAGGGTGGGTTTAACAACAAAATGCCGGTTTTATCGGTGGGGGCCGTGCGCTGCAAGGCATCACCACCGCGCAGCTGCACAGCGTGTGTCACACCCGCCCTGTGTGCGTTGCGCTCAGCAAAATCAACCATTCGGTGCGACACGTCTGAGCCAAACACCAGTACCTCACCGCTGGCGCTGGGTGTACGCAACACGCTGTCTTCGGCTTGGTCCAGCAAGCCTTCCCACACATGCGACTGATAGGGCAGCAAATTGGCAAAGCCAAAACGCCGTTGCAGACCAGCTGCCATATTGCAAGCGATTTGCGCAGCTTCAATGGCTACCGTGCCGCTGCCGCAGCAAGGGTCATAAAGGGGCGTGGTGGTGGCATCCCAACCGGTCGCCGCAATCATGGCGGCAGCCAAGGTTTCTTTCAACGGCGCGTCGCCCTTGTCTTCGCGCCAGCCGCGCTTGAACAAAGGTTCACCGCTGGTGTCAATGTAAATAGTGACGTGCGAGGCGTCCAAGTGCGCATGCACGCGCACGTTCGGCCGGGCCGTGTCTACGTCTGGGCGCGTGCCAAACTTGGTACGCAGCCGGTCCACCACGCCGTCTTTCACGCGCAAGGCGGCAAAGTTCAGGCTCTTGAGTGGGCTGTGCTGCGAGGTGATGTCCACCTTAAAGGTTTGGCGAGGTGTAAACCATGCCTCCCAAGCCACATCATTGGCTGCAGCGTATATGTCGTCTTCCAAACGATAAGGCTGGTCGGCAAGCTGCACCAGCACCCGCTGGGCCAAGCGCACATGCAGGTTTAGCAGCATCACCTCGCGCCACGAGGCCTCTACTCGCACACCACCGCGCACAGCCTTGGCAATATCTGCGGGCTCGTTCAAGACCTTGGCCACCTCTACGGCGAGCATGTCTTCCACGCCGGCGGGGCATGGCAAAAATAATTGCAAATTGTTCACAGTGCTTTTCTCAAATTGGCCGGCGCAATACGCATGGCCTCACGGTATTTGGCCACCGTGCGACGGGCACATTCAATACCGTTTTCGCGCAGCAACTCCGATAGCTGGTTGTCTGACAGCGGTTTTTTGGATGTCTCGGCAGCAATAAACTGCTTAATCAAAGCGCGCACGGCGGTACTGGATGTATTGGCACCAGACTCCGTACCCAGGCCAGAGCCAAAGAAGTACTTCAGCTCAAACGTGCCTTGCGGCGTGGCCATGTACTTGGCGGTGGTGACGCGGCTGATGGTGGACTCATGCAAGCCCAATTCGTCAGCAATTTCGCGCAACACCATGGGCTTCATGGCCAACTCACCGTGTATGAAGAACTGCTGCTGGCGCTCAACAATGGCGCTGGACACCCGCAAAATGGTCTCGAAGCGCTGCTGGATATTTTTGATAAACCAGCGGGCCTCTTGCAAGCGTTGTTGCATGGCGTTGGCGTCATCTGCCTTGTCACCTGGCTTTGCCTGTGCCGCAGCATCTGTATTGGCGTCAAGCTTGAGGTCGGCTTTTTCGGCCGCGCGGTCTGCCGCTTTGGATGTTTTGAGCGCGCTGGCATACATGTCACTGACTTGCAAACGCGGCATCACGTTGGGGTTTAGCGAGACCTTGAAACCCTCACCCGCGCGCGTCACAATCACGTCAGGTACCACCACGTTGCGCTCGGTTTGTACAAAGCGCCGACCGGGCTTGGGCTCTAGGCGCTGTATCAACACAATGGCTTGCTTTACCAGCTCTTCGTCAACGTCACACAGCTGCGCCAAACGCTTCACATCCCGCTTAGCCAGCAGCTCCAAAGGCTTGGCAACTATGGCCAGGGCCGCTTGTGCAACCGGTGTGTTGCGCATATCTTCAATTTGCAAACGCAAGCACTCTGTCAGCTCTCGCGCCCCTACGCCTATGGGCTCCATGGCCTGCAAGTGCTCTAGCGCGTCTTCAAACAACACCACAAAGTCATCATGTGCGGCCCAGTCGTCACCGGCCAGGCTGTGCGCCAAATCGCCCAAACTGTCGGCCAAATAGCCGTCTTCGTCCAATGACTCAATCAGCATGTACAGCGCCGCTTTTTCTTCGTCGCTCAAACGCAGGCCCAAGGCTTGTTGGTGCAAGTGGTCTTGCAGACTGACGGCCGCACTCGCAAGGTCTTGGGCAGTGGCCTCGCCGTCGCCACTGCCTTTGGGAGTACTGGCTGGTGCGTCGCTGCCCCACTCCGAGTCGTTGGGCGCAATTTCCACAGTGCCGTCGCCGTCCCAGTCTGGCGTGCTGCCATCTGTGGCGGCCTCTGCGCCAGCCTCACTGCTAGGTGCACTTAGCGGCGAGTCAAAGTTGGAAAACTCGTCGTGGTGTGATGTGTCCGTATCTGAAGCGACATCGAAAGAGGCTTCCGGGTTGGCGTCTTGATTGCTATCTTGCGCCACTTCCGCAATCGCATCACCCTGGCTAACCGCAGTATCTGCCTGGTCCACGCCAAATTGCTCGCGCTCGGCGATCTCGTCTGCACGCTCCAGAAACGGGTTGTCGTCCAGCATTTGGTCGACTTCGCTGGACAGCTCTAGCGTTGACAGCTGCAGCAACCTGATGGATTGCTGCAACGCAGGCGTGAGCGTGAGCTGTTGGGAAACTCTTAGTGATAAACCTTGCTTCATGCGCCCTACATGCGGAAGTGCTCACCCAGGTACACACGACGCACATCGACGTTATCGATGATTTGCGCGGGTGTGCCTTGGGCCAACACTTGGCCATCGCTGATGATGTAGGCGTGGTCGCAAATACCCAGGGTTTCGCGAACGTTGTGGTCTGTAATGAGCACGCCAATGCCCCGTCCCTTGAGAAACTGAATAATGCGCTGAATCTCAATTACCGCAATGGGGTCTATGCCCGCAAATGGCTCGTCTAGCAATATGAAGCGCGGATTGGTTGCCAGTGCCCGCGCAATCTCTACACGACGACGCTCACCACCGGATAAGGCCATGGCGCTGGACTCGCGCAAATGCTCAACCCGCAGGTCTTTCAGCAAATCGTCCAAACGCTTTTGAATAGCTGCCTCGCTCCAGGCTTTGCCTTGTGCGTCGCGCTGCAGCTCCAGCACAGCGCGCACGTTATCTTGTACGTTGAGCTTTCTAAAAATACTGGCCTCTTGTGGCAAGTAACCCAAACCACGCGTTGCACGTTTGTGCATGGGCTGGCGCTCTATGCGTTCGCCGTCTAGTTCGATGTGGCCGCCATCGGCACGCACCAGACCAACAATCATGTAAAACGAGGTCGTCTTACCAGCCCCGTTGGGGCCTAGCAAACCCACGACCTGGCCTTCGTTAATGGCCAAACTGACATCCTTGACCACCTTGCGTCCGCCGTAGCTCTTTTGCAAGTGCGTCGCGACCAATTGCTTAACTGGCGCGGTTTGCGCAGGTGCAGTTGCCACACCGTCCAAGGCGCTGGCCTCAGCGTCAGATAAGTGCTTGGTCAGTGCGTCAGACATATCGGTCATGCTGGATGCCTGCTTAGTTGCTGGGCGCTGGCGTACTGGGCTTTGGTGCCAGCACGGCGCGCACGCGACCTGAAGACTGCGAGCCGGTTTTGACAGCCCCGTCCACCACAAACCTGGCGTCTTGCGAGGTATACACAATGCGCTCGCCGGCCGTCTCATCTGCCATGGTGTCGCCACGAAAACGCCGCATCACTGCTTTGCCGGTTAACGCCAAGCGCTCTGTGGCGCTGTTGTAGTCAATGCGGGTGGCTTGACCTCGAATGGACTCGTTGTCGACATCGCGGTCTTGGGAAAACGTGGACAGGCGGCCAGCATATGACGTGGCAATACCAATTTGCGCGCCGTCGACACCATCGCGCACCTCAAAGCGGTCTGCCTTGATGACAATACTGCCCTTGGTAATTACGACGTTGCCGGTAAACACACTCACGCGATTTGCATCGTCTACGCGCAAGGCGTCGGCAGTCGCGTAAAGGGGTTGGTCCTTGTCGCCTTGCTTGGCCTGCACGGGCATGCACAACAAGGCAGCAACCAGCAAACTGAACACCATCAGCGACGCCAAACGCAACGCTGCTGACTGGCGTGCGAACACTTGAACTGGTGGATGGAGAGGTAGCTTAGGCATAGTTATTGCATAACATTGTAGCCAAACCCAAAGACCTATCAACAGCGTTGAACAACGCGACCGCGCGCGCACAAAAAAGGGCGTCAGCCGGCTAGCCAGCAACGCCCTTTGGACAACATTGAAGCGCTTAGATGGTGCGGGCACGCACAATCAAATCATCCGCCACATCCAAAGATTTGGGGCCTTGACCGGGTATGTAAAAACGCCCTGCAACGCCCAAAGCAGGCGTACCCTCAACGCCATAAGCGGCGGTGAGCTGCGAAGCACGCTTGGCCTTGCCAGAAGCGCTAAAACCGCTAAACGCCATCTCAAACGCTTTTTGGTCAACGCCTTGAGCAACGACCCAAGCCACAATGCTTTGCGCAGACAGCAGGCGTTGCTTATCGTTGTGAATAGCGGCAAACACTTTGCCGTGCAACTTCTCAACCAGACCCATGGACTCCAGCGCGTAATACAATCGCTGCAAAGGCTCCATGGCTGTGTTGAAGGCAACCGGCACGCGACGCACGACCACGCCTGCGGACTGCTTGCTCATCCAACGCTCAAAGTCGGGTTCAAAGCGGTAGCAATGAATACAGGTGTAAGCAAAAAACTCAAGCACCTCAACCTGACCGGGCGCACTGTCCACCGCCACGGGTGACTGCAGGCGGGTGTAGTTCACGCCCTCCTGAAAACGGCCTTGCGCAAAAGAGCCCATCGGCAAGGCCATGCCTGCGGCCAAACCCGCCACTGTTACCGCAAAGCTGCGACGTCCTAAAGATTCCGTCATACCGACTCTCCAATGATGTTGTAGTTAACTGCGCCCGGTGGGCTGCGCTGTGTGATTGGGGGCTTGGCCAGGCTTAAAGTTCCCGCTGGCCGAGCTTTTACAAACGGCGCACTGCCACCAGGCTGTTCGACACGCCCGCCTGTGTCAGACGCTCTCGCACGGCATTGGCCTGATCACGGTCGCGGTAAGGGCCTGAGCGCACGCGGTGCAGTGTTTGGCCATCACGCTGTGTGGTGCTCACACGCACATCTATGCCCATAATGGCTAATCGCGCACGCTGCGACTCGGCCTCATCTACCGTGGCAAATGCACCGGCCTGAACATAAAAGTCGGTTTTTGCGCTGCCACTCACCGCTACAGCTGCAGGGGCGGGTGGTGGGGTTTGAGTGCCTGCATTGGCTTTTGCCAAGTCATCGCCCGCCATTTTGGCCTTGGCCAAGTCACCCAGCGGGTCGCTAGACACGGCGGGCGCTCGCAGCGGTGCATCGCCGCTCAACTCAACGCCCTCGGCAAGCTTTGGCACAGCCACAGGCTCTAAGTCCTGCATGTTGGCTGGGCGGCTGGTACCACCCAATAGTGCATTGGGATCCCAATCTTTGTTTTTCTTGGCCTCTTCAGCATCAGCACCTGGCGACCCCGCCACGCCTCTGTCGACAAACGGTACTGGCACCTTGGTGACGTAAACCGCCACAGCCAGCGCACTGGCCAAACCTATCAATATGCCCAACACCAAACCCAATACGGTACCGCCTGCTTGTTTATGCATGGTTGTTCTTCCCTAGTTATTGATGCTTTTACGTTGCTTTACATGCGCGTAGGCGCACCCACGCCCAGCATACTCAAACCGTTGCGCAGCACTTGCGCGGTGGCAGCCACCAAGGCCAAGCGCGCCAGCTTTACAGCGTCATCGTCTACCAAAATACGTTCTGCATCGTAATAGCTGTGGTAACAGGCAGCCAAATCCCGCAAGTAAAAAGCCACGTCATGCGGCGCCAAACCAACTGCGGCATCGGCCAGCATGGCCGGGTACTTGGACAACTGCATCAACAGCGCCTGCGCCTGCTGACCATCCAGCGCGTCTAGTGCCACATCTTTGAGTGACGCAACATCGCCACCCCACGTCGCCAATACCGAACAAATACGCGCGTGTGCATATTGCACGTAGTAAACCGGGTTGTCGTTGTTTTTGGCAATCGCCAAGTCCACATCAAATACATACTCGGTATCGGGCTTGCGGCTCAGCAAGAAAAAGCGCACGGCGTCTTTGCTGGTCCACTCAATGAGATCACGCAAGGTCACGTAGCTGCCAGCGCGCTTGGAAATTTTCACCTCTTCGCCACCGCGCATCACGCGCACCATGGTGTGCAACACATAGTCTGGGTAGCCTTGGGGAATGCCCACATTCACCGCTTGCAATCCTGCACGCACGCGCGCAATGGTGCCGTGATGGTCCATGCCTTGTATGTTGATGACCTTCTCAAAGCCGCGCTCCCACTTGGCTATGTGATAAGCCACATCTGGCACAAAGTAGGTATAGGCGCCATCCGTTTTACGCATCACACGGTCTTTGTCGTCGCCATAGTCTGTGCTCTTAAGCCACAGCGCACCGCCCTCTTCAAAGGTCTTGCCTGCTGCTTGCAGCTTGGCGACCGTGTCATTGACACGCCCATCGCTGTACAGGCTGGACTCCAGGTAGTAGTGGTCAAACTTCACCGCAAAGGCTTGCAAGTCCAAATCTTGCTCATGGCGCAAATAAGCCACTGCAAACTGGCGAATACTGTCTAAATCGTCGATATCACCGCTGGCGGTGTAGCTGCGGTCGTCTGCGCGAACCGTCTTTTTCGCTACAAAGTCTGCCGCGATGTCACTGATGTAGTCACCGTTGTAGGCGGGCTCTGGCCAGGCGTCATCGCCAGGCTTGAGGCCTTTGGCTCGCGCCTGCGTCGACGTGGCCAAGGTGTTTATTTGTACGCCTGCGTCGTTGTAGTAGAACTCGCGCCACACCTTCCAACCTTGCGATGCAAACAAGTTGCAAATGGCATCGCCCAGCGCCGCTTGTCGGCCGTGGCCTACGTGCAGTGGCCCGGTGGGGTTGGCAGACACAAACTCCACCAACAACTTGTGGTCTGCATTGGCCTTGCTTTGGCCAAACAACTCGCCTTCAGACAACACCTCGCGCACGACTTGTTGCTTGGCGCTGGGGCTTAGGCGCATGTTGATAAAGCCAGGCCCGGCTATTTCCAGCCCGCTCACCCACTGCTGCACAGCCGGCTGAGCGTTCAGCGCTGCCATCAGCGCCTCGCCCACGGCACGGGGGTTGGTGCCTAGTGGCTTGGCCAGCTGCATGGCGGCTGTAATGGCAAAGTCGCCGTGCGCGGCGACCTTGGGTAGTTCCAGGTTGGCCACCAAGCCCACATCAGGTGCTACCTGGTTGAGTGCAGCTTGCACGGCTTCAATTAATTGTTGTTTGATCGCGATCATGCGTTGATTTTAGAGGGTCACACCCATGCAAATTCACAAACAGTCCTGCGCAGCCACTAAAATACTTTCTTCTAGTCAAGAGAGCGTGACGCATGGCTCAAGCAGTTGACCGCGCGTTACCGCCGAAGGCGCAATCTCCCATGATCGCTCAGGCCCGTGTATTGATTAGACAAACAGCCGATACTGGAGAGTGCGCCGGGCCAACAAGCCCGTCGCCACCGAAGGAGCAAAGGCAGCACGCATGGCGCGGGCTGCTTGAATCTCTCAGGTACAAGGGACAGTGGGAGCGGCAACACGCAAAACAAGCCCAGCTTGAACGGCGTGTCTTTTGCTGCAACTGTCACCGGCCACGCCACAGCGCGTGAGCTTGTGCATCCTGGAAAGATAAATCTCATGCGTATCACCGTTATGGGTGCCGGCGTTACCGGCATCACGACAGCTTGGTTTTTGGCGCAATCCGGCCACGACGTCACCGTTATTGACCGCCAACCCGGCGCTGGTTTGGAAACCAGCTTTGCCAATGGCGGGCAGATATCGGTATCGCACGCAGAGCCGTGGGCCAACCCAAGCGCGCCGTTAAAAGTGTTGAAGTGGTTGGGCAAAGAAGACTCGCCCCTGCTGTTTCGCATTCGCCCAGATTTGAACCAGTGGCTTTGGGGCTTGTCGTTTTTGCGTGAATGCACCACTGCGCGCACCCGCCACAACATCAAGCAAATGGTGAACCTGGGCATGTACAGCCGCAACACCTTGCAAGCGCTGCGCAGCGAGACTGGCATCGCTTACGACCAAGCGACCAAAGGCATTTTGCATTTCTATACCAGCGAGCAAGAGTTTGACAGCGCGCAAGCGCCCGCCGCCGTTATGCGCGAATATGGCTGCGAGCTCGATATGAAGTCACCCGCCGAATGCGTCGCTATTGAGCCTGCACTGGCACCCAGCCTGCACAAGATTGTGGGCGGCAGCATGACGCCTAGCGACGAGTCTGGCGATGCACACAAATTCACACATCTCTTGGCGCAAATGTGCGCTGACAAAGGCGTGCAGTTTATGTACAACACACGCATTGTGAGCTTTAACAAAACTGGCGACACACTGCAGTCACTGCGCATTGCAAACAGCGACGGCGTCGTCACAACGCACGCAGCCGATGCCTACGTCATGTGCCTGGGCTCATTCAGCAGCCGCTGGAAGGACTTGCTGGGTCAAAGCTTGCGCATTTACCCCGCAAAAGGCTACTCGGTGACGTTACCTGTCATCAATGAAGAGGCGTCTTACACCACCTCACTCACAGACGACGAATACAAGCTGGTGTTCTCACGCCTGGGCGACCGCCTGCGCATTGCTGGCACGGCTGAGCTCAACGGCTACGACACCGACCTCAATTTGCGTCGATGTGAAGCCATAGTGCGCCGTACCAAAGAACTATTCCCTGGCATTACAGACGGTGAGGGCGCACGCTACTGGACGGGCCTGCGCCCAACCACACCCAGCAACGTGCCCTATATAGGCAAGTCTAAAACGCGCAATGTGTACTTGAACACGGGCCACGGCACCTTGGGCTGGACACATGGCTGCGGCTCAGGCGCAGCGATTGCCGACATCATCAACGGCAAAACGCCCGAAGTGGACTTTGCGTTTACCAACCTTTAACCAAGGTGAGGCAGCAGGTGCTGCCTGGCAGCCGCTACCACTGCTTGCGTTAAGCGTTTGGCAGCGCTGGACTCTTTGGTCCAGTGTTGCCAAACCAGCGGCACATCAACAGCTTTGCCGTCAAACATTTCCACCAGCCCCATACCCTGCGCGTGCTTGGCCAGCATCAGCTCTGGCACCATGCCCCATCCCAAACCCTGGGCCAACGCATGCTCAAACGCATCAACGGCTGGCACAAAATGACGGGGGTATGCTGCGTGCGTCAGCGCAAAGTGCTGGCGTAAAAAGGCATCTTGCAAACCATCTTTGCGGTTAAACACAACAGCGGGATTGGTCAGCATGCGGTGCAGCGACACATTGCCCGCAGACGTGGTGCATTTGTCGCGCAAGGCTTTTGATGTCACACAGCGGTAACGCATGACCCCAAGCGGCACCCCTGTGCAACCAGCCAACGACTGGCTGGACGTGGTGACACACCCCACCACCTGGCCTTGCTTCAGAGCCTCTAGCGTGTGGTCTTGATCATCAATGGTGATGTCTAGCAGCAAGCGGTGCCGCTTGAGCGTGGTCGCCAAGCCGCTTAAAAACCACGTAGTGAGTGAGTCCGCGTTGACGGCCACGCCCAGCGTTTGCATGGCACGTGTGCTGGCGGCCTCAGTCTGGCCTTGCAGCTCACCCACCACATCCGCCTCCATGAGGCGCACCTGGCGCACATGTGCCAACAACTTGGCGCCACTGGGCGTGACAGTAACCCGTTTGCCGCGCAGCAACAGGCGCTGGCCCAACGACTCTTCTAGCGCGCTCACCCGCAACGACACGCCAGCCAACGTTAAACGCAGCGCAACGGCCGCCTTTGAAAAGCTGGCGTGCTCAGCCACTGCCAGCAGTGCATCTAGTTGCTTGGGGTCTAAGTGCAGGCTCATATTAAATAAATTTTAATAGACTTATTTCATATTTTAGTTTGTTTAATTTAATGCTATTTGTAGGCATACTCTGGCCACACCTTCAAACCAGAGCCCGCCCTGGGCATCAACGGCTACCCACACATGTCTCTCTCATCTATTGCAATTCCCGCCGGCATGTCTGGCACTTTCGGCGCTGGCGTCGCGCTGAGCCTGGCGACCATCATGGCACTGGGCCCACAAAACGTGCACGTCATGCGCATGGGCTTGATGCGTCAGCACATTGGCTTAACCATACTGACCTGCGCCCTTGCGGACGTCATATTGATTGCCACTGGCGTGCTGGGCTTGGCTCACTTGGGCGGCTTGAGCGACAAGCTCACTGGCGCCATGGTGGGCGCTGGCGCCTTGTTTTTATTGTTTTATGGCTGGCAAGCTGCCCAACGCTTTTTACGCCCTAGCGCTGGCGGTAGCCCCATAGAAGGCGCAATTGGTGACACAGGCACCAGTGCCAACCATCAAATGTTTACGCGCAAGAAAGCTGTGCTGTCGGCTTTGGCGTTTTCGTTTTTAAACCCACATGCGTGGCTTGATACAGCCGTCATCATTGGCACGGCTTCACTGGCCTACGGCCAAACCGGCGGCTTGGTATTTGGCGCCGGCGCGGCTACAGGCTCGCTGGTCTGGTTTTGCGGTCTGGGCTTGGCGGTTTACTGGGTAGGGCGGCGCATTGGCAATGCCAATGTGTGGCACTGGCTAGACGGCCTGGTGGCACTCATGATGTGGGGCACAGCAGTTTGGCTACTGGCCAGCTTGTTGTAGCAGGTTATTCGGGCACTCTGTTTTAACGCTCGCTGGCGATAGTGGCCAGTTTGCCTTCAAGCATCAGCGCCAAGCTACTACTAATGGCGCCATCCGTCTTAGCTGCAGCTGGTTAGTTGGCAGCGCTTTTCCAAAATTCAGGCTGCGCGTAGTGGTGCTTTAAAAAGTCAATCCACAAGCGCACACGCAGTGCCAAGTGTTTGCGCTGCGGAAACACGGCGAATATGCCGTTGGGCGGTGCGGCAAATTCGTCCAGCACTGTTACCAGGCGGCCGGCGGCCAAGTCTGCCTCCACCTCCCAGGTGCTGCGCCATGCAATGCCCCAGCCGGCCAAGCACCATTCGTGCAGCACTTGACCGTCTGAGCAGTCCAGTGGGCCTCCTGGCTTGAGGTGAACCACCTCGGTGTCGCTGTCACTGCCGGCTACCGGCACTTGAAACGCCCAGCCGCGGGTTTGTGAAGCGTCTGACGACAGCGTCAGGCAGTCAAACCGCGACAAGTCTTGCGGCGTGCGCGGGCGGCCATGGGTTTTGAGGTAGCCCGGAGTAGCCACGCACAAACGGCGGTTGTCGGCCAAGCGCACACTGACCAAGCTGGAGTCTGGCATGTTACCCACGCGCACGGCGCAGTCAAAGCCCTCACCGGCGATATCCACCACGCGGTCGCTCAAATTCAGCGTCATGGTGACGTCGGGGTGTAGCTCTCTAAACTGTGGCACCAGGGTCGCCACGTAAGCGCGGCCAAAACCGGCAGGCGCGGTAATGCGCAAATGGCCGCTGGCTTTCACGCCGCCGGCACTGACGCTGGCTTCGGCATTGGCCAGGTCTGTGAGCAAACGCTGGCAGTCCTCTAAAAAGGCGCTGCCCTCATGGGTGAGCGTAATGCGCCGCGTGGTGCGCATCATCAGCTTCACACCCAATCGCGCCTCCAGGGCGTCCAGACGCCTGCCAATGACGGCTGGGGCCACGCCCTCAGCGTTGGCCGCAGCTGTCAGGCTGCCACGCAGGGTGACAGCCACAAATGTCTCTAGTTGTTTGAGCTTATCCATGACCACATTATGTTCATATAAGTCATGAATTGTTCATTATTTCGTGAATTAATGCTTGCTCAAGTTTGCAATACAGTCATGGCATGAGCTTCTCGCACACGACATCCGCGTCTATCCCGCCCAAAGCGGTGTTGTTTGACGCCTATGGCACCTTGTTCGACGTGTACAGCGTGGGCTTGTTGGCCGAGCAGCTGTTTCCTGGCCACGGCACTGGCATCGCCACCTTATGGCGCGACAAGCAAATTGAATACACGCGCTTGCTCATCACCAGCACCACAGCAGGCGGGCAAACCAACGCGCCGTTTTACAAACCGTTCTGGGACGTTACTCGAGACGCACTGCGTATGCCTGCGTCAAACTGGGCCTGCACTTAGACAGCGAGTCAGAACAGCGCCTGATGAATCAATACCGCGCCCTATCAGCGTTTCCCGAAAACAAAGCCGTTCTACAGGCCCTCAAAGCCAAGGGCATACCCACTGGCATTTTGAGTAATGGCGACCCAGCAATGCTAGAGGTGGCCATCAGCAGCGCTGGCCTCAACGGTTTGCTAAACCATGTGCTGAGCGCAGACAGCGTGAAACAATACAAAACCCACCCCAGTGTGTACGCACTGGGCCCGCAAGCCCTGGGCTTGCAAGCGCAAGACATTTTGTTTGTATCCAGCAACGGCTGGGACGCCTTGGGGGCGACCTGGTACGGCTTTCAAACGCTGTGGCTCAATCGCCAGGGCCTACCTTTTGAGACACTGGGCCCGCAGCCCGCACACATTGCCAACAGCTTGAGCGACGTGCTTGAGCTCTTTACCACCACTCACTAAATACCAACCATCCGAAAAGGGAACATTCACATGACACAACGTACCACGGTTCACGGCTTGCAAGTGGCCAACAGCCTATACAACTTTATTGAACAGCAAGTCTTGCCTGCCACTGGCCTGGCAAGCGATGCTTTCTGGAGCGGCTTTTCTGCGCTGGTCTCGGACCTGGGTGCGAAAAACAAAGCCTTGTTGAACAAGCGCGACGCACTGCAAGTGGAGCTAGACCAATGGCACGCGGCCAACCCCGGCCCCATTACCAACATGGCCGCTTACCAAGACTTTTTGAAAAGCATTGGCTACCTGGCTGAGCACCCCGCCAACGCCAAAGCTACCACCACCAACGTGGACGACGAATTGGCTATTCAGGCAGGCCCGCAACTGGTGGTGCCTATCTTGAATGCGCGCTACGCACTGAACGCGGCCAACGCGCGTTGGGGCTCGCTGTACGACGCGCTGTACGGCACAGACGTTATTTCTGAAGACGGTGGCGCGGCCAAAGGCCCTGGCTACAACGAGGTGCGCGGCGCCAAAGTGATCGCCTACGCACGCCAGGTACTAGACCAAAGCGCGCCCCTGGCCACAGGCTCACACGCGGACAGCACCGGCTACGCCGTGGTTGACGGCGCATTGCAAGTGACCTTGAAAGACGGCAGCACCACGGGCTTGGCGCAGCCGGAAAAGTTTGCTGGCTACCAGGGTGATAGCGCTGCACCCAGCAGCGTGCTGCTGAAAAACAATGGCAACCACCTGGACATTCGCATAGACCGAAGCACCACTATTGGCGCCACAGACGCCGCTGGCGTGGCAGACGTGGTGATGGAGTCTGCGCTGTCCACCATTTTGGACTTGGAAGACTCGGTGGCCGCAGTGGACGCCGACGACAAGGTCTTGGCCTACACCAACTGGCTTGGTATTTTGCAAGGCACGCTCACAGAAAATGTGTCCAAGGGCGGCAAGTCATTCACACGCGGCCTGAACCCAGACCGTGAATACACAGCACCCAACGGCAAAGCCTTGACGCTGCATGGCCGCTCACTGTTGTTTGTGCGCAATGTGGGCCACCTCATGACCAACCCCGCCATTTTGTGGGGCGACGGCCAGGAGATTCCAGAAGGCATCATGGACGCCATGATCACCGTGGCCATCTCATTGGTGGACATTCACGGCAAGGGCACGGCAGGCATTCGCAACTCCCGCAAGGGCTCTGTCTACATCGTCAAGCCCAAAATGCACGGCCCTGAAGAAGTGGCTTTTGCATGCGAGTTGTTTGAGCGCGTTGAAGCCGTGTTGGGACTAGACAAAGCCACGGTCAAGCTGGGCATCATGGACGAAGAGCGTCGCACCAGCGTAAACCTCAAGGCCTGTATTGCCGCCGCCGCTGACCGGGTAGCGTTTATCAACACTGGCTTCCTAGACCGCACCGGCGACGAGATGCACACCGCCATGCGCGCTGGCGCCATGCTGCGCAAAGGCGACATGAAGACCAGCACTTGGATTGGCGCTTACGAGCGCAACAACGTACTGGTGGGCCTGAGCTGCGGCTTGCGCGGACGCGCGCAAATTGGCAAAGGCATGTGGGCCATGCCAGACCTGATGGCTGCCATGCTTGAGCAAAAAATCGGCCATCCCAAGTCGGGTGCCAACACCGCCTGGGTGCCTAGCCCAACAGCAGCCACCTTGCACGCTTTGCATTACCAACAAGTGAGCGTGGCACAAGTGCAGCAAGAGCTGGAAGCCGTGGACGCAGAAGCGGAACGTGCCAAGCTGCTGAACGGCTTGCTGCAAATACCTGTGGCGCCAGATACCAACTGGAGCGATGCCGATAAGCAGCAAGAGCTGGACAACAACGCGCAAGGTATCCTGGGCTACGTGGTGCGCTGGGTTGACCAAGGCGTAGGCTGTTCCAAGGTGCCGGACATTCACAACGTCGGCCTCATGGAAGACCGCGCGACCTTGCGTATTTCCAGCCAACACATGGCCAACTGGCTGCTGCACGGTGTGGTGAGCAAGGCCCAAATCACGGAAACCATGCAACGCATGGCCGCGGTGGTGGACGGCCAAAACGCAAACGATGCCAGCTACCAGCCCATGGCAGGCAACTTTGACACCAGCGCCGCCTACCAAGCCGCTTGCGACCTGGTGTTCAAGGGCCTGGAGCAGCCAGCAGGCTACACAGAGCCACTGCTGCACGCGTGGCGCCTGAAGGTCAAGGCCTCTTAAGCACCAACGCCAACAGCTCAACGCTGTAGCGAGCAAGGGCACACCACTGGCAACAGTTGTGTGCCCTTTGTCTTTGGGCCACACTGCTGCCCATGAGCACTTTATTTGACCCCCGCTACTGCCCCATTTGTGGTGAACCCAACGCCTGCGCCATGGCCAACGCAGCACCCAACACCGAGCCCCAAAACGCACCACCGTGCTGGTGTGTGGGTTTTGACTTCTCAGACAACTTGCTGGACCAAGTGCCCACAGAAGCGCAACGAAAAGCCTGCATATGTCAGCGTTGTGTGCAGGGTCAGTCCTAGCGCACAATAGGTGTTTCGTTACTCCTACGTGCTTTAGTCATAAATGTGCCAGCTGCTCGCGCTTAACTGCAAAACCCCAACAGACGCCACATTCAGCTTTACTGGCTTTTGCCAACGCGGTGGGCGTACAGACGAACACGCTGACGGCTGGGGCATTGCGTTTTTTGAAGGCAAGGGCTTGCGCCACTTTGTAGACCATGAAAGCGCCTTTACATCACCCGTCGCCGAGCTGATTCGCCGCTACCCGATAAAAAGCAAAAACATAGTGGCCCACGTTCGTAAAGCCACTCAAGGTGAAGTCAGTCTAGAAAACGCACACCCGTTTGTGCGCGAACTGTGGGGGCGCAACTGGGTGTTTGCCCACAACGGCGACCTCAAAAACTACGCCCCTAGCTTGCACGGTCAGTTCAGACCCATAGGCACCACAGACAGTGAACGGGCGTTTTGCTGGCTTATGCAGGAAATTGCCAAGTCACATGCGGGCGTACCAAGCGTTGAAGAACTCACGCTCACGCTCAAGGACTTGATACCCCAAATCAGCCACCACGGCACCTTTAACTTTGTGCTGAGCAACGGAGACGCCATGTGGGCGCATTGCTCCACACACCTGCATTACTTGGTGCGCGAATACCCATTCGCCAAAGCAAAGCTCATGGACGACGACTTGAGCGTGAACTTCGCAGAGCTCAACAAACCCGAAGACCGCGCGGCCGTTATCGTGACAGTGCCGCTGACAGCCAATGAACACTGGCGGGCTTTTGCTGGCAACCACTTGGTGACGTTTGTAGACGGCAGCGCCACCATTCACCACGACTTATCAGATGCGCACGAGCGCTTGAGTGCGCAGTTGCCGCAAAGCATGCGTGACTCAATTGCGCAAACGCAGGCGCAGGCAACTGACGCACTGGCGAGGTACAAGCGCACGACCCAGTTAGCGACAGAGTGATCCTGAACTGTTGTGCACGCAGGCGTGCTGCGTCTGGGTGCGGTGCGGTGCGCAGCTTACCTGCGCATACGCACACTGTTGAGCCGCCTGTTACACCAACAACGTATTCACACGTCGCACATAGCTGGCCGGATCTTCAGGCAAGCCGCCCTCGGCCAGCAACGCCTGATCAAACAGGATGTGCGCCAGGTCATCAAACGACGCGCTGCCTTCCAGCTTTTTAACCAAGGGATGCTCAGCGTTCACTTCCAGCACTGGTTTGATGTCTGGCGCCTGTTGACCGGCTTGTTTCAGCATGCGGGCCAGTTGCGTAGAGTACTCACCATCGTCCACCACCAAACAGGCGGGGCTGTCTACCAGGCGGGTGGTCACGCGCACGTCTTTGGCTTTGCCTTCTAATGCGGCCTTTAGCTTGTCCAGCATGGGCTTGAAGGACTCGGCTGCGGTTTCAGCGGCTTTTTTCTCGTCTTCATCTTGCAGCTTGCCCAGATCAACCGCGCCTTTGGCCACGCTTTGCAGCGGTGTGCCGTCAAACTCTGGCAAAAAGGACAAGGCCCATTCGTCTACGCGGTCGGTCATGAGCAAGACTTCAATGCCTTTTTTCTTGAACACTTCCAACTGCGGGCTGTTTTTGGCAGCGGCTTGGCTGTCTGCGGTGATGTAGTAGATGGCCTCCTGGCCTTCTTTCATACGGGCTTTGTAGTCTGCAAAGCTGACCGACACAGTATCGGTTTGGCTGGAGGCAAAGCGCAGCAGCTTGGCGATTTTGTCGCGATTGGCAAAGTCTTCGCCCAAGCCTTCTTTTAGCACAGCACCAAACTCAGCGTAAAAGGCGTTGTAGGTGTCAGCGCTTGGCTGGGCTGCGTCGCCGTCTTCTTTGGCCGTGACGTCGGTAACGTCTGAAGCATCGTCGGTTGGCGCGGCTGATTTTTTGGCCAGGTCTTCCAGCATAGACAACACGCGGCGGGTATTGCCCTCGCGTATGGCTTTCATGTCGCGACTCTCTTGCAGCAGCTCACGGCTTACGTTTAGTGGCAAATCAGCGCTATCCACCACGCCTTGCACAAAGCGCAAGTACGTGGGCATCAGTGTGTCTGCATCGTCGGTAATGAACACGCGCTTTACGTACAGCTTGATGCCGGCCTTGGTGTCGCGGCTCCACAAGTCCTGGCGCGCCTTGGCTGGCACGTACAACAGCTGTGTGTACTCGGTGCTGCCTTCTACGCGGTTGTGGCTCCACGCCAGGGGGTTGTCGTGGTCATGGCTGATGTTTTTATAAAAGTCTTGGTACTGCTCGTCAGAGATGTCTTTTTTGGCACGCGTCCACAAGGCGCTGGCGGAGTTCACGGCTTCCCACTCACCGGTTTGAACGTACTGGCCTTTGTCCTTGTCCCACTCTTCTTTCAGCATCAATATGGGCAAGCTGATGTGGTCTGAGTAGCGCTCGATGACAGACTTGAGTTTGTAGTGATTGAGGTAGTCCAGCGCATCTTCGCGCAAGTGCAGCGTAATGCTTGTGCCGCGCGCCTCGCGCGTGATGGCTTCCACCTCAAACTCACCGGTTCCGCCGCTGACCCAGCGTATGCCTTGGTCTTTGGGCGCTCCGGCTCGGCGAGACTCTACGGTGATTGTGTGGGCCACGATGTAGCCGGAGTAAAAGCCCACGCCAAACTGGCCAATGAGTTGAGAGTCTTTTTTCTGGTCGCCAGACAGCTTGCTGACAAAATCTTTGGTACCGCTTTTGGCAATCGTGCCCAGGTTGTCAATGGCCTCGGCTTCAGACAAGCCTATGCCGTTATCGGCAATGGTGATGGTCTTGGCCTCTTTGTCGAACGACACACGAATATCCAACTCTGCTGCATCCTCGAACAGCTCTGGCGCATTGAGCGCCTCAAAACGCAACTTGTCGCAGGCGTCTGAAGCGTTAGAGACCAACTCGCGCACGAAAATGTCAGGGTTGGAATACAGCGAGTGGGTTACCAAATGCAGCAATTGGGCTACTTCGGCTTGAAAGGCGTGGGTTTGTTTGGTCATGTGCAGTGCAGAGTCAAAGTTGCGGATAGTGGCGTATGTGGGTGCCAAAGCAGGTGATTTCAAGAGGGGTGTAATGAAGAGGAGCGTAAAAAAGCCCGCACACGGCGGGCCTTCAAGACTGTCAGTCTGCGCTTTTACAACGACTTCAAGTACGCCATCACAGTCTCGGGTGATGTTTCGCCGTAGGGGTCATCACCAAAGTTGTCACAGCGGCCCGGCTCTTCAAACAGCTTTTCGATCACGCCGTCTTTGACAACCATGGCGTAGCGCCATGAGCGCATGCCAAAGCCAACGTTGTCCTTGTCTACCAACATGCCCATTTGGCGCGTGAAGCGGCCTGAGCCGTCTGGAATCAACTTGAGCTTGGCCAGCTTTTGGTCGACGCCCCATTTGTTCATCACAAATGCGTCGTTGACTGACACGCAGTAAATCTCGTCCACGCCCATGGCCTTGATAGCGTCGTAGTTGCTTTCAAAACCTGGCACCTGGAATGTTGAGCAGGTGGGCGTGAACGCGCCGGGCAACGAAAACACCACCACACGCTTGCCACCGAAGTAGTCTGCTGTGGTCATATCTTGCCAACGGTAGGGGTTGTCACCGCCAATTGACTCATCGCGAACACGTGTTTTAAACACGACGTCCGGTACTTTTACGCCTTCTTTCATTATCGAGACTCCCAGGGTTTTTACTTAAAACCTTGATTGTACCGACGCTTGTGGCGCCCACCCTGCCCTTTAGTTAGAGAAACGCTCAGTGGGGGCCAGAAACCGCCACTGACCCACTGGCAAGTTGCCCAGCACCACGGTGCCAATGCGAATGCGCTTCAAGCCCACGACTTTCAAGCCGACTTGCTCACACATTCGGCGAATTTGGCGCTTCTTGCCCTCTTTAAGCACAAAACGCAATTGCTCGGGGTTTTGCCATGACACCTGCGCTGGGCGCAAGGCTTGGCCGTCTAGCGACAAGCCTTCACGCAACAAGCTCAAACGATCTGGCGGGAATACGGACTCCACATCGGTTTCCACCACCTCAGAGTCAGCATGTGGGTTGTCGCCCACCCAGTGCACGCGCACCAGATACTCTTTTTCAACGTCGGAGTTTTCGCCAATCAGTTGACGCGCGACCAGGCCGTTTTGGGTGAACACAATCAAGCCAGTAGAGTCAATGTCCAAACGCCCCGCTGGTGCCAAGCCACGCGTGAAGCGCGCCTGAAACCGGGTGCGCACGGGGTCTTGCACCCATTGCGACTGAGGACCAATCAAGGTGGCGGCACTGTCGTGGCCGTCTTCTGGCAAGCCGCTGACGTAGCCCACAGGCTTGTGCAGCAATATGGTGACTTGTTGCGCTTGCTCGGCTTGCGCAGCATCAGCCACTTCGATGTTGTCGACCTCAAATACGGTCTGGCCCATAGCAGCCACTTCGCCGTTCACCAACACCCAACCCTTTTCAATCCAGGCATCGCCCTCGCGGCGTGAGCACATACCCAACTCAGCCAAGCGCTTGTTAAGGCGTACGCCGCCTGCTTTCTCGGCGTCGGTTTTAGGTCCCAAGTGCGCAGGCTTGTGCGCTGCGGCTGCCTCATGGCGGTTGGCGCGCGCCGGTGCCTGCATGTTGTCGCGCGCACCGTAGCCGTCGCGACTCGGTGCACGGTCGCGCCTGGGCGGCGCATCACGGAAGGCCTCTCGTCTGTCATCAAAACGCCCATCGTCTCGCGCCTCAAAGCGGCGTTCGTCCCTGGGCGCTGAACGCCTGTCATCAAATCTGGGCGCTTGGTCTCGGTAGCCACGCTCACCACCTTCAGAAGCGGTGCGGCGCTCGTAGCCGTCTCGTGGCCTGTCGCTGAACCTATCGCCAAAACCGTTATCGCGTCGGTTATCGACGCGGTCGTTTGAACGCTCGTAGCGGTGCTGGCGCGTGGGGTCCTCTGAGGGCCTGTAGTTGCTGGGCCGCGCATTGGCCAAGGCCGACAAGGCCCTGGCCGCTGAGGAGTCGCCTGTGGGCTGGACGCGCGGCGCGGCGCGATCACGGCTGTCGCCTCCCATGTCATGGCGGGGCTCAAAACGCTGATCACGCCTAGGCTGGTAATTGGGCTCATACCCAGGCGAGGGCGCGCGTCTGGGTGCCTCGTCGCGCCGCTCCCAAGAGCTTTGGCGTTCGTAGTGCGGCTCTCGCTGGCCACCACGGTTGTCGCTTGGGCGGTAGTCTTGGCGCTCATGACCGTACCTAGGCGGCTGCGACTCTGGCTCTGGACGGGCTGCGGCACGCTCCAGCTTTTGCATGGCGGTGCTTGCAGCTTGTCGCACCTCTAGCTCGTAGGCGCTGGGCTCGCGCTTGACAAACCGCGCCAGCGGCGCATTACCACGTGCGGGCTTGCGCGGGGCAGCACCAAAGTTGTCGCGTTTGCCAGCAGCACGCAGCGTAGGCTTGCGTGCGTCGTTTGAATCAGATGATTGATCAGTCATAGTGGGCGTTTCTCAACGTTAAAAATAAAAATCACAGTAAACAATGGGCTTTTAGCGCCCGCCTAGTTCAGCTCGCCAAAGCGCAATGCGTCCAGGTCTAGCACCCGCAAGCCGCCGTACTCTACGCTGATCCAACCTTTAGCGGACAACACTTTAAGGGCTTCATTCACGCGCTGGCGCGACAGGCCCACCAAATACGCCAGCTCTTGCTGCGTAATGCGCAACATTTGCGCCACACCGGGGTATAGCTTGGGGTCAAACATGGACGCAAGGTTTCTGGCCACGCGCAAGTCTGGGTCGTTTAGGCGGTCAATTTCTCTGGCCGCAATGAACTGGCCCAAACGCTCGTTGAGTTGGTACATCACAAAGCGGTTAAAGCCCAAGGAATGGGCGATGAGCCAGTGAAACATGTCCACTGAAATACCCGCCACACGGCTGGTGCGAAGCGCCTGGATGTTGTAGCGGTAAATCTCACGCTTGAGCACGGTGCCCTCGCCAAACCAGCCACCGGGGGCCACACCCGTAAACGTAATGGCAGAGCCTCGGCTGTCGTCGTTGCTCATTTTTAACAACCCGTCTATGAGGCCAAACCAATAGGTCACGGGTTTGCCTATACGCACCACGTAGTCACCTGGCTGGGCCACAGTCACCAGCATCTCGTTGCGCACGTAGGCACGCTCGTCAGCGCTGAGCTCTTTAAGCCACGCAATCTGCTCAAACTCGTCATCGGACAAGCTTCTGGCGCTGTTTCTGAGGGTCTCAATTGACGGCATGGCGACAAAGTACGCGGTATTTGGTGTAAGTCTAGGGAATGTCCTAGCAGGGATGACCCTGTGATTGTCGTCGAACCGACAGCTAAACGTCAAATGCTTGTCTAGTATCAGTCGTAAATACCACGCATCGTGGCGCCAAGCCAACGGAGACACCTACATGCAACACACCTTTGTCAGCCTTCTTGCTCACCACGCCAAAACGCGACCCACCGCGCCGGCCATGCGTGAGAAAGCGTTTGGCATTTGGCAGGCCATCTCGTGGGCAGACATGGCCGCCTTGGTTAACAACATCGCTGCTGGCTTGCATGTTGCAGGCTTGCAGCGCGGGGAACATGTGGTGGTAGTGGGCTCTAACCGTCCGCGCTTGTACGCCACCATGCTGGCCACGCAGAGCTTGGGCGCCATTCCCGTGCCGCTGTACCAAGACGCAGCTGGCGCTGAGTGCGTATTCCCCATCAACAACGCCGACATGCGCTTTGCAGTGGTAGAAGACCAAGAGCAAGTCGACAAAATGCTGGAGATTCGCGAGCAGTGCCCGCAACTAAGTCACATTTACTTTGACGACCCACGTGGCCTGCGCAACTATGAAGAACCAGGTCTGTCTGCCATTGACCAGCTTATAGAGGCCGGTCGCGCGTTTAACGCCAGCAACCCTAATTTTGTGCGCAGCGAGGCAGCCAAAGTACAGCCAGCAGACGTGGCCGCCATGTTTTTTACCTCTGGCACCACAGGCAACCCCAAAGGCGTGGTGCACACCCACTTGAGCCTGTTGGACCGTGCGGCAGTAGGCGCCGCCTTTGACAAGCTCAAGCCAGATGACGAGGTATTGGCCTACTTGCCCCCCGCATGGATTGGTCAAAACATTTTCAGCTACGCCCAGTGGCTGGCCGTGGGTTATGTGGTGAATTGCCCAGAGTCCGCCGCCACTGTATCAATTGACCTTAAGGAAGTGGGCCCCAGCTACTACTTTGCGCCGCCGCGCGTATTTGAAGGCTTGCTCACCAGCGTGATGATTCGCATGGAAGATGCGGGCGGCTTCAAGCGCAGCATGTTCCACTATTTCATGGATGTGGCCAAGCGCATTGGTCCCAGCAAAATGGATGGCAAACCCGTTGGCTTGCTAGACAACTTGCTATACGGCCTGGGCGACATCATGGTGTACGGGCCGCTGCGTAACAACCTGGGCATGAGCCGCGTGCGCGTGGCCTACACCGCTGGTGAGGCCATTGGTCCTGACTTGTTCAGTTTTTACCGCTCCATTGGTGTCAACATCAAACAGCTGTACGGCTCTACCGAGACCGCCGTGTTTGTATGCTTGCAGCCTGACCACCAAGCCAAAGCCGACACCGTGGGCGTGCCTTGTGACGGCGTTGAAATCAAACTGGCAGATAACGGCGAAATCTTGGTGAAGTCACCCGGCTTGCTCAAGGAATACTACAAAAACCCCAAGGCCACAGCCGAAGTGTTGTCTGAAGACGGCTGGTACCACACCAGTGACGCGGGCTTCTTGGATGCAGACGGTCACCTCAAAATCATTGACCGTGTCAAAGACGTGGGCCGCATCAAGGGCGGTGCGTTTGACGGCGCCATGTTTGCGCCCAAATACGTTGAGAACAAGCTGAAGTTTTTCTCATTCATCAAAGAAGCCGTGGCCTATGGCGACCAGCGCGAACGCGTGTGCGTGATGATCAACATTGACTTTGACGCAGTGGGCAATTGGGCCGAGCGCCAAAATCTGCCGTATGCAGGCTATACCGACTTGGCGCAAAAGCCTGCTGTCTACGAGCTCATCAAGAACTGCGTTGAGCAGGTAAACGCCGACCTCAGCCGCGACGAGATGCTGGCAGGCTCGCAAATTCACCGCTTTCTGGTGTTGCACAAAGAGCTGGACGCAGACGACGGCGAACTCACACGCACCAACAAAGTACGCCGCGGCTTTATTGCCGAGAAGTTCTCTGAGCTGGTTGATGCGCTGTACGGCGGCAAGACCGAGCAGTTCATCAACACAGAAGTGAAGTTTGAAGACGGCCGTGCAGGCAGTGTCAGCGCCACACTCAAGATTGCAGACACTCAAATCTTTGCGCCCGTGAAAACGGCGGCTTAATTGGCAACCCCAACGCGCAAGCCTTAGCAACCTACACAACAACCCATACAGCGACAACACTCAACATGGCTAAACGACAAATAGGCGACGTCATTCTTGATGTCAACAACATCAGTTTGCGCTTTGGCGGCGTTAACGCACTGACAGACATTTCGTTTGATGTGCGCGAGCACGAAGTGCGCGCCCATCATTGGCCCCAACGGTGCGGGCAAAAGCTCCATGCTCAACTGCATCAACGGCGTGTACCAGCCGCAAGAAGGCAGCATCTCGTTTAAAGGTCAAACCTTCAAACACATGAACAGCCGCCAAGTGGCAGAAATGGGCATTGCGCGCACCTTTCAAAACCTGGCCTTGTTCAAAGGCATGAGCGTTATTGACAACATCATGACCGGGCGCAACCTGCGCATGAAAAGCAACATCTTGCTGCAAGCCCTGCGCATTGGCCCGGCTGCACGTGAAGAGGCCGAACACCGCGAATTTGTTGAACAAATCATTGACTTTCTGGAAATCCAGGCGTTTCGCAAAACACCGGTCGGTCAACTGCCATACGGTTTGCAAAAGCGTGTTGATTTGGGCCGTGCCCTGGCCATGGAGCCGCAAGTGCTGCTGCTGGACGAGCCCATGGCCGGCATGAACCTGGAAGAAAAGCAAGACATGTCGCGCTTTATCCTGGATGTGAACGACGAATTTGGCACCACCATCGTGCTCATTGAGCACGACATGAGCGTGGTGATGGACATTTCAGACCGCGTGGTCGTGCTGGACTACGGCAAAAAAATTGGCGACGGCACACCCGAAGCAGTACGCGCCAACGAAGACGTGATCAGCGCCTACTTGGGCACCAGTCATTAATCACGAACCACGCATTAAAGAGCACTGAATCATCATGGCATTCTTTCTAGAAACACTATTTGGCGGCCTTATGGCTGGCATGCTTTATTCGCTTGTGGCGCTGGGCTTTGTGCTCATCTTTAAAGCATCAGGCGTATTCAACTTTGCGCAAGGCGCCATGGTGCTGTTCGCAGCGCTGGCCATGGCGCGCTTTTCAGAGTGGATACCCAACTGGACGGGCACCGACAGCTTGCTGATTGCCAACTTGCTGGCGTTTGTGGTGGCCGCTGTGCTCATGTTCTGCATGGCATGGCTTGTTGAGCGCTTGGTGCTGCGCCACCTGGTTAACCAAGAGGGCACCACACTGCTCATGGCCACATTGGGCATCAGCTACTTTGTAGACGGTTTAGGCCAAACTTTGTTTGGCAGCGACATTTACCAGATCAACATAGGCATGCCCAAAGACCCCGTGTTTTTGCTTGAAAACACGTTTGACGGCGGTGTACTCATCAGCCAAGAGGACTTGTTTGCCGCACTCATTGCAGCTGCTTTGGTGCTGGCGCTGTCTATATTTTTCAACAAAACCAAAACGGGGCGCGCCCTGCGTGCCGTAGCTGACGATCACCAGGCTGCCCAAAGCGTTGGCATTCCGCTGAACCGCATTTGGGTCATCGTGTGGTGCGTCGCTGGCATTGTGGCCCTGGTCGCCGGCATGATTTGGGGCTCAAAGCTGGGTGTGCAGTTTTCGCTGACCACAGTGGCCTTGCGTGCGTTGCCAGTGATTATTTTGGGCGGTCTGACCTCTGTGCCAGGCGCCATTATTGGCGGTCTCATCATTGGTGTCGGCGAGAAGTTGTCAGAGGTTTACCTGGGCCCTTACGTGGGCGGTGGTATCGAGATTTGGTTTGCCTACATGCTGGCTTTGGTGGTGTTGATGTTCCGCCCACAAGGTCTGTTCGGCGAGAAGATTATTGACCGCGTTTAACAGCGCTACACCCCGCACAACACACAGAGACTACGCACATGTTTTACAGAGAAAACGGTCAATTCAAAACCAGCTACGCAGCTGACCAGCAAATATTCACCATCGCCCAAGACAAATGGGCGGTGCTGGCCATGGTGGCCTTTGCCTTCTTCGCCGTGCCGCTCATTGCCGATGAGTACATGATGCGCGCCATTTTGATTCCCTTCCTTATCTTGGCGTTGGCCGCGGTAGGGGTGAATATTCTTGTGGGCTACTGTGGGCAAATCTCACTGGGCTCTGGCGCATTCATGGCCGTAGGTGCATATGCGGCATACAACACCTTTGTGCGGATTGAAGGCATGCCACTGATCGTGGCCATTTTGTCTGGCGGTTTTTTTGCCACCTTGGTTGGCATCGTGTTTGGCTTTCCCAGCTTGCGCGTGAAAGGCTTGTACTTGGCGGTAGCCACCTTGGCTGCACAGTTTTTTTGTGACTGGGCGTTTTTGCGCATTGGCTGGTTTACCAACAACACACCCAGCGGGTCAGTCTCGGTGTCCAACTTGCACATTTTCAACTGGAGCATTGACTCACCCGTCGATAAATACCTGTTCTGCCTGGGCGTGCTCACAGTGTTTGCATTGCTGGCCAAAAACCTGGTGCGCTCACACATTGGCCGCGAGTGGATGGCCATACGCGACATGGATGTGGCTGCATCCGTTATTGGCATTCGTCCCATGTACGCCAAGCTGTCCGCCTTTGGCGTGAGCTCCTTCATAGTAGGTGTTGCCGGCGCCATGTGGGGCTTTGTACACCTAGGCGCATGGGAGCCTGCGGCCTTCTCTATTGATCGCTCATTTCAGCTGCTATTCATGGTGATCATTGGTGGTAGGCTCCATCATGGGCAGCTTCTTTGGCGCCGCCTTTATTGTGGTGCTGCCTATTTTCTTGAACCAGTTTTTGCCGGCACTTGGCAGCTTGTTTGGCGTGGAAATTTCAACCGCTGGCGTTTCACACGCTGAGTTCATGATTTTTGGCGCACTCATTGTGTGGTTCCTGATTGTTGAGCCTCATGGCTTGGCCAAACTGTGGAGTGTGGCCAAACAAAAACTTCGGATTTGGCCTTTCCCGCACTAAGTGGTGAATCCAACTGACAATCGTTTCCCCGTGTGGTGCGGGGCTACAAAAGTGCTCACAAGGCACAGGCTTTGCACCATGCATTTTCAGCGCTTCAACCCTATAGGAGACAACCTCATGAAGCTACGACAATTCGCCCTAGCAGCCACCGTGGCCGCCGCTGGCCTGTCCAGTGCCTTGGTCACAACAGCGGCAACTGCCGCTGAGCAGTTTTTCCCGGCGCTGGTTTACCGCACTGGCCCTTACGCGCCTAACGGTGTACCGTTTGCCAACGGCTACATCGACTACCTCAAGCTCACCAATGAGCGCGGTGGCATTAACGGCGTAAAGGTCTCATTCGAAGAATGTGAAACCGGCTACGCCACAGACCGCGGTGTTGAGTGTTACGAGCGCCTGAAAGGCAAAAATGGCGGAGCCACTGTGTTCCAGCCACTGTCTACTGGTATCACGTTCGCGCTGACAGAAAAGGCGCCCAAAGACGAGATCCCACTGATCACCTCTGGCTACGGTCGTTCCGAGTCTGCTGACGGCGGTGTGTTCAAGTGGAACTTCCCACTGGTAGGCACATACTGGACAGCGGTTGACGTGTTGGTACAGCACATTGGCGCTCAAGCTGGCGGCATGGACAAGCTAAAAGGCAAGACCATTGGCTTGGTCTACCACGATAGTCCATTCGGCAAAGAAGCCATCCCAATGCTGGAGGCACGTGCTGCCATGCACGGCTTCAAGCCATTGCTGCTGCCTGTGACACACCCTGGTGTTGAGCAAAAAGCCACATGGTTGCAGGTGCGCCGTGCACGTCCAGACTACGTGTTGTTGTGGGGCTGGGGTGTGATGAACTCTACCGCCATCAAAGAAGCGCAAGCCACAGGCTACCCGCGCGACAAGATGTTTGGCGTGTGGTGGTCAGGTGCTGAGCCAGACGTGAAAGACGTTGCCGCAGGTGCCAAGGGCTACAACGCGCTGGCTTTGCAACACGGTGCAGAACCAAACGCTGCCGTAGTTAAAGAGATCTTGAGCAAGCTGCACGGCAAAGGCAACGGTACAGGTCCTAAAGAGGAAGTGGGCCAAGTGTTGTACATGCGTGGCGTTGTGGCTGCCGCCATGGCTGTAGAGGGCGTGCGCTCAGCGCAAGTCAAATACGGCAACAAGGTCATGACTGGCGCGCAAGTGCGTTGGGGCTTGGAGAACATGGACATCACTGACGCACAGATCAAAAAGCTGGGTTTTGAAGGCGTGATGAAACCAGTGTCAACCTCTTGCAAAGACCACATGGGTGCGGGCGCTGCGCGCGTGCACACATGGGACGGCACCAAGTGGGTGTTTACCTCTGACTGGTTGGAGGCCGATATGTCCATCATCAACCCCATGGTCAAAGCTGCTGCTGACAAGTACGCCGCTGAAAAAGGCTTGAAGCGTCGTCCTGCATCTGATTGCAGCTCTTGATGTCTTGAGGCGTGCATAGGTCTGGGCAGGCGTGAGTCGCCCAGACCCTTGTGCCAAATTGCTTGCTTTTTAAAAACTAAAAACGCAGGCGATTTGCCTCAAGTTTTAAGCTAACCACTATCTTGCGTTGTTGCAGAAAGACCGTATGACAACCAGCACCACCGCGGCCAACGCCGACCAAACCGTACTCAGTGTCAACGGCATTGAGGTTATTTACAACCACGTCATCTTGGTGCTCAAGGGCGTGTCGCTACAAGTTCAAAAGGGGCAGATCGCCGCTATTTTGGGCGGTAACGGCGCCGGTAGACCCACCACCTTGCGAGCCATTTCAAACCTGCTGAAAGGTGAGCGCGGCGAAGTGACCAAAGGCTCTGTTGAGCTGCGCGGTGAGCGCATTGAAAACCTCACGCCAGCTGACTTGGTCAAGCGCGGCGTGGTGCAAGTCATGGAGGGCCGCCACTGCTTTGCCCACCTGACCATTGAAGAAAACTTGCTCACTGGCTCATACACGCGCTCCGACAAAGGCGAGATTGAGGCCAACTTGGACAAGGTGTACACCTACTTCCCACGGCTCAAAACACGTCGCGGGTCGCAAGCCGCCTACACCTCAGGCGGAGAGCAGCAAATGTGTGCCATAGGACGCGCCATCATGGCCAGTCCCAGCGTGGTGTTACTAGACGAGCCGTCCATGGGCTTGGCGCCGCAAATCGTTGAAGAGGTGTTTGAAATTGTCAAAGACCTCAATCAGCGCGAAGGTGTAACGTTTTTGATTGCCGAACAAAACACCAACATGGCCCTGAAGTACTCTGACTACGGCTACATCATGGAGTCGGGGCGTATTGTGATGGATGGTGCTGCGTCTGACCTGCGCAACAACGAAGACGTGAAAGAGTTTTACCTGGGCATGGGCGGCGGTGAACGCAAGTCCTTCAAAGACGTTAAAAGCTACAAGCGCCGCAAGCGCTGGTTGGCATAACGCCGGGTACAAGTCACTCACGTCTACAAGATGCACACATGACACAAGACACACACTCAAACGCACATTACGATGCACTAGAGAGCCAAACTGCGCAACAGCGCTCTGAGCGTTTGCTAGGGCAGTTGGCACAAACAGTGGCGTATGCGCAAGCCCAGTCCGGCGCGTTTGCCGAGATTCTTGAAGGCGTAGACGCCAGTAGCGTCACGACGCTGGAGGCGCTGGCCAAACTGCCTGTGACGCGCAAGTCCGAACTGCTGGCGCGCCAACAAGCGCACAGGCACACCGATGTGTTTGGCGGGTTTTCCACATTGGCCTACGGCCAGGGCATGCCCCATGTGTTTGCCAGCCCCGGCACCATTTACGAGCCAGAAGGCACTGCTACAGACTACTGGCGCACGGCGCGTGCTGTGTATGCAGCAGGCTTTAGGCCGGGCGAGTTGATACACAACTGTTTCTCTTACCACTTCACGCCCGCAGGTTCCATGATGGACTGCGCTGCGCGCGCCCTTGGCTGCACGGTGTTTCCCGGAGGCATTGGCCAAACCGAGCAGCAAGTCACTGCCATGGCCGAGCTCAAGCCAGCAGGCTACATTGGCACGCCTAGTTTTTTGCGCATCATTCTTGAAAAAGCCGCAGAGATGAACGTGGCCTTGCCCAGTGTGTCCAAAGCCTTGGTCTCTGGAGAAGCCTTGCCACCGTCGCTGCGTGCGTGGTTTAAAGAGCGCGGTATTGATGTGTACCAGTGCTACGCCACTGCTGATATAGGTCTCATCGCGTATGAAACCGCCGCACTTGAAGGCATGGTGATTGACGAAGGCGTCATCGTAGAAATTGTGCGCCCCGGCACCGGCGACCCTGTGGCCCAAGGCGAAGTGGGCGAACTGGTCATCACCACACTGAACAGCGCCTACCCATTGATACGTTTCGGCACTGGCGACTTGTCCGCCGTGTTGCCAGGCAATTGCCCTACAGGGCGCACCAACATACGCATTAAAGGCTGGATGGGCAGAGCCGACCAGACCACCAAGGTGCGCGGCATGTTTGTGCACCCAGGCCAAGTGAACGATGTGATGCGCAAATTCCCATCGCTAGGTGGACGAGCAAGGTTGGTTGTAAAAGGCGAAATGGCCAATGACTCCATGGCTTTGCACGTAGAGGCCAGTGACCTGGATCACGACACACTAGAGCGCATAGGCACTGCCGTGCGCGAAGTGACCAAACTGCGCGCAGACGTCATTGCAGTGGCACCAGGCTCTTTACCCAACGACGGCAAGGTGATTGAGGACGCACGCAGCTACGAGTAACAACGGGCTTGGCACTAGCCAAGCTCGGCTTGCAATGCATCGGCAAACCGGCTTGCCACATCAAAACCCATCTGGTCTGTGATTTCTTGAAAGCAGGTTGGGCTGGTGACGTTCACTTCTGTGACCTTGTCGCCAATCACATCAAGGCCTACCAACAGCAGGCCACGCGCGTGCAAGCGTGGTGCAAACCAGTTGGCAATGGCCCAGTCTGAATCACTGAGCGGCTGCGCCACGCCTTTGCCGCCTGCAGCCAGATTGCCGCGTATTTCTGTACCTTGCGGAATACGTGCCAACGCAAACGGCACGGGTTCGCCACCTATTAGCAAGATACGTTTATCGCCGTCTTTGATGGCAGGCTGGTAGGCCTGCACCATGACGGTGGCAGCGCCATTTTGATTGAGCGTCTCGATAATTGAGCCCAAATTCATACCGTCTGCTTTCACCCTGAAGATGCCCATACCACCCATGCCGTCTAGCGGCTTCAGGATGATGTCTTGATGCAAGGCGTGGAAGTCTTTAATGGCGTGCGCGCTGCGCGTGACCAGGGTGGGTGGCGCAAAAGCGGCAAACTCCAACAAGGCCAACTTCTCGGGGTGGTTGCGCAAGGCTTGTGGGTTGTTAAACACGCGCGCACCTTCACGCTGGGCTTGCTCTAGCAGGTGTGTGGCGTAGATGTATTCGGCGTCAAACGGCGGGTCTTTGCGCATGAGCACACAAGCAAAGTCGCCCAATGCACGCTGCTCGGCCAGCGCTGATTTAAACCACGTGCCTTGCTGGGCCGCTTGTGATGCAGACCATACCTCTATGGGCGTAGCCACGGCCGTAACAGGCGCAGCCGTTTGCCACTGCAAGTCTTGCACGCGGGTGTGCCAAATGCGCGCACCCCTGGCCTGCAAGGCCAACATCATCACGTAGGTGCTGTCTTTTTTTATATTGAAGGTGCTGAGCGGGTCGGCAACAAACAAGACGTCGCCGACTATGGGTGGGGTTGCAATAGAGGTAGGCATGGCCCTATTGTCGCTGGTTCGCCCCGGTTGGTTGCTGTAAGCGCGACTCAAATAAACCGATCCAACCACCATACCGTCACCCAATCACCTGCTTGCACAGACGCTTGCTCGTGACCCAACACCACCAAACAGTTGGCGCGCACCATGCCACTCAGTACGCCTGAGCCTTGGTTGGGCAGTATTTCCACCGTTTGCTGGCCATCTGCGCCTACTGAACAAAAACCGCGCTGGTACTCGGTGCGACCCGCCCGTTTGCGTATGGCAGTGGCGCTGCGTACCTGTGCAGTCGGCAAACTGGTAACGGCGCTGCCCATCAGCGTTTGCAAGGCGGGTCTTACAAAGGCTAAAAACGTCACCATCACCGCCACCGGGTTGCCGGGCAAACCAAACACGGGGCAGCCATTGATGCGTCCCACGGCCATAGGTCTGCCAGGGCGCATGGCCACGCGCCAAAACACCACGTCGCCCAGTTGGCGCATCATGGCCTTGGTGTGGTCTGCCTCGCCGACACTGACGCCACCACTGCTAATGACCATGTCGGCCTGGCTAGCCGCTTGTTTGAAAGCCTGCTCCAACAACACCGGATCATCAGGCACAACGCCCATGTCTATGGGCTGCGCGCCCCAGCTGCGCAACAAGGACAAGATCACCCACCGGTTGCTGTCAAACACCGCGCCTTCGCGCGGTGCGTCGCCCAAGCTCAATATCTCACTGCCAGTAGAGAAATAGGCCACACGGGGACGCCGCACAACTGTGACCGTGGCAATGCCCAAACTGGCCAACAAACCAATGGCGGCGCTGTTCAGCAAGAACCCTTCTTGCAGCGCTACACCACCTTGCGCGAGGTCTTCCCCGGTCAATCGGCGGTTATCGCCAAGGCGCAAGCCGCCACCATTGAGCAGCACGCTATCGCCATCTCGCGTGCATAATTCTGAAGGCACCACCGTGTCAGCACCCGCAGGCATAGGGGCACCCGTCATGATGTGCACACACTCGCCGTCCAACAGTGTTTTGCCGCTGCTGGTTGTCGCGCCCGCCAAGACTTGCGCAACCACTTGCAAACGCATGGCCGATGCGCCGTCCCACTGACCGAAGGCAAACGCATAACCGTCCATAGCCGAGTTATCGTTGGGCGGCACACTTATAGGGGACACCACGTCCAGCGCCAACACGCGTCCAGACGCTTCGCCAATGGGTAACACCTCAAACTGGTCGGGCTTGCTGCGCAGTGACTCAACCAACGAACAAGCGATATCCACCACGTCGTTGACGTGCACAGACTGGGGGTCGTAGCCCGCCAGCTCTGCCGTGATGTCAGCCAATGACTTCATACCTCACCTTTTAAACAATAGGCACAAGCGACTACAACGCTGCCTCGAAACATAGCGTGATCGCTAGCGTAGAGTCTAGTGGGCTTCGCCCATTAAATCGATGACTGCTGGGTTGCTGGTGTCGCTGTTGCGCACGATGCGCTGCGCACCGTGGTAGACCAAAAAGTGCTGGCCGGAACAGCGCCCTACCAAGGTCAGGCCCACGCGCTTGGCCATCTCCAGGCCCATGTTGGTCACGCCTGAGCGCGACAACAAGAACGGGATACCCATTTGCGCACCCTTGACCACCATCTCTGACGTTAAACGCCCGGTGGTGTAAAACACCAAACCGTCCAGACTGGTGTTGTTAAGCCACATCCAACCGGCGATGGCGTCTACCGCGTTGTGTCGGCCAACGTCTTCCACAAATATCAGCAGCGCAGAGCCGCGAAACAAACCGCAGCCGTGCACTGAGCCAGCCTGCTTGTACACAGAAGGCTGCGTACGAATGGCACCCACCACCTCTACCAGGGTGTCTTGCCTCAGGCGCGCATGCGGGTCAAGCTGCAAACTGTCCAGGTCTGACAACACATCACCAAACATGGACCCTTGGCCACAGCCCGTCGTAACTGTGCGCTGCTTTTGTGACTCATTCCAGGCGGCCAAGGCCTCGGGCGTCGCCGTTACAGCGACGGCCTCTACGTCCCAGTCCACTTGCACGCTGATCACGTCTTCCAACGACTTAATCAGACGTTGGTTGCGCAGCCAGCCCAACACCAAGGCCTCGGGCTCACCGCCCAAGGTCATGAGCGTAACCAACTCTTGCTTGTTTAAAAAAATGGTGAGCGCGCGCTCGCCAGGAATGTGAATGCGCTTGGTACGACCAGCCTCATCGATCACCTCAACCTCGGTGACCAGGGGCACGCTTGCGTTGCTTAATAAAGGGCGGTACATGGTTTTACTGCTCACTTTGTTCCAGCTGGTGCATGTCAGCCAAGGTGTTGGCATTGAAGAACGCACGCGCATCGTCAAACGGCACCTCCAAAGCACCCAGCGGCTTGGTCCATGCGTCAATTTTGCGTCCACCGTTTTGCATGTAAACCATCAGGTTTTCACTCAGCTCGTTGCGCAGCAACAAAAACACTGGGTGTGTTTGCACCCGTCCATCAGCCTCGTGGGTACACGGCATGGCCGCGGGCGCATCAACGGCCTCAGCAGCCTCTACCAGGCGCTGCACCAAATCGGTTGGCAAATGCGGTACATCACAGGGCACCACCATCATCCAGTCTGTGGTGCAGTAGGGAAAACCAGCCGCCATGCCCGCCAGAGGTCCTTGAAAGTCACCACTCACATCGGGCACCACCGTGCGGCCAAAGCCCTCGTATGCACCCAAGTTGCGATTGGCATTTATCACCACGTCTTGCACTTGCGGCGACAAGCGCCACAGCACATGCATGGCCATGGGCATACCACGCAAAGGCTGCAAACCTTTATCTTGGCCGCCCATGCGACTGCCTCTGCCGCCCGCCAGAATCAGGCCTGTTACACGGTCGGCAATCATGGCTGTTGCGCAGCGTCCAGGCTGGCACTGAAGATATCAAAAGCTTGTTGCTCAACCGCCAAAAAGGCACTGGCAAAACCGGCAACCGCGCCGTAGACCTTGGCCCGGGGCTGAGCTTGCAGGGCTTCACACAATGCCTGCGCCCAGGCTGAAAGTAGGCAGCAAAAAACCGCTGCTGCTCGCCCAACATGTTGCCCGTGGCGTCGGGCGCAGCAATCAAGTAGCGCATGATTTCGCACAAGGCCGCAAAGTGGTCTTCACTTTGCACTTTGTCCAAGCTGGTCTCCAGACCTAAGCGCGCCAAGTCTGTGCGCAGCTCCACCAAAATGGCCTGGTTCATTGATCCGCCGGTATAAACCGAGGCGTGCAAGGCCACCAAAGGCTTGCCCACGGCAACAAACAAAGCATCAAACTCATCTGCTGCCTCATGCGGGTTGGCGCGCGAAACCGCATCTATCAGTGCGCGCCATGCATTGGCCAAGTCACTATGGTCCGCCTGATCAATGGCAGGGCTGGCAGCCAAACGATTGAACAAGTCGTCTGTGGGCGCTTGCATAAACCACTCCGCCAGCAAGCCGTAGGTGTCGGCGCGGGCCAAGTCTTCATCGCTGTCACCGTGGTCAGACGCCACACTCTTGGGCACAAATGCCACTTTTTTTCCGGCGCTATCCGAATGAGCCATTACGCTTTCTCCATCATATCCACAACGCGGCAGTCGCCGCACATACTGAGGCGATTGATCGCGTCTCCGGTAAAAGCTGGGTGGCCGCCCACGCGCGCCAACATGGTTTTCATCACGGCCTGTGTCGCAAACGGCTTGCGGCAACGCACGCAATGAAAGGGCTGGCTCAAGTGCAAGGTTTGCTCGGTGCGGCGCTGCTCAACGCTGCTCAGACGAGGGGCCAGCGTGAGCGCATTTTCGGGACATGTGCTCACGCACAAGCCACACTGCACACAGTCACGCTCCAACAAGCTCAGTAACGGCGTGTCGCCGCCATCTTTCAGTGCTGACTGCGGGCACGCACCAACACAAGACATACACAAAGTGCAACTGTCTTTGTTGATGGCAAGACCACCCAAAGGCGCACCTTGTGGCAACGCCACCGGTAACGCCGCGGGCGCGCACTGGTCATCGGCCTTGGCGTGGTTCAGCAAGTGCTCAACAGCCGCCTCAAGCGCATGGCGCTTGTCTTTGCCCACCGAGAACGTGGCGCGCACTGCCACCAGGGGCGCACGCGCTGGTGCCTGTTGCAAGGCAGCGTCAAGCGCATCTGGCGAACTGGCCTCAACAATGGCAATGCGGTCTGCATGGCCGCCTACGGCTTGCACCACGCCACGCACCCAGTTCACTTGTTCTAACAAGGCTGTGCGGTAGGTGCTGGCCTCTTCGCCGCTGAGCAAGATAAGCACGCGCGATGCGCCATACGCCAGGGCGGCCAACCACAGCTCCGGCCCAACTGAGGCGGCATGATGAACCGACAGCGGCATCACCCGTGCCGGCAAGCCTTTGGCTTTGCCAGCCACAGCCAGCGCGCCCAAACGGTTGATCAACGCTGTGCCGCCCACGCTATCGTCTGCGCTGTGCAGCAACACCTCGGGCTGATCCAGGCCGGCATCGGTAGCTGTGCCAATGAGTGTTCTGAGTGCGCGCGATTGATAGTCTGCACCGGGGTAGGCATAGCGCATGGCACCGCTAGGGCACACGGTGCTGCATGCGCCACAACCCATACACAAATTGGGGTTGACCTCAACACGGCCTTTGCCGCCTGACAGCACCGACGAAATCGCCTGTGTAGAACACACATCAATACATTGACGGCAGCCCACAGTGTTGTTGCGCCCGTGAGAACAAATAGACGCTTCGTAGTTGAAGTAACGCGGCTTTTCAAAGTTGCCCACCCACTGGCTTAACTCGGCCAAAGCCTCCAAGCCCAACGCTTGGGTCACAGCGTGCTTGTAGCCAGGCGGTGTGTCCAGCGCGGGTAACGCGGGCTTGTCGCTGAGATCAAGTACCAAATCTACGGTTTGCTCGCGCGTCTCGTCTTTGCGGTCAAAACGAATGGCACCCACGCGCTCACACGCCACTTCACAAGCGCCAGAGCGGTCGCATACGTCGGCTTTAATTTGAAACAAACTGGTGATCGCGCCTGTTGGGCAGGCCGCCACACACGCATGGCAGCGCGTGCAAAGCTCCAAATCGATGGGGTTGGCTTGTTGCCACGACACCTCGTATCGGCCCAAGTAGCCCTTGATGGCCACACTCGCGCCACTAAGCCAAGCCACACCTGGCAACAACGGCAAGTCGGCATCAGCGTGCGTGATCAAGGCGCTTACTTCCAATTCGCTGTACCGTTTTTGCGCAGTTTGCGCCAACGCCACCACCTTTGATGCGGGCCCTACCAGCATGATTCGCCCGTTGCTGACGTACTCAATCGACGGCACGGGGTCTGGATCAGGCAGCGCAGCTACGGCCAACAAGGCCTTGGTCTTGGCACCGGTTAACGCCCGCTCAGACGACCAACCGGCTGTTTCACGAATATTGACAAAACGCAGTGGCGCGTAAGCCGGCGGGTCTGCAAATTGAGCCGCGCTGTTAAACAGCGCTTGCTCTTGCGTACAGGCCACCAGCACGGGCTCTTGGCCTTGCGCGGCCTTTAAGAAGTGACCCATCTCGTGGCGGCACAAAGCGGTGTGAACGGTTTCACCAAGCTCGGCTTTGCCGGGCGACATGGTGGCGTTGCAAGAACACAAAAGGGTTTTGGTCATGGGGGGGCTTGCCTGTGGGTTGTCTCACCCTCGTCGGGGTCTGTATCAGCGGGTTGCTCAGCATCAGTGGTGCCTTGCACATGGTCAGCCCGCACTGGTTGGTCGTTATGCGGCTGGTCGTTGTTGTTATCTTGTGAACTGGCTACACCATCGCTGGCGGCTTGGGCTTGTGCAGCGGCCTTTGCTTTCGCCTCAGCCTCGGCCTGCACTTTCCAGGGTGGGTCTTCAAACAGATACAGGTCTTTGGATTGCTGAAGCTTGCTCACCTCCAGCTTGGTCATGGTCGCCATTTTGCTGTAGTCCTCAACGTAGTCATCCATCTCGCTGATGACGTTGTAGGCTGGGTCTGCAAACAGCTTTTTCAGAGCAGCGCCTTTGACGGCCTCGGACACGCCGTCGCGCAGAAAACGACTGACGTTGGCCCCCACTTCTAAAGACGCCGTGTCCTCGAGGGTAGGCATGGGCTGGTCTGCTGGAGCAGCCTCCTCGCCAACGACCAGGGGTTTGGTGTCTTCGCCTTCGCCAGTGAGCGCGGGGCGGGTGGGCGCGAGGGGCGTGGATTTAGTGGTTGCCTGGTCTCGCGCTTGGTCCAGGTCACGCTGAAGTGACTTTTGACGCGACCACCTGCTGAAAAAAGAATCACTCACCAGAACGGCCCGTGTTGATGCGATCGCCAGGCGTTACAAAAGACGCAGGACGCCGGCGTTTGCGTGGCTCAGACTTGAAGTGCTGCTGGGCAAAGTCTGCCAGCCATCGGGCAGTGGCGTCATCAGTGGGCAGATTTTCCACGGTCTCGCCTGCATCCAGTATGCGCCCCGCCTCGTTGTAGCTAAGCGTTACAAACCGAATGTCGGGCCTGGCGTCTTGGCCTAGCGCATCGTCTAGCCGGTAATGCACAAACCACGCCGGATGCGGCGCGGTGCAATTGAGGTAGTAACCGTCGGCCTCATCTTCAAACAGGGTCACTTCGGTTTGCGCCCATTCGTGTTCCTCAGTACTGGCGGGCAGCGGTGTACCAGGAGCCACACTAAAAACCTGGCTCAGCTGCCAACGAAACGGCACCCAAGGGTGAGACTGCGCAATTTTGGATACGCAAACCTGCACATTGCAAATAGCACGCGCCAAGGTCATGTTTTTTGCACCACAATTTTAGGGAACTTGCCGCTCATGTCTTTGGCCAGCTTGGCCACAGCCACAGACACCTTGCGCGCCATTGCCAAATACATGGCACTCACATCGCCGTCGGGGTCAGACACCATGGTCGGGCGGCCGTCATCTGCGTCACGGCGAATGCGCATGTCTAGCGGCAAACTCGCCAGCACCGGCACGTTGAAGTCTTTGGCCATGGTTTGTGCACCGCCGCTGCCAAAAATATGCTCTATGTGTCCGCAATTGGTGCACTGGTGTTGCGCCATGTTCTCCACCAGGCCCAACACCGGCACAGACACTTTCTCAAACATGCGCAAGCCTTTGCGCGCATCCATCAATGCCACCTCTTGCGGCGTGGTCACAATCACCGCGCCAGTGATGGGCACGCGCTGTGACAACGTGAGGTGAATGTCACCAGTGCCTGGTGGCAAGTCAATCAGCAAGTAGTCCAGGTCGCGCCATTTGGTTTGACGTAACAGTTGCTCCAAAGCCTGCGTCACCATTGGGCCACGCCAAATCATGGCCTCGTCCTTGTCTATCAAAAACCCGATAGAACTGGTTTGCAAACCATGGCCTTCCTTGGGTTCAATGGTCTGACCATCTTCGCTTTCTGGGCGGCCTGTAATACCCAACATGGTGGGGATACTGGGACCATATATATCAGCATCCAGCACACCTACCCGCGCTCCTTCAGCAGCCAAGGCCAACGCCAGATTCACACTGGTCGTGCTCTTGCCCACACCGCCTTTACCTGAAGCCACGGCGACGACATTGCGCACATTGCTCAAGCGCTCAACCCCATGCTGAGCCGCGTGCGAGGCTATTTCGGTATCTATCAAAACGCGTACTTCGCGCACACCCTCCAGCGGACGCAAAGCGGCGCCAACAGCTTGGCGCATGGCTGCGTGTTGCGACTTGGCCGCAAACCCATAAACCAAGCGCACCGTGGCAACACCGCCATCCAAATCACACTGTTTGACCAAGCCAGCGTCAACCACGTTGGCCTGCAAATCGTCGCATGCAACGGCCTTTAAAGCGTCACGTAAAACAGTGTTCATAGCGTTGGGGGGCCTTGGTTATGGATGTTGATTTCAAGATCAGCGACTGTAAAGCGGTTTAGGACATGTTGCGCATCTGTACGCGACAAACTTATAAAAAATGCGTTTTTATAGGTGTTTACCCTTGGCTACAAACCAGCTTGTCGCGCTAATATGCAGTTTCGTACATATGTACCACCTGTTTTGAATTCGAACACCCCTCCTGGAGCTTGTATACATGAAAACGTCCGCTTCTCGCCGTACTTTTTTTGGCGCCATGGGCGCTGCCGCATCACTGGCCGCCTTGGCAGTTGCCAAAAAACCAGTAGCAGCACCGGCTGCTGCGCCTGCGCTGGGCAAGACCGCAGCCCCCACTGGCTACCAGCTCTCAGAACACGTCAAGCGCTACTACCGCTCGACCGTAGCTTAAGTGCCCCAACTTTTCGACTCAACCCACCACTAAAGGCGAACTCCCATGAGCATCGTTAAAAAAGCTGGCTCCACCGCGCGCGTCGCGGGCGGCGGCCATTTGGTTCACAGCCTCACACGCGCAGTTGCTTCGCGCATGCCCACACTTGATCGTCGCGGCTTTTTGCGTCGCTCCGGTATTGGCGTTGGTGCAGGCTTGGCCGCCAGCCAACTAAGCCTGGTACGTCCAGCCATGGCTGCCGAGGGCGCAGCTGCCACAGACGGCAAAGGCAAGGTAGAAGTCAAACGCACCGTGTGCACACACTGCTCTGTGGGTTGCGCCATTGATGCCGTCGTCGAAAACGGCGTGTGGACACGCCATGAGCCCGTATTTGACTCGCCCATCAACTTGGGCGCTCATTGCGCCAAGGGCGCTGCCATTCGCGAGCACGGTCACGGCGACCATCGCTTGCGTTACCCCATGAAGCTGGTAAACGGCAAGTACACCCGTGTGTCATGGGATGAGGCTTTGACCGAGATCACCACGCGCATGAAAGACATTCAAACGACCAGTGGGCCAGACTCGCTGTTCATGATTGCGTCATCAAAGAGCAATAACGAGCAAGGCTATTTGCTGCGCAAGTTCATGGCGTTCATGGGCACCAACAACTGTGACCACCAAGCGCGTATCTGTCACTCCACCACCGTGGCCGGTGTAGCCAACACATGGGGCTACGGCGCCATGACCAACAGCTACAACGACATGCGCAACTCCAAGGCTGCGCTGTACATTGGCTCAAACGCTGCAGAAGCACACCCCGTTTCAATGCTGCACTTGCTGGCAGCAAAAGAGGCTGGCTGCAAGGTGATTGTGGTTGACCCGCGTTACACACGAACAGCCGCCAAGTCCGACCAGTATGTACGCTTGCGATCAGGCACTGACGTGGCATTTTTGTTTGGTCTGTGCTACCACATCTTCAAGAACGGCTGGCAAGACCAGAAGTACATTGATGACCGCGTATGGGGCATGAACGCTGTCAAAGACGAGATCATGTCCAAGTGGACACCCGAGAACGTCGAAGAAGTAACAGGCGTGCCTGAGGCTGAAATGTACCAAGCCGCACACACCCTGGCGCACAACAAGCCAGGCACTATCGTGTGGTGTATGGGCCAAACCCAGCACACCATTGGTAACAACATGACACGCGCGTCATGCATTTTGCAATTGGCGCTGGGCAACGTAGGTGTGGAAGGCGGCGGCGCCAACATTTTCCGTGGCCACGACAACGTGCAAGGCGTTACCGACCTGGGCCCCAACCCAGACTCACTGCCAGGTTACTACGGCCTGGCCGAAGGCTCCTGGAAGCATTTCTGCCGCGTGTGGGATGTCAACTTTGACGAAATGCAAGCACGTTTTGCCAAAGACATGATGGGCGCAAAAGGCACCACCGTGTCACGCTGGGTAGATGCCGTACTTGAGAACAAAGACAATATTGCACAGGCCAACCCTGTCAAAGGCTTGTTCTTCTGGGGTCATGCACCCAACTCGCAAACACGTGGCCTGGACATGAAGCGCGCCATGGATGCATTGGACTTACTGGTGGTGGTTGACCCTTACCCAACAGCCACTGCTGCCATGGCCGCCATGCAAACGGAAGGCAAGGTCAACCCCAACCGCGCCGTCTACTTGCTACCGGCATCCACTCAGTTTGAATGTTCAGGCTCAGTTACCGCATCTAACCGTTCGGTACAGTGGCGTGAAAAAGTGATCAACCCCTTGTTTGAATCACTGCCAGACCACGTGATCATGCAAGCGTTTGCCGACAAGCTGGGCTTTGGCGATGAGATGTCCAAGAACTTCAAGATGCTCAACACCGAGTTCGCCGGCAAGACATGGCGCGAACCACAAATTGAGTCCATCCTGAGCGAAATCAACAAAGGTTTGTGGACCATTGGCTACACAGGCCAAAGCCCAGACCGCCTCAAAGCGCACATGCGCAACATGCATTTGTTTGACGTGAAAACCTTGCGCGCAACCGCAGGCGTTGACAAGGAAACAGGCTACGACATTTCTGGCGACTACTTTGGCTTGCCATGGCCTTGCTGGGGCAACCCGGACATGAAGCACCCAGGCTCGCCCAACTTGTACCAGCCATCACGTCACGTGATGGACGGCGGCAGCCCATTCCGTGCACGCTTTGGCGTAGAGAAAGATGGCGAAAGTTTGCTGGCAGCCGACGGCTCCAGCACGCCAGGCGCTGATATCCAAATGGGTTACCCAGAGTTTGACCACAGCATTCTGAAGAAGCTGGGTTGGTGGGATGAGTTGACACCAGAAGAAAAAGCCGCAGCAGAGGGCAAGAACTGGAAGACAGACTTGTCTGGCGGCATGGTGCGCGTCATCATGAAAAACCATGGTTGCCACCCATATGGCAATGCGCGCGCGCGCACCATTGTGTGGAACTTCCCTGACCCCATACCAGTGCACCGTGAGCCGCTGTACGGCAACCGTCCGGACTTGATAGCCAAGTACCCAACCTACCAGGACTTTAAGACGCACTGGCGTTTGCCAACCTTGTACAAGTCGATACAAGACAAAAACGTTGCAGACAACGTGGCCGAAAACTTCCCACTGGTCATGACCTCTGGGCGCTTGGTTGAGTACGAAGGCGGCGGTGAAGAGACACGCTCCAACAAGTGGCTGGCCGAATTGCAACAAGTCAACTTTGTTGAAATTCACCCCTCCGCTGCTGCATCGCGTGGTTTGCGCGAGGGCGAGGACGTATGGCTGTCAACACCAACCGGTGCACGCATCAAGCTGCAGGCCATGCTGACCAACCGCGTACCCAAAGACACCGTGTTTGTGCCCTTCCACTTCTCAGGATGGTGGCAAGGCAAAGACATTGTTGATTCCTACCCAGAAGGCACTGCACCTATCGTGCGTGGTGAAGCGGTGAACACCGCCACCACCTATGGTTACGACTCCGTCACCATGATGCAAGAAACAAAAACCACGGTCTGCCAAGTCGCACGAGCGTAACAGGAGCACATAAGCAATGGCACAAATGAAGTTCATCTGCGACACAGAGCGTTGTATCGAATGCAACGGCTGCGTCACCGCGTGTAAAGCAGAGCACGACGTACCGTGGGGCGTGAATCGTCGCCGCGTGGTCACACTCAATGACGGCGAAGTTGGCGCTGAAAAATCAATTTCAGTCGCTTGTATGCATTGTTCTGACGCACCCTGTATGGCGGTGTGTCCCGTTCAGTGTTTTTTACAAAACCGACGAAGGCGTTGTCTTGCATGACAAAGACGTATGTATTGGCTGCGGCTACTGCTCATACGCCTGCCCGTTTGGCGCACCCCAGTTCCCTCAGTCGTCTACCTTTGGTATGCGCGGCAAAATGGACAAATGCACTTTCTGTGCAGGCGGCCCAGAGGAGAACGGCTCACAGGAAGAGTACGAAAAGTACGGCCGCAACCGCTTGTCTGAAGGCAAGCTGCCAGCCTGTGCCGAGATGTGCTCAACCAAGGCCTTGTTGGGCGGCGACGGCGATGTCATCAGCGACATTTTCCGCACACGCGTCACCATGCGCCAATCCAATGGCAAAGAAGCAGGTGCAAACCTGTTTGGTTGGGGCACCGCTTACGGCGGCAAGCCAGCGTCTTAATTCAGGATCGTCACAATGAAAAAATTCATCACACTGACGCTGGCGGCCGCAGCGCTTACGCTTGCTGGTTGCGCCGACCAGGCCGCCGGACCCAAGCCCGACCAAAAATCATCCGAGACTGCCAACAACAACTACGTGTCGCAAGACATGCAGTGGACGTCTGGTGACAAAGCCAGCTGGGAAAAAGCCATCAAACTGCGCTCACAAGGGCAAAACGACTACGTGAGGTCCAAAGCACTATGACACTCGCAACCATGTCCGCATGGGTGCGCGCTGCATTAGTCGGTGTTGTATTGGCGGTGGGGGCCGTTGGCGCCCACGCTGCTGACAACGACGCTGCAGCGCAAGTGGCGCGGGAAGCCACGCAACCCAGCAACAACGCGCCTGTATGGCGTGCCGTCAATCAGCCTGTTGAGCACTACAGCGCCATCAAAACACCGGAAGCCGGCGTCTTGATTCAGTCCAGTGGCAACGAGTGGGCCTTGTTCAGAAACGGTGTCATCACCGTTTATGGCGGCTGGCTGGTGTCGTTGGCGCTCACAGCCGTGGCCTTGATGTTTGCTGTGCGTGGCCCCATCAAACTCAAAACAGCACGCTCCGGCAAGCTGGTCAAACGCTTCACCCGGGTAGAGCGTTACGCCCACTGGTCAGTCGCCATCACTTTCATTACGCTGGCCATCACCGGTGTGATCATCCTGTGGGGCCGATACTTCTTGCTGCCGGTCGTAAGTGGCTCGCTGTATGGGCCCTTCCTGTGGTTTCTGAAAAGCGTACACAATCTGATTGGCCCGCTATTCACCATCTCAATCATTGTGATGTTTATCGTCTACGTGCGAGACAACATCCCCACCGCCAGCGATGTGCAGTGGCTGCTTAGCGGCGGTAAAAATCCGTCGCACCGCTTCAACGGCGGTGAAAAGCTGTGGTTTTGGGGTGGTGTAACCGTATTGGGCATTGTGGTGTCCACCAGCGGTTGGGTGCTCAATTCGATTGTTCCGGGGATCGACTACTTCCCTCGCGACACCATGCAATTGGCCAACATCGTGCACGGCGTTGCATCCGTGTTGTTCATTGCCATGTCTATCGGGCACATCTACATTGGCTCAGTGGGTATGGAAGGATCTTATGACGGCATGGCCTCTGGCTACGTCGATGAGAGCTGGGCCAAGGAGCACCATGCATTGTGGCTAGACGATGTTAACGCCGGCGCTGACCACCGCGGCAAGCATTCTGCCTAGCGTACTGCTTTAAGCCAATAAAAGAAAACGACCCGCAAGGGTCGTTTTTTTGCGCCCATACATGGCCAGCTGAATGCATAGAAAGCCCTCTGGTGGCGTTTGCTCAAACGTTACATGCTGAGCAAACACATTACAGCGCCACCTTGCTGCCCAGCTCCACCACCGCATTGTTGGGCAGACTTAGAAAGTCCGCTGCACCACTGGCGTTGCGGTGCATTTGCGCGAATAACTTTTCACGCCAAAACGACATCCCGCCATTCAAAGATGGCACGACGGTATCGCGTGACAAGAAGTAAGACATTTGCATAGGGTCCAGATTGCAGCCGCTGCTGCTCATCAGACTCAAGGCCTTGGGCACATCTGGCTTGTTTTTAAAGCCAAAACTCAACTCCACTTGCCAGCAATCATGGCCTAACGACTGCACACGCACGCGCTCATCCAAACCCACCCAAGGTACGCCCAGACTGTGCACAGACACAAATAGGTTTTGAGCGTGCAATACTTTATTGTGTTTGAGGTTGTGCAGCAAGGCACTGGGCACTATGCCAGCTTGAGGCGACAAAAATACAGCTGTACCCTCAACCCGTGCAGGTGGGCCGGCAAACACAGCATCTAGAAAGCTGGGCAAATCTGAGGCCTCGTCTGCTTGGCGTTTGGCCAACAACTCCCGCCCTCTGGACCACGTGACCATCAGCGTCACAATCGACGTACCAATGAGCAACGGAAACCAGCCGCCTTCAAACAACTTGAGCAAGTTTGAGGCAAAAAAGAAAAAGTCCACCACCGCAAATACGCCAGTAGCAGCCACACACAACCAAAGCGGGTAATGCCACGCATAGCGCACCACAAAGAACGTGAGCACTGTGGTGATGAGCATGTCTGTCGTAACCGCAATGCCATACGCTGATGCCAGGTTGGCCGACGACTGGAACAGTACCACGGCCAACACGATTGCGCCAAACAAGCCCCAATTCACAAACGGTATATAGACTTGCCCAGTGTCCTTGGCGCTGGTGTGCTGTATGTGCAAGCGCGGTAAAAAGCCCAACTGAATCACTTGCTTGGTCACACTGAACGCGCCGGATATCAGCGCTTGCGATGCAATCACCGTGGCCAGGGTGGCTAGGCCAATCAACGGCAACACAGCCCACTCTGGCGCCATCAGGAAGAAGGGGTTTTCAATGGCTTCAGGCTCACGCAGCAGCAACGCGCCTTGCCCCATGTAATTGAGTATCAAGGCTGGCATGACCAGGGAGAACCACGCAAGACGGATAGGCTTTTTACCAAAATGCCCCATGTCTGCATACAAGGCTTCTGCGCCCGTCACGCACAACACCAAAGCGCCCAGTATTAAAAAACTGGTCGCCGGATTAGCCGCTACAAAACCAGCAGCGTAATGAGGCGACAAGGCCCACAGCACCTCTGGGTTATGGGCAATGTGCACAACACCCAGGCCCGCAATCACAACAAACCACACCAAGGTTAGCGGGCCAAAAAACTTGCCAATGCCGCCAGTACCGCGTTTTTGCACCCAAAACAGCACAAACAAAATAGCCAATGTAAGGGGTATGACCCAATGCGATAGCGCTGGTGAAAACACCTGCAGCCCTTCAACCGCAGACAGCACGGATATGGCAGGCGTAATCACGCCGTCACCATAGAACAAAGCGGTACCAAAAATACCCACTACCAGCAACACCCGGCGCAGCTCAGGCTTGTCTTTGACAGCGGTAGAAGCCAAAGCCAACATGGCCACCAGACCACCTTCACCGTGATTGTCGGCGCGCAGTACCAGCACCACGTATTTGAACGACACAATGACAGTGAGCGTCCACACAAACAGCGACAAAATTCCCAGCACATTGTCTGGCGTGAATGCTATCTGACCGGTGGCAAAAACCTCTTTCAGCGCATACAGCACGCTGGTACCTATGTCGCCGTAAACAACGCCCAAAGCGCCAAGAGTGAGTGCGCCCAATGACGACTTGGAGTGAGAGACCGACACGCGTTTAAGACCGCGCCTAAACTTGTTTTAAGCGCTTAAGGCCTGTGGTTAACAGGGGTCAAATTGTGCGCTTATGCCGCAAGCTGCGCTAGACACCTGGCTTCTTTTTTGCCCCAAACCCGAGAAATGTTGCAGCGCAGCAACGCTGCACTTGCTCAATCGTAAACTTCGGCGTTGGGGTCTGTGGCTTCCAGCTCATAAGCAGCCGCCAACATGGCCAAGCGGCCAATAACGCCATACATGTAAAAACGGTTGGGTGCGCTGGCACCTGGCTGCACGCCAGGTTGCGCCAGGTGTGAACTTTGGTCAAAAGCCAAGGGCACAAAGCTGGCACCCGGCGCGTTGAGGTTTTCGTCAACGCCACGCTCAGCGTGTACGCGGTAAAAACCGCCCACTACGTAGCGGTCCAGCATGTAAACCACGGGCTCAGCCACCGCATCGTTGATGCGCTCGTGGGTTAGCACGCCTTCCTGAATGATGACGTCGCTCACACTTTGGCCATCTTTAATGGCACTCATTTTGTTGCGTGTCTTGCGATTGAGCACTTCCAAGTCTGCGACGTCGCGCACCGTCATGATGCCCATGCCGTAGGTGCCGTTGTCGGCCTTGACCACCACAAATGGCTTTTCATTGATGCCGTACTCTTTGTACTTGCGCTTGATCTTGGCCAGCATGCTCTCGACGTTGGTGCGCAAACAGTCCATGCCCGTACCTTCGGCAAAGTTGACTTCTCCACAACGCTCAAACATGGGGTTGATCAGCCATGGGTCCATGCCCAACAGCTTGGCAAATCGCTTGGCTACCTCTTCGTAGGCCTCAAAGTGCTTGGACTTGCGCCGCACAGACCAACCAGCATGCAACGGAGGCAACAAGTATTGTTCGTGCAGGTTCTCCAAAATAGCGGGCGTGCCAGCGCTCAAGTCGTTGTTGACCAAAATGGTGCAGGGGTCAAAGTTCTTTAAGCCCAAGCGCCTGGGCGTGCGAATCAGTGGCTCTAGCAACACAGACTCGCCGTTGGGTAGCGCCACTTCGGTGGGCTCTGTGATGTCTGGATTGAGCGTGCCCAGGCGAACGTTTAAGCCGGCTTGCGTAAAAATGCGCTGCAGCTGCACCACGTTGCTCAGGTAAAACGTATTGCGCGTGTGATTCTCTGGAATCAACAGCAGGTTTTTAGCCTCCGGACAAATCTTCTCGATAGCCGCCATGGCTGCTTGTACCGCCAGCGGCAGCATTTCCGGCGTGAGGTTGTTCCAGCCGCCTGGGTACAAATTGGTGTCAACCGGTGCCAGCTTGAAGCCTGCATTGCGCACGTCTACAGATGAGTAAAACGGGGGCGTGTGCTCCATCCACTCCAGACGAAACCAGCGCTCAATCGCCGGCATGGACTCCAAAATACGCTGCTCCAACTCGTTGATGGGGCCGTTAAGGGCTGTGACTAGGTGGGGGACCATAAAACGCTCGCTTGTGTGTTGGGGTGCAGTGTGCACCGCCTATAAAACTATGTGGCGACACCCAGCACTTTTGCAAGTGCTGCCGGCCAGCCTACACCCTTATTTCGCCTTGGCCCAGGACCACATACTTCAGCGAAGTCAGGCCCAGCACGCCAACGGGGCCGCGTGCATGAAATTTATCAGTTGAAATGCCGATTTCGGCACCCAAACCATACTCAAAACCGTCAGCAAAGCGCGTACTGGCATTGACCATCACGCTGGCGGAGTCCACTTCGCGCAAAAAACGCTGCGCGTGCGCATGGTTGTTGGTCACTATGCAGTCAGTGTGATGACTGGCGTATTGGTTGATGTGGGCGATGGCCTGGTCTACGTCGGCCACCACCTTCACACTCACAATGGGTGCCAAGTACTCTTCAAACCAATCGGCCTCAACAGCATCCACCAGTTTCAACCCCTCAACAGTCGCCAAAATGGCCTTACTGGCTGGACATGCGCGCATCTCCACACCCTTGGCGGCATAGACATGGGCTATAGCTGGCAAAAATGTGGGCGCTGCAGCCTTTGTGACCAATAGACTCTCTGTGGCGTTACAAGGGCTGTATTTCTGCGTTTTGGCATTGTCTGCCAAACGCACTGCCATGGCTATATCGGCGCTATCGTCCACAAACGTATGACAATTGCCGTCTAAATGCTTGATAACAGGCACCTTGGCCTCGGCGCTGATGCGTTCTATCAAGCCTTTGCCGCCACGCGGAATAATCACATCCACAAAGTTGGGCATGGCGATCAAATGCCCAACAGCGGCTCTATCGGTAGTAGCCACTAATTGCACTGCATTTGCAGGCAAATCAGCGCTATTTAGCGCTTGTTGCACCAAAGCAGTCAAAGCCTTGTTGGACTCGATGGCCTCGGAACCACCGCGCAAGATGCAAGCGTTACCGCTTTTAATGGCCAAGGATGCAGCCTCAATGGTGACGTTGGGACGACTTTCAAAGATCATGCCAAATACGCCTATGGGTACGCGCATTTGCCCCACACGTATACCGCTGGGGCGCTGGGTCATGCCCGTAATTTCGCCAATGACATCGGTCATGGCTGCCAGCTGCTCACAACCTTGTGCGCAAGTCTCTATGGTCTTGGCGTCTAGCTTTAACCTGTCCACCATGGGCGCGGACAAACCATTGGCTGTGGCGCGCGCCATGTCTTGGGCATTGGCGGGCTGCAAGTCTGACTCGTGCTCACGCAGCAAAGCCGCCAGTGTCATCAGTGCCTTGTTTTTTTGTGCCGCGCTGGCTTTGGCCATGGCTGCGCTGGCCTGACGAGCGGCCACGCCCATGTCTTGCATGAGGGCGGCAACGTCTTGGTGGTGATCAGAAGCGTTCATGTTTGGATTGTCGCACTACCAGTTATCTGCTGGCCATTCAAACAGCTGCGCAGTGCTTGCACACTGTCGTCGCCATATGGTGCAAGGCCCGCCAGGGCTTGGCGGGCAAGTCATCTTGGGGCAAGCCTTTAACAATGCCATCTATGGCGTGCGCCATCACCACCCACTGCGCCACTTGTTTGGACTGCAAGGAAGGCAATACCCGCTCCATCAAACGCTCACGCGGGCCCCATACGCGGCTTTCACGCAGCGCCATAGGCAAGGCCTTACCCGCATTGGTCGCCGCTTTGACGCGGCTGAGTGTGCGTATGTCTTCGGCCAAGGCCCAGTGCACCAACACAGCGGCCACGCCCTCGGCCTCCAGGCCATCCAACATACGCTGCACGCGCGCCAACTTGCCAGACAACACGGCCTCGCTGAGCTTAAAAGCGTCGTAGCGTGCCACGTTCAGTACCGCTGCCTCAATTTGCTCAAGAGACAACTCGCCTTGTGGGTATAACAGCCCCAGCTTTTGGATTTCCTGATGTGCCGCCAGCAAGTTGCCCTCAACACGGTCAGCAAAGAATGCAAGCGTTTGCTGCCCGACCTCGCCAGACAACACGCGCTGGCCTTGCTGACCAAGCCGTTGTGCAATCCAGTTGGGCAATGCGGCCCTGTCAATACTGTCCACCTTAATGGCAGCGCCGCTGCCCTCTAGTGCCGCAAACCAAGCGCTTTTAGTCGTTGCACCGTCCAAGCGCGGCAACACCACCAGGGTGAGTGTGTCGTCACTGGCGGCAGCTGTTTGCGCCAGCGTTTGCAAAGCGATTGAGCCGTCTTTGCCGGGCTTGCCCGTGGGTATGCGCAGCTCAATGAGCTGCTTGTCGGCAAACAAGCTGAGCGAAGCACCGCTGGCCAGCACCTCGCTCCAGTCAAAACGCGCGCCGGCGGCAATGTGCACCACGCGCTCAGAGAAGCCTTGCGCACGCGCCGCTGCTCTGATCGCGTCGCAAGCCTCTTGCACCAGCAAGGCCTCGTCGCCGTAGACGGTGTAAAGGCTTTTAAGGCCTTTGTCTAAGTGCGCACTAAGCGTATTGAAAGCAACTTGCATGGCCTGGCGACTTGTGCAGCGACGTATGCCTTAGGGCTGACGCGCGGCCAAATCAATGGCAGCCAGCCGGCGCATGACTTGCTGCACCACGCGCGCTTGCAAGCCTTCAAACACGGCGTCTTGCTCTAGCTGCTTGGACAAAGTAGCCGACTCTTGATAACTCATGTCTTGCTCAAGCGACACATCGGTAGGCGGCGTGAGTGCGCGGCCACCCGCGTCTAGCGCCTGCCAGCTGTACTGTATGCGCAGGTTTAACTCGCGCACCTGGCCCGCAATGGTAGATCCCACGACCGTGCGCTCTCGCTGGTCAGCGCTCACGCGTATCACCACACCTGTGGCGCTGGCACTGTCTCCGGCTACGTTGGTTGGCGTAAGCACGTCCACACGCTCAATACCCTGCAAGGCCAGGGCTTTGCCAACGGCCTCACTCACCAAACCCACCGCGCCAGAAAAAGCCACTCGTTCAAACACCAGTTTGGGCGCGTCGCCACGCAAGCGAAAGCCGCAGCCCGCCAGCGCACTGGCGGCAGCGGCAGTCAAACCAAGCTGAAGAAAAGCGCGTTTGCTGGCACGTGTTGCTGGTGTCATAAAAGCCTCAAATTACGATGTTGACCAAGCGCCCTGGTACCACCACTACTTTTTTAGCAGCAGCACCGTTGGCCTGTTTCAAAAAGGCGTCGCTGGCCAAGGCTGCGGCCTCTATGTCGGCCTTGCTGGCGTCAGCAGCCACCCTGACTGCACCGCGCAATTTGCCATTGACTTGTAGCATCAGCTCAATCACATCTTGCACCAATGCAGACTCATCAACCACCGGCCATGGCGCGTCAAGCAAGTCGGCCTGAGCGTTAAAGCCCAACTCAGCCCACAACGTGCAGGTGATGTGAGGGCAAGCTGGGTACAGCACGCGCAACATGATGGAGAAACACTCGGCCAAAGCCTTGTTGTCTGCATCGGTGTTGGCCAGCTGCGCGCCCTCTAGCGTATTGAGCATTTTCATCACGGCTGACACCACCGTGTTGTACTGCATGCGCTCGTAGTCAAAAGAGGCTTGACGCAAGACCGTGTGAACATCCAAGCGCAGCGCCTTGGCTGCGTCGCTGTAAGCAGGCGCATCGGCCGCCAGCTTCACGCCTGCAGCCAGTGCATCCTGGTGTTTGTAACCAAAATTCCAAACGCGGCGCAAAAATCTAAAGCTGCCCTCAACCGCAGCGTCGTTCCACTCAAGCGTGGCCTCAGGCGGCGCAGTAAACATGGTGTACAGGCGCGCGGTATCGGCACCAAAGGTGTCTATCAAAGACTGGGGGTCAACGCCATTGTTTTTAGATTTGGACATGGTGCCCACGCCCTCGTAGTCAATGGCGGTACCAGCGGGCAAGTCCCCCACGGCTTTGATGAGCTTGGCGCCCATCACCTTGCCTGCATCATCGTGTACATGCTCAACGTCGCTGGGCCAAAAATACTCCTTGCCGCCTTGCGCTGTGCGCTTGGAGTAAATATTGTTCAGCACCATGCCCTGCGTGAGCAGCCTGGCAAACGGCTCGTCCACGCTCACCAGCCCCAAGTCACGCATGACCTTGGTCCAAAAGCGCGCATAGAGCAAATGCAAAATGGCATGCTCAATACCACCAATGTACTGATCCATGCCGCCGGCCATCCAGTACTGCGCACCCTCGCTCACCATGGCATCTGCGTTGTGTGGGTCGCAATAACGCATGAAGTACCAAGACGAATCGACAAAGGTATCCATGGTGTCGGTTTCGCGCTTGGCAGGTTTGCCGCAACATGGGCAAGCCACATTCAAAAACGCCTCAGACTTGTTCAGCGGGTTACCGCTGCCGTCCGGAACCAGGTCTTGTGGCAGCACCACCGGCAAGTCTTTTTCAGGCACTGGCACTGCGCCACAATCATCACAGTGAATGATTGGAATGGGCGTACCCCAGTAACGCTGACGGCTGATACCCCAGTCGCGCAAACGCCAAGTGGTTTGCTTCTCGCCCAAGCCTTTGGCACTGAGGTCTTTGGCCACCGCATCCACGCACTCGGCAAACGGCAAACCGTTGTAGGCGCCTGAGTTGATCGCAACACCAGCCCCCTTGGTGGCATACCACTCTTGCCATTGCTGGTCGTCAAACGGGCCTTGCCCTTCTACAGCGACAACAGGCTTGATGGCCAACTGGTATTTGAGCGCAAACGCAAAGTCACGCTCATCATGGGCAGGCACGCCCATAACAGCGCCGTCGCCGTAGCTCATGAGCACATAGTTGCCCACCCACAGCGCAACCGACTCGCCAGTCAGCGGATGCACAACAGTAAGACCTGTGTCCATGCCCACTTTTTCCTTAACCGCCATTTCAGCTTCTGTGGTGCCGCCTTGCTGGCACGTCACAATAAAAGAGGCCAGTGTGGGGTTGTTGCTGGCCGCATGCGCAGCCAGTGGGTGCTCAGGAGCGACCGCACAAAACGTCACACCCATGATGGTGTCCGGGCGCGTCGTAAACACATACATGCGCCCGCCATCTATCAGCTCACCACCGGCGTTTTTGACATCGTGCGTAAACGCAAAGCGCACACCTGCGCTTTTGCCAATCCAGTTTTCTTGCATGGCGCGCACGCGCTCTGGCCAGCCGCCAAGTGTGGCGTTGCTGTTGCCGTTTTGCACGTGGTCCAGCAACTCGGGCGCGTAGTCGGTAATCTTGAGGTAGTACCCGGGAATCTCCCGCTTTTCCACCACGGCACCTGTACGCCAGCCTTTGCCGTCAATCACTTGCTCGTTGGCCAATACGGTTTGGTCTACCGGGTCCCAGTTCACCACCTGGGTTTTGCGGTAAGCAATGCCTTTGTCCAGCATCTTCAAAAACAGCCACTGGTTCCACTTGTAATAAGCCGGGTCGCAGGTGGCCACCTCGCGTGACCAGTCAATGGCCAAGCCCATGGCTTGCATCTGCTTTTTCATGTAAGCGATGTTGTCAAACGTCCACTTGGCTGGCGGCACTTTGTTTTTGAGTGCTGCGTTTTCAGCGGGCAAGCCAAAGGCGTCCCAGCCCATGGGCATCAAGACGTTGTAACCCTTCATGCGCAGCTGACGCGTGAGCATGTCGTTGATGGTGTAGTTGCGCACGTGGCCCATGTGTAGCTTGCCACTGGGGTAAGGCAACATAGAACAGGCATAAAACTTGGGACGTGATCTGTCCTCTGTGACGCGGTAGGCGTCAGCGCTGGCCCATGCGCTGCGCATGGCCTGTTCAATCACTTGGGGTTCAAATTTCTCTTGCATCTGGGTGCTGTGGCGCTGGTAATGGTGAGCAAGCTGGCGCTTGCCAATTCAGGTAATCGGATTCAGTAGGTCAGTGCAAGCCCAACACATCGAACATGTCAAACATGCCTGTTGGCTTGTCTGCCAAAAAGCGGGCGGCGCGCAAACTGCCCTGCGCATAGTGGCGCGCGGCTGCTGGACTTGTGGGTGATTTCAATGCGCTCACCGGTGCCGGCAAACAACACGGTGTGGTCACCCACAATATCACCGCCACGAATGGTGGCAAAACCAATGGTGGACGGATCACGCTCACCGGTGACACCTTCGCGGCCATACACCGCGCAGTCTTTGAGGTCGCGCCCCAGGGCGTGGGCAACCACCTCGCCCATCTTCAAGGCTGTACCCGATGGCGCGTCAACCTTATGGCGATGATGGGCCTCGATGATTTCAATGTCATAGCCTTCGGGCATGGCTTTGGCAGCCATCTCCAGCAGCTTTAGTGTGACGTTGACACCCACACTCATGTTGGGCGCCATCACCAGCGACGTGGTTTGACTGGCTTTTTGCAACTGCGCTTTCTGGTCGTCGCTGAACCCGGTGGTACCAATCACCACAGACACGCCCGCAGCAACAGCAGCAGCCACATGCACCATGGTGCCTTCGGGTCGGGTGAAGTCAATCAACACCTGCGCACCTGTCAAGGCTTGCGCCACATCACTTTGAATGGTGACACCCGTGGTGCGCCCGGCAAACGCACCAGCATCCAAGCCCAACGCGGTTGAGCTAACGTGATCCAGAGCGCCTACTAACCGCATGTCTGGGCTGGCCAACACAGCCTCTACCAACATCTGGCCCATGCGTCCGCTGGCACCAGCTACCACCACACCAATACTGTCGGGCTGGATAGCCACTTGCGCCGAGCTCATTGGACCTCCTGGGCATTCAGCGCGGGGAAGCTAGTCGTAGACGGCTCGTTGGCGTTATTGGCCGCAGGCCCTGCATTGCTGTCTTTTAACGCAGCCTGTTGCGCTTGAAACTGCTTGATTTGCTCGGGCGTTGCAGACAATGGCAAGGCCTCGGTGGTGTCTATTGGACGGCTGATGGACTGCACAAATGCCTGCTCTGAAGGCATGTCGTCACCTACAAATTTGGCCACCTTATTGTCTTCAAACCATATGGTTAAGCGACGCTGTTGGTCGGGTGAGCCTTGGCGCGCCCATGTGAACACGTAGTCCCAACGGTTGCTGTGAAACACGCTTTGCAACAGCGGCGTACCCAACAAGCCAGCGACTTGTTCGCGCGACAAACCGACACGCAACTGTGCAGCTTGCTCTTTGGTGATAACGTTGCCTTGCAACACGTCAGGACGGTAAGGGCTTAGCCAGCCGCCCAGCGTGCTGATGGTTTCGCCCAAACTGGCGGACGGCTCGGAGTCGGCTTTGGGCGCGCTGCTGGCGCAACCTGTCAGCACCAAAGCACATAGAAAGGCAGCACCGATGGCGGCTAGGCGCACACGGCACTGGTTGGCAATCAACAATACAGCAGACGTCATAAAAGTGTGGCCCCAAAAGGCCTTGCGTTGAGGTGTCTGATTGCTGCACCCAACCCGCTTGCGACGGGGTTTGAGGCAACCTAGCATCCTTAGCGCGCCAAGTGTTTAGCTGACGCACTATGATCTAGCCATTGTAGTTCAGGGGCTACGCCCTGCACCCCGCCACACCACGCAGCGCATAGCCTGTTATGAATACCTTAGACGAACTTAAAAACACTGGTTTAAAGGCAACGCTGCCGCGTTTAAAAATTTTGGAAGTCTTCCAAAATGCCAGCCAACGCCACCTTACCGCTGATGACGTCTACCGTTTGCTACTGGACGACAAGGCCGACATAGGCTTGGCCACGGTTTACAGGGTGTTGATGCAGTTTGAACAGGCTGGCTTGCTGGTTCGCAGCAGCTTTGAGTCTGGCAAGGCGGTGTACGAACTAGATCACGGCCAACACCATGACCACCTGGTGTGCCTGGACTGCGGGCGTGTTGAGGAATTTTTTGACGCGGAGATTGAAAAGCGCCAGCACGATATCGCCACAGCCAAGGGCTTTGAGTTGCAAGAACATGCCTTGTCCTTGTATGCCAACTGCACCACAACCAACTGCCCCCACAAAAACAAGTAAGCCCGCCCAATCGGGCCAGGCGGGCCTAGTCCAGGCCTTGGTCCATGGCCAAACGCTGACGCTGGACAAACTCTTTGTAGGTATCAATGCCGCGCAGCTGCAAGATGGTGTTGCGCACAGCAGCCTCTACCAATACCGCAATATTGCGCCCGGCCACCACCTGAATAACCGCCTTGCGCACCGGCACGCCCAGCACGTCCTGGCTGAGTGTTTCGTGGGGCATGCGCTCGTATTTGCGCTCCAGGGTCTCCTTGCGCACCAAATGCACAATCAATTTAAGACGTAATTTCCGCCGCACTGCCGTCTCGCCAAATATGGCCTTGATGTCCAGCAGGCCAATACCGCGCACCTCCAACAGGTTTTGCAGCAGCTGCGGGCAGCGGCCCTCTATGGTGGCTTGGTTGATACGGAATAAATCCACCGCATCATCCGCCACCAAGCCATGACCACGAGAAATCAGCTCTAAGCCCAACTCGCTTTTACCCAGGCCGGACTCGCCGGTAATCATGACGCCCATGCCCAATATGTCCATGAACACACCGTGCATGGTGGAGCGCTCGGCAAAGTGCTTGGACAGGTAAGCCCGCAGCACGTCCACTACAAAAGCGGCTGACTCGCCAGTGGCAAACAGCGGGATACCTGCTCGCTCGCACATGGCCAGCAACTCGGGTGGTGCCGTGGCACCATCAGCCAGCACCAACGCTGGCGGCTCCAAGGTAACAATGCGCGCGGCCCGTCTGGCGCAGTCGGCACTGGCGTCGCGGGTGAGGTAGGCAATTTCACGCTCACCCAACACTTGTACACGGTAGGGATGTATGTAGTTGAGGTAGCCCACCAGGTCAGCGCCAGAGCGTGCAGCCCTGATGGCCACTTCGTCAAAGGGGCGCTCAGACGCGTCCAAACCAGCCACCCACCGCCAGCGCAAGCGCGAGCGGTGCGCTTCAAACAACACATCAGCACTGATGACAATGGGGCGCATAGTCGTTGGTGCTGCTGGTGCGGTGGCTAGCTGCTAAGGGTATTGAGCTTACGCAGCAGCAGCGTGGGCAGACTGCCAGTTGGCAATCAGTTGGTGCAAGTCTTGCACCGAGGGCGCGCTCTTCATGCGCTCGCGCAAGTCGGCGTCACTCAAGATTTCTGCGATTTCAGACAGTATTTCAAGGTGTTTTTGCGTAGCCGCCTCGGGCACCAGCAAGCAAATCATGAGTGTGACGGGTTGCTCGTCTGGCGCATCAAATGCAATGGGTGCGGCCAGCTGGAACACCGCGGCCATGGGCTGCTTAAGCCCTTTGATACGACCATGCGGTATGGCCACACCGTGACCCAAGCCCGTAGAACCCAGGCGCTCACGCGCAAACAGACTGTCTGTCACCAAAGAACGGCTAAGGCCATGCTGGCCTTCGAACAATAAACCTACCTCTTCAAATGCGCGCTTTTTGCTCGTGGCATCTAGCTCAACTGAGACTTGCTCTATGGGCAAGATTGCTGACAAACGGTTCATGACATCCCTCTAGCGGCACGGGTACAAACGCGGGTTGCGCTGCACCCCCACCCACAAGAAAAAGCCACCTGTTTAGCAGGTGGCTTGTTACGTTGCGTCATTTTTACCACTTTTTCAAGCCTTCGCAAGCCCAAGTGGCGCGAAGCCTACATCAATCGCTTAGTGCTTTGATGATGGTGATCTTGCGTTTTATCCTTGTGTTTGAGTACCTGTCTGTCCATTTTGTCGGCCAAATCGTCTAATGCAGCGTACAAATCAGCGTGCGCACTCTCGGCGAATAAGTCTTTACCCTTCACATGGATATTGCACTCAGCGCGCTGCCGCAAATCTTTTTCTTTCAGGTTGTCAACGGTGAGCAGCACCTTGACGTCCACCACTTGATCAAAGTGTCTTGTAATTCTGTCCAGTTTGGTGGTCACGTAACTGCGCAAGGCGGGGGTAACGTCCAGATGGTGTCCGCTGATGGTCAAGTTCATGATTAAGCCTCCTAAAGCTTAGGTTGACAAACAAAGCGGGAGCAGCTGAACCGTTACTCCCACTTAGAGAAAAACCGACTCAACCCCACTATGCGCTCACCTCAAACTTTTTGCAATATTGCGCTGCAGCAATACAGATCAGGCCCTGGCATCCCGTTACATCACCCCTTATTGATTGGGTTTGAGGCCACTGTCCACCACTTGCGGCGCAGGGGTATGGGTGTGCATGCGCACCTTGGTCAACACCCACAACGACAGCCCAGCCAGTCCAAAACCAACCAAGGCAGTCAACCAATAGCCCACCACCAAGCCGTTGGCGTCACGGCTGATCAGCAAGCCGCCCAACACTGCACCCAGCGCCATGGCCAGCGATTGAGACGCACCTGACAAGGCCATAAAAGTGCCTCGGCGCTTGGGGTTGGCAGCCGAGGCCACGATGGCCGAGCTGGGTATCATGCGCCCGCTGACCACTACAAAGAACAACACATACACCACAGCCACCACCCACAACGGCGTGCCCTGCGGCATCAGTGTCATGGCAAACAACGGCACCCAGATGACCCAGTTCAGGCGCTGGTAAATCCAGACCTTACCGCGTTTGTCAGCCAACACGCCAATCACGCGCGCACTGATCAGCGTTGCCAAACCACCTATGAGGTACAAGCCCGGTATGTCGGTGCTGGGTATGCCCACATTGGTGTCCACATAAATGGTGATGTACGGGATGACCATAAAGCCAGTCATCACCGACAGGCCAGAAAACAGGAAGGCCCATAAGTGGTTGCGCTCTCTTACCGTAGCCCAAATGCCGCCCAACATAGAGCTGCGGTCTGGCAGGCTGAGGTGTGCGTCTAGCTTGGGCATGGCCACGGCGGTGATGGTCATAAACACCACCGACAAGCCCACCACCAGCCAAAACGGCGCATGCCAGCTGAGGTTGGCGGCCAGGTACAGGCCAATGGGCACACCCGCCACAGTCGATACCGAAAACGACGACATCACAATGCCCATGGCGCGACCGCGCCGCTCAAAGGGCACAACATCGGCAATGATGGTTTGGCTAAGCGCCGACAACACGCCACCAAACAGGCCGGCCGCAATGCGCGCAGCCATAAACTGGCCGTAGGTATCGGATAGGGCGCACGCCATGGTGGCCACGGTAAACGCACCGTACAACACCATCAACAAGCGCTTGCGGTCAAACATGTCCAGGTACGCTGAAGCCAGCACACCCGACAAACCCGCTGCAAATGTGTAGGCCGACACCAGGGCGCCAAACTGGGCGTAGCTGATGTCAAAGACCTTTGTAAACTGGGGCCCAAGCGGCATCATGACCATAAAGTCAAGAATGTGCGTGAATTGAATGCCTGCCAATGTCAGCATCAACCAGCGTTCGCGAATGGGCGTCATGAGAGATAGCGCTTTGTTTTGTGAGAGACAAGAAAGCCTACTAATGTACAAGTTTGACACCCAACATGCTATTAGATAAGTTACTAAAGCCCAACGGCGCGGCCACGCATGGCCACACGGGCTTGGTGCTGATGGGCGGCGGCGCACGAACGGCCTACCAAGTGGGCGTGCTGCGCGGCATTGGACAGCTGCTGGCGGCGCAGGATTCATCAATGCACAGCTCGCCCACCTTCCCCTTTCAGGTGCTGGTGGGCACCTCAGCCGGCGCGCTCAATGCCACTTATTTGGCCAGTCAAGCCAACACCGGCCTGGTTGCGTTTGAGCGGCTTGCCTCTTTTTGGTTGCGTCTGCGCAGCTACAAGGTCTATGACTTGGACGCACCCGCCTGGGCCAGACACAATCTGCTTTCGGCTGGCTGGGTGTTGGCCAAGCAAGTGCGCGCGCACAAGGCACTGCTGGACAACACGCCGCTGGTAGACACCCTGCACAAAGCCATTGACCTGCAGGCCATTGAAAGTACGATTGCGAAAGGCCTGATTTCCAGTTTGGCCGTCACCACCTCCAGCTACACCAGCGGCCTGCACTGGACCTTTGTACAAACTGGTGAACACGTCAGCATCAAGCTTGGCGCAGAGCCGATAGGCGGGCTGAGATACAGCCCATCAACATTGAGCACCTGATGGCATCCAGTGCCATTCCGTTTTTGTTCAGGTCTGTACCGTTGTGGGTAGACGGTCACCGTGAGTTTTTTGGCGATGGCTCCATGCGCCAAACCGCCCCCCTGTCACCGGCGATACATTTGGGAGCCAACCGCATACTGGCCATTGGCGTGGGCAAGCCCGTGGGTGCGCGCAACCGCATTCATGCCGCACAAGGTGAGCCCACCGCAGGCGTGGTAGCCAGCCATGCCATGGCAGGCATTTTTCATGACACCCTGCATGGCGACGCCGAACAAGCCAAGCGTGTAAGCGAGGCTGTGCGGGAGCTCAACCCCAAGCTGCGTAAAGCCTTGCCCTACGAACCACTAGAGGTGTTGGCAATTCACCCCTCAGAGTCGCTGGACCAGATTGCGCTGCGTCACACCCACCTGCTGCCCAAAGCCACGCGTGCCGTACTGATGGGCCTGGGCGCTGTCAACGACAACGTCGCCAGACCCAGCGACAATGCAGCCAGCCTGGCCAGCTACTTGATGTTTGAGCCGGGTTTTATCCATAGCCTGGTCGCGCTGGGCGAGCACGACGCCAAGCTGCACCGCGACGCGCTGCTGCGCTTTTTGCAGTGCCATAATGTCGCAGTCACATACATCGGAGAAACTCCTTGGAAGCCAGCCCCAGTTGCTTGCTTTCAGTCCAGAGTTGCCGCGTCAGCTAAGCGTCGCCTTGGCCGAGCAGGCAGGGCTGAAAGCACACACCACCACTTTTCAGCCCGCACAGCGACGCGCTGTGCTTTGCCCCAACGCTTAACCCCCAAAGGGACCAGCTACATGCTCAACGTATTTACCTTGGTCAACGGTCGTCTATTTCAAGAAGAAATTGAGTCGCTGGAAGACCTGCGCCGGTTTAAACCTATTTGGGTTGACCTGGATGAGCCCACCGCCGAGGAAAAGCAGTGGATTAAGCAAACCTACGCGCTAAGCATTCCAGACGACGCTGTAGATGACGACATCGAAGAGTCAGCGCGCTTTTACCAGGAAGACAACGGCGAAATGCACATTCGCAGCGACTTCTTGATAGACGATGGTGAAAACCCACGCGGCGTGCGTGTGGCATTTATTTTGAAACAAGAAGACGCCGCAACAGGTGGTGGCGTGTTGTTCTCAATTCACGATGAAGACGTACCAGTCTTTCGCTTGCTGCGTATGCGTGCACGGCGTCTGCCCGGCCTCATTGAGGACTCCAAAGACGTGCTACTGGCATTGTTTGATGCGGACGCCGAGTACTCCGCCGACACACTGGAGGAGATTTACGACCAACTCGATGACGTCAGTCGCCGCGTGTTGTCAGGCGACGTCACCGACGACACCGCGGGCAAGGTGCTGTCTGCCATTGCCCGCGACGAAGACATGTCCGGGCGTATCAGGCGCAACGTCATGGACACGCGCCGTGCGGTGAGCTTTATGATGCGCGCACGCATGCTCAACGCCGAACAATTTGAAGATGCCCGCCAAATCTTGCGCGACCTTGACTCACTGGACTCGCACACGGCCTTTCTGTTCGACAAGATCAACTTCCTGATGGACGCCACGGTTGGTTTTATCAACATCAACCAAAACAAAATCATCAAGATCTTCTCGGTGGCCAGCGTGGCCTTGCTGCCGCCCACACTGATTGCCAGCTTGTACGGCATGAACTTTCGCTTCATGCCGGAAACGCAGTGGGAATATGGTTACCCCATGGCGCTGGGCATGATGGTGTGCTCAGCCATTGTTCCCATGCTTTACTTTAAAAAGCGGGGCTGGCTGGGCTGACACCCCCTAGCCGCGCAGCTCCCGGCGCAGTACTTTGCCCACTGGCGTTTTAGGCAGCTCGGGCCTGAACTCAATGGTGCGCGGCTGCTTGTAACCGGTGAGGTTGGCGCGGCAGTGCTCGCGCACCTCTTCTTCGGAGAGGTTGGCGTTTTTGCGCACAATCACCAGCTTGACGGCCTCGCCTGTTTTGTCGTCGGGCTGGCCTACACAGGCGCACTCCAGTACACCTTCGATTTGTGAGACCACGTCTTCAATTTCGTTGGGGTAGACGTTGAAGCCGGCCACCAAAATCATGTCTTTCTTGCGATCTACCACCTTGAAGTAACCACGCTCGTCTTGCACGCCAATATCGCCAGACTTGAAGTAACCATCGGCGGTCATGACCTTGGCGGTCTCGTCTGGGCGCTGCCAATAGCCAGCCATCACCTGCGGGCCCTTGATGGCAATTTCACCAGGCTGCCCCAGTGGCACCTCGTTGCCATCGTCGTCCAAACACTTCATGTAGGTACTGGGGATTGGCACGCCAATGGTGCCCGAGAAGGCGGTGCTGGTGGTGGGGTTGCAGCTGGCAGACGGTGAGGTCTCAGACAAGCCGTAGCCCTCGCAAATGGGGCAACCGGTTTTCTCCAGCCACAGCTTGGCCACGCCGCTTTGTACGGCAGTGCCACCGCCCAGCGACACGCGCAAATTGCTCCAGTCAACCGTGTTGAAGTCTGGGTGGTTGGCCAAGCCGTTGAACAAAGTACTCACGGCGGGGAATAGGTGAAACTTGTACTTGGCCAGCTCCTTGAGTACGGCAGGCAAGTCACGTGGGTTGGGGATCAAAATCGTTTGACCACCCATACGCATGCTCAACATCATGCTGACCGTAAACGCAAAGATGTGATAGAGCGGCAATGCACACACATTGACCACTTGCTCATGCGCAGGCATGCCGCGCATGGCGGGCTCGTTCCATACCTCTGACTGAATCACGTTGGCCACCACATTGCGGTGCAGCAGCACAGCGCCTTTGGACACTCCAGTGGTACCGCCCGTGTATTGCAGCACCGCCACGTCGTCGCCATTAATTTCAGGGCGCATAAGATTCATGCGCACGCCACGCGACAAGGCTTCGTTAAAGCGCACGGCGTAGGGCAAGTCGAACTCGGGCACCATTTTTTTGACGTTGCGCACCACGTAGTTCACCAACATGCCTTTGAGTGTGCCCAACATGTCGCCCATGGCAGACAACACCACGTGCTTGACGGGCGTGTTGGCAATACAGGCCTCCAGTGTGGCGGCAAAGTTCTCAATAATGATGACGGCCTTGGCGCCAGAGTCCTTGAGCTGATGCTCTAACTCACGCGCCGTATAAAGCGGGTTGACGTTGACCACCACCATGCCTGCGCGCAAAATGCCGGCTACCGCCACGGGGTAGTTGGGCACGTTGGGCATCATCACCGCCACGCGGTCACCCTTGACCAGTCCCAAACTTTGCAAGTAAGCACCCATCGCCGTTGAGGCTTGGTCAACCTGCGTATAGGTGATGTCTTTGCCCATGAAGCTAAAGCCGGTGCGCGGGCCATAGTCACGAAAGCTGGTCTCTAACAGCTCAACCAATGACTTGTATTGGCTGGCATCTACGTCTGCTGGCACCCCTTCTGGGTAGGCGCTTAACCATGGACGTGCTGCGGCTTGCTCTGACATGCGTTGTATCTCCGAATTTGTTGTTGTGCAGTTGTTGTACGGTTGCCATGCCTAGCGCCGGGCCTAAACCCAGCACTGACACGAAACTGACACCTACTGTAGCAAACCTTTGGCGCAAAATCGCCAAGGAAAACCCGCTGACCCAAAAGTGTTCGTTGGGAGGGGCTCTTTGTGCTGCGCTTTAACCCCTGAGCGCGCCCAAGACTTCGTCCAGCATTTTCTTGGCATCGCCAAACAACATGCGGTTGTTGTCTTTGTAAAACAGCGGGTTATCTACACCAGCGTAACCGCTGGCCATTGAGCGCTTCATCACAATAGATGTACGCGCTTTCCACACCTCTAGTACTGGCATGCCAGCAATGGGACTGGCTGGGTCGTCTTGAGCAGCCGGATTCACAATGTCGTTGGCGCCAATGACGATGGCCACGTCGGTGTCTGGAAAGTCGTCGTTGAGCTCGTCCATCTCAAACACGATGTCGTAAGGCACTTTGGCCTCTGCCAGCAACACGTTCATGTGGCCTGGCATGCGACCCGCTACTGGGTGAATGCCAAAGCGCACGTTGACACCCTTTTCACGCAAGTGCTTGGTGATCTCAAATACGGTGTGCTGGGCTTGCGCTACGGCCATGCCGTAGCCCGGTACGATGATCACGCTTTTGGCATCACGCAGCAGCTCTGCAGTCTCGCCCGCCAAGATGGGGCTAACCTCGCCGGCGGGCTCAGCCGCGCCGCCAGCAGGCTTGGGAGCAGCAGCCGCAGTGCCAAAGCCGCCTGCAATCACGCTGATAAAGCTGCGGTTCATGGCGTTGCACATGATGTACGACAAAATCGCACCGCTTGAGCCCACCAGCGCACCCACCACAATCAGCAAGTCGTTGCTGAGCATAAAACCCGTTGCAGCGGCAGCCCAACCGGAGTAGCTGTTGAGCATAGACACCACCACTGGCATGTCTGCGCCACCAATAGCCAACACCATGTGAATACCAAACAGCAAGGCAATCGCACTCATGATGAACAAAGGCAACATGCCATCAGCTATGGTCTCTGCTTGCAAGAACATGCGACCAAAATAAATGACGGCTAACAAGCCCGCCAGGTTCAACCAATGGCGCGCAGGCAGCAACAATGGGCTGCCACCAATGCGCCCGGACAACTTGCCAAACGCAGCCACTGAGCCCGAGAAGGTCACCGCACCAATAAAGATGCCAATGTAAATTTCCATGGCGTGGATGGCGTGCGCTGCACTACCCAAGCCTTTAGAGGCTTCTGGATCTACGTAAGTGGCGTAACCCACCAGCACAGCAGCCATACCCACCATGCTGTGCATCAACGCCACCAGCTCTGGCATCTGGGTCATTTGCACCGCGCGCGCGGCGTACAAACCAATGCCACCACCCAACGCCATGGCAGCAATAATCCAAGGCATACCGGCCAACGTAACTTGCGGCCCCAATACGGTAGCGGCCACGGCTATCGCCATACCGACGATGCCGTACAGGTTGCCGCGGCGCGCGGTTTCTTGGTTGGACAAGCCACCCAAGCTGAGAATAAAGAGAATGGTCGCACCTATGTAGGAGACCGTTGCCAAACTTGCAGACATTGAAAGGTCTCCTACTTATTTACGGAACATTGCCAGCATGCGCTGGGTAACAGCAAAACCGCCAACCATGTTGATCGCGGTCAGCACCAACGCCACAGAAGCCAACACCAGGATGAGCGTGTTGGGCCTGTCTGCAGCGTCGGCCATGGGCGAGATTTGCACCAACGCACCAATCGCAATAATGGAGCTGATGGCATTGGTCACGCTCATCAGTGGCGTGTGCAGCGCAGGTTTCACGTTCCACACCACCATATAGCCCACAAAGCAGGCTAAGACAAACACCGTGAAGTGCGCCAGGAATTCAGCTGGGGCATAGGCACCCACCAACGCGAACAAGACCGCTGTAACCGCCGCCACCATCAGCAACTTGCCCGCAGGCATGGGACCTGAAGGCTCGCCGTGGCCATGGCCCTTTTTGGCAACAGGTGCAGCTGCGGGTTTAGGTGCAGGCTTGGGCGGTGCCGCCAAGGCAGGCGCGGGCCAAGTCACTGCGCCACCCTTGACCACGGTAAGGCCGCGAATCGCGTCGTCTTCCATGTTGACGTTGATCACGCCGTCCTTGGTTTTGCACAGCTCTTCGCTCAAGCGGAACAGGTTGGTGGCGTAAAGCGTTGACGACTGACGCGCCATGCGCGAGGCCAGGTCGGTGTAACCCACAATGGTCACGCCGTGCTTCACCACCACTTGGCCGGGCTCGGTCAGTTCACAGTTACCGCCTTGCTCGGCGGCCATGTCCACAATCACGCTACCAGGCTTCATGCTTTGCACCATCTGGGCGGTAATGAGGCGCGGTGCAGGCTTGCCAGGTATCAAGGCGGTGGTGATGATGATGTCCACGTCCGCGGCTTGTTTGGCATACATGTCACGCTGCGCAGCTTGGAAGCCCTCGCTCATGACCTTGGCGTAGCCGCCGCCGCCTGAGCCCTCTTCCTCAAAGTCCACTTTCACGAACTCGCCGCCCAAGGAGACCACTTGGTCAGCCACTTCAGCGCGTGTGTCATTGGCGCGCACAATGGCACCCAAGCTCGCAGCCGCACCAATAGCGGCCAGGCCAGCCACACCAGCACCGGCAACAAACACCTTGGCAGGCGGCACTTTGCCTGCGGCCGTAATTTGGCCATTAAAGAAGCGGCCAAAGGCGTTGGCCGCCTCAACCACGGCGCGGTAGCCGCTCACACCTGCCATTGAGGTGAGCGCGTCCATTTTTTGTGCGCGACTCAGCGTACGCGGCAAAGCGTCAATGGACAGCGCTGTAACATGCTTGGCTGCAAGCTGCTGCATCAAGTCCGGGTTTTGGGCTGGCCACAAAAAGCCAATAAGCGTTTGGCCCTCATGCATCAGCGCGATTTCATCAGACGTTGGGGCGCGCACTTTAAAAATCAAATCACAGCCGCCCCACAACACCTGCGCATCAGGCGCAATCGTGGCGCCGGCTGCCACAAAGGCGTCGTCAGACAAGTCGGCCGCATCACCAGCGCCCGCCTCCACCACTACGGCAAAGCCAAGCTTGACCAATTTGGCCACCACATCGGGCACTGTGGCCACACGTTTTTCACCCGGGAAAGTTTCCCGTGGCACGCCAATGCGTTGCGCGCTGGGCGCTTGTTCGCCTGTTTGCATAGTTGTCTCCTCGCTCAATTCACAAAAGTAGCCTGAAAAACGCTTGCATGATCAGCCAAACCTGCTTGACCCGCACTAGCCTTTGATTTTACCGCGCAAGCACCACTGGCGATGCCTTGTGTAAGGTGATAATTGCCGGCATGACAAGACAACGTTGGAAACCCAGCGCCACCGTCGCGGCCATCATGGCGCGAGATGGCCAGTACCTGATGGTCGAAGAACACACACCAGAAGGCTTACGTCTGAACAACCCGGCTGGCCACCTGGATCCGGGCGAGAGTCCAGAGCAGGCTTGCGCGCGCGAAGCACTTGAAGAGACAGCCCACCACTTTGAACCCACAGCCTTGGTAGGCATTTATTTGTCGCGCTTTCACAGGGATTTGGGGCCCAACAAACCCGTGCAAGATGTCACCTATTTGCGCTTTGCCTACAGCGGCGTGGTAGGGCTGCACGAACGAGACATGGCCCTGGACAAAGGGATTGTGCGTGCGCTGTGGATGACGCCCGCACAAATCAAGGCCAGCCAGGACCGTCACCGCAGCCCACTGGTGTGGCAATCTATCCAAGACCACTTGAACGGGCGCAGCTTTGACATGGGCCTGGTGCACACCCACAGTTCGGTGTGGGACTTGCACAATCGCTGATGTACAACATGGGCTTACTCAATATGGACATGCTCACATTAGCCGTATTGGCCAGCGCCGCATTTGGCGCGGGCGTTCTTAATGCGATTGCAGGCGGGGGTAGCTTTTTAACTTTCCCGGCCCTGGTGTTTGCAGGCATACCGCCTATTGCCGCCAACGCCACCAGCGCCTTGGCGGTGAGCCCGGGCTACCTGGGCAGCACACTGGGCTTTAAGCCAGAACTAAAAGCCCTGCCCAAACGCTTGCTCACGCAAGAGTTGATGGTGGCTGCATTTGGCGGTGTGGCTGGCGCACTGCTGTTGCTGGTCACGCCTGCGTCCGTGTTTGCCAGCGTTGTGCCTTGGCTGTTGTTGTTTGCAACAGTCTTGTTTGCACTAGGCCCTGCACTGGCCAAGCTCAGACCACAAGCCACCGACGGCACACAAGTCACAGCGCTATCAGGCACACGATTGGTTGGCCTGCTGGCCGTGTGCGTATACGGCGGCTACTTCAACGGTGGCTTGGGCATTTTGCTGATGGCCATGTATGGCTTGGTCGGAGAGTCTCGCCTCAACACCACCAATGCGCTCAAAAACGTCAACTCGTTGGTGTTGTCGCTGCTGTCGGTAGCGGCTTTTGTATGGGCTGGGGTGATTGCCTGGCCAGAAGGCTTGCTGATGATGGCGTGCGCCACCGTTGGCGGTTTTATGGGGGCCAAGTGGGCCAAGCGCATGCCCACACAATGGGTGCGCGCTTTGGTCATTGCCACAGGCGTGGTGATGACCATGGTGTTTTTTGCGCGCGCCTGAAACGCACAGCCAAGCAATCGCCGACAATAAGACCATGGCTTTATCACGTGTAGTAGTAGGTTTGTCGGGCGGCGTGGACTCTGCGGTCACCGCGCACTTGTTGAAACAACAAGGGCATGAGGTCGTGGGCATTTTCATGAAGAATTGGGACGACGACGACTCGGAATACTGCTCCAGCAACATTGACTTTGTAGACGCCGCCGCTGTAGCAGACGTGATTGGCATTGATATAGAGCACGTCAACTTTGCCGCCGAATACAAAGACCGCGTGTTTGCAGAGTTTGTGAGTGAGTACCAAGCTGGACGCACACCCAACCCCGATGTTTTATGCAACGCCGAGATCAAGTTCAAAGCATTTTTAGACCATGCCATGCGCTTGGGCGCAGACCACATTGCCACCGGCCACTATGCCCGCGTGCGGCAACAAGGCGAGCAGCAAGGCGGACAGTTTGAGTTGCTCAAAGGCCTGGACCACACCAAAGACCAAAGTTACTTTTTGCACCGCTTGAACCAGGCGCAGCTGAGCAAAACCATGTTTCCGGTGGGGGAGCTGCGCAAAACGCAGGTGCGCGAGATTGCACAAACCATTGCACTGCCCAACGCTAAAAAGAAAGACTCGACAGGTATTTGCTTTATAGGCGAGCGCCCATTTAGAGAGTTTCTAAACCGCTACATTGCAAAAACGCCGGGCCCTATCAAAAACGAGCAAGGCCACACCATTGGCCAGCACTTGGGCATGAGCTTTTACACGCTGGGACAACGTCAAGGCCTAGGGATTGGCGGTGTCAAAGTAAAGGGCGACAAGCGCGGCGGCTCAGACCATGCACCTTGGTTTGTCGCCAAAAAAGACATGGCGACCAACACCTTGTGGGTCGTTCAAGGTCATGACCATCCTTGGCTGCAAAGCAGCGCACTGACGGCACAAAATGCCAGTTGGGTTGCGGGTAAGGCTCCGGCGCCCAGCATCACCCTGGCAGCCAAAACCCGCTACCGGCAGGCTGATGCGCCTTGCCACCTAAGCAACGCCGACACAAGCGAATTCACCTTGAACTTCCCCGCACCACAATGGGCTGTCACGCCGGGACAAAGCGCTGTTTTGTACGATGGCGAAGTGTGTTTGGGGGTGGGGTGATTGCGTAACGTGGACCAGCGGCGAGGCGCTACAAGCCGCGTCACCACAGCCAGGGCTTGATGCCCCGTTCCCTGGTCTGGTGTTGTGTGGCCACACACTGCTGCGATCTTCTCAGTCGGCAGACAACACCACCTGTGCTTGGCTAGGTAATCGGCTGACTTGCATGGCTAAAAATGTATTGGCATACACCTGCATGCCTTTGCCTGTTCAGGCCCGCAGGCTGTGGTCGTAGCCACGACGCATGTCGCCTTGGCGAGCGTTACCAAACATGGTCTCGCGCACTTCATAAGCCTCTTGCAGCGCCCGCATGAGCTCGGACTCGGCCACCAAATTTTGCTCACACATGCGCTCTAAAATCGTCGCGACATCATCAAAGTCTTTGCTGCGCAAACGCCGGTTAAGTCTGGCCGTCTCTAAAGCAGGACGACAGCCCATACCTTGCGCATTGGCAACCAAATCCTTGACCAAACGCAACTGGTAGTTCATGAACGACTCGCACTCCACCTTGTCACGGCCAAGCGCTTGAGCGTGATCGGGGCGTTGCTCGTAGTGCGAGCGAACCAGGCTTGGAATCGTAACGGGTACATCGTACGACCTCAAAAGATTAGTCATTGCATTCTTTTATTTGCTATCGGGGGATGGCAAATAATACCTTTGGTTCCGGCGTCAGTCAACCGCAAACAGGCTTGCAACAAAAAACCGGCCTAAGCCGGTTTTTACGTCAAATGCTGACAAAAGCGCATTAAAACGGAATATCGTCGTCCATATCATCAAAGCCAGTGGCTGCTGGGCGTGCTGCCGGTTGTGGTGCGGGCGCTGGCGCGCGCTGTGCTGGCGCTTGTGCGCGCGGTGTAGCACCGCCATAACCACCGCCCTGTGAGCCACCTTGAGAGATGGCTTGGCCGCCTCCGGACATGCCACCGCCATCACCCAAACCTTCACGCCCACCCAACAATTGCAACTCGGTTGCAATGATGTCCACGGTATTTTTCTCAACGCCTGACTGATCTGTGTACTTGCCGTATTTCAAGCGGCCCTCCACGTAAATTGGGCGGCCTTTTTTAACGTACTCACCGGCGATTTCTGCCAGGCGCTCGTAAAAAGTCACGCGGTGCCACTGGGTGTCTTCAATCATTTCGCCGCTGCTGCGGTCTTTGCGACGGCTTGACGTGGCAATGCTCACGTTGGCAACGGCCTGACCTGATGGCATGTAGCGCACCTCTGGGTCACGCCCGCAATTACCAATAAGAATGACTTTGTTAACCGATGCCATTGCTGAATTCCTCTTAACGCTGTGGTGGTGATAGTTGTGTACGAATTACTGGCTGTCATGTTCGCTACGAAGCCGTCCAACCCTCATTGTGCCGCAAGCTTTGCGGGCCGCGCCAACCGCATGTCAAAATACTAACTTACCTATGCAAAACCACGAACCAGACTTTCTGCAAAATCTGCAACATGAGTTGTCGGATGGTCGAGCGTGGTTGGGCCGTGCCGTCGTATTGGGCTACGCGGCCCTGGCTGGCCTGGCGGTGGTGGTTTTCACCATCATGAGTGAGACCGCTTTTGAATGGTTCTCACACGGGTTTTCGCACTACCCCTGGCTGGTGCTGCTATGGATACCCGCGCTGACTGCCGCTATTGTGTGGCTCACGCGTCAATTTGCACCCAGCGCCGCAGGCTCTGGTATTCCGCAGGTGATGGCCGCGCTGGACCCCCAACTGCCCGACGAGCACCGCTCTTACTTTGTCTCTATCAAAGTCACTATTGCAAAAATGGTGCTGGGCGCTGCTGGCATGTTGGCTGGCCTGTCTATGGGGCGTGAGGGGCCCTCGGTACAGGTAGCTGCTGGCGTGATGCACGACGCCAGACGCTGGCTGCGCCCAGGCTCTGCCATGAACGAGCACGCTTTGCTAGTTGCCGGCGGCGCAGCCGGTATCGCGGCGGCATTTAACGCGCCGCTGGCTGGTGTGGTATTTGCCATTGAAGAGTTGTCGCGCAAGCTTGAGTCGCGCAACAGTGGCCTGATCATCGCGGCGATTGTGCTGGCCGGTTTGATGGGCGTGTCCGCCTTTGGCAACTACGCCTATTTTGGCTCTATGGCCGCGCCTGAGCTGGGCCTCGCCGCGTTGTTGCCCAGCGTCCTGGTCGTCGTGGTTTGCGGCGCACTGGGCGGGCTGTTCTCCAGACTATTGGCTGCCTCGCTCACAGGCTCGCCTGACAGGTTTAGCGACTGGCGCGCGCGATATCCCATTCGCTTTGCTGCCGGTGGCGGCCTGGCCATTGCCATTATTGGTTTGGTCAGCCATGGCGCCACTTTTGGCGCTGGTGGTGAAGAGGTCAAAGCCATGCTCAACGGCGAGTCAGATGTGAGCAACCTGTACTTTTTGCTAAAGCTGGTCGCCACATGGATTACCACGTGGTGTGGCGTGCCCGGCGGTATTTTTGCGCCTTCTTTGTCTATTGGTGCTGGCATTGGCCACGACATTGCGCAGTTCACCCTGGGCCCCGATCAGCAGCTGATACTGCCAGCCCTGATTGCCATGGGCATGGCTGGCTTTTTGGCTGCGGTCACGCAAGCGCCGTTGACATCCTTCATCATCGTGATGGAAATGCTAGATGGCCGCCCCATGGTGTTGTCACTAATGGTTTCAGCCATGATCGCCAGCTTGATTTCACGTCTTATCAGCCGGCCGCTTTATGCCACCTTGTCAGAACACATGATTGGCAAGGTAACCGGCCAACCCGTCACACCCAGCCGCCACGATTGACAAGGCCCAGCATGGCCTCTTCGCACAGGCCTGCTGCACGGCACAACCTTAGTGCACGGCAAGCTTGGGCTGCAAGCCCCACGCCACGCACAACCACAGTACCAACCACGCACTTGTTACTGTAAACAGCGCACCAGCACCGCCCCAGGCCAGCAGTGCACCACCCACAGCGCCGCCCACAAAAAAGCCCAACGACTGACAGGTGTTGAACACGCCCAGTGCGGCACCACGCACAGGCGCTGGCGCAAACTTGGACGCCAAGCTGGGCTGGCTGGCCTCTAGCGCGTTAAAGCCCAAAAAGAAGCCAAACAACAACAAGCCCAGCAACCACACACTGGGTGTGATGTGCAGGCCCACGTAGGCCAGCAACCCAAGCTGTACCAGTAGCAGCATGGCTATGGACGCCAGCAACACGCCGCGTAAATAACCTTTGCGCTCCAGGCGGAACAGCACACCACCCAGCATCAGCACCGAGGCAATAACCGCTGGCAGATACACCTGCCAGTGCGCTGCCTTGGCCAAGCCAGCCTGCACCAGCAAGGCTGGTAACACCAGCCACATGGCCAGCTGTATGGCGTGCAAGCTGAACACGCCCACGTTCAAGCGCCACAGCTGACGGCTGGCCAGCACGGTCTTGAGACCCACCAGCGGACTGATATGACGCCTGGCCTCAGGTGCCGGCGGCACCCACCACACCACAACAGCCATACCCACCAAGGCCAGTACGGCTGTGAGCACAAACAAGCCACCAAGGCCAAACTGCCCTGCCAGTACAGGCGCCAACACCAGCGACAGCGTGAACATGGCAGCGATACTGATGCCCACCAGGGCCATACCCTTGGTGCGCACCTGTGGGCGGGTTAGGTCAGCCAACAAGGCCGTGACGGCCGCCGAGATGGCACCCGCGCCTTGCACGGCGCGCCCCACCAACAAGCCGTCAAGGCTGGTCGCCATGGCAGCTACTGCGCTACCTGCGGCAAAGATAGCCAAGCCAGCCAACATCACAGGCTTGCGGCCAAATTTGTCGCTGGCGATGCCGAACGGAATTTGCAAAAACGCCTGCGTGAGGCCATAAACGCCCATGGCAAAACCCACTTTGGCCGCGTCTAAACCACCTGTGTAGCGCATGGCCTCAAGCGCAAACACCGGGAGCACCACAAACAAGCCCAGCATGCGCAAGGCAAACACAGACGCCAACGACAAGCTGGCGCGCCGCTCAAGCGCAGTCATGCGGTGGTCTTGCAAGGCGTGATTGGCGGAAGGGGCAGGCGCGTGCGAGGTCAATGTCATATCAATATATGAGGATGGGCTGATAAAGCCAAGCCCGTATTGTGCGGCAAACCAAGGCGCCCCTCCTGGAGGCGACTTTGCACGGCCATACCCGCGCGTTATCATGCTTGGTTGCCTTTTTGTTTGGTCTGTGTGCTGTGAACTCTCCTGAAAACGTGTTGTTGTCCGAAATATCCAAACCCCATATGGCTGCTGGTGCAGACGTTTTAAGTGTGCGCGGCGCACGCACGCACAACCTTAAAAACATTGACATAGACATTCCCAAACACGAGCTGGTGGTAATCACCGGCTTGAGCGGCTCAGGCAAATCCAGCCTCGCATTTGACACGCTGTACGCCGAAGGCCAGCGCCGCTACGTAGAGAGCTTGTCGGCCTACGCGCGCCAGTTTTTGCACCTCATGGACAAGCCAGACGTTGACTTGATTGAAGGCTTGTCACCGGCCATTGCTATTGAGCAAAAAGCCACCAGCCACAACCCACGCTCAACGGTGGGTACGGTCACGGAAATACACGATTACTTGCGCTTGCTATTTGCCCGCGCAGGCACGCCACATTGCCCAGACCACGATTTGCCGCTGCAAGCGCAAAGCGTAAGCCAAATGGTGGATGCTGTACTGGCCTTGCCCGAAGACACCAAGATCATGATCTTGGCACCGGTGGCGCGCGAGAAAAAAGGCGAGTTTGTAGATTTATTTGCGCTGATGCAAGCCAAGGGCTACGTGCGCTTTCGCATTGATGGGCAAGTGGTTGAGGCCGAGCACTTGCCCGCACTTGAAAAAGCCAAGAAACACGACATCGACGTGGTGGTCGACCGCATCAAAGTACGCCCAGACATGCAGCAGCGCTTGGCCGAGAGCTTTGAAGCTGCGCTCGCTATTGCAGATGGACGAGCGCTGGCGCTTGAGATGAACACCAACAAGGCTCACATGTTCAGCGCCAAGTTTGCCTGCCCTGTGTGCACCTACTCCTTGGGCGAACTGGAGCCACGACTATTTTCTTTTAACTCACCCATGGGTGCTTGCCAAAGCTGCGGCGGCCTGGGGCATGCCGACGTGTTTGACCACGAGCGCGTGGTGGCCTTCCCAAGCCTGAGCTTGGCCAGTGGTGCCATCAAAGGTTGGGACAGGCGCAACCCTTACTACTTTGCCATTTTGGAGTCGCTGGCCAAACACTACAAGTTTGATATAGACACGCCATTTGAAGAACTGGATGAGGCCGTGCAGCAGGCCATTTTGTTTGGCTCTGGCGATGAAGTGATTCGCTTTCACTACGTCATGGGCTCTGGCGAAAGCGCTGGCAAAAAAGTGGCCAAGCAACATGCATTCGAGGGCATTATTCCCAACTTTGAGCGCCGCTTAAAAGAGACAGAATCTAATGCGGTGCGCGAAGAGCTGGGTCGTTACCGATCAACCAAACCCTGCGCAGACTGCGGCGGCACCAGACTGCGCCGTGAAGCACGTCATGTCTTTATTGGCGAAGGCGAGCAACGCCGCGCTATTTTTGACATCAGTCACGTGACATTGGGTGAGGCGCAAGGCTACTTCACCAGCCTCATCATGCGCGGCTCCAAAGCAGACATTGCCGACAAAGTGGTACGGGAAATTGGCTCGCGTCTCAAGTTCTTAAACGACGTGGGTCTGAACTACCTAAGCCTGGAGCGCAGTGCGGACACCCTGTCTGGCGGTGAAGCGCAACGCATTCGCCTGGCCAGCCAAATTGGCTCGGGTCTCACTGGCGTGATGTACGTACTGGACGAGCCCAGCATTGGTCTGCACCAACGCGACAACGACAGACTCATTGGCACGCTCAAGCATTTGCGCAACTTGGGCAACACCGTGCTGGTGGTTGAGCACGATGAAGACATGATTCGCGACGCCGACTATGTGATTGACATGGGTCCAGGCGCTGGCGTGCACGGCGGCCAAGTCATGGCCCAGGGCAAACCCGCCGAGGTAGCGAGCAACCCCAACTCGCTCACAGGCCAGTACCTAAGCGGCACACGCAGTATCGCCGTGCCACAACAGCGTCTTAGCCGCACTGATCGCGACGCCATTACCGTGGTCAACGCCACCGGCAACAACCTCAAAGGCGTCACGGTCGAGTTTCCGCTGGGCCTGCTCACGTGCGTGACTGGCGTGTCGGGTTCTGGCAAATCCACGCTGGTCAATGAGACGCTTTACGCCAGCCTGGCCAAGCATTTGTACCGCGCCCACGACGAGCCCGCCGCTTGCGACGAGGTACTAGGTCTTGATCTGGTAGACAAGGTCATCAACGTAGACCAGTCGCCCATTGGTCGCACACCGCGCAGCAACCCGGCCACTTACACCGGCATGTTTACAGCCATACGTGAGCTGATGACAGAGACCAACACCGCGCGTGAGCGTGGCTATGGCCCTGGGCGCTTCTCGTTCAACGTGGCAGGCGGACGCTGCGAAGCCTGCCAAGGCGATGGCATGGTGAAAGTGGAAATGCACTTTTTGCCAGATGTTTACGTGCCCTGCGACGTGTGCCACGGCAAGCGTTACAACCGCGAGACCCTAGAGGTGTTGTACAAAGGCAAGAACATTGCCGACGTACTCAACATGACGGTAGAGCAAGCGGCCGAGTTTTTCAGTGCCGTGCCGACCATCGCGCGCAAGCTGCAAACCTTGCTGGATGTGGGTTTGAGCTACATACGCTTGGGCCAGAGCGCCACCACCTTGTCTGGCGGCGAAGCGCAGCGCGTCAAGCTGGCCCTTGAGCTGTCCAAGCGCGACACGGGTCGCACCATTTACATACTGGACGAACCCACTACGGGCTTGCACTTTGCAGACATTGAACTGCTACTCACAGTACTAAACCAACTGCGTGAAGCGGGCAACACCATAGTCGTGATTGAGCACAACCTAGACGTTATCAAAACCGCCGACTGGGTCATAGACATTGGCCCAGAAGGCGGCGCAGGCGGCGGTCAAGTTGTCGCGCAAGGTACGCCGGAAGACGTGGCCAGGGTAGAGTTCAGCTTTACTGGACGGTACCTGGGCAGGTTGTTGCCAGGCTAGCTGTTGCCAGCTGCGCTGCTGGGGCGATCATTCATGGCGGCTTGCCAGCGGGCCACATTGGCATAGCCCTTGTCTGCAGCCTTGAATTGGCCAAGCGCGCAAACTCCAAGGTACAAAACGCGGTGATGTCGGCGATGCTAAAGGCATTCCCCGCTACCCAGGTGTGTTGCGCCAACTGCTCATCCAGCCACCGCACACCTGCCTCAAACCTGGGCGCCTGGTGTTGGCCAAAATCGGGGAATTGCGTGCCCTCCAGCACCGCCAGGCCGGGGTGAGTGTGGCGTATCCAGGCGGCCAGCGGCATCATGATGTACCACTCCACGTAACGGTCTGCCATTTCTATAAAGGCACGCTGTTCATGGTCTTGGCCCATGAGCCTGGGGCCTTCGAATGCGTCTTCCAGGTAGGTGCAGATAGCGCGGCTTTCGCACAGCACGCGACCGTCATCCAGCTCCAGCGCCGGTATACGCGCCATAGGACTTTTTTGAACAAAGTCTGGCGACTTGTGCTGGCCTGCATTGAGGTCCATATTGACCAAGGCAATGGCGTCATCGGCTATGCCTTTTTCGGCCATGAACATGCGCACGCGCTTGGGGTTGGGTGCTCGCACCGATGTGTACAACTTCATGGCATGTCTCCTGCAGGGTTTAAGGTTTCAGGGTCACCCAGCGGACTCAACTAGACGGCTGTTGCTGTGTTTAACAGGTCTCGCGTTGACAGCGCCACTGTTCTGGCTGCTTGGGCAAAGTCAGTGCCGCTTGATGCATACAAAATAGCACGCGATGAGTTGATTACTGCCATGCCATTGGCGGTACTGCCCGCTTTCACGGTGGCATAGGCATCACCACCTTGCGCACCCACGCCAGGAATCAACAGCGGCACTGTGGGTGCCAACTCTCGCACGCGTGCAATTTCAGCGGGGAAGGTGGCGCCCACCACCAGCCCCACCTGGCCATTGGTGTTCCACTCGGTTTGTGCCAAGCGGGCCAAGTGCTCAAACAGCTTGGGCTGACCGGGCACATCGGCCAAACGTTGGTTTTGCAGGTCACTGCCGCCGGGATTGCTGGTGCGGCACAGCAAAAACACGCCTTTGTCGGCATACGCAAGATAAGGCTCTACGGAGTCTCGCCCCATAAAAGGCGACAAGGTCACTGCGTGCGCACCGTAGCGCTCAAACGCCTCACGCGCGTATTGCTGCGCCGTACTGCCAATATCGCCACGCTTGGCATCCAAAATGACCGGCACATTGGGTGCGCGCTCGCGCATGTAGGCCATGAGGCGCTCCAGCGTCGCCTCGGCACCCATGGCTGCAAAGTAGGCAATTTGCGGCTTGAAGCTACACGCCACATCTGCGGTCGCATCCACAATGGCCTTGCAAAACTCAAACACTGCGTCCGGCTTGCCTTGCAAGTGAGCGGGCATTTTGGCCAGGTCTGGGTCCAGGCCCACACACAACAAAGAGTTATTGGTGCGCTGCGCCGCGCTTAGCAGTTGGGTAAATGTCATGGCTAGATTGTAGTGAAACACTCGCATCTATCCACGCGCGCCACTGCTCACACCAAGCCTGCGCAAGCTCGTCAAATGCAAACACGCCCAGCATTTGCACACGCGGGTGCTGACCGGGCAGCACGCTGGGCGAACGCAGGCCGATGGGGTCATGCAAATCATGACAATGACCTTGACTAACGGGCCCCAGCCACTCGGCACGCTGCAACAAACGACACTGCCAGCCCGCTGGCAACAGCAAGCTGCGCGCTTGCGCCCAGGTCGTGCGCGGCCCAAACCGGGCGGTGTGACCGCTAAACGCCAAAGGCGTTGAGGCTTCTTCACCTGTTGCCCCCCTGGGTAGCGCCTGTGACCAAGGTCCTTGGCCCAGCAAGGCGGTCCATTGCTCATGGTTGGCATGTGGTGTGGCGGCCCACTGCCGCAGCGCATACGTGCTGCGTGCAGGCACAAACCAACGACCGCGCACATGCGCCAACCGCTGCACTGGCTCGTTTGCCCAAGGCTTGGGCAGAGCATGGGTCAATTGCTGGTGTGTGAGTTTGTGCCACTTATGCTGCCAGTTTTCGTGGCCATCCGGGCCAATGGCTTGCAGCGCAGATTGCTGCCAGTCACCGCCCAGCAGCGCTGACTCGTGCGCCAGCGCATAAAACTTCACTGCCAACTCGCAGTGCACCAACTGGCCCAGCTCATCGCGCCACACATAGTCCAACTCCCCCAACTGGGTAGCGGTGGGCTCGCCCTTTGCATTGCATTCAAACAGTTTGACGCCACTGGCTTGCCACTGAAACGCCGGGCTTTGACGCACCGCGTAATCCATCAGCGCTTCGGCCAAGCGCCCCAAACGCGGCGGGTTGGGCTGTACACAGCTTTGGCCGGCTGAGTGGGTCGCCGCATGGTTATCTGTCTGTTGGCTGGGTTGTCTGGATAGGTGTAACAAGCGCTTGGCACTTGGCTTGTGGGTAAGCGCCTGTTGTACGGCCTCCACCAATGCATTGGGGGTAGTGGCTTGTGCATGCAACCACTGCGCCATGCTGGCGTCCTGGCTGCGCGGCCACAAGGCCTGGCCAAACATATGTGCAGTGTCTCGGGCGTGAGCCTCAGTCCAAGGCCAAAATGCAGGCGCCTTGAGCAGCCAGTACAAGTCTCGGGCATATTGATGGGTATGCGCCCATAAAGGGCTCCACACAGGCTGGCCTGCCGCGTTATTGGCCACTTCCGGGCACACGCACTGTCGCGCTTGCTTGAACATGCACCATGGCCATACACAAGTCAGCCCACACCTTGCCTTTGTCTATGGGGTTGCGCAGCAAAGAAGCCAGCGGGTAAGTCACCGCTACCGGCGTGGCTGCATGGTCGGCCGGTCGATAGCTGTGCAGTTGGCTGCGCCACTGGCCCAGCGCTGCAAACTGCTGCGCAGACTGCGCCAATAAGGCTTGTGCCACAGGCTGGCCCATGGCAACCACCATGTGCGGCTGTAACAAGGCAATTTGTCGTTGTACATAGGCCACACAGGCTTTTGCCTCAGTTGGTCCGCCCAATACGCCTGGCAGTGGGCGACATTTGGTCAGACTTGTCAGATAAACGTCGTCTGGCGTCAGCTTCATAGCGCGCCACATGGCTTGCAACAACTCCCATTCGTCACCGTTAACAGGTTGTTGACCTTGGTCAGACGGGGCCAGGCTTTCCACCACAAACAACCACTTGGCGCTGCTGCTGCCCCAGCCTGCGACACGCGCGGTGCTGCCTTCGCACAGCTTGCAAACTTGGCAGGCATCAATACTGGCTGGCAGCTCGTCCCACAGCGTATTGAACACACTCACAGCTGGGCGCAACAACTGCTCAACCGCTGCTGGTGGCGCGGTCTCAGGTTCAGGCGCAGGGGCAACAGATGGCCTGCTCACACCAGCGATGGGGCTTGCGTCTGCTGGCGTTTGTGAAACCGACTGGGCAGCTGCTGGCGCAATTGGTGCCGGCACATCCGCTCGCTGGGCCGGGGCAGCCTCCGACGAGTTGGGCCAAAACCACTGAATACCCATGGCTTTCAGCATGGCGCGCGCGCGCCTGTCCAAGCGCAGGCTTTCGGTCAGTACGGGCGTGGGCACGCCGTCGCTGCCAGGTGGCGCGGGATCAAGCGTGGTTGGGCGTGGCTCGGACATAGCGGGCTATTTTGGCATGCGCCAGTCGGCCAGTGGCAAACGCATCACTTGCGCATCTTCGCGCTGGGTTTTGTTCAAAGGGTAGTAGCGCTTGCGCACGCCAACAGGCGCAAAGCCAAGGCCGGTGTACAGCGCAATAGCCGCTTGGTTGCTCATGCGCACCTCTAACCAAAGCGTTTGGGCATTGTGACCTTGCGCCCATACAGCAAGCGCTTGCATCATCACAGTAGCCCAGCCCTGGCGTCTAAACGTGGGGGCTACCGTGATGTTTAACAAGTGCGCCTCATCCACGCCCATCATGGCCACAAAATAACCCACTATGACCTGGCCTTGGCTGTTATGCCAGGTAGGCAACTCGCCAGGTAGCGGCTCACTCACCAACAGTTGTGCGTGGTTGCGGTGCGCCACGGCGTCTTGTAAATGATTGTGCGTCCACGGGTGGGTGTAGGCGGCTTTCTCAAGGTCGGCAATGACCGCCACGTCGTTGGACGACATGTCGACAAATTTAACGCAGCGCGCGGTCATCGGTACGCCGTCACTGTGCGGCGGCTTGCTCAGCCTTGGCTTGCATGCGCTGCGCTGTAGTCAGTGCCACTTTGTCCCGCACATAAAGGGGGCGCGCCATGGCCGCTGGCACCGCAGCGCCGCTGGCTATCAATGCAGGTACCAGCGTGAGCATGGCGCAAGCGGTGGGCAAGGCTGGACACCACGATACCCGCTGCGCGTGCTCGCCCAACTCCGCGCCGTACACCGCCAGTGCATTGCCACACAAGTGTTGCGCCTGCGCGTTGGTAGCCAACAAGTCTGCCGGCTTGACCAGGGCAGGTGCGGCCAATTGCTGGGGTAGCGTGGTGCTGCCGTCTGACTCAGTCAACGCATAGGTCGCCGTATAAATTTCACCCATGCGCGCGTCCATGCACGCACCAATCACCATGGGCGTGCTGCTGCCCAACTGCGTGCGCGCGGCCTGAGCGCAAGCCATAAGCGTGTTGACCGGCACCACCTCAATGCCACCCGGGCGCGCCGACACGGCCAAGCCTTGCGCCACCGCACAAGCCGCGCGCAAGCCCGTAAACGCGCCAGGGCCCTGCCCAAACGCAATAACATCCAGCTGCGCCACCGCAATGCCAGCCTGCGACAACAGGTCTGCAATGCGCGCCAACATGGTGGACGACGCAGCCGCTGCGCCCTCACCGTCAAACGCATACACGCGCCCCGCACTTTGCAAGGCCAGCGATAAGCGGTCTGTACTGGATTCGATTACTAAAACATGCTGCATGGGGTCCAACTTAATTTGAAATAACGCACAATAGGCATACAAAATGTACTGGGCAGCCAAGCCGCGGACAGCACAACGCCTGATGCACATAGCAGACTATTTTGACCTTTTTTAAAACGGCATGCTTTTAAAAACACGCAGATGTAACTCAAGCGGATGCGCGTCGCAGCAGCGCGCCGCGTTACCCGTTGGGCGAGCCGCCACAGCATTTGCTGCTGGCTTGTTGGTATGTGTCATCGCCGCACTCAACACGGGCTGCGCCACGGCAGCTGGTTTACCGGACAACGTGCAGGCGCGGCTTAGCAACATTGGCGTGCCTGCCAGCGCCGTGTCTGTGGTGGTGGCTCCGGTGCAGGCGAATGCGCCAGCGCTGTTGAGCGTCAACGCGCAAACGCCACGCAACCCTGCGTCTGTGACCAAACTGGTAACAACCGCTGCGGCGCTGGACACCTTGGGTCCAGACTTTATGTGGCACACCAACTTCTACGCCACTGGAGAGGTGCAAGCGGGCTTGCTGCTTGGCAACATGGTGATTCAAGGCGGCGGCGACCCCAAGTTTGTCATTGAGCGCATTACCGAGGCCATGCAAACCCTGCGCAACAAAGGCCTGAAAAACATAATGGGCGACCTGGTGCTGGACAACAGCGCGTTTGCCGTGCCCACCACAGACGCAGGCAGTTTTGACGGCGAAGTGCTGCGCCCCTACAACGTACAGCCCGACGCCCTGTTGGTGAACTTCAAATCTGTCATTTTGAAATTTGACCCAGGCACCAAAAAAGGCGTGGCCACGGTAACGGTAGAGCCACCCATGGCTGGCCTGGATGTGCCCAGTACGGTGCGCCTGCGCAATGGTCGCTGCGGCGATTGGCGCGGCAAACTGGGCGGCAACCTGGAGCAAGCGCACGCCTACACATTCAGCGGGCGCTACCCCAAGTCTTGCGGCCAGAAAGAGTGGCCTGTGGCCTATATTGCACCCGATGAATACGCAGGCAAAGCCTTGTTGGGTATTTGGCGCTCAATGGGCGGCACACTCAGCGGCACTGTGCGCATGGGCACCACACCAGCCAATGCGAGACTGTTGTTATCGGCTACGTCTTTGCCACTGCGAGACATCATTGCAGACGTCAACAAGTTCAGCAACAACGTGATATGGCGCAGCAAGTGTTTTTAACCATGGGCCTGTCCAACCCCAAGCAATTGGCAACAGGCCAAGTCCTGCACACCAAGGCTTTAACGGCATCTTCCAACACGCCTAACAAGGCGCGCTTACTCAGCAACGCTTTTGAGGCCATATTGCCTGTAGCCAATGCGGCCGCCCCTGACAACACAAAGCCCTGGCAAACCCAACCCGCCACGTTTGACACCGCACGCAGTGCAGTCCACAGTTGGTGGTTGTCTCAGGTGGGCAAATCCCGGCCCGACTTGCCTGCCCCCCTAACAGACAACGGCTCTGGCCTGTCACGAGACGGGCGCATCACGGCCAACAGCCTTATTGCCTTGCTCAGGCACGAGGCATCAAAGCCCAACTTTTCAGACTTTTACAACTCGCTGAGCATTGCAGGTGTTGACGGCACTGTTAAAAATATGGGCAGAGACGGCAGCACGCCAAACGCCTACGGCAATGCCCGCTTAAAAACCGGCACGCTCAAAGATGTGAGCGCCATTGCGGGCTATGTCACTGGGCGAAGTGGGCGGCAATATGTGGTGGCCGCACTGGTAAACCACGACGACGCGCCTAAAGCGCGTGCCGCGCTGTACCAGTTGGTCGAGTGGACAGCCAGCCAATAAGCTTGGCAGGCCTGATGGGCTTGGGGCTTAAGCGCTTGCGCGTTGCAACCTGTCGCGCACACCCTCCCAGGCGGCGTTTGCAGGTGGGGCCTGCACCCATATGCGCGCAACACCTGTTTGGTCTAGCGCACGCAATTGCGCAAACAACTCATGCGCGCAATCAGCGGCCAATGCGGGCATGGCGCGACACCGGCCGGTATCAAGGCCACTGGCACTGACCACGGCTTGGCTGGCATACACCGCATCGGTTGGCAACACCTCGCCAGCGGCGCAAGCCTGCAACAAGGCATGTTCAGCCAACACCAGCACGCGGGCACTGGGTGCGTAGTGAGACGCCAGCGAGCCAGACACTTGCGGCGAATGCGCATTGGGCAACGCCAAGCTGCAGCCCAATGCGGCCTCTAGCTGGGCTTTCGTCAGCACGCCGGGGCGCAGCAAAGCGGGTTGTGCTTGGCTGAGATCAACAATGGCAGACTCTATGCCCACTTCACAAGCGCCACCGTCGACCACCACCAGCTGCAACGGCGCCTGATTAATGCGCACGTCTTCAAACTCACTGAGTACATGGGCTGCCGTAGTAGGACTCACGCGACCAAAGCGGTTGGCACTGGGCGCGGCCACACCCAACACGCCCTTAACTGCGGCAGCTTGCAGCACTTTCTGGGCGACTGGATGAGCCGGGCAACGCACACCAATGGTGTCTTGCCCGCCTGTAGCAGCGCTGCACACACCAACACGGCGAGGCAATAAAAGGGTTAGCGGACCTGGCCAAAAAGCATCAATGAGCTTGTAGGCGCTGGCGGGCACCTCGCTGCACAGCTGGCCCAGCAACTGCTGCCACGCCTCGGTACTGGCACAAGGTGCGACGTGCACGATAAGCGGGTGGTTGGCAGGCCTGCCCTTGGCTGCAAAGATATTGGCAACCGCCTGCTCATTGGCTGCATCTGCAGCCAGGCCGTACACCGTCTCAGTCGGCAAGCCCAGCAGTTGGCCCTGGGCCAACGCGCTGGCAGCCACTTCTATGGCTTGCGGATCAGATGCGCTGATACAAACCGCCATACTCAGTGCCACAAGCCCAAAATAGCCTGCACTTGCTCAGCGACTTGGCGCGCCTCGTCAATGGTGTTGCCCGTGATGGTGATGTGCCCCATTTTGCGCGCAGCGCGTGCTTCCAGCTTGCCATACAAGTGCAAATGAGTGCCGGGCAAGGCCAGCACCTGGTCCCAGTCTGGCGTGCGCAGCTCGCCGGTGTTCAGCCACACGTCGCCCAGCAAGTTCAGCATGACGCTGGCGCTGTGCAGACGTGGCTGCACCAGCGGCAATGCCGCCATGGTGCGCACTTGCAAGGCAAACTGCGAGACGTCGCAGGCCTCAAGGCTGTAATGGCCGCTGTTGTGCGGGCGCGGTGCCATCTCGTTCACCACCAAGTCCAGGCCTGCATTGGTTTGCACCACAAAAAACTCAACACACAACACACCCACATAGCTCAAGTCGGCAGCTATGGTTTGCGCAGCTTGCACAGCACGTGCAGCCAAAGCGGGGGCTACGTTGCCATCAAACACCTCGGTACGCGCCAATATGCCGTCAACATGGGTGTTGCTTTGCACCGGCAAGTAAACGCATTGGCCGTTATGGCCGCGTGCCACGACAACAGATATTTCTGCTTGCAAGTCCAGACGCTTTTCCAGCACGCAGGGCACGTGGTGCAGCTGTGCCCATGCCGCACTTAAATCTTGCAAGCGCCCAACGCTTACCTGACCCTTGCCGTCATAACCCATGCGCGCGGTTTTTAAAATGGCGGGGAACAACGATGCGTCCACGGTGGCTGTATCTGCCTGGTCTTGCAACACCGCATAGGGCACAGGACCTACACCACTGCTGGCAGCGCTATTGGCAAAGTGTGCTTTTTCTTCTACCCGGTCTTGGGCAATGGCCACTGCTCCCGCTGGCGGTGAGACTGGCGTGGTACTCGCCAGGCTGCGCAGCGTTGCGGCGGGCACGTTTTCAAACTCAGTGGTGATGGCGTCGCACAAGCGGCCCATGGTGGCCAGCGCTTGCGCGTCGTCAAACGCGGCCATGATGTGGTGATGGCTAATCAGACCTGCCGGGCTGTTGGCGTCTGGGTCCAGCACGGCGGTACGGTAACCCATGGCTTGCGCCACTTGAACAAACATCAACCCCAATTGGCCACCCCCCAACACACCCAACGTGGTGGGACGGCCCTCTGTGGCAGCAAATGCGGGCAGTATGGGCACTGAAAGTTCAGTCATGTGTGTGTTGGAGCTGGGTTGAGGTCAGGTACTGGCCGGGTTTAAAGCATGCCGGTTTAGTTGGGCAACGTCATGGCCTTGGCTGCAGCCGTTTGCTCAGCACGAAACGCCTCAAGCGCCTTGGCCAACGCTGGCTTGTGCAACGCCAGCATGGCCACGGCAAACAAAGCGGCATTGGCAGCACCAGCCTGGCCAATCGCAAACGTGGCCACAGGTATGCCCTTGGGCATTTGCACAATAGAGTGCAGCGAATCGACGCCTTGCAAGTGCTTGCTGGCCACAGGCACACCCAACACAGGCACAGTGGTTTTGGCGGCCAGCATGCCTGGCAAATGAGCTGCGCCACCAGCGCCTGCAATAATGGCTTGCAGACCACGCTGTTGCGCGGCCTGGGCGTAGGCAAACATATCGTCTGGCATGCGGTGGGCCGAGACCACCTGAGCCTCAAAGCCCACACCAAACTGTTTTAGGATGGCGCAGCAGTGCTGCATGGTGTCCCAGTCGCTGTTTGACCCCATCACCACGCCAACTTCAACGCTTGATTCACTTGTTTGCATGCAGACTCCGTTAAAGTTGACATTTTACGGGTCACCCTCATGTTGTTGGTACACAGCTTGCACATACCCGTAACAACCCCATAAAACTGTTTGAGAGCCCACATGATTGACGTCACCGTTGCCAATTTTGAAACCGAAGTCATCGAAGCTTCCAAAACCATTCCCGTGCTGGTGGACTTTTGGGCCCCGTGGTGCGGCCCTTGTAAAACGCTAGGCCCCTTGCTTGAAAAGCTGGAGGTCGATTACGCCGGACGCTTCAAGCTGGCCAAAATTGACTCTGACCAAGAGCAGCAACTCGCTGGTGCTTTTGGTATTCGCAGTATTCCCACTTGTGTGTTGCTGATCAACGGCCAACCCGTTGACGGCTTTACCGGCGCCCTGCCTGAGGGCCAGCTCAAAACGTTTCTGGACAAACACCTGCCTGCCGCTGCAGAGGCGGCGCCCGAAGCAGCGCCAGAGCCATTGGATGACGAAGAAGCGCTGGACAGCCTGGCGCAAGCCGCTGTGGCCGACCAAAACGACGATGAGGCGCAGTTTGCCTATGTGCGCGCCCTGTTGCTAATGGGTAATGTGGCACAAGCCAAAGCCGTGTTTGAGCCACACGCTGCCAAGGCCTTGGCGGTACGCAAACTGGCGTCGCTTCAGATTTGGATGGCCGCATTAGAGGCCACAGGCGACGAGGCCGCCATGCGATCAGCCATCGAAGCCAACAAGCGCGACTTTGCAGCCCGCTACGCCCTGGCCCAGGCGCATATGCGCGCACAGCGTTGGACAGATGCCATGGACGAATTACTGGACATACTCATGCGCGACCGCGCCTGGAACGACCAAGCGGCACGCAAGTGCTTTGTCGCGGTGCTAGACATCATCACGCCACCCACACCAAAGGTCGCCGAAGGCCAGGTGCCACCGGAGGACCCAACCGTGGCGAAATACCGCAGGCGGCTTAGCAGCGTGGTACTCAGCTAAACCTGCAGCACCCCAACAGGCTGTCTCAACACACTTCATCTGGTGCTCACTGTCGCGCGCCAAATGACCACGGATCAACCGTGGCACACACAATGCAACGCCGCCTTTGTGCGCCCTGGAGGGCTAGCCCACCAAACGGCTTAAGGCCTCTTGGTACTTGGCCGTGGTTTGCTCAATCACCGCTTGCGGCAGGTCTGGTGCCGGGGCAGTTTTGTCCCACACCTGTGCGCCCAACCAATCCCGTAAAAACTGCTTGTCATAACTGGGCGGGTTGCTGCCCGGCTGGTATTGGTCTGCAGGCCAGTAGCGTGATGAGTCGGGTGTGAGCACTTCGTCCATCAGCACCAAGTTGTCTTGCTCGTCCAGACCAAACTCAAACTTGGTGTCAGCAATGATGATGCCTTTGGCCAACGCAATGACACTGGCCTTGTTGTAGATGGCAACGCTGGTGTCGCGTATGCGGGTGGACAAGTCAAGCCCAATGGTGTTGACCATGCGCTCAAAGCTGATGTTTTCATCGTGCTCACCGGCCTCTGCCTTGGCCGCCGGCGTAAAGATGGGCTCAGGCAGCTTGGCCGCATTCACCAAACCACGCGGCAGCGGCACTTGGCAGACGCTTTGGCTTTGCTGATATTCCTGCCAGCCGCTACCTGCAAGGTAGCCACGCACCACGGCTTCTACGGGTATGGGGCGCAAGCGCTGCACCAGCATGGCTCTGCCCTGCACCAAAGGCTTGTCCGCCTCACTCACCACGCTTAGCGGGTCGTCACCGGTGAGGTGATTGGGGCACACGTCTCTAAGCTGCTCAAACCAAAACAATGCCATTTGCGTCAGCAGCGCACCCTTGCCGGGAATGGGCTGGGTCATGATGACGTCGTAGGCACTGATGCGATCACTGGCAATCATCAACAAACGATCATCGCCAACGGTGTAGTTGTCACGCACTTTGCCTCTGGCAAGCAAGGGCAACGAAGTCAGTGTGGTGGTGTGCAGTGCGGTGGGTGAGTCGGGTGTGGTCATAGCGGCGCGGGTAACAGTGAATACAAACATGCAGCCACAAAAAAGCGCAGCCGCCTTGTGGCTTGCTGCGCTGTACCGGCTGGGCTGTCAGCCGCTCATAGGCCAGCTGTTTAGTTGACCACTTGGGCCAACTCACCCGCAGCGTACTTGGCTGCAACCACTTGCAAATTATCGCCTTTGATTTTGCTGCCTTGGCCTTCGCAGCCAAATTCAATGTAGCGCTGCTTGCAAATGGCTTGTGCCGCCGCACGCGCGGGCTTTAGCCACTCGCGAGCATCAAACTTGTCTGGATTTTCAAACATAAACTGACGCACTGCGCCCGTCATGGCCAGGCGGATGTCGGTGTCGATGTTGATTTTGCGCACGCCGTATTTGATAGCCTCTTGAATTTCCTCTACCGGCACGCCGTAGGTTTCCTTCATTTGACCGCCAAACTGGCGAATTTGCGCCAACAGCTCCTGGGGCACGCTGCTGGAGCCATGCATCACCAAGTGGGTACTGGGAATGCGCGCGTGAATGGCCTTCACACGGCTGATAGCCAAAATGTCACCCGTAGGCTTACGCGTAAATTTGTAAGCACCGTGGCTTGTGCCAATGGCAATGGCCAGGGCGTCTAGCTGCGTGGCCTTCACAAACGCTGCTGCTTGCTCGGGGTCTGTCAGCATGTCTTCCATGCTGAGTTTGCCCACCGCGCCTATGCCGTCTTCCTCGCCGGCCTCGCCGGTTTCCAGTGAGCCCAAACAACCCAACTCACCCTCAACCGTCACACCCACTTTGTGCGCCAAAGCCACCACTTTCTGGGTGACCTCAACGTTGTACTCAAACGAGGCTGGCGTTTTACCGTCTTCGCGCAACGAGCCGTCCATCATCACAGACGAGAAGCCCAAGTCGATGGCGCCCTGGCAAATGGCTGGGCTTTGGCCGTGGTCCTGGTGCATGACCAAAGGTACGTGCGGAAAGGCTTCAACTGCGGCTTGAATCAAGTGTTTGATGAAAGCCTCACCTGCGTACTTGCGAGCGCCTGCGCTGGCTTGCAAAATAACGGGCGCACCTACTTCATCTGCAGCAGCCATCACAGCTTGCACTTGCTCTAGGTTGTTCACGTTAAACGCAGGAATGCCATAGCCGTTGACGGCGGCGTGGTCTAAGAGTTCGCGCAGGGAGACGAGTGCCATTGCTGTAGTCCTTGGGTTGGTTGAATGTGTTGCAACCCAGAGACGGTATGTAACCGCTTGGTAACTTGCCTCTGGTTTACCCTGATTGTAGCGGCCTGTTCTGACTGTTTTTGTACACAATCAGATCAAAAAAGGGTTGGCCAGTGGTCACAGCCCCAAAGACCCACCCGCTTAAGTTACCAATGGTTACAACTTTGCATACAAACCGTCAAGCTCAGCGAAATTACCTCACCGTGCAAATTTTTAATGAATTAGTACCACCCGGTGTACCCATGGGCTCACCACAGGTGATGGCGTAAATATCGCCGCTTTGCACAATGCCGCGCTTGCGCAAATGTGCTTCAGCGTCTAGCAGTGCAGCGTCTTTGTCGTTCACGGTGTCCATCAGCAAGGGGCGCACATTGCGGTACATGGCCATGCGGCGCTGCGCACTCAAGCGCGTAGTGAGTGCGTAAATGGGCATGGCCAATCTAAAGCGGCTCATCCACAAGGCGGTAGAGCCTGAATCCGTGAGCGCCACAATGGCCTTGGCACCGCAGTGATGTGCGGTGAAAATGGCGCCCATTGCAATGCTTTGGTCAATGCGACGGAAAGACTTGTTGTTGGTGTTGAGGTCTAACTCAGCGTCATAAGCCTGCTCAGCTGCCAAGCAGATAGCGGCCATCTCGCGCACGGTTTCCAGCGGGTATTTGCCCGCTGCGGTCTCGGCGCTGAGCATCACGGCGTCGGTGCCGTCCAGCACGGCGTTGGCCACGTCGCTGACCTCAGCACGTGTGGGCACAGGCGCCAAAATCATGGACTCCATCATTTGCGTGGCGGTGATGACCACCTTGTCGTGCTCGTGCGCCACGCGAATCATGCGTTTTTGCAAGGCAGGCACAGCTGCGTTGCCCACCTCTACAGCCAAGTCGCCACGCGCCACCATAATGCCGTCGCTGGCCCTCACAATACTGGCCAGGTTTGGAATGGCCTCTGCGCGCTCAATTTTGGCAATCAAGCCCGCCTTGTGCTTGTAGGGTTCACCGGCCACATTGCACAGTTGGCGCGCCAGCTCCATGTCTGTGGCGCTTTGTGGAAAACTCACCGCTACATAGTCGGCTTGCAGCGACATGGCGGTTTTGATGTCTTCCATGTCTTTGGCCGTCAGCGCAGGCGCAGACAGGCCACCGCCTTGTTTGTTGATACCCTTGTTGTTGGACAACTCGCCACCCACGCGCACAGTGGTGTGCACTTGCGCACCCTTTACAGTGACGACGTCCAACACAATCAGGCCATCGTTAAGCAGCAGCACATCGCCAGCCTTTACGTCGCGCGGCAACTCTTTGTAGTCCAACCCTACGGCGTTCACGTCTCCCAACTCAGTGCGCGCACCGTCCAGCACAAACGCAGCGCCATTCGCCAGTTCAACCTTGCCCTCGGCAAACTTGCCCACGCGAATCTTGGGGCCTTGCAAGTCGGCCATGATGGCCACCTCACGGCCCACCTGGGCTGCAGCCTTGCGCACCGCTGTGGCACGGTCAACATGGTCTTGCGCCACGCCATGCGAAAAGTTGAGCCGCACCACATTCACCCCAGCCTCAATCATCTTGACCAAGATGGCCGGGTCGCTGGATGCGGGGCCTAAAGTAGCAACAATTTTGGTGGCGCGAGTAACCATGTGGACAAGTCTCCGTTGTCGCCAATGCACCAACCATAGGCACCTGGCATGTAATCAAGTTTCATATTGTGGCTGAAACTTGTTACCAATGGGTTACCAAATTAAATCCGGCTTGCCGCTCACACGGACCCTGCCCGTCTACCCAAGACCTCAAACGCGGGCAGTGTTTTGCCTTCCAGCACTTCCAAGAATGCACCGCCGCCAGTAGAGATGTAGTCCACTTTGGACGCCATGTCGTACTTGGCAATAGCGGCCAGCGTGTCGCCACCGCCCGCGATGCTGAAGGCGGCGCTGTCGGCTATGGCGTGAGCCAGGGTTTTGGTGCCGTGCTCAAAGGCTGCAAATTCAAATACGCCTACGGGGCCGTTCCATACGATGGTGCCGGCGGCTTTGAGTTGCCCGGCCAGCATGGCGGCAGTCGTTGGGCCAATGTCCAAAATCATGTCGTCGTCGGCTACGTCCGCTGCCGCCTTGACGGTAGCTGGTGCGTCAGCAGCAAAGGTTTTGGCTACCACCACGTCTACCGGAATGGGCACGGCCGCGCCGCGTTGGGCCATGGCGGCCATCACGGCCCTGGCGTCGTCTATGAGGTCTGGCTCGGCCAAGCTTTTGCCAATGGGCAGGCCTGCGGCCAACATAAAGGTGTTGGCAATGCCACCGCCCACAATGAGGCCGTCTACCTTGCCAGACAGTGCTTCCAAAATGGTGAGCTTGGTAGACACTTTGCTGCCCGCCACAATGGCCACCAATGGCTTTTGAGGTGCCAGCAAGGCTTTGCCAATAGCGTCCATTTCAGCAGCCAGCAATGGGCCTGCACAGGCAATGGGCGCGTACTCGGCTATACCGTAGGTAGAGGCCTCGGCGCGGTGCGCGGTGCCAAAAGCATCGTGCACAAACACGTCACACAGCTTGGCCATTTGCTGGGCCAAATCAGTGCTGTTTTGCTTCTCACCCACGTTCACGCGGCAGTTTTCCAGCAGCACCACGTCGCCAGGCGCAATGGACACGCCTCCTACCCAGTCTGCCTGCAAGCGCACAGGTTTGCCCAGCAACTCACTCAAACGTTTGGCCACAGGCGCCAAGCTGTCTGCGGGCTTGAAAGCGCCTTCGGTGGGGCGGCCCAAGTGGCTTGTGACCATCACGGCCGCACCGGCTTTAAGCGCCATTTCAATGGCGGGCACGCTGGCACGCACGCGCGTGTCTTCAGTGATGTCGCCTGCATCATTCAGTGGCACGTTCAAGTCGGCCCGGATGAATACACGTTTGCCAGCTACAGCGCCGTCGCGACACAGTTGTTCAAAACGGATGAATTGCATGAGAAAAGTCCTAAATATAAAAGCGAGGCGAACCGGCTATTTTAGAGTTGCGCGGCACTCGGCTGTGATGTCTAGTGCAGGCTGGTAGGCACTGGTTTGTACACCGGCCAAGCCCAACAAACTGTGGAACAAGTTGTCGTGACTCCACGCCTTGCTTTGTTGGGCGCTCAGGCAAGCGGTGTCCAGGCGCACACGCTGTTTGAACGCGGGCGACAGCCACGTGACTTGAGGCACGTGTTTTTGCTCCGTGGGTGCAAAGCTGTAAGGCAAACCATGCAGGTACAGGCCGCTTTCACCCAAAGACTCACCGTGGTCACTCACGTACCACAGCACAGTGTCACTGCTGGTTTGTGTTTTGAGCCAAGCAATGGTTTGGGCCACAAAGTGGTCTGTGTAGCGAATGCTGTTGTCGTATGCATTCACCAGTTCTTGGTGGTCACAGCTTTGCAAGGCGTTGCTGGTGCACTCTGGCATAAAGTCTTTTTGTGCAGCAGGCGAGCGCTTGAAATACGCTGGGCCGTGGCTTCCCATTTGATGCATGACCAGTACCACACCACGCTCGCGCTGGGCCTGAGGCAATTCGGCAATGCGTTGGCTGATACCGTCAAGCATCACCATGTCAAAGCACTCGCCGCCCTCACACAACTCAGGATGATTTGTACTGCGCGTGCTTACCGTTGGTACGCGCGCGCAAGCCCCTTGCAACCCGACTGGTTGTCTATCCACAGCACCGCCAGACCAGCACGTTGCAACACGTCCAGCAAGCCTTCAGCTGGAGCGTTGGCGGACTCAAATGCGTCTTTGTCCATCGCGGAAAACATGCACGGCAACGATGCTGCGGTATTGGTGCCGCAAGACATGACGTTGCTGTAGTACTGCAGCTCTCCAGCGTTTGCAAGAGCGCTGAGCTCAGGGTTGGTAGGACGCTCATAGCCACCCAACTGCCAATTGGCAGCACGCCCGGTTTCACCCACCACCAAGACCATGAGCAAAGGCTTGCTGTCAGGGGTGTAACTGCCACCCAAACGCGCGTCTTCGCCAACCAACTGCAGCGGCAGCTGCTGATGCGGCATTGCGTTCAGGCCCACGCGAGTCACAGCGTACACACTGTTCAAGGGGTTGATGAGATAGCGGATTTGCTTGTGGTTGCGCATGACAGACGCCAGGTCTTGAAACACCAACATGGCCAGCAAACTAGCCGCCACAAAGGCCAACAGCGCCACCACCATGTTGCGCCACAGGCTTTGCAAAAACGGTTTTTGCCGGGTGCGTCGTGTGATCACCCAAACTGCAGGCAGTACGCCCAGCACCAGCATGGTGAGGGCAAAGCGCCACGACATCAGGTCAGAGGCCTCGCGCGCGTCTGTTTGCAACACGTTGGTCAGCATGCTGGCGTCAATGACGATGCCATAGCTTTGCATGAAGTAAGTGCTAGAGGCCGCCGTCAGCAACAGCACGGCGGTCACGGTAGCGAGCAACCACGGCCAGGCCAACAAGACCAGCAAGCCAAACAACACGCAGCCAATGGCCAAACCGAAGGCGACCAAAAAGCCAACACCGCGCCAACCACCCACTTCAGGCAATGCCCACAGTTGCTCCCACAAGCTGATGTTTGAGGCGGTGACCATCCACAGCGCCGCCATTGCAGCCAGCGTAAACTTGGACCAGGGTGATTGCTGTGGCTCTGTAGATTTGAATGAAAACATAAGGAAACTGCTTTTACGGGGACGCCCAATCGCGCCGCTCAACCCTCTAATGATGCACCATTCAGTTGCCGCTTTTATGAACGAACCCTTACACACACCGTCACCGGCTACTTCAATCGCCACAGCGACCAGCCACGCATGGGTTTGGCGCGCCTCATGGATTGGACTGGCGTGTCTGCTGATGTGGGACATCAGTGGACTCGATATGGCGCTTATGCGGGCAGTGGGCACGCCCACAGGCTTTGCACTAACCCACAATTTTTGGATGAGCACTGTATTGCACACCGGCGCGCGCAATGCGTCTGTTGTGCTGTTTTTGGTGATGTGGGTGCTGGCACTGGCGTGGCCACATGGCCCACACCCGCAGCTTGGGTCACGCAGGCAGCGCGTGTGGTTGCTCACAGGGGTTACGCTGTCGTTGTTGCTGATCAGCGGTCTCAAGGCCTTGAGCACCGTGAGTTGCCCTTGGGACTTGGCCGAATTTGGCGGCGTTGCACAGTACGTCTCGCACTGGCAATTCGGTCAGGCAGAGGGCGGCGGGCGTTGCTTTCCCGGCGGCCATGCGTCCAGCGCTTTTGCCTACCTGGCATTGCTGCCACCGTTGCTGCTGGCCAGCAACTCGCACACGCGGCGACAAGCGCGCCTGGCGCTGTATGGTGTATTGGCGGCCGGACTGCTGCTGGGGCTGGTACAAACACTGCGCGGCGCGCACTTTCCCAGCCACAACTTGTGGACAGGGTGGCTGTGCTGGACAGCGGCGTGGTTGTGGTTTGCGCTTGGCCAGTGGGTCAGTGCCCAGCGTCAAGCGCGCCTGCAACGCAAGTCACTACCACCCCAACCCTAGGTGCAGCGGCAAGTACACCAACATGCCGCACACAATGGTGCCCAGTACGCCACCCTTGGTAAAAAACCAAGCAGCGCCTGCTGCTGCCGCAAACACGCGCGCGTCCTGCCAGGTGCTGATCAAGTGGCCGTTTTGCATCACCACTTCAGGCACTATGACAGCGGCCAACGCAGCAATAGGCGCATAGTGCAAACCGCGCTGCACCCAGTTTGGCAGCTTCCAGTCGCTGCTGGACAGCAAAAAAAACGAGCGGGTTAGCAGCGTGATGCAACCCAAACCCACAATCGCCAGCAAAGTCCATGCATCGGTGATGCCCATAAGCTGCATGGTCTCACTCATGAGCGGCCTTTGGTCGAGCGCAGTGCATTGCGCGTGTGCTCAAGCACCAATGCCATGGCCACCGCAGCGGCAATGGCCACCACGATGTTGAGCTTCAGTGGCAGGGCAAAAGCCGCGACCGCAGCGCTGCCAGACAAACCGGCACACAGCAAGCGCAACCTTGTTGTAGCCAATGAGCACGCAATGCCTATGAGCGCCAAGATACCCGCAAAGCTCAAACCCCACGACAAGGGAATGACGCTGGCCAAAGCAATACCTACAAAGCTGGCGCCCATCCAGGCCAGCCAGTTGGCCACCACACTGGCCAACCAATACGCCTGCTGGCCGAAGCGCTCTTGGTCGTTGCTACCCGGCTGGTGATAGCGCTTGGTAAACAGCACGTAAGACATGTCGCCCAGCAAGTAGCAATAGGCCATGCGCGTTCGTCTTGGCAGGTGCATGAAAAACGGGCGCATGTGCGCGCTAAACACCATAAAGCGCAGGTTGACACACAGCGCTGTCGCCCAGATCACCCACAACGGCGCGCCAGAGACAATAAGCGGTGTGGTGGCCAGCTGGGCACTGCCCGCAAACACCACCAGTGTCATGGCGCTGGCCTCGACAATGCTCAGACCTGAATTGGCCAATGCCACGCCAGTGGTCAAACCCCAAGCCGCAATGCCTGGGATGACCGCCATGATTTCTTTCAGGCCCACCTTGAATTCAGGATGAAGCCAGTACTGCCACAAGGTTAGACGCAGCCGCGCCAACGTGGTGCTCATGCGATGGCTCCCAAACCACTTGAGTCGCCTGCGGCAACGGGCAACAGCTGCTGCCCCACCTGCACAGGTGTGCCACCAAGCCACTGCGCAGCGGTCATGCGTTTACCGCCCGCGCGCTGTAGCTGCGTTAGGCGCATGACAGTGCCATGGCCACACACCACGTCAACGCCGTGGGCGCCAACCGCTTGCACTTGGCCCGTGGCCAATCCGGCTGCAGGCAATGTGTTGAGGGCTTGCGCGCCCCATACTGACCACATCAATCGTGCCACCTGTTTGCAACCGCATGGTTGCGCCGGGAAAGGGGTTAAACGCCAGCACTTGGCGCAGCAACACATCAGCAGGCTGCTGCCAGTCTAGTGGTGCTTCGGCCTTTTCAATTTTGTGAGCGTAAGTCACACCCGCGTCGGGCTGAGGCCTGGCAAGCATGCGACCTGCAGCGGCCAGCTCCAAGGCCTGTACCAACAGGCGCCCGCCCAAGATGGCCAGCTTGTCGTGCAAGCTGGCCGTCGTGTCTGCACTATCTATTGCAATGCACTGTTCCAGCAACATGTCGCCAGTGTCCAGACCTGCGTCCATTTGCATGATGGTCACGCCCGTTTGGGCATCACCCGCTTGAATGGCCCGGTGTATGGGCGCAGCACCACGCCAGCGCGGCAACAGCGATGCGTGTACGTTGACACAGCCAAGGCGTGGTGCATCGAGCACCCACTGTGGCAGTATCAAACCATAGGCGGCTACCACCATCACATCGGCTTTGACACTGTTTATGAGGCTTTGGGCTTCACTGGCTTCTTGCGCATAGCGCCCGTCCAGCTTTAAGCCGGTAGGCTGGGCCACGGCAATGTTGTGCGCCAGTGCCAAGGTCTTAACGGCTGACGCGTGCAGCTTCATGCCGCGCCCAGCGGGTCGGTCTGGCTGCGTCAGCACCAAAGGCACCTCAAAGCCTGCGGCCAACAACGCTTTTAAACTGGCCGCCGCAAACTCTGGCGTGCCCGCAAAAATAACGCGCATCAGCGCTCTTCTCGCAGTTGCTTTTGCAGCTTGGTTTTAATGCGATTGCGCTTGAGTGGCGACAAATACTCAACAAACACCTTGCCCATCAAGTGGTCCATCTCATGCTGAATACACACGGCCAACAGCTCTGTGGCCTGCAAGGTCTGGGTGTCGCCGTTGGCATCCAAATGCTTGACATGCACGGCACTGGCGCGCTCTACGCCATCGTAAATACCGGGCACAGACAAACAGCCTTCGTCACCCACTTTCTTGTCATCACTGGCCCACACAATTTCAGGGTTGATGATGACCAACGGCTTGTTGCGCTCCTCGCTCACGTCTATCACTATGAGCCGCTCATGCACGTCAACCTGGGTAGCGGCCAGGCCAATGCCATTGGCATCGTACATGGTGGCCAACATGGCCTTGGACAAATCACGAATCCGTTGGTCAACAACAGCGACCGGCTTGGCAACGGTGTGCAAACGGGCATCGGGATAGCGGAGAATTTCAAGCAAGGTCGACATGGCTTACACAAACTGGTTTCAAACATACAAACTCGCGCACCGCAATGCGCTCAGCCCCTATTGTCGCGCGAATTACCAGTCCCGACTCGCCGCAGGGCTTGCACATCTGTGCGCACCTGCTCAAAATGAGCCTCTACTTGTTAGCGCAAGCGCCTAAAGCTGCATTGCCGTATGACAACCAGGGGGCCACAAATGCATGCCTACAAAAGCAAATGCCATAAAGCCAGTACACCCAGCCCGCAAACATGGCTGCCTTGGCTGCGCCTAAGCCTCACACCGACTGTGGGCGCACGCACAGCCAAGCTGTTGACAGACAGCACGGCTGACATTGACACCTTGTTTGACCAACCTGCGCCTGAGGCGTTCTTGCAGCTGAGTGCCAGGCAGATCAACGCCCTCAAAAGCACGCCGCCCCAGTTTGAACAGGCCGTGCAAGCCACACAACAATGGCTAGACAGCGACCCACTGCACAGCTTGGTCACACCGCAGTGCCCAGACTACCCGGCGCTGTTGGGCGAAATGCCAGACCCACCTGTATTGCTGTACGCCAGCGGCCAACGCCAACTGCTACAGCCAAACGCGGCACTGGCCATGGTCGGCAGCCGCAACGCCAGCGCTCAAGGCCTGCGCACCGCACACGACTTCGCCAACAGCTTGGCCCATAGCGGCTTGTGCATTGTGTCTGGTATGGCACTGGGCATAGACGGAGCTGCGCACGAGGGCGCTTTGGGCGTGTTGCACCACGGCGTGTCGCCCACCATTGCCGTGGTAGGCACGGGGCTTGATCGTGTATACCCCCGCGCACACCAGGCGCTGGCGCAGCGCATTGCACAACAAGGCCTGTTGCTGTCAGAGTTTGCATTGGGCACATGCCCAGAACGCGCCAACTTCCCCAGACGCAACCGCATCATTGCAGGTTTGTCCATAGGCACGCTGGTGGTGGAGGCCTCGCTGGCATCAGGCTCGCTCATTACCGCCCATATGGCTGCAGAAATGGGGCGCGACGTATTCGCCATACCCGGCTCAATACACTCACCCCACGCCAAGGGCTGCCACGCGCTGATACGCCAGGGCGCCAAGCTGGTGGAAAGCGCAGGCGATGTGCTGGGCGAGCTGGGCTGGCTGGGCGCCGCAGTAGCGCAACCACACCATAGCAATGACTTACTCGATACAGACTCGCAAGACCCCGTTTTAAAAGCCCTTGGCTTTGACCCGCTCAACCTGGACCAATTGCTGGACCGCACTGGCATGAGCGCGGCAGCGCTGCAAGCGCAGTTGTTTGAGTTGGAGCTAAGTGGGCGCGTCGCCAGATTGCCCGGCGGGTTGTTTCAGCAAGTTACCGGTACGTCGTCAGCGCTGTAGCTGTCATATAGGGTGCGGCCATGCACACCCTGTTCAGTCTGTTGTGACAGGCAAAGCGGCGTTCTTGCCGCCTGAGTTGCGCGTTAAACCACTGCACCCGAGTTGGGGTCTTCCGGGTCTTCTACGGTGGTTTTGGTTTTAACCAAGTCTTCACGGCGAATGCCTAGCCACATGGCAACCGCAGCGGCTACAAACACGGATGAGTAAATGCCAAAACAGATACCAATGGTCAGCGCCAATGCAAAGTAGTAAAGCGTTGGGCCACCAAACAGCAACATGGACAACACCATGATTTGTGTTGAACCGTGGGTGATGATGGTGCGGCTGATGGTGGACGTAATGGCGTGGTTGATCACCTCAGTTGTAGACAGCTTTCGGTAACGCCTAAAGCTTTCGCGAATACGGTCAAAAATCACCACCGACTCATTCACCGAGTAGCCCAACACGGCCAACACCGCGGCCAACACCGCCAGCGAGAACTCCCACTGAAAGAAGGCAAAAAAGCCCAGGATGATAATGACGTCATGCAGGTTGGCAATGATGGCAGATACGGCGTACTTCCACTCAAAGCGGATAGCCAAGTAAATCATGATGCCCACAATCACTACGCCCAGGGCCATCAAGCCGTTGGTGGCCAGCTCTTCGCCAACCTGAGGGCCTACGTACTCGGTACGACGCAGCTCAACGCCTGCATCGGCCGCGCGCAGAGCCGCCAAAACCACTTCGCTTTGTTGCCCTGATGTTTGACCCGCCATGGTCGGCAAGCGCATGAGCACGTCGCTGGCGGAACCAAAGTTTTGCACTTGTACCTCTTGGTAGCCCAGGCCAGCAAGCGTCTCGCGCACCGCTTGCACATCGGCAGGCTTGTCGTAGGCCACCTCCATGACGGTACCGCCAGTGAACTCAACCGACAGGTTCAGGCCGTTGGCAAACAAAAAGAAAACAGCAGCAATAAACATGGCTGCGGACACCGCATTCAAGGCCAAGGCGTGGCGCATGAATGGGATGTCTTTTTTGATTCGGAAAAATTCCATGACTGAAAGCCTAATAGATATGGTTGTTTAGACAGCGAGACCCGTAGGTTTACTCAGCAGTGCTCACGCCAGTTTGCTGGCTGTTGCCTGGCTTCCAAATGGTGCCAATGGACACGGTCTTGAGTTTCTTTTGGCGTCCGTACCACAGGTTCACCACGCCGCGCGAAAACATCACGGCAGAGAACATACTGGTCAAGATACCAATGCAATGCACCACCGCAAAGCCACGCACAGGGCCAGAGCCAAATGCCAGCAATGCCACGCCAGCAATTAGCGTGGTGATATTGGAGTCAAAAATGGTGCCCCAGGCGCGGTCATAGCCTGCGTTGATCGCGGCCTGCGGTGATGCGCCGGCACGCAGCTCTTCACGCACCCGCTCATTGATAAGCACGTTGGCGTCAATCGCCATGCCCAGCGCCAAAGCCATAGCAGCCATGCCGGGCAGCGTGAGTGTGGCTTGCAGCATAGACAACACAGCCACCAACAGCAGCAAGTTAAACGTGAGCGCCAAACTTGAAAACAAGCCAAACAGCGCGTAGTAAGCGCACATGAAGATGATGACCACCATCAAGCCCCACTTCACGCTGTCAAAACCTTTGGCAATATTCTCAGCCCCCAGTGAAGGGCCAATGGTGCGCTCTTCTATGATTTCCATAGGCGCGGCCAAGGAACCTGCGCGCAATAGCAAAGAGGTGTCTGCCGCCTCTTGCGTGGTCATCTGACCTGATATTTGTACGCGACCACCGCCGATTTCGGTACGAATAACCGGCGCAGTAACGACCTCGCCCTTGCCTTTTTCAAACAGCAAAATGGCCATGCGCTTGCCCACGTTGTCGCGGGTCACATCTTTAAAAATACGCGCGCCTTTGGCGTCCAGGTTCAAGTGCACGGCTGGCTCTTGCGTTTGACTGTCAAAGCCGGCCTGTGCATCGTCCAGGTTGTCGCCTGTCAGCAAAACAGCGCGCTTCACAATCACGGCGCGTCCGTCACGGTCCAGATATTTCTCTGAGCCAAAGGGCACCAGACCGGAGCCGTTTTCAGCCGCACGGCCTTCTGCAGACTCATCCACCAATCGCACCTCCAACGTGGCAGTGCGACCCAAAATGTCTTTGGCCTTGGCGGTATCTTGTACGCCTGGCAACTGCACCACAATGCGGTCTAAACCTTGCTGCTGAATAACCGGCTCAGCCACGCCCAACTCGTTAATACGGTTGTGCAATGTGGTGATGTTCTGCTTGAGAGCTTGCGCCTGAATATCCAGCTCGGCGGCTTGCTTCAGCGTTGCCGTCAGCGTCAAGTTGGGTGCAGTGCCGCCTTGAGTCAAGTCAAGCTCGGCAAAGTCTTGGCCAATAGCACGGTCTGCCGCGTCCAGCGTGGCTTGGTCGCGTGCGCGCAGCACCAGGCTTTGGCCATCACGCTCAATGCCGCCGTATCGAATGCTGTTGTCGCGCAACACCGTGCGCACGTCGGCACCCAGCGAATCCAGCTTTTGTGTCAGTGCTGCCTGCATGTCAACTTGCAACATGAAGTGCACGCCACCGCGCAAGTCCAGTCCCAGGTACATGGGGCCAGCATTCAGCGCTGCCAGCCACGCCGGTGTGCGCGGCACCAGGTTCAGGGCCACCACGTAGCTGGGGTTGTTGGGGTCTGGGTTCAGCGCTTTCTCAATAATGTCACGGGCTTTTAGTTGGTCGTCAGTTGTGACAAAGCGCGTCTTGATGGAGTTGGCCTCAAAGGTGGTGCGCTCTGGTGTGAGGCCTGCGTCCTTAAGCGCCATGTCTATGCGCACCATGGTGTCGTTGGTCAAGCGCACAGCGGTTTTACCCGGCGAGACTTGCACCGCAGGTGCTTCGCCATAAAAGTTGGGCAGTGTGTATATGGTGCCAATCATCAACGCAACCGCGATGACCAAGTATTTCCACAATGGGTAACGATTCATAGCCAAAAGACCTTCAACCACGCGCCTTTTAAGTTGGCGCAAAGCCCAGCGACTCTGGGCAATAAAGCAAAAAAGCGGCTACGCTCAACACGCGGCCGCTTATCGCTACAGGGCTAAGCGCAAGCTCAGTCGCTGCTTACTTAACTGAGCCCTTGGGCAGCACTTGCGCGACGGCTGTACGCTGCATTTGCACCTCAACGCCAGCGGCAATTTCAAGTGAAATTGATGTCTCGCCCACGCGGGTGATCTTGCCCAAAATACCACTGGCAGTAGAGACTTCATCACCTTTGGACAGCGCCTCAACCATGGCCTTGTGCTCTTTTTGGCGCTTCATTTGTGGACGAATCATCACAAAGTACAGCACGACAAACATCAACAACAAAGGCAGCAAGCCCATGATGGAAGAAGCAGTATCGCCGCCGGCGGCTTGAGCGTAAGCGTTAGAAATAAACACAGAGTTCTCCAAAATACGTAGGTTTAGCCCGCGCACGAGACGGCGCGTTCATCACCCAGCATTGTATGCGGGTGGCGCCACCGTCCAAAAGCCTTGAAAAAATCCCTAAAACATGGCGGCACACAGCAGTCTTATCTTGCTGGTGGACACCCGGCCAAGTCTTGCTCAACCGGCTGTGTCTGCCACGCTGCCCATAGCGCCTGCCAACGCGCGCGCGCCGCAGCCATGTGTTTGGCCCGCACATGACCAAAGCCTTTGATGGGTTCCACCACATTGGCCAGCTCGATAGCCTGGCCCAGCGTACCGGGCGTAAGATCTTTGGCCAAAGCCAACACCAGTTGCTGGTAGTCGTCACGCAACGCGCGCTCGGCACGCCGCTCTTGGGTGTAGCCAAAAAGGTCAAATGGCGTGGCGCGCAGACGCTTAAAGCGCGACAACACAGCAAAAGCGCTCATCACCCAAGGCCCAAACGTGCTTTTGGTGAGCTCGCCTTTGGCGTTGCGCTTGGCCAGCAGCGGTGGCGCGAGGTGAAAGTTCAGCGTCACATTTGCGCCAAACTCGTTGGTAATGCGCTTCTTAAACGCGGGGTCAGCGTGCAGCCTGGCCACTTCGTACTCGTCTTTGATAGCCATCATGCGATACAACTGTTTGACCACGGTGTGGGTAAGCGGCAAGCTGCTGCGGCTCTTGTCAACACCTGACAAAGCCGATTCGGCCGCGCGCACTTGCTCGACCACGTCCACATAACGCTGCGCATACGCTTTGTTTTGGTAGGCGGTGAGTAGCTGCACGCGCAAGTCAATCGTGTCTTGCAGTGCAGGTGTGCGGTGCAAGGCGACAACCGCTTTGGGCGCCATCAGCGCTTGCACACCTGCCCAGTCTGCGGCGCAACGCCTGCCCCACGCAAATGCAGCTTGGTTGTCTTTGACGGCTACGCCATTTAGCTCCATGGCACGCAGGATAGACTCGCTGCGCAGCGGCACCCACCCCAATTGCCAGGCAAATCCCAGCACCAGTGGGTTGACGAAAATGCTATTGCCTAGCAACTGGACAGCCACTTGCTCGGCATCAAAGCTTTGCAAGTCACCAGCGCTTACGCAGGCGGCCAGTTGCGCCACACACTCCTCGCTGGGGTTGTGCCACTGTGTGTTGTTCACAAAGGCCGCTGTTGGCGCGCTGTGCGCATTGAGCGCCACGTGCGTGCGCCCCGGCTTGATGCGCATCATGGTCTCTTTGCCAGCGGTCACTATGGGGTCACAGCCCAAAATGGCGTCGGCTGCAGCCATGTCAATGCGCGTGGTGTGAATGTCGCTTTGCCTGGCCGCAATGATGATGTGGCTCCAGGTGGCGCCGCCTTTTTGGGCCAGACCAGCCGCGTCTTGCGTGACCACGCCCTTGCCTTCCATGTGCGCAGCCATGCCCAGCAGCTGACCAATGGTGATCACGCCGGTGCCGCCCACACCCGCCACCAGCAAACCCCAGGGGTGCATGGTGCTGGGCAGTGCGGGCTCTGGCAGCACGGTGCCGTCCCAAGGACTGGGCCGCGTGGCAGCCACTTTGGGCGCGGCAGCTTGGGCAGCAGCTGCACCCTTGACGCTCACAAAACTCGGGCAAAAGCCGTTGGCACAGCTTTGGTCTTTGTTGCAAGAGTTTTGGTTGATGGTGCGCTTGCGCCCAAGTGGCGTTTCGAGCGGCTCTACGGACAAGCAGTTGCTTTTGACACCGCAGTCGCCACAGCCCTCACACACGGCCTCATTAATCACCAAGCGCACATCGGGGTCCACCATGGTGCCGCGCTTGCGGCGACGGCGCTTTTCAGTGGCGCAGGTTTGGTCATAAATGATGACTGTGGTGCCCGCCAACTCTCTGAACGCCAGTTGCACGCGCTCTAGCTCGTCGCGGTGTTCAACGACAACGCCGCTGGGCAGCGCAGCACCTTGGTATTTGTCGGGCTCATCGGTCACCACCACCAATTTGGTTGCACCCTCGGCTTTCAAACTGTGCGCTATTTGCAACACGCTATGACCCTCTGGGCGCTCACCCACTTGCTGGCCGCCCGTCATGGCCACGGCGTCGTTGTACAACAGCTTGTAGGTGATGTTCACGCCTGCGGCAATGCTTTGGCGAATCGCCAACAGGCCGCTGTGGAAGTAGGTGCCGTCGCCCAAATTGGCAAACACGTGCTTTTCGGTGGAAAAGGCAGACTGGCCCACCCAAGGCACGCCTTCGCCGCCCATTTGGGTAAAGCCAATGGTGTTTCTGTCCATCCACACCGTCATAAAGTGGCAGCCAATACCAGCCATGGCGCGCGAGCCGTCTGGCACGCGGGTAGAGGTGTTGTGCGGGCAACCCGAGCAAAACCAAGGCATGCGGTCAGCCAATGCGCCTTTGCTGGTGAGCTCAAGCATGGCGCGCTCTTTGGCGTCAAGCACGGCCAAGTGGCTGTCCATGCGCGCACGCACATTGTCTGGCAACGCCATGTGGCGCAAGCGCCTAGCAATGGCCCGGGCCACGATGGACGGGTTGAGGTCGGCGTTGGCACGCAGCAATGTGTTGGCGCTGGGGTTGGCCTGCGACCACTCACCACCCGTGGTGCTGCCGTCGGCCTCGTCGAACTTGCCCAACACAGTGGGGCGCACATCAGAGCGCCAGTTGTACAACTCTTCTTTGAGCTGGTATTCAATCACTTGGCGCTTTTCTTCCACTACCAAAATCTCACGCAAGCCAGTGGCAAACTCACGCGTGGTTTGCGCCTCTAGTGGCCATACCACCGCCACTTTGTGCACGCGTATACCCAGCTCGCGGCACATCGCGTCGTCCAGCCCCAAGTCTGATAGTGCCTGGCGCGTGTCGTTGTAGGCCTTGCCACTGGCAATGATGCCAAAACGGTCATTGGGCCCCTCAATCACGTTGTGGTTGAGCTTGTTGGCCCTGATGTAAGCCAGCGCCGCGTACCACTTGGTGTCAAACAAGCGGGCCTCTTGCTCCAATGCGTTGTCAGGCCAGCGAATGTGCACGCCACCGGCGGGCATCTCAAAGTCTGGCAACACGATGTTTAAGCGCTGCGTATCGATGGTGACGGTGGCGCTGGACTCTACGATTTCTTGAATCGTCTTCATGCCCGCCCACACGCCGGCAAAGCGGCTCATGGCAATGGCGTGCAGGCCAAGGTCTAGTATGTCTTGCACAGACGCTGGGAAAAACACCGGCAGGCCACAAGCCTTAAAAATATGGTCACTTTGGTGCGCCGCCGTGGAGCTTTTGGCCACGTGGTCGTCACCCGCAACAGCCAACACGCCACCAAGCGGTGTGGTGCCAGCCATATTGGCGTGCTTGAACACATCGGCGCAACGGTCAACGCCAGGGCCTTTGCCATACCAAATGCCAAACACACCGTCAAAGCGCTGCGTGCGTGCTGGCGCAAAGCCCAATTGCTGCGTACCCCACAAGGCAGTAGCCGCCAACTCCTCGTTGACGCCAGGCTGAAACACAATGTTGTTGGCCGCCAAATGCGCCTTGGCCTTGAACAAGGACTGGTCATAGGTGCCCAGCGGTGAGCCACGGTAGCCGCTGATGAAGCCTGCCGTGTTGTACCCCTGCTGCGCGTCGCGCGCACGCTGCAGCATGGGCAACTTGACCAACGCTTGCACACCACTCATGAAGGCGCGCCCGCTGTCTAGTGCGTACTTGTCGTCCAAACTCACTTCAGCAAGTGCGCGGCGAATGTGCTCTGGCATGGGGGCATTCATGGTCTTGTCTCCTTCTGGCAAAGCCTGCGGTATGCCGTGTTGCTGGGGTTTGTGCATTTATCTGTTTTTTTGACGCAGCAGCTGGTCGCAAACGCGTCAAACCACAATGCACAGTGTAAAAACTTGCGTGTGATAAGTGCTTGCGTTTGATGCTTTCAAGACGCTATATTGCGCAATAATCTTGCTCAAAAAGTGGTTTATGGAAACATTAGACAAATTTGACATTGCCATACTGCAAGAACTGCAGTCTGACGGGCGCCTAAGCAACGCAGAACTGGCCACACGGGTGGGTCTCAGTGCCGCGCCCTGCTGGCGGCGTGTGCGCGCGCTAGAAGAGGCCGGTTTTATTACAGGCTACTGTGCACGCATCAACCGCCAACTGGTGGGCCTGGGTGTATTGGCTTTTGTTCGCTTAGACGCTGACCGCAACAACGGCTTTGTAGCCAAAGAGCTAGAAGCCGCTATTACCCAAGTGCCGCAAATTGTGTCTTGCCACTACATCAGTGGCACAGGCACCTTTGAGCTGCAAGTCGTCACTACAGACCTCAATGCCTTTGCCACACTGGCACGCGACGTGTTGCTCAACCTGCCGCATGTCAAAGACTTGCAAACCAGTTTTTCATTGGGCGAGGTGAAAACCTCAGACGCACTGCCGCTTGGGCATTTGCCCGTAAAAGGCAAGCGGTAAAAAAATCACAAGCGAGCGCTGTAACAGCTTGTCGCCCCTACAAGCCCCTAGGCCACAGCACCCACAACTCCAGTGGCTGCTTCAAGCCACCGGCTAAAACGGCAGCGTCTTCGCCCCAGCCCGCAAAAAAGTCAGCGCGAACCGCACCAATGATTGCGCCGCCTGTATCCTGCGCCACGACCAAACGCGCACTGTTAAAGGTTGGGCCCCGCGTGACCATCCACACCGGCGTGCCGTAAGCAATGCTGCGCCTGTCTACAGCGATAGAGCGCATGGGTGTGAGTGGCACGCCTTGCGCGCCGCGCGGGCCGGCTTGGGCGTCCATGCCGTTTAAGTCTTCTTCTTGAAAAAACACGGTACGCGGATTGGTCCACAGCACGCGTTGAACGTCATCAGGGTTGGCAGCGGCCCACGCTTTGATGGCTGGCCAAGACGGGCTGGTGATGGCACGTGTATCTAACAGCACGCGAGCCACGCTGGCGTACGTGTGACCGTTGTGCGCGGCAAAAGCCAAGCGCGCCACTTGTACGCGACCATCGGGCTCGGTAATTTCCACACGTCCAGAACCTTGTATTTGCACAATCAAGGCATCAATAGGGTCAGCCACCCAGGCAATCTCTTTGCCGCGCAATGCGTTCAGCGCCGCCGGATCAGTTTCCATCTCTTTGCGTGAATACCATGTTTGGCCAAGCCGCAAGCTGTCGGGCTTGGTATAAAGCGGCGTTTGGTGCGTGTCTGTGCGCAACCTTGAGGCCTTCATCATGGGCTCGTAATAGCCTGTTAGCAAACCACTGGCGCCGCCACGCAAGTCTGTGACCTTATAAGGCTGCCACTGCTGCATCAACCAGGCAATGCGCTGCTCTGAGCTGCCAATGCTGAGCTGACGTGCAGCATCGCAGTGTGGCTTGATCGCCGCTGGCGCGCCCTCACAGTTACGCAAAAGCGCTGCCCAGGCACGCTCCAGATCGTCGCTACCCCATGCTGGCACATCACGCCACCTGACGGGCTGCCACTGGCTGCTGCTTTGGCGCTTGGCAGCAGGTAGCGGCTGCCTGTCGTCCCATGCAAACCATGGCAACACGGCAGGGTCTACCGGCAAGTCGCGAAAGTCCTGGTAGCTCACGGGCTCAGGTGCGCTGACCTGGCTTGTAACTGGTGGCGGTGGCGTTTGTGGGGACATTACCGCTGGACCTGTGGCGCAGCCAGAGAGCGTTCCTACAATGAGGGCTACAGCCCACCACGTGCGGGCGCTTGAGGTGAAACCGGTTGCTGACATGAGTTTATTGTTGCTTGAGGCGCTTGGCGCGTTATTGATATTTGTGTTCATCGTATGGTGGACCATGTTTAGCGGGCGCAAAGGTGGCGAACCCATTGACCATGACAGCGAGTCAGGTGAATCAACGCCAGCGTCTTCAAACACACCACCAATCACAAAAAAGACCGACTGAGCGCTGCCGTAACGGACACGATTGGCTCACTGGCCAGCTGCTGGCTTTTCGACCTCAGGTTGAGTGGATACGGTAGCAGCGCCAGCGCCTGGCTGCTTGACAGCCTGCGCTGCGGGCTCAGGAACATCAACGGTTTGCACAGGCGCTTTGCCATCTCGCGGCGTTAGCTTAACCTCTTGTACTTGTGGGTCTAGCCAACTACCAGTGACCTGAAACGCCTTGGTATTGGCCGTATTGATAGCGTCGCCAAAGACACGCTCCAGGAAGTAAGTCGCTACGCCGACAACAGGATTGGCAGACGCGGCAAGAAGCGACAAGGTGCCTGCATCGACCTTGGGCACCACCACCACTTGCAACGCTTGCGTCTCGTCCACCATGGAAGCTTGTCCCTCCATCAACACCGTGGCATTGACGCCTGCCATTTGCAAGTTGTTGGTTTGCACCAAGCCGTTCGTGATGCGCGCGTTGCCCGTGACGCTATCAAATGCAAAGCCTTCTAAAAATACGTCTCTGAAGTCAAGCAACAGCCGTCTAGGTAACGACTGCAAACTGAGCACACCAATGAGCCTGGCAATGCCGGGGTCTGCTTTTAAGAACTGACCGCTGGCCACGCTAAGGTCTAAGCCGCCGTTCAGTGTGGTGGTGTCAAAGTTGGTGGGGGCACCCAGCCAAGCCACCTGGCCTTTGACCGTGCCCGCAGAGCCCCGCACCACACCAGGCATGCCAAAACGTGACAACAACTCGCCACTATCGCGCAGCTCTAACTCGAAGTCTAGAAACGTACGCCGCTTATTGGCGTCAAATTCGGCGGTGTCGTCGGGTAGCACAGGTGCCCATTGGCCGTTGGCGCGTAAGCTGGCTTCGGGCACGTCTAACCACAAACGGTTCAGTCGCCACTCGTTGGCGCGCTGGCCAGGTACGCGTGCCACCACACGGTTAAAAGCTTGCAACTCCAGGCGTCCTAAGTCGCGCCCGTCTAAATTCAAGGACTGCACCACCACGTCTAAGGCAGGCATGGCACGCGGCTGCTCGGCCAGCATTTGCACAATATCTTGGGTTTCTTGCTTGGCCAAATGCAGCATGGCCAGGCGCGCGTACAGGTTACCGGCGCCACCGTCTTGGGCGTCAGACTCACGGTATTGCAAGTAGCCATTGAGCTCGTCCGCACGCACGTTGGCGCGCCACAAAGGCCCGACCCGCGCGCCGCCCAAGACCACGTTGTTAAAGCTGCGCCCCTGCGTCGTCAACGACAAGGCCTGAGCCACCATGGTCGTGGGTAAGTAGGCGCGCAACAGCTCCGCAGATGCTTTATCGGGCAGCGCCATCGACATCTTGGACACCGTTTCAGCGTCGTCTCGACCATCGCTCATGGTGCTCATGCCCGTTTGCCTACTGGTGGCTAACAGCACTTGCTGCCAGTCATCCACATTGAAGTTGGCCAAACGTATATCTGCCAGCACGCCCTGGTCTGGCAGGCCAAGGCCAGCAACATCAAATTGCCCCAAGCCCAATGCGCCACGAATCATGGACGGCGCCGTTGTGCGAGACACTGGCATCAGCGCCTGCGCGAATTCACGCACATAGTGGGCGTGCACCACGGGTGCGCCACTGGGGCCAACGCTCAGCACAATGTCTTGGGCACTGGCCATGCCGGGTGCGCGCTGGGCGGCAGGTAGCGGTGTTACCGACACAGCAAGCGGCCAGGTTTGCCCGCTGGCTTTGTTCAAAGGCTGCGGCAAATCCAAACGCAGATTGGTCAGTGGCGCACGCAACTGCCAAGCTAAGCCATCAGTCGTGCTGCGCGCGGACGCTTCAAAGGCCGTGCTGCCGCTGGCGCGCTGCGCCAACATCGCCGCCGTACCCAGCGATGGCGTTTGCGCCACCGCGTTGGCATTGAGCCTGCCATTGACGTTGATGACCAACTCACCCGCTGAGTCCGCAACGCCAGACGACCAGCGCAGGTCTGCATTCAGCGGGCTGCCCAACCACTGTGCGCGCACTTGGTCAACGGTCACGCTGTTGTTGTCAAAGCGCACGCGGGCATTGGCGTTTTGCAGCGCAGGCACGCCGGGCCACAAGGTCAAGCTTGTGTCTTGCAAGCCCACTTCGCCACGCACACGCAGGTCATTGGGGTTGGCCAAAGGCGTCTCAATAGTGAGGGCTAGCGTGGCGTCGCCTTGGCCGCGCCAGTCTTGCATCAAACCGTCACTCCAACGCGCCACTGGCGTGGCGCTGAGTTGTGCCAGCCAAGTGGGTAGGGGCCCGCTGGCTTGCGCCTCCACCAACAATTGGCCGTTGTTGCCCATGTCTCGCAGCTGCACCCGCGCTTGGCTCACCACCACCTGCGGCGCATCGCGCAAGCGCCCGGTCACGTTGCTGATGTCTATGTTGTTGCCACTCATGGCAAATTGCCCAGACATGTTGCCCACTGCCGGCCAAGTCTGCTCGGGGCCCCAGCCGCCTGCGTAGTCCAAATCAACGCCGCTGGCCTGCGCCGTCACGCCAAAGCGCTGTGCGCCCCCGCTCCACAACGCGTCGTCTAGGTGGCTGTCTATGTGCACCTTGACTTGGCTTAGCGTGCCTGCACTCAAGCGGCTTTGCACAAACGACATGGCGTCTGCGTCCATAGAGCGCGGCAAGTAACGCGCCAATTTATTAACAGCCAACAGGTTCACGCCAGCGTCTAGGCGCAAGTAGCCCGCCGCATTGGTGCTGACTTGCCCAGGGTCTTGGGCCCACACGCCAGACGCACTGACCTGCCCGTCTGGTGTGGTGATTTGTACGTTGTCAAAAGCAACCCGCCACAGCTGCTGCCAGTCATTGGCCGTCCAAGCCGCCGGCGCGTCTTGCGTCGCCAACACGTGGCCTGGTGCAGACCACACCACGTTGGCCTGCAAACTGGGCAAAGCCACCGTGGGTGCTTGCCACACGCCAGGCAGCGTGAGCTGGCCTCGGGTGACAGACACCTGCGCGCTACCACCCTCAGCACTGCCACGCCACTGCACACCCACGCCCTGTGCGCCAGGTCGTGCCAGGTCTTTGTCGCCCGCATTGCGCGCAGCTGCCCCGGCGCCCAGCCCAACTCGGTGGCACTGCCACTGGTGTGCCACTGCCGAGGCTTGTCTAGGCTGCCTTGCCAATCTAGTTGCAACTCATTGATATAGCCAGTGGGCCGCCAAGCGCCCAGCTCAGAGCGCAGCGCTGCAGGCAGTGGCAAGCTATCGGACAGCTGGCGCAGCACATCTAAGTTGATGTTCGCCAGCCGCACGGCGCTTTGGTCTGTATTGCGAGCCGGCCAGGCCACGTCTAGCTGTGCGCCATCCCAGCGCACACCTTGCTGGGTTTCAAAGGCCATGTCATCTAGGCTGATGGCCCACTGACGCCCATCCGGTGACGTTGCATTGACGGCGCTTGCGGCCATCTGCTGGCGCAAGTCGAGTCGCGCTTGCAAGCGCTTGAACAGCATGGGCTTTAACGCTGACTTGTCAGGCATCCATGCAGCGGCTACGTCGGTTAGCACCACATCGCTGGTAAAGGCTTTTAAGGTGGCACCGCGCTCAAAGTCTAACCAGCCGCGCCAAGCCGCTTGTGCAGCATCCAGCCGAATCTTGTCTGCCACGCTGGGCGCAAACCGCTGAACGACCGCATGCAAGGCCGCCGCATCCAACTGCGGCCATTGGCCGTAGGCCACGCCTTGCCACTGACGCCAATCACTGCCATGCATGCTAAATAGTGGTGAATCAAACTGGGCTTGCACCGACAAGCGCTGCCCCACATGCGCTGGCGGTGTGAGGTCTATGCGCATGGCATGGCTGCGCACGCCGCTGCGCAAGGCGACGTCTACGTTTTGAACCACCCAACGCTCAGAAGGGCCTACGCCGTCCATGTCGTCTTGCAGGCTGATGCGCGCGTCGCGCACCAACAACTCCGGCTGGTCAAACAGCCAATCTTGCCAAGCTGGTACTTGCGCAAAGGTGCCCGCGGCCAGCGCAATGGGGCCAATGTGCCAGCTGCCATCTGGATGGCGTTGTACCTGCACGCTGGGACTGGTGACTTGCACTTGGTCAAACTCTAGACGCCACAAGCCGCGCATGCTCAAACTGGCCTGAATAGCCGGAATAAACACCGCAGCGTCCACTCCCTCTGCGCCCACTTGCACGTCGCGCACTTCAAAGTGCGACGTCCATTGGCTGGCCTTGGCGCTCAGCACACCAATACGCACAGGTGCGCCCAGCGTCTCGCTCAGCTGTTGCTCTACGTCTGTGCGCCAAAGTTCAATTCGCGGCACAATGACCGCGTGTATCAGCAAATAGGCGCTGGCCACCACTGTCCAAGCTGCAAGCAAGGCAATCAGCAGCCACTTCAGCACCGCGCGCACAAGGCGTGGCTGAGATGTTTGGGCTGGGGTGGCGGCTTGCATGGATTCAAATTATGACCGCCACTTCGGGCGTCCCACAGACAGACACATTAAATACGCTTGGCAACTTGGCCAACCACTCACGTTTTGTGCAGCGCATACGCAGGCGCTATGAGGGCCAACTCGCCATGCTGCGGCCCGGCGCACCAGATAAAGTGGCCATGCAAAGCTGCTTGGACCAATTGCTGACCACAGGGCTTGATCTGGGCCAAGCCCTGCGCGTACTGCGCCAACTGGTGGTAGAGCGCTTGGTGGTGCTGGACTGTGAGCAACAAGCGCCATTAGACGTGGTGACCCACGGCGTTACCGCGCTGGCCGAGTTTGCGCTAGACCACGCGATCACCCAAGCCAGCAAGGAACTTAGCGAGCGACACGGCAACCCGATAGCGGTGAGCCCGGATGCCCGCAACGGCCAAGCCGCCAACATGTGGGTGATCGGCATGGGCAAACTGGGTGCGCGCGAGCTCAATGTGTCCAGCGACATTGACTTGATTTACGTATACGACTGCGACGGTGAAACCACCGGTAACGAGCGCGGTCTGCAGCGCATCAGCAACCACGAATTTTTTGGCAAAGTGGTTAAGCGTATGTACCAGCTGGTGGGTGAAACCACCGAGCACGGCTTTGTGTTCAGGGGGACTTGGCGCTGCGGCCCAACGGCAGCGTGGGTCCAGCCGCATTGTCTATCGATGCGCTGGAAGAATATTTCTTGATACAAGGACGCGAATGGGAGCGTTTTGCATGGCTTAAAAGCCGCGTGGTGGCACCCAGCGCCCTTGTTGCCAATGGCTCAGCCCAAGCCTTGCGCGGTACGGTACTGCCCTTTGTGTTTAGGCGCTACCTCGATTACAGCGTGTTTGATGCCTTGCGCAAACTGCACAGGCAAATCAGAGAACATGCGGCCAAGCGCGCCAGCGGGCACCCTGAACGCGCCAATGACGTCAAACTGTCGCGGGGCGGCATACGTGAGGTGGAGTTCACCGTACAGCTGCTGCAAGTGGTGCGCGGCGGCCAGTTTCCGGAGTTGCGCAAAAGGCCCACGCTGAGCGCACTCAAGCGACTAACGGCGGCTGGCTTGATGGCGCCTGAAAAAGCCGACATGCTGGCTGCAGCCTACGTGTTTTTGCGCCGGGTGGAAACCGTATCCAGTACCTGGACGACCAGCAAACCCACCAACTGCCCACACAAGACGCCGACCTGGCCTGGATGGCCGCCAGCCTTGGCTTTCAAAATACCTGTGCTTTTTTGCATGCGCTGGACAGCCACCGCGAGGTGGTGGCGCAAGAGTTTGATATCTTGTTGGGCGGCAAGAGTGAATGCACCAACTGCAAAAAAACAGTGCACGACGCTGACGACCTGGAGTCGGCTATTGAAGAGCTGGAAGGCGCGTTTAAAGCCCGTATTGCTCAGTGGCAAACCCACCCGCGCGTGCTAGCCCTGCGCGAAGACACGCGCACACGTCTGGCACGTTTGGTGCAGCGCACAGGCGCCTGGCTGGAAGCCGAACGCACCACCGAAATTGGCGCGCTGCGTTTGGCCGACTGGATGGAGCCCATGCTGCGCCGTGACAGCTATTTGGCGCTGCTGCAAGAGCGCCCAGCCGTACACGAACGCTTGCTGCGCTTGTTGGGCGCGGCCAAATGGCCTGCGCGCTACCTGATACAACACCCGGGCGTAATGGATGAGCTGGCCAACCCGGCGCTGCTCGACGAGCGCTTTGACCCCGTGCAGTTTGAAGCCGAGCTTGAGGCCAGGCGGTTTGCCCTGCAAACAACAGGCGAAGACGACGACGAGGAGCTGCTCAACCTGCTGCGCCGCGCCCATCACAGCGAGGTGTTTAGAACGCTGGCGCGCGACGTTGAAGGCAAGCTCAGCGTGGAATTGGTAGCTGACGATTTGAGTGCATTGGCAGACGCCGTGTTGCGCATCACCACACGTTGGTGCTGGCAGCGCTTGAAAGGCACACACCGCGAAGAGCCTGCACTGGCCATCATTGCCTATGGCAAATTGGGTGGCAAAGAGCTAGGCTATGGCAGTGACTTGGACATCGTATTTGTGTTTGACGACGACCACGATGCCGCGCCGGAAATGTACGCCGCCCTGGTGCGCAAGCTCATCAACTGGCTCACCGTCAAAACCGCCGAAGGCGACTTGTTTGAAATTGACACGGCGTTGCGCCCCAACGGCAACTCTGGCCTGCTGGTAACGCGCTTTGCCGCCTTTGCCGACTACCAGGAGCGTCGGGGCAGCAACACCGCGTGGACCTGGGAACACCAGGCCATTACGCGAGCACGCTGCGCCATGGGCAGCCCTGAGCTGGCAGCCAAGTTTGAGGCTGTGCGCCACTCGGTGATGGTGTCGCCGCGTGATGAGGGGGACTTACTGGTAGAGATCACCACCATGCGCGAGAAAGTGCGAGAGGCCCACCGCGTGGCCAGCGACATGTTTGACCTCAAACACAGCCCCGGTGGCATGGTGGACGTGGAGTTTGTCATGCAGTATCTGCTACTGGCCAAAGCCCATGCTCATGCACAGCTGCTGCCCAACCTGGGCAATATCAAGCTGCTGCGCATTGCCAAAGAGTGCGACTTGATACCCGAAGCCATCAGCGACGCCGCCGCTGACGCTTACCGTGCCATGCGCCACATGCAGCACAAGGCACGCTTAGACGAGGCGCCTACGCAAGTCACACCGGTTGAGGTGGCTCACCACCGCGAGGCGGTGCTGGACTTGTGGCGCTACGTGATGCAAGCGCATTAACGGAAGGAGGCACACAAGCCCGCGTGTTGCGCTGTCAGGTGGCCACAGTAGCGGGTGCCAACAACAGCTCTTTGCGAAAGCGGTTGAGCTCTTGCACAGACTTGAAGCTGCGCTCCATGAGCAAACTCATGTTGTGCAAAATGCGCTCCACCACCTTGGTCTCCCAAGCGGCGTCAAAGTTGATTTGCTTGTCCAACCAGTGCTCCAGCCACTCAGGGTTGGGCAGGCGGCTTTGCACGGTGTCACGCGGAAACAAGGTTTGGTTAACGTGCAAATTGGTAGGGTGCAAAGCCTGAGCTGTGCGCCTGGCGCTGGCCATCAGCACGCCTACTTTGGCAAACGACAAACGCGCCTCGTTACCAAATGTGTTGATAGCGCGCTTCATGTAGCGCAAGTAAGCACCGCCGTGACGCGCCTCGTCTTTGCTCAGCGTGCTGTAGATGTGCTTGATCACCGGCTCGTCATGCCATTCGGACGCGCGGCGGTACCAGTGGTTGAGACGAATTTCGCCGCAAAAGTGCAACATCAAGGTCTCTAGTGGCGGCGCGGGGTCAAAGTCAAAGCGCACTTCATGCAACTCTTGCTCTGTGGGCGCCACGTCAGGGCGGAAGCGGCGCAAGTACTCCATCAGGACCAGTGAGTGCTTTTGCTCCTCAAAAAACCAAATCGACATAAACGCTGAAAAATCAGAGTCGTCACGGTTGTCACGCAAAAACATCTCTGTGGCAGGCAAGGCCGCCCATTCGGTGATGGCATTCATCTTGATGGTTTGCGCCTGCTCATCTGTCAGCGCGTTGCCGTCAAATTGGTCCCATGGAATATCTTTATCCATGTCCCAACGAACAGCCTCTAGCTGCTTAAACAGTTCTGGGTAGAGCATGCGGTCTCCTCAAATACGTTTGTGCCACCAACTATAAAAACGTATTTTAGGCAAAGCAGGCATTGGTGGCGCGGCCACCAGCAATGCCCCTGCGGCGCTCACGGCTGCGCGCGTACAGCTTGCCGGGCAGCGCGCCACTGCGTGATGGCACTGAGCAAGTCGCGCGCACTGCCAAACACTGTGGCAGCTTTACCGCCACTGACCAAGCGCAAGGTGGCCGTACTGCCACCCGCCCAAATGGCGATGTGACCAGGCAATTGCTCGCGCAGCTGGGTGATAGCGGCATGCGCTTCTTTAGGCGATGAGTGGCTGCTAAAGCTCAGCGCCACGATGTCTGCGTGCATGATGCGCGCAGCAGCGGCCAAATCAGGCACAGGCGTTTTGGGGCCCAGGGAAATGCGGTCACAGCCCATTTGGGCGAACATGCACTCGGCCATCAGCAAGCCCAGCGCGTGTGGTTCATTGTTGAGCGTGGTGAGCAGCACTTTGGGGCGCCCACCAGCGCCTTGCAACGGCAACTGCGCCATGCCTTGCAGCAACACGCTTTGCACCACCGCAGTAAACAAGTGCTCTTCGTAAATGGCCAGCTCACCGCGCATCCAGCGCTCGCCCACACGTGCAGCCATGGGCGAAATAATGTCTTCAATGGCCTGCGACAAACCCATTGTTTGTACGTGCACCATTAAACTGTCGTGCAACCGCTTGCGCGCGTGTTGGAACAACAGCTCTAACAAGGGGTCTATGGCGGCGTTGACGGTTACCACATCAGCGACCGCTGTTTGTGCTTTGCTTTGCACCAACTCGTTAAGATCATCCAGTGGCTTTGACACCACCTGGCCCGCCCGCATACCCGCGTCCAAAAGTCGCTTGATTAACCGCAAACGTGCCAATTGCTCATCGTCATAGCTGCGTTCATCGCCGTCGCCACGCTGAGGCACGGGAAAGCCGTAACGGCGCTCCCAAACGCGCAGCGTGTCTTTTTGTATGCCGGTGTCCAGGGCGACTTCGGCAATAGTGTGTAAAGCATTGGTCATGTTGTCTAGGACAAAGTATGCCACCAATTCTCGCAACTGGCTAGCAGCCCAGTAATTACCGGTAAGTGCCCGCCCATACAATGACAAATTGCCACAATTGTCTACGACAATAAAGTTTCAACCCCTATTTTTTAACAATGACCGCCTTACCCACAAACGCCTCACCCAGCACCACGCAGCGGCGTCCAAACATTGCCGTGGTTGGCTCCGGCATTGCCGGCTTGTCTGCGGCTTACCACTTGCGTGATGTCGCTCACATCACGGTCTTTGAGGCAGGCGACTATTTTGGTGGTCATACCAATACGGTTGACGTCACCCTGCCCACTGCCAACGGGCAACAGGACACAGTCGGCGTAGACACTGGCTTTCTGGTGCTCAACGAACGCACCTACCCGGCGTTGCTCAAGTTGTTTGCCGAACTGAACATGCCACTGGCCAAGTCAGACATGTCTTTTTCAGTGCAAGTACCAGGGCAGGGCGGGCTAGGCCAAAATGCCCTTGAATGGAGCGGCACCAGCCTGACCAGTCTGTTTTGTCAGCCCATCAACTTGCTACGACCCAGCTTTTGGCGCATGGTGCTGGACATACTGCGCTTCAACAAACTGGCCAAGCGCATGGCAAGCACGCCGCTGGACACGTCTGTCAGCTTGGGCGCATTTTTGACAACGCATGGGTTTTCCAAGCCATTTATTGACTGGTACTTGCTGCCCATGCTGGGTAGTATCTGGAGTTGCCCAACCCAGCAAATGCTGGCGTTTCCGGTGGCCACTTTGGTGCAGTTTTGTGACAACCACGGCCTGATCCAAGTCGCCAACCGCCCTGCCTGGTACACAGTCGCCGGTGGTGCGCGCCAGTATGTGCAAGCCATGGTGGCCAAGCTCGATGACTGCAAGCTCAACACCCCAGTGACCAAAGTACACCGCCTGGATGGTGGCGCAGGCGTAGACATCAGCTACACAAACCCCAACGCCACGTCAGAGATTACCGAGCACTTTGACTATGTGGTGATGGCTTGCCACAGCGACCAAAGCCTAAAACTACTCAGCGCCCCGCATGCTCAAGAGCAGGACATATTGAGCGCCATTGGTTTTCAGCCCAATGTGGCAGTGCTACACACGGATGAGTCGCAACTGCCTGTTGCCCGCAGCGCATGGTCAGCGTGGAACTACGAGCGAGCACCGACCACGCAAGACGAAGACGAGCACGTGTGCTTGCACTACCTCATCAACCAATTGCAACCCTTGCCTTTCAAGAAAGCCGTGGTGGTATCCCTAAACCCCATCAAGCCCATTGCACCTGAGCACGTATTGGGCACCTACCACTACGCACACCCCGTATTTGACGCCCAGGCGGTGGCCGCGCAACAGCAGCTCGCCCACATTCAAGGTCAACACTGCACTTATTACTGCGGCGCTTGGACAGGCTACGGCTTTCACGAAGACGGCCTGAAATCAGGCATCAAGGTGGCGCAGCTGTTACGCGAGCAGCTTGCAGGCAGCAAGGCCCATGCCTGAGCGGCACGCTGCGCTGATTGGCTTTGGGCAAGTGCGCCACAAGCGCTCAAGGCCAAGCCCACACGCCTTTGTGTACCGTAACTTTTTCATTTGGCTCAACATGCGCAGCTTGCCCAAACAGGGCGTAACTGCGCTACCACGCAACCGCTGGAGTGCTTTGTCATTTTTTGACAAAGACCACGGCGAAGGGGGCGACAACGCACTGGCGTGGCTAGACGCGCTGCTGGATGCCAACGGGCTAGGGCATTGCAAGGGTGACGCTTGGCTGCACACCTACCCGCGCGTGTGGGGCTACACCTTTAAACCTGTGAGCTTTTGGTATTGCCACGATGAGGCAGGGCAACTTGGCGCCGTGGTGGCTGAAGTCAACAACACCTTTGGCGAGCGCCACGTGTATGTGCTGCCCCATGCGCAGTTGGGCGCGCCCATAGTGGCAGGCAAAGCCTTTCATGTGTCGCCGTTTTGCGAAGTACGCGGCGAATACCAATTCACCTTCATGCACCGCAACAGCGCACTGAGTGACCACCATCCCAGCCACACCGTGGCACGCATTGCCTACGACGACCAAGCCATTAGCGCGCAACGCACGCCCACCTTGCTCACCAGCGTCAGTGGTCAGCTGCAGCCGCTGGTTGGCGCTAGCAGACGACGGGCCTTGTGGCGCTACCCGCTAATGACCCTGGCCGTTATGGCGCGTATTCACCTGCAGGCGTTTGCGCTGTGGCGCAAGCGTGTACCATTTTTCTACAAACCCACGCCACCCGCCGTTGCCGTGACCCAGGCGCGACCTAACAACAAACAAAACCAAAGCCCCCAGCAAAGCGCACACACATGACCACTTGCTTGAATTCAACCACCCACTCAACCATCCCGGCGCAAGCGCCACGCGCGGCCAAACAGGTGTTCAAACTGCTGCAGCGTATGACGCACGGACAGCTCAGCATCACATTGCCAGACCAGTCACAGCTGCACTTTGGCGTGGGCACGGGCACGCATGCCTACATACAGCTGAACAACTGGCACATGTTCAGCGCCGCGCTCAAAAGCGGCGACATTGGTTTTGCCGAAACCTTTATTGCCCAAGACTGGGACACCCCCAACCTGACCCAATTGCTGCAGGTCTTGCTGCAAAACCGCAAGTCGCTAGACGACGCTATTTTTGGCAACTGGCTAGGGCGCTTTTACTACCAGGTGCGCCACTGGATGCGACGCAATACCGAGGCCAATAGTCGCAAAAACATACATGCCCATTACGACTTGGGCAACGACTTTTACAAGCTGTGGTTAGACCCCAGCATGAACTACTCCAGCGCCTTGTTTGAACAGCCTGGTCAAACGCTGACCCAAGCACAAAACGCCAAAGTGCGCCGCGCACTCAACATGGCTGGCGTTACATCAGGCTCGCGGGTTTTGGAAATTGGCTGCGGCTGGGGCGCATTGGCTGACATGGGCGCCAACGAGTTTGACGCCGAAGTGGTTGGCCTGACCCTGTCACACGAGCAACTGGCATGGGCCCATGCGCGCCTGGCACAAACGCCCAACGCCAGTAAAGCTGACTTGCGCTTGCAAGATTACCGCAGCCCAGATGTCACTACCAACAACGCAGGCGAGCACCAGCTGTACGACGCCGTGTGCTCTATTGAAATGATAGAAGCCGTGGGCCAGGCCTATTGGCCAACCTATTTCCAAACAATGGCCAAGTCGTTGCGACCTGGCGGTAAAGCCTGCATACAAGCCATAGTGATAGACGACAACCTGTTTGACCGCTACATACAAGGCACGGACTTTATTCAACAATACGTGTTCCCCGGCGGCTGCTTGCCTAGCCCCGCCAAGTTCAAAGAGCAAGCGCAAGCTGCTGGTTTGGAGGTGGTTGACAGCTTTGCCTTTGGCCAAGACTACGCCTCAACATTGGCTGCGTGGCATGCCGCATTTGTGCAACAAGAAGACGTGCGCAAACTGGGCTTTGACACCGCGTTCATACGCACATGGTCTTTTTACCTGTGCTACTGCGAAGCAGCTTTTTTAGAAGGCAATACCGATGTCATGCAATTCACATTGCGCTTGCCCAACTAAAGGCGGCAAGTTCGCACCGTGTCACGTGGCACTCGGGCGCGTGGCCTTGGCCAGCGCGTTTGCGCTCGCCGCTTATCTGGCCTACCCGCACGCCGCACAAGCTGCTACGCCCCAAGACACTGTCATCACCAGCATGGCCGAACGCAACGGCGTAGCCGCGGACTTCAAGGTACAAGGCCAAGGGCGCTTGCGCTTTTTAGGTCTGCATGTGTACGACGCCAAGTTGTGGGCAAGCCAAACCATTACCACCGCCAACTACACAACAACGCCCCTGGCCCTGGCGCTGACTTACGGGCGCAGCCTGTACGGCAAACTCATTGCCGAGCGTTCGCTCAAGGAAATGCGTGGTGTCACCGCGGCAAGCGATGCAAGCAGCCGCCTGGCTTGACGCCATGACCAGACTGTTCCCGGATGTTCAGGAAGGCGATCAGCTTACAGGCGTTTACCAACCCGGCCAGCGCGCTGTATTTTGGCTGAACGGCAAGCGCTTGGGGGAAGTCGACGACCCCGCTTTTGCGCCTGCATTCTTTGGCATTTGGCTGGACGAGAAAAGCTCGGAACCAAGCTTGCGCAATCAGCTCTTAGGCATGCCGTGAGTGCTGCGCACGACTGGCGTCAAGCCAGTGCCTACGGCTTTATGGCGGCACCTTTAGCGTTTGCTGCGTTGCCGTTGTATGTGCTGTTTCCACAGTTTTATGCCGCCGAACTTGGCGTCTCTCTTGCCGCCTTGGGCGCATTGCTGTTACTGGTACGTGCACTGGACGCTGTCACCGACCCACTGATTGGCCGCTTGCTAGACAAGCACTTGCGCACCCACAACCTCATGCGCGTTGCGCTAGGCGGCACTGCCGTGCTGGTATTGGGATTTTGGGCTGTATTCAGCGCGCAAACGCACTGGAGCAGCCAGCAGCTGCTGTTATGGGCAGGCGTCATGCTAACGCTTTGTACTGCCGCATACAGCCTACTGACACTTGCACTGCAAACATGGGTTAGCCGCATACAGGAAAGCGCTGAGACCGCGCAAGTGCAACGCACACTCATCGCGTGGCGCGAAGGCTTTGGTTTGCTGGGCGTGGTCATTGGTGCCAGCTTGCCAGCAATCGCAGGCTTACAGGCCACCACAGTGGCGCTGCTGGCCTTGGTCGTGCTGGCGCTGGCGGGCTGGTACCGGGTTCAGCACCAACTCCCGCTGCAAGAAGTGGCAACCAATGCGCCGCCAAACGCTGCGACACAGCGCCACTTGCTGGTGCTTGCCGATGCGCCTGTACAGCGCCCTGCATTTTTCAAGCAGCTCATGGCAGTGCATGTCATCAACGGCATGGCCAGCGCCATACCAGCCACCTTGGTGCTGTTTTTTGTGCAAGACCGCTTGCGAGCACCTGCCGGCAGTGAGGGCTTTTTTTTGCTGCTTTATTTCGCCGCCGCAGGCGCGGGCATGCCGCTGTGGCAACGCGCTATGGCCACGTTTGGCTTGGTCAAGTCCTGGGGCATTGCCATGCTGATGGCCACCGCCGCATTTGCCATAACAGCGACTTTGGGCGAGGGTGATGCCTTGTGGTTTGCGCTGGTATGTCTGGGCAGCGGTATGGCTTTGGGGGCGGATCTGTGCATACCGCAGGCCATGCTTGCACAATGGCTTAACAGGCCGTTTGGCGTTACCGAGCAAGGCACTCGCAAGGACGGTCAGTACTTTGGCTGGTGGAACGTGGTGAGCAAAGGCAATCTGGCCTTGGCTGCGGGCGTGTCACTGCCGCTGCTGGGTTGGCTTGGCTATGTACCCGGCACCAGTGACAACACTGAAGCTTTGGCTTGGGTTTACGGTGCACTGCCCTGCGTCTTGAAAATCATCGCCGCCACTGCGCTGTGGCACTACTGGCTGAAAGGACTCACTCATGCAAACTCGCACGCTTAACAACCCCTCACTCACCGTGAGTCAACGCATGGTCTACAGCTTTAAGCTGCTGATGCTGGCTTGTCTGGTGGCGCTGCTAAGCGCTTGCAGCACAGCCAATATCAACGACTACGCAGACACGCAACCCAAGCTGGACTTGCGCACCTACTTCAACGGACCTGTCATGGCCTACGGCATGTTCCAGGACCGAAGCGGCCAAGTGGTCAAACGATTTGAAGTCGCCATGACAGGTACCTGGCAAGGCAATAGCGGCGTGCTCGACGAATTGTTTACCTACGATGACGGCACAACTGAGCGCCGCGTCTGGCGTTTAACCCAGCATAGCGACGGGCGCGTCACCGGCAGTGCTGACGACGTGGTGGGCGAAGCCAGTGGCGCGGTGCGCGGCTACGCCATGCAGTGGCAATACACCCTGCAGCTACCCGTAGACGGCACCGTGTACGAAATGGCCATGGACGACTGGATGTACTTGCTCAACGAACGCATCATGATCAACCGCACGGCCATGTCCAAGTTCGGCATCCACCTGGGCGAGGTCACACTCACTTTCATTAAACCTGCGCCTTGAGGCCTTACGTGATGTCTACGCTTTTTAAACCCATGAACCCGCCAATAACCGACTGGCGCCACAAGGTGGTGTGGGTTGTTGGCGGCTCAACGGGTATTGGTGAGGCGGTAGCCAACGCGTTGGTCGCACGCGGGGCGCACGTGGTTGTATCCGCCAGATCCGTCGCCCCCCTGGAGGCGTTTGTCGCACAACATGGCCAGGCCCATGCCACTGCAATTGCACTGGACGCCACCGATGCACCCGCTTGCGAGCAGGCCGCCCAGCGCATTTGGCAGCAGCTTGGCCACGTCGACATGGTGTTGTTTGCAGCAGGCACTTACCAGGCTCTGCGCGCCACGGCGTTTGACCTCAACGTCATGACGCAACACTTGCAAGTGAATGTGCAGGCCGCCTACAACGTGCTGGCAGCCGTGTTGCCCAGGCTGCAGGAACAGGGCCTTCAACAGCGTGGCGGACACATCAGCCTCATCAGCAGCGTGGCGGGCTGGAGTGGCTTGCCCAATTCCCTGGCTTATGGGCCCACCAAAGCAGCACTGACACATTTGGGTGAAGTGTTGTATCTGGACCTCGCCAGAACCGGCTTGGGCGTAAGTGTCATACACCCGGGCTTTGTGGCCACGCCACTGACAGCACAAAACAACTTTCATATGCCCGCGCTCATTACGCCTGAAGTGGCCGCGCAGGCCATGCTCAAAGGCTGGGCACAGGGTGCGTTTGACATCCACTACCCCAAGCGGTTTACGCGCTGGCTCAAGCTGATACAACTGCTACCGCACCGCTTGGCACAAGCGCTTATTCTGAAAGCCACCAAGCTATGAGCAAGGCCACCCGCTACGCCCATTTGCAGGCGCCCACGCGCAACGCCATAAACTGGTTTGAGCAATTACAGCAGGCTGATGTCGCACACATGGGCCAACTGTACGACGCCAACACCTACTTCAAAGACCCGTTCAATGAAGTGCACCAAGTGAGTGACGTGCAAGCCATTTTTGAGCACATGTTCCAGCGCTTGAATGAACCCAGGTTTGTGGTGACCAACGCCTTAGACCACCACGATGAAAACGGTCTGGCTTGCATGTTGACCTGGGAGTTTCAGTTTTCGGTCAAGGCAGACAAAGCCGCCAAGCCGTGGGTTATTTTGGGCGCCTCACATCTGCGCTTTAACGAGCAAGGGCTGATCAACCACCACCGTGACTATTGGGATGCGGCAGAGGAGTTGTACGAGCGCATTCCGGTACTGGGCGCATTGATGCGCTGGCTCAAGCGCCAGGCCACACGCTGACAACCCCATTACTGGGGCGGTAGCGTATCCATAAAGCTTTGGCGCAGCTGCAGCTTGGCCAGTAGCCTGTCCAGGTTGGGGTGGCGTGCACGCCAGTCCAGCGCAGGAAAGCGAAAATCCAGATAGCCCAAGGCGCAGCCCACAGACACATCGGACAGGCTGTAGGTGTTACCGCTGCAGTAGGGCTTGTCACCCAGACCCGTACTCATGGCCGCCAAGGACTTGTCGATTTTGTCCATTTGCCTGTCTATCCAGGCCTGGCTGCGCTCGCCTTCTGCACGCCCAGGCCAGGTGGCTTCAAGTCTGGCCAAAATAGCGGCGTCAAGCACGCCGTCGGCCAAGGCTTCCCATGTTTTGCACTCGGCGCGCTCGCGACCGCTGGCAGGTATCAAGCGGCCAACTGGCGACAACGCGTCCAGGTACTCAACAATCACACGTGAGTCAAAAACGGCTTCGCCGCCCTCCATCACCAAGCACGGCACCTTGCCCAGCGGGTTGGCTTGGGCGATGGATGTTTGCGCATGCCACACATCTTCTTCGACAAAGCCGTAATCGAGTTTTTTGTCAATCATCACCACGCGTACTTTGCGTACATAAGGGCTGGTGAGCGAACCGATGATTTTCATATGGGACAGAGTAGATAAGAGTGCTGCAGATTCTAGCGGCTAAAAATAGCCCACACGTACAATCAGAGCATTCCCAACACTGCTGACGTGAGCCTGAATAAAGGGCTCGATTTACATCTATTTATGACCACCGCACCCACCAACGCCTCAATCACCGCCCTGTCTCCGCTTGACGGGCGCTACAACGCCAAACTAGCCGCCTTGCGCCCCATCATGAGCGAGCACGGCTACATGCACAAACGGGTGCAAGTTGAGGTGACGTGGTTTATCGCACTCACGCAAGCCCGTCTTGAACAATGCCCCGCCTTGTCCAGCGCTGCAACAAGGCATTTGTGGCAACTGGTCAGCGGCTATACCGAGGCAGACACCAGCGCCATCAAGCTCATAGAGCGTGAAACAAACCACGACGTCAAGGCCGTGGAGTACTGGATTAAACGCTCGTTCGCCAAAGAGGGCGTCGCACCCGAGGTACAACAAGAGCTGGCCGCTGCCGCTGAATTTGTGCACTTTGCATGCACCAGCGAAGACATCAACAACACCAGCCACGCGTTGCAAATAAAAGCGGCGCGAGAACAAGTGCTGTTGCCACTGATTGGTGACATCTGCGCCAAACTGCAAGACATGGCCACGCTATACGCCAGCGTGCCCATGCTCAGCCGCACACACGGCCAAACTGCAAGCCCAACCACAGTGGGTAAAGAAGTAGCCAACGTGTTGGTGAGGCTGCAACGCGCCACCAAATGCATTGAAAACGTGGCCATCATGGCCAAAATGAACGGCGCTGTGGGCAACTACAACGCTCACCTCAGCGCATGGCCAGACGTAGACTGGGAAGCCTTCGCCAAGCGTGTGGTCGAAGCGCCAGAGCCCGCTGGCTTGGGGCTTAGCTTTCAAGACTACAGCATTCAAATCGAACCACATGACTACATGGCAGAGCTGTTTGACGCGATGGCACGCACCAACACCATACTCATTGACTGGTCACGCGACGTATGGGGTTATGTGAGCCTGGGCTACTTCAAGCAACGCTTAAAAGACGGTGAAATTGGCTCATCCACCATGCCGCACAAGGTCAACCCCATTGACTTTGAGAACGCAGAAGGCAATCTTGGCTTGGCCAACGCGCTGCTGCGCCACTTGAGCGAGAAGCTGCCTATTTCACGCTGGCAACGAGACCTCACCGACAGCACAGTGCTGCGCAACATTGGCGTGGCCTTTGGCTACACCACGCTGGCTTACCAGTCGCTACTTAACGGCTTGAACAAACTAGAGCTCAACGAGGAAGCCCTGGCGGCAGACCTGGACAACGCCTGGGAAGTGTTGGCCGAGCCTATTCAAACCGTGATGCGCCGCTACGCCATTGAAGGCGCTTACGAGCAACTCAAAGCTGTCACACGCGGTAAAACAGTCACCCGCGAGGCTTTGCATGGTCTTATTCAGACGTTGGCGATTCCACAAGTCGACAAAGACAGGTTGCTGGCCATGACGCCTGCTACCTACGTGGGCAAGGCTGCCGAGTTGGCGCTGCGTGTGGGTAAGGCGAATTAAAAAACGGGTTCAGAAGATTGTTAAGCCCTGAGCAAGCCTTGGATCTTTATCCCTGGGCTTGTTCTGACTTTCGCTCCAGCGCGCGCTCGCTGTAACGGTTAAAGCGCCATGCCTCGTCTTCACGTGTGATACGTCGCCAAACAACACGCTTTTCACCGGCCGTCATTTCTGGCCAAAACTGTACCTCGTCAAAGGTGCGTCCACAGCCCTTGCACAAATCATCACCTTGGCTGGTAGAGCAAATGGCAATGCACGGCGTGTCTGGCAGGCTATCAACCCACTGCACCCAAGCATCCAACGCTGGCTTGGGCATGCTGTCTTCATCGGCTTCTGTCTCGCCGTAGTACACCAGCAAGGCATATACCTCGGCCAGGTGGCGCAGCGGCTGACACAGCGTTACACCGTCGGGCGAGGGAGAAACCCGTCGCCAGTAGTTGATTGCAGACTCAATGTCGGTGATGTGTATAGCGGCCATAAAAAGCAAAAACGCCGTGTCATTACGGCGTGCCCCAATTCTAGTGGCATGACAGAAAGTGTCGGTACATCAAGGCTATGACCGCACAGGTCACTCGCCTACTATTGGGGCGCGCGGCAATGCCTTCACCGTTGGTCGTCGGCTTGCTGGTTGCGCCATTCGGTGGAGACCTGCTGCAAACGAACCGCCACAATCGCAGCCTCTTGCTCGTTGTTGTGCTGCTGGTTGGCCAATGCTTGTGCGGCCATAAAGCGGTCTTTGGCGGCTTCCAACTGCCCTGTGTGCGCCGAATACTCGGCTTGCGCGCGCAACGCCCTCAAGGGCTGACGCATGGCCTGCGCCAAATGGCCTGCGACTTGCCACGCCTGCGCATCACCAGGGTGGTCTACCAGCCACAAACGCAGCAGCTGATCAGCTTGGTCTTGCACTGCAGCCCATGATTGCCAGCCAGACACACCCGCGGCAGCGGCTGCGCTGAGCAACTCGCTGCGATAGCTGCGACGAATGTTCTCAGGCGCAGCCGCGTAATGCTGTAACAACCGCATTGACAATCGCGCCATGGCCTCGCCATTGAACAAAGCAGGCCTGTCGGCGGGCGGCATGGCCACCCATACTTGTAGCGCACTCGTTTGTATCAAGGCCTGCAATACCTTGTTGGATGCAGCGGTACGCACGCCAATTTGCTCAAGCCACTGCCACGCCAAGGCGTGTTGCTGCAAAGCCGCTGCGGCTAACGCGCCCTGGTAGACGTCCACTGGCCTGGTATTGCCAGCAACTTGCTTGCCAGCCAGGTTCACCCAAGCCTGCAAACTGTCTTGGCGGGTTTGTACCAGCACCTGTGCACGGGCGCGCATGAACAAGTGCACATCCGGGTCCAGCCAGTCGGCTTGAAGCAAGCCATGCGCTGGTGGGCGCAAATCTGCCAAGCGCAACTGCATGTCGGCCATGCGCTGCGAGGTTAGCGGGTGGCTGCGCAAATACGGGAAAGCGCCATCGTCGTTGAGACGGTTGACGTGTTGCAGTTGCTCAAACATACGAGCAAAGCCTGCCGCCTCAAAACCGGCCAAGTTTTGTACTTGCAAGCCTTGACGGTCGGCCTCACGCTCCATGTCTCTTGAAAAATTCAACTGGCTTTGTGCGGCTGCGGCCTGCCCCCCAATATGGCCGCATTGGCCAAACCGGTGTCGTGCGTTACCGCAAGACTGCCCACAATCATGGCCGCCAATAACCATGGCGCGTTTTGTTCACGCAAACTGATCATGCGCGCAATGTGGCGCTGCGTCACGTGGCTTAGCTCGTGCGCCAACACCGAGGCCAGTGCATGCACGTCATCAGCCATGGCCATCAAGCCCATGTTGACACCTAAATAGCCACCGGGCAGCGCAAAGGCGTTGACACTTGCGTCGTTGATCAGCAGTACTTGCCAGGCCAACTGCTGCGCCATCTCTGGACTGATATCGCCGCGCTCTATGCCAGCTGCATACAAGGCTTGCCACACGTTGTCTATGTACTGCTCCAGCACCACGTCAGTGCCCACGTCCCCACTGGCATACAAGTTGCCCACAATACGTGCGCCCAGGCGCCGCTCGTCACCCAGGCTCAAGTCGCCCACTTCGCCTAGCGCGGGCAGTGGCACTTGTTGGTCTTGTCCGTGTGCCGCGCCCGACAACAAGCTGCCAACCAGCAAGGCGGCACAAACAACATGTCGATGAAAGAGGTACATAGTCTTTTATGATGCTGGGCAAGACGCCCACTTTTACACACACCGCATAAAGGCCGCCGTGAGTACTTCACCCCTAACCCATTTTGACGCCCAAGGGCATGCCCACATGGTAGACGTAGGCAGCAAGGCTGACACCAAGCGTGTTGCGGTGGCTACTGGCTTTATCAGCATGCTAAGCGCAACACAGGCGCTTATCGCACAAGGCACTGCAAAAAAAGGCGATGTACTGGGCGTTGCCCGTATCGCCGCCATACAAGGGGCCAAGCGCACATCAGACCTCATTCCGCTATGCCACCCCTTGGCTTTAAGCCACGTCAGCGTGCAATTCGAGCTGGCAAGCAACGGCGTGCGCTGTACCGCCACTGTAGAAACCACTGGCCCCACCGGCGTAGAGATGGAAGCCCTCACGGCCGTACAAATCGGCCTGCTCACCATTTACGACATGTGCAAGGCCGCCGACCGCGGCATGACCATCACAGACGTGAAGCTACTTGAAAAAATGGGCGGCAAGTCTGGGCATTGGGTGGTGGCGAAGTGAGCACCAACACATTAGAGAAGCGCAAAGTCGGCAGGCACAAGACCACAGGCCAATTCATACCCTGAGCAAAGTCTCCCTGAACGTGATTGTGCAGGCAGCAAGTAACTGCCCCATCACTGCTCGGCCTCTACCCCCGTATTGTCCGCCGTACACTTGGGCTGCGTTTTGTCGCGCCTCATGGTCCACTGCAACAACGGCGAGCCTGGTATCGGCGTCACAGCCATGACCACGGTACAAGCGCCCGCATTGGCTGCGCCATTGATAACAACGTAAAGCGACGTCTCATCGCTGCTGGCCTTGACAGTGGCCACGCCGTTGGGCAACACAAGAGAGCCGCTGTCATTGAGGCCTGCAGTAACACCCAGTTCGGCCAAACTGTCGCAGGCTTCAATGGCACCACCTTGCTCTACCAGGCACCGCGCTGCCTCGGTTTGGAGCACGGCGACACCCGATAAGTTGGTAGCCCATCGTGCGCGCTGCGTGTTGTTTTGGTAGGCCGGAATGGCCACAGCGGCCAGCACACCTATGACGGCAACCACCACCATCAGCTCTATCAAGGTAAAGCCTATTTGGTTGTTGACGCGATTTGAGCGGCGCTCAGGTTTGACGGCGTGCATATAAGCTCCCTGCTTCATTGTGTTGGTGGCCGGCTAAGGCAACATAGGCTTGAACACGCTGGCTTGCGACAAGTCGCCAAGGCGTTCGCGAAGGCGCCATTACCATCAAGCATACAAGCCGCTGGTAGCTACACAATCAGTGCTATCACTGTAAGGGCATAAAAAAATGGCAACGCATTGCGGCGTTGCCATTTGATTTAAGCATCAAACGCTGGCTGTAACTTACAGCAAGCCCTTGAGCAGCTTGCCCATCTCGGATGGGTTGCGTGTCACTGTAAAGCCACAGGCTTCCATAATGGCCAACTTGGCTTCGGCTGTGTCGTCGCCGCCAGAGATCAACGCACCGGCGTGACCCATGCGCTTGCCCGGAGGCGCTGTGACACCCGCAATAAAGCCCACGATTGGCTTTTTCATGTTGTCTTTGCACCAAAGCGCCGCTTCGGCCTCGTCTGGTCCGCCGATTTCGCCAATCATGATGACCGCATCGGTATCAGGATCGTCGTTAAACATGCGCATCACGTCAATGTGCTTCAAGCCGTTGACGGGGTCTCCACCAATACCAACAGCACTTGACTGGCCCAAGCCCAGCTCAGTCAACTGACCTACGGCTTCGTAAGTCAAGGTACCGGAACGAGACACCACGCCGATACGGCCTTTTTTGTGGATGTGGCCAGGCATGATGCCGATCTTGATTTCGTCGGGTGTAATCAAACCGGGACAGTTGGGACCCAGCAACAAAGTCTTTTTGCCGCCCGCTGCCTCTTTGGCGGCCATGCGACGGCGCACTTCAAGCATGTCGCGCACTGGAATGCCTTCGGTGATGCAAATCGCCAAGTCCAGGTCGGCTTCAACCGCTTCCCAAATCGCAGCAGCCGCACCGGCTGGCGGCACGTAAATCACGGATACGGTGGCACCCGTGTCAGCCGCTGCTTCTTTGACAGAGCCAAAAATCGGGATGTTAAAGATGGACTCGCCAGCCTTCTTGGGGTTCACACCAGCCACGAAACACGCTTTACCGTTTGCGTACTCTTGGCACTTTTCGGTGTGGAACTGACCCGTTTTACCGGTGATACCCTGGGTGATGACCTTGGTGTCTTTATTAATGAGGATAGACATGCTTATTCCTTATTTTCTGTCGGGCTTAGGCTGCTTTAACAGCGGCAACGATTTTCTCGGCGGCTTCAGCCATAGAGTCGGCGCTGATGATTGGCAAACCAGAATCGGCCAACATTTGCTTGCCCAATACCTCATTGGTGCCCTTCATACGCACAACCAGCGGCACGCTCAGGTTCACAGCCTTACAAGCTGTAATCACGCCCTCGGCAATGGTGTCGCAGCGCATGATGCCACCAAAGATGTTGACCAGAATGGCCTTGACTTTGGGGTTCTTCAACATGATCTTGAACGCCTCAGTCACCTTCTCAGGTGTCGCGCCGCCGCCCACATCCAGGAAGTTGGCTGGCTCAGCGCCAAACAACTTGATGGTGTCCATGGTGGCCATGGCCAGGCCAGCGCCGTTGACCAAACAGCCAATGTTGCCTTCCAGGCTGATGTAGGCCAGGTCAAACTTGGAAGCCTCTACTTCAGCTGCGTCTTCTTCGTCTAGGTCGCGGTAAGCCACGATCTCTGGGTGACGGTACAGCGCGTTTGAGTCAAAGTTGAACTTGGCGTCCAAGGCCATAACGCCACCCTTGCTGTCGCGGTTCAGTGGGTTGATCTCAACCAATGACGCGTCCGTGTCCATGTAGCACTTGAACAGCTTTTGGAAAATATCGACAGCCTGTGCGGTCGAGTCTGCCGGCATGCCAATGGCGTCAGCAATCTTTTTGGCTTGCTCGTCGCTGAAGCCAACCAACGGATCAATGAACTCGGTGATGATTTTCTCGGGCGTGCTGTGTGCCACTTCCTCAATGTCCATGCCACCTTCGCTGGACGCGATGAAGGCCACTTTTTGTGTGGCACGGTCTGTCACAACGGACACGTAGTATTCTTTTTGAATGTCGGCGCCGTCTTCTATGTAGAGACGACGTACTTTCTGGCCTTCAGGGCCAGTCTGATGCGTTTTGAGCTGCATGCCCAGAATCTCGCCAGCCAATGCCTTGACATCATCAATAGACTTGGCCACTTTCACGCCACCGCCCTTGCCGCGGCCACCTGCGTGGATTTGGGCTTTTACCACCCATACTGGGCCGCCCAATTTTTGTGCGGCCTCAACAGCCTCCTGCACGGTAAAAGCAGCGATACCCCTTGGTGTGGGTACGCCGAACTGACGCAAGATTTCCTTGCCTTGATACTCGTGAATCTTCATGTCAGGACTCTCAAAGTGTGAACGCAACACTTCCTACGCAAACCTGTGTTTAGGCGAATCCTAGGCACGGCGCACGAGGGAAAAAACAAACCGGAACTGTATCATGTTGCAACGCACCAAACGTTTCTGCAAACTGACACCAGCGCTGGTCTTAGCCCGTCACGCGGCAAGGGCAGCACACAACACGCATGAATCCTCAAATATAAGATATGACTGATATATTCATTGATGGCGAAGCCGGCACCACTGGCCTACAGATTCGCGAGCGTTTGCAAACGCTAAGCCACGTCAGGCTGCTCAGCATTGACCCCGCGCAACGCAAAAATCCAGACGCAAAAAAGCAGCTGCTGACCCAAGCCGACGCCGTGGTGCTGTGCTTGCACGACGATGCCGCTCGCGACACCGTGGCCTTGATAGACGCGCTGTCAGCCGCTGGCCACAAAGCGCCACGCATTGTGGACGCTTCTACGGCGCACCGCACCGCAGCAGGCTGGGTCTATGGTTTTCCAGAACTGTGCGCCGCACAGCTAGCCCTGATCAAGAACGCATCACGCGTGGCCAACCCAGGCTGCTACGCCACAGGTGCCATTGCCTTGCTGCGCCCGCTGATAGACGCCGGTCTGTTGCCCACAGATGCACGGGTGAATTTGCCCAGCGTTAGCGGCTACAGCGGCGGTGGACGCACCATGATTGAAGACTACGAGGCAGACCGCGCGCCCAAGTTTCAGCTCTATGGCTTGAGCCTGCAACACAAGCACCTGCCTGAGATCATGCACACGGGCTTGCGAGTACCACCGTTGTTTGTGCCCAGTGTCGGCAACTTTGCACAAGGCATGTTGGTACAGCTACCGCTACACCACAACCAACTGGCAGCAGGCACCAATACAGCAGGCCTATTGGCAGCACTGCAAGCGCACTACAAGGGCAGTGAGTTTGTACGCGTCATTGACGGCGGCCATGCTGGCATGAGCCCAGCCAACCTGGACGCTACGGCGCTGGCCAACACCAACGATTTAGAGCTACACGTATTTGGCAACGACAGCAACGCGCAAACGCTGCTGGTCGCCAGGCTGGACAACCTGGGCAAAGGTGCAAGCGGCGCGGCGGTGCAAAACTTGGGCTTGATGTTTGGCTGGTAGACGGTACTGATCAGCAGCGGCTGTTGGCAACTCAGTTATCCAGCACCCGCACCTTGACTTTTTTGCCCTTGATGCGACCTGCGTTTAGCTTGTCACAAGCCTTGTTGGCAATGGCTTTGTCCACAGCGACATAGGTTGAAAATTCACCCAATGCAATTTTGCCAACTTGGGCCTTGTCAAAACCCGCCTCGCCAGTCAGCGCACCCAGGATATCGCCAGCGCGAATTTTTTCTTTGCGACCGCCCGCTATTTGCAGCGTGCGCATAGGCGCTTGCAACACAGGCTTGCCAGTGTTGAGTTGACTTAGTGTTTGCCAGCGGGCAGGTCGCTTGGTTTGCTCTTCTATGCGAGCCACGCGGCCCATCTCTGGCATGCTGACCAAACTCAGCGCAATACCCGTGGCGCCCGCACGGCCCGTGCGACCAACGCGATGTACATACACTTCTGCATCTGGTGTCGTGTCTACGTTGATAACAGCGCTTAGGTTGGCAATGTCTAAACCACGCGCGGCCACGTCTGTGGCCACCAGCACTGAGCAGCTGCGGTTGGCAAACTGCACCAACACCTGGTCACGGTCGCGTTGGTCCAGATCGCCGTGCAAGGTGAGGGCTGAAAAGCCTACTGCGCGCAACACCTCTACCAAGTCATTGCACTGCGCGCGGGTGTTGCAAAACGCCACTGTCGACTCTGGCTGGTAGTGATTCAACAAGTCAGACACCGCATGCAAGCGCTGCGCGTCATCCACTTCGAAGAACCACTCGTCAATGGTGATCGCCTCATGCACGGTATCCACCTGCACGCGCTGAGGCTTGCGCATAAAGCGCGCCGCCATGCTGTCAATTGCGTCGGGGTAGGTCGCTGAAAACAACAAGGTCTGGCGCTGTGCTGGCGCGTACTTCACAACGGCCGCAATGTCGTCGGCAAAGCCCATGTCCAGCATGCGGTCGGCCTCATCCAGCACCAGCGTAGCGAGGTTATCCAGCCCCAAATGCTCGCGCTGCAAATGGTCTAACACCCGACCTGGTGTGCCCACTACGATGTGCGCGCCATGCTCCAGGCTGGCGGTTTGCCCGCGCAACGCCACGCCACCGCACAAGGTGAGAATTTTGACGTTGGTCAAGGCGCGCGCCAAACGACGCAGCTCAGCACACACTTGATCGGCCAACTCACGTGTAGGGCACAGCACCAGGGCTTGCACGTTGAGCTTGTTGGGGTCTAGTGTGTGCAACAAGGCCAAGCCAAAGGCGGCGGTTTTGCCGCTACCGGTTTTGGCTTGCGCAATGACATCGGCGCCCGCCAAAGACAACGGCAACGTGGCTGCCTGAACAGGGGTGAGGGCATCAAAGCCCAGGGCCGTGAGGTTGTTTTGTTGTGCTGTGGTGAGGCCCAGCGAGGCGAAGCTTGTTGCGGTCATGCGCAATTATCCGCTACCAGTCGTCATCCAAGGCCTCATCATCAGCGCCAACCCGTGGCACTACCGCACGCACCACGCCGCCATCAAAGCCACGTGCTGCCAAAAAGCGCATCTGCTTGGCCCGCGCGTTGGCGTCTGTTGGTGGCACACCAAATTTTTTGGCCCATACAGATTGGGCGCGCTCAAGCTCTGTGGCTTTGAGGCTGGCAACCGTGTCGCGCACCACATCAGCGCTTAAGCCCTTGGCTTGTAACACTTGGCGCAGTCGCATGCTTCCCATGCGCTGCGCCTTGGCATTCACAACGCTGCCCGCCACGCGCTGTTCACTGATGAGCCCCTTGGCTTCAAAGTCATCCAGCACCTGCGCCAGCTCGCCGTCCTGGGTTTCCAACGCGCGCAGTTTGCGCGCCAGTTCAGGCTTGGAGTGCTCTCGCTGGCTTAACAACTTGAGCACCCTAGCTTTGAGCGATAGCGCCGGTGCGGGCATGTCCTTGTGCGCTTTTACACTTCGTCGTCGCTGACCACAGGCGGTGTGGCGGCTACGCTAACGCTGAGCTGCGGCACGTCCAGGGCTGCACGCACCTTGTTTTCAATTTCACGCGACAAGCCGGGGTTCTCTTTCAAAAACTCGCGCGCATTGTCACGGCCTTGTCCAATTTTTTCGCCGTTGTAGGCATACCAGGCGCCAGACTTGTCCACGATGTTGTTGGCCACACCCAGATCAATGATTTCGCCTTCACGGCTGATGCCTTTGCCGTACATGATGTCGAACTCTGCCGTCTTGAATGGCGAGGCCACCTTGTTCTTCACCACCTTCACGCGGGTCTCGTTACCAATGAGTTCATCACCCTTTTTGATAGAGCCAGTGCGGCGAATGTCCAAACGCACAGACGAATAAAACTTCAATGCGTTACCGCCGGTGGTGGTCTCTGGACTGCCAAACATCACGCCAATTTTCATACGAATTTGGTTGATAAAAATCACCGTACAGTTGGCTTTTTTGATGGTGGCTGTGAGCTTGCGCAACGCTTGGCTCATCAAACGCGCCTGCAAACCCGGCAATGAGTCGCCCATGTCGCCCTCAAGTTCGGCCTTGGGCGTGAGCGCCGCAACAGAGTCTATGACGATCAGGTCAATGGCAGCAGAACGCACCAGGCTGTCCACCACCTCTAGGGCTTGCTCGCCCGTGTCTGGCTGAGAAATCAGCATGTCTTCCAAGTTCACACCCAAGGCTTGTGCGTACTGCACGTCTAGGGCATGCTCAGCGTCTACAAAGGCGCACACGCCACCGAGCTTTTGCATCTCAGCCACCACTTGTAGCGTCAATGTGGTTTTGCCTGATGACTCTGGGCCGTAAATTTCTATCACGCGCCCACGCGGCAAACCACCAACGCCCAGCGCGACGTCTAAACCCAATGAGCCAGTTGACACCGTTTGAATGTCTTCAATCACCTCGCCAGCGCCCAAGCGCATGATGGTGCCCTTGCCAAACTGCTTTTCAATTTGAGCCAAGGCGGCCTGCAAGGCTTTGGCCTTCTCGGCGTTAATGCCCTTGGCTGGTGCTTCTTTAACGGATGTGCTCATGGCGAACTCCTAGGGTGTTGAATTGGTTGATATTTTTTCAATCGCAGCCGACTTGTCTTTATATACAGGCTGGATGCTTGAACAGTAGTTTAACCAGTTATTAAATCATTTTGTCGATTTATTTGGTCAGTTTGCATTACCATTTACCAAATGGCCTCTGTCTCAACCGCACCGCAACAAACAAGCCCCCGCGACGACTGGCGCAGCAACCACTTAGGCTTTTTGCTGGGTGAAGCGCTGCGCCGCTTTGATGCGCGCGTGCTCACACTTATGACGCAAGACGCAAGCGTGCCTTTGGCGTTGTCCAACTTAGCCGCGCGCGACCAAGTCGGTGCGGCGCATATTCACATCACGCGACACCTGCCGATAAGTGGCGCACGCCTGAGCGATGTAGCCAGCGCAGCCGGCATGACCAAGCAGGCCATGGGTGACTTGGTCAACCAATGCGAGGCGTGGAACTTGGTGCAACGCACACCACACCCCAACGACCAGCGTGCCAAACTCATACGCTTTACCGGTGACGGCTTGGCGTGGCTGGCCGCATTTGAGCGGGCTGTGGCACAAGCGCAGCTTGAGTTTCAGCTCGATGTGGGCACGGATGTGGCCACCGTTACAACGCTGGGTTTAGAGGCCTACGCGGCTGGCAACCAGTGACGCAATTGATCACACATGCGCGTAAGCTGTAGGCGGGAATGTGCACCCTAAAATGCGATAAATGACAAATAAGCGCCAAGCAAGACGCCACCCATAGAAAGAGACACCATGCGCATACTGATTGCAGAAGATGACCAAGTGTTGGCTGACGGCTTGTTGCGCACGCTGCGCGCCGCCGGTGCTGCCGTAGACCATGTGGCCAGCGGCACAGAGGCCGACGCCGCACTGATGACCAGCACAGAGTTTGACCTCATGATCTTGGACTTGGGCCTGCCCAAGATGCATGGCCTGGAAGTGTTAAAGCGCATGCGCGCACGCGGCAACAGCCTGCCTGTGCTGATACTCACCGCAGCCGATAGCGTGGAAGACCGCATTAAAGGCCTGGACCTTGGCGCAGACGACTACATGCCCAAGCCATTTGCACTGCCAGAGCTGGAAGCCCGCGTTCGTGCACTGGTGCGCCGTGGTGCGGGCAACGCATCAAGCCAAATCAAGCACGGCCCGCTGGTCTATGACCAACAAGGCCGCGTGGCCACCATTGACGGCGTAATGGTAGAGCTGTCTGCACGTGAGCTGGGCTTGCTGGAGGTGCTGCTGCAGCGCGCAGGCCGTTTGGTCAGCAAGGACCAGTTGGTCGAGCGCTTGTGCGAATGGGGCGAAGAGGTGAGCAACAACGCCATAGAGGTGTACATACACCGCTTGCGCAAGAAAATAGAAAAGGGCCCCATACGCATTGCCACCGTACGCGGCTTGGGCTACTGCCTTGAAAAAATCCCCGGGTAAGACACCCAGTTCAGACTTAGCCTTTGGCCTGTTCCAGCGCGAGCAGCGCAGCTTATTTGGCGAAATTCTGGACTGGATGCTCACGCCGCTGCTGTTGCTGTGGCCGTTGAGTTTGGCGCTGACGTGGTGGGTGGCGCAAGGCATTGCGGCCAAGCCCTATGACCGCGCCCTGGAGTACAACCTGCGCGCCATGGCGCAGCTGGTGCAGTTTGAACCGCACGACGTGCGCTTCACACTCACGCGGGAGGCGCAAGACCTCATGCGCTCAGACGACACAGACCTGGTGTACTACCAGGTACTGGGCCCGCGCGGCTATGCCATTGCAGGCGAGGCCGACTTGCCCATACCGCTTGGCGACCAGGCGCCCAACCTGGACGTACCGCTACTGCGCGACGACATCATGCGCGGCGACGAAGTGCGCGTGGCCTACATGTGGCTGCAGTCTGAAAACGGTATGAACACCAAAGTGCTGCTGCAAGTGGCTGAGACCCTGGGCAAGCGTTCTACGCTGGCCACAGAAATCATCAAGGGCGTAATGGTGCCGCAGTTTGTGATTTTGCCGCTGGCCGTGCTGCTGGTGTGGCTGGCACTGGTGCGCGGCATACGCCCGCTCAACCACCTGGAGCAGCGCATTCGCGAACGCAAGCCAAGCGATTTAAGCCCCTTGGACGACAGTTTTGTGCCGCAAGAAGTCGCGCCACTGGTGCAGTCTATCAATGACTTGCTGGAGCGCCTGACCGCATCACTCACCACGCAACGCCGTTTTTTGGCCGATGCAGCACACCAGCTCAAAACGCCTCTTGCGGGCTTGCGTATGCAGGCAGACTTAGCACAGCGAGAGTCCAACCCTGCAGAAATTCACCAAGCGCTGGGGCAAATTGCGCGCAGCAGTGTGCGCGCCACACACACTGTTAACCAACTGTTGGCCTTGGCCAAGGCCGAGACCACAGGGCGCAGTCTACCCACGCTCAAATTAGATCTGGCACACATCATCATTGACGTGATGCAAGACTGCGTGCCACGCGCCATGGACAAGCGCCTGGACATTGGCTTTGAAGGCCCAGAAACCGTACCGCCCGAATGCCTGATGGAGGGCAATGCCACGCTGCTGCGCGAGCTGGTGCGCAACCTGGTGGACAACGCCATCAACTACACGCCTGACGGCGGTGTCGTCACCATACGCTTGTTGGTAGACCCCTTCAGCGGCGTGCAAGTGCTGCAGGTGGAAGACAGCGGCCCCGGCATTCCGGCGCAAGAGCGCGAGTTGGTGTTGCAGCCGTTTTACAGGGCGCTGGGCACCAATGTTGATGGCTCAGGCCTGGGCCTGGCCATCGTGCACGAGATTGCCCAACAAAACGACGCCACGGTAGAGATGAGCGACGCCCAACCCAACAAAAAACCACCGGGCTTGCTGGTGAGCGTGCGCTTTGCGCCACAACAAACCAAGGCCAATACGGCACATCACCCCTAGCCGAAACGGTCACGGTCACAATCGCCTTCGCAAGACAACCGCGACCACCAAGGTATGAGCCGCAACTGGCGGTACACGCTGTAAAGCAACCTCTATTCCGCTGTCTTTTTAGCGGCTGTCTTTTTGGCTGGCGCTTTTTTTGCAGCGCTCTTCTTAGCAGCCGCTTTCTTTGCTGGTGCCTTCTTCGCAGGTGCTTGTTGGGCTGCTGTCTTTTTAGCGGCTGGCGTTTTACCGGCCGCTGTTTTACGCGGCGGGTATTTGTTCACGCGTGGCTCAAACTCAAAAGCAACTTTGCCCTCTTCTGCATTCCATGCCAAAAACGCTTTGAACGGGCGGCGTGTGCGCATGGACACAAACTTGTCGAGCAAGTCTGTTTTGCCGGTGGCGAGCAGCTTTTGTACCTGCTCAACATCAACCGGCTGTTGCAAAATGATTTTGCCGGTTTTGAACTTGCAGCTGGGCGTGGGCTGCTCGTTGGTGGGCACCAGCTTGCTGCACACGTAGTTGTTGCCGTGTTCAAACACGTCTGAACCACAGCTTGGACACTTGCCCAATGAGGTTTGGCCTGAGAAGTCAACAATTTCGCCGCTGTCTTCATCGGCGTCTTTGCCAAAGTCAAACTCCAGCTTCCAGTTCTGATCTTCGTCGCTGAAGTTCAGCGCAATCTCTGCAGTAAACGGCCAGCCCGCTTTGGAGCGGAAGCCCTCCAGCGGGCCAATGCGCTTGTCGCGAATAAACTGCTCAACCTCGCTCAACTCAAACGCGCGACCAGCCGGTATTTTGGTGATTGAAAAGCCACAAGGCGCAGCGCCCGCTTTGCCAGTGCAGGTGTAGCGGCGGTAGTTTTCTTTCACCACGCCGGCGCACTTGGGGCATGGTGTTTCCAGCGTGGCGTAGTCACCAGGTATGGTGTCGCCGTCGTACTCTTTGGCCTTTTTCACCAGGCGCTCGGTCATGGCAGCGATCTCTGCCATAAACGTCTCACGCTTGAGCAAGCCTTGCTCCATTTGCGAGAGCTTGTATTCCCAGTCACCGGTGAGTTGCGCTTTAGACAACTCATCTACGCCCAAGCCGCGCAACAGCGTCATGAGCTGGAACGACTTAGCCGTAGGAATTAGTTCGCGGCCTTCGCGCAACATGTATTTCTCGTTGATCAAGCCTTCAATGATGCTGGAGCGCGTCGCTGGTGTACCCAAGCCCTTTTCGCGCATGGCCTCACGCAACTCGTCGTCTTCAATGGCTTTACCAGCGCCTTCCATGGCGGATAACAACGTGGCCTCAGAGTAGCGCGCAGGCGGTTTTGTCTTAAGCGCTTTAGGCTCAACCTCCACCGTTTTAACGACCTCACCAGCAGCAACTGCCACCAGACTCTGACCGTCTTTGTCATCGTCGTCTTGTGCCTCTTTGCCGTAAATGGCTTGCCAACCGGCATTCACCAACACCTTGCCCTCGGTCTTGAAGTTTTCATTGGCAACGGTGGTAATGCGTGTGGTCACCAGGAACTCGGCAGGCGGGAAGAACACCGCCATGAAACGGCGCACCACCAGGTCATACACCTTTTGCTCGGCTTCAGACAACCCGCTTGGCGCTTGCAAGGTAGGAATAATCGCAAAGTGATCGCTAACCTTTTTGTTGTCAAACACACGTGGCAATTTTTTAATGTAGCCGTTGTTTAGCGCCACCAACGCGTGCGGCGCCAAATGCCTCATGCCGCTGTCAGCCAGCGCTAAAGGTGTCGGTCACGGTTGACACATAGTCCTCTGGCAAATAGCGCGAGTCGGTACGAGGGTAGGTAAGAGCCTTGTGGCGCTCATACAAGCTCTGCGCAATTTGCAGCGTGGTTTTGGCAGAGTAGCCAAACTTGCCGTTGGCCTCGCGCTGCAAGGTGGTCAAGTCAAACAAGCCTGGGCTTGATTTTTTACTGGGCGCTGATGTCTCGGACACACTGGCCGCTTGACCTCGCACGGCATTGGCCACGGCTTGCGCGCGAGCTTCATCCCACACGCGGTCTGCTTTTTGTTCACCGTCTTTAGCGTCGCCCTCGGCCACCGCAGGCTTTTTCCAGGCAGGGTCAAACCACTTGCCTGCGTACTCGCCAGCAGCTGCGCCAAACGTGGCGTGTATTTCCCAGTAAGGGCGGCTCACAAACTTGCGAATTTGTTCTTCGCGCTCCACCACCACAGACAGCGTAGGCGTTTGCACGCGCCCGACTGTGGTTAAGAAAAAACCACCATCGCGCGAGTTAAAAGCGGTCATGGCACGTGTGCCATTGATGCCCACCAGCCAGTCGGCCTCAGAGCGGCAACGCGCTGCATCAGCCAGCGGACGCATTTGCTCGTCTGTGCGCAATTGGGCAAAGCCGTCACGTATGGCTTGCGGTGTCATAGACTGCAGCCACAAGCGGCGCACGCTTTTACCCAGCGGCTTTTTCTCACTGGCAAATTGCTCGATCAGGCGAAAGATCAACTCGCCCTCGCGCCCCGCGTCACAGGCGTTAATGAGGTCGCCCACGTCTTTGCGTTTGGCCAGCTTCACCACAGCGTTAAGACGCGACTTGGTTTTTTCAATGGGCTTTAACTCAAAGTGTGGCGGCAACACAGGCAGGTTGTTAAAGCTCCACTTGCCACGCTTCACGTCAAACGCCTCTGGTGCGGCAATCTCTACCAGGTGGCCCACGGCAGACGTGATGATGTACTGCTCGTTTTCGAACGAGTCGTCTAGCTTTTCAAATTTGCCTGCGCTAGTCGTAAGCGCGGCCGCGATATCGCGGGCAACGGAAGGCTTCTCGGCAATGACCAATGTTTTCATCTGTCTACAATCCAGTGGGTGGCGCAAACGCTGCGCCTGTGTTTGCGTGCAACTGCCCGCTCACCTATTTAAACCTTACCAAACTTTTTGAGGGTGCTTCAATCGTGTCTACTTCAAAGCCTCGCCCGCCTGCGGCCATGGTCAAAGCCGCCAAGCAATTTAAAGAGCGGATTGTTGCACGCAACTCACCCGTACACGGCAAAGGCGTGTTTGCGCTGCAAGACCTGCCCGCGAACGAGGCACTGGTGGAATACGTAGGCGAGATTATCAGCTGGGAAGAGGCCCTGGAGCGCCACCCTCACGACCCCGCGCAGCCCAACCACACGTTTTACTTCCACATCGACGAGCACAACGTGATTGACGCCAACGTAGGCGGCAACCGCTCACGCTGGATCAACCACAGCTGCGCGCCCAACTGCGAGGCCGATGAGCGCGCCGGACGCGTGTTCATCAAATCCCTGCGCCCGCTTGCAGCTGGCGAAGAGCTGTTTTACGACTACGGCCTCAACATTGACGAACCACACACCCCTGAACTACTGGCCGACTACCCTTGCTGGTGTGGCGCACCCAACTGCCGCGGCACCTTGCTGTCACCCAAAGACGATGGCGATGACACACTAGCTGGCAAACCTCCAAAAGCAGCAAAGCCCAAGTCCAAATCGAACTCCAAGAACAAACCCAAGCGCGCCAGCAAAAAAGGCAGCGCCACCAAGACTTAAACCATGGCCCACACGCCCACGCAGACCATGATGCGCGCGCTCAACAGCGCGGCTGAAGCCATTTGGTTGCGTACCCACCAACAGTGGCCCAATGTGTCCATAGACGTGGTTCCTGAAGTGGGCTCTACCAACACCGCGCTGATGACCGTAGCGCGCAGCGGTGATCTCAACGCACCCAGGGTGATGTTGACGGCGTCTCAAACCGCTGGTCGAGGACGTTTGGGCAAGCCCTGGCAGACACGCGTGGGTGACGCGCTCACCTTTTCTGTCGCCTTGCCATGGCCTGGCTCGCTGCCGCTGCTTGGCCTGTCTCTGGCAACAGGTGTGGCTATTGCGCAGACGCTGCGGACCACTAAAGGGCTTAACAACGGCGTTGCGCCTCGCATCAAATGGCCCAACGACATTTGGATTGACGACCACAAACTCGCAGGCATTTTGGTGGAAGTGTGCGGCCAGGACGCGCAGCGCTGCGTGGTACTGGGCGTAGGCATCAACATCACACCACCCGACGGTGTGCTAAGCCACAACGGCGTAGTACCCACAGGCTTGGCACAACACCTGCAAGCCGATGCAGCGCTAGACATCAGCGAGGTGGTCGCCAGCTGCGTCGCTGCTTTGGCCGCCATGCTGGGCCAGTTTGAACAGCACGGCTTTGCGCCGTTTGTCCCGTCGTTTGAGGCCTTGGATGCGCTAAAAGGCCGGGCGCTACACTTGTCAGACGGCACGCAAGGCATTGGCATTGGTGTCGACTCCCATGGCGGCTTGCGCCTGCAAAGCGACTCGGGAGATATACAAACAATAATCAGTCAGGAAGTGAGTGTCAGGCTATGCGTATCGTCGTAATTGCCATTTTGCTAGCCGCCAACGCCTTGGTCTGGGCTTGGGGCCAGGGCCATTTGGCGAGCCTGGGTTGGCCGTCAACCCGCAGCGCCGCAGCGCCCCAACCCACAACGAATAACCGCACCACCGTCACTCACAGCATTGAAGGCACAACAGACAAGGCGGCCAGTAGCGCACCTGGCCCAATCCCGGCCACGCCCGTATCAAGTGCAGTCGTTGAGCCTGCCGTGCAAACTACGATAGCGTCAACCACAAACCCGGCTGCCAGCGACGCCGTGACCACAACAGGCTTGGCAGAGCAAACACCAGACCAGGTCGTGGTGCCCACCGATGCACCGCTAAGCAACAAGGCATTATTCAAAGGCACAGCCAGCGCCGTTTGCTGGCGTGCACGTACTTGGCCAGTAGAGGGCAAAGAAGCCTTGCAACGTGCCCTAAGCGCAGCACCCGCTGACGTGTTGTGGCGCATTGTGCCGCATGAGTTGGCACAACGCTGGGTGCTGTTGGTGGTCGCTGGCAACACCAGCCTTGAGCAGCGCAAACAACTATTGCGCAAAAACCAAATCGAGTTTCGCGACAGCGAAGCACCACTGCCTAACGGCTTGATAGTGGCCACGTTTGTGGCGCGTGACAGTGCGCTGGCCATGCTGGACGATCTAAGGCGCAAACGCATACCCGCTGAAGTGATGCAAGAGCGCCCGGCCACACCCGTGTGGGAGGTCAATGTATTTGCCAACAAACGCGCAGACGTTGACACCTTGTTGGAGCGGGTGAAAGACATTCCGCGCTATGCCGACTCCCCGCTTCGCGTTGGCCGCTGCGAATCCTCACGCTGAGGCAGGCACGTGCACTTGCAGCAACTGCTTGACGCGCTTCAACCACTGGCACAGCTTGCGGGGCAGGGCATCATGCAGGTCTACGCCATGGACGTACAGGCCATCGCCAAAGCAGACGGCAGCCCCGTTACGCTGGCCGACCAAATCGCCGACGCGGTGATTGTGCAAGGCCTTGCCAAAATCGCACCACACATTGCCGTTGTCTCGGAAGAAAACGCCGCAAGCCATGCACTGGCAACACCTCATACCTATTTTTTGGTGGACCCACTAGACGGCACCAAAGAATTTTTAAAACGAGACGGCAAAGGTGCGTTCACCGTCAACATCGCGCTCATACAAGATGACACACCCGTTGCAGGTGTGGTCTACGCCCCCGCACTAGACCGCATGTTTGCTGGCGCAAAAGCCTGCGGCGCATTTGAGACAACAGGCGGCGTAACGCGCCGCATGACCTGCAAACAGATAGACCACGCCTGTTTGGTAGCTGTCGCCAGCGAATCACACCGTGACGAGCAGACAAACGCCTGGCTGGTGCAGCACCAGGTGGCGCGCACCAAGTCCATTGGCTCTTCACTCAAATTTTGCCTGCTGGCCGCTGGTCAGGCCGATGTATACCCGCGCTTTAGCCCAACAATGGAATGGGACACCGCTGCAGGCGATGCGGTATTGCGTGCAGCTGGCGGCAGGGTGGAGCACCCCAGTGGCGAAGCTTTGACTTATGGCAAACCGGGGTATCGCAACGGGAGTTTTGTGGCTTGGGGTGGGCGTTAGGCTCTACCGATTTAGCCCAACGACCCAGCAACACCAGTCCAACAATTACTTGGAAGCCGCCACACGTGCAATTTCCAAACACTTGTTTGAGTAACCCCATTCGTTGTCGTACCAAGCCACTACCTTCACAAAGGTGCTGTCCAGTGCAATACCGGCTTCAGCGTCAAACACTGAAGTACACACTTCACCACGGAAGTCGGTAGCTACGACCTTGTCTTCGGTGTAACCCAACACGCCCTTCATGGCACCTTGGCTGGCGGCCTTCATGGCGGCACAGATTTCTTCGTAGCTGGCTTCTTTGTTCAGTTCTACCGTTAAGTCAACCACTGACACGTCAGAGGTGGGTACGCGGAAAGACATGCCAGTGAGCTTTTTGTTCAGCTCCGGAATGACCTTGCCCACAGCTTTGGCAGCGCCAGTGCTTGATGGAATGATGTTTTCCAAAATGCCGCGGCCGCCGCGCCAGTCTTTGTTGCTGGGGCCGTCAACGGTTTTTTGGGTGGCGGTGGCGGCGTGCACTGTGGTCATCAAGCCGCGCTTGATGCCCCAGGTGTCGTTTAACACTTTGGCCACGGGTGCCAGGCAGTTGGTGGTGCAAGACGCGTTGGAGATGATGGCTTCACCCGCGTAGCTCTCGTGATTGACGCCATACACAAACATGGGCGTGTCGTCTTTGGACGGCGCGCTCAAAATGACTTTTTTGGCGCCAGCAGCCAGGTGCTTTTCAGCAGTCTCTTTGGTCAGGAACAAGCCGTGGCTTCAATCACGATATCAGCACCAACCTCACCCCACTTGAGATTGGCTGGGTCGCGCTCAGCGGTGAGACGGATTTTCTTGCCGTTGACAACGAGGGTGCTGCCATCGACAGACACGTCTGCGTTAAAGCGGCCATGCACGCTGTCGTACTTGAGCATATAGGCCAAGTAGTCTGGCTCCAGCAAGTCGTTGATGCCAACGATTTCTATGTCGTCAAAGTGTTGCACCGCTGCACGAAACACCATGCGGCCAATGCGACCGAAACCGTTGATACCTAGTTTGATAGTCATGAACAACTCCTGTAAATCTTGAAAAAATCCAACTCAAAAAACGCTTGCTGGCCGCAGTCGGCCGGCGCTTAAGCCTGCTGCAACACCTTTTGTACCGTGTCTGCCACGTTCTTTGGCGTGAAGCCAAAGTGCTCAAACAACACAGGCGCTGGGGCTGATTCACCAAAGGTGTCCATGCCCACCACTGCCGCGCATCCGTACTTCCACCAGCCGTCGCTGCTGCCCATCTCAACCGCAACACGCGGCAAGCCTTTGGGTAGCACAGACACTTTGTAAGCGTTGTCTTGACCGTCAAAAGTGGTGGTACTGGGCATGGATACCACGCGTGTGGCAATACCGCGTGTCGCCAGTTCGGCTTGCGCCTTGAGCGCCAACTGCACTTCAGAGCCCGTGGCAATGATCACCGCTTGGGCGCGTTTTTTCATACCCACTTCGCCAGGCTCAGACAGCACGTAAGCACCTTTGCTGATTTCGTCTAGTGCTGTTTTAGGCGCGTAAGGCAAACCTTGGCGAGACAGCAACAAGGCTGTGGGTTTGTCTTTGTTTTGCAAGGCAGTGGCCCAAGCCACGGCAGTTTCAGCCGTATCGCCCGGACGCCACACATCCAGGTTAGGAATCAGGCGCAACGATGCAGCGTGTTCTATAGATTGGTGCGTGGGGCCATCTTCACCCAAGCCAATGGAGTCATGGGTAAATACATGCACCACGCGTGTTTTCATCAGCGCGGCCATGCGAATGGCGTTGCGACTGTAATCGCTGAACGTGAGGAAGGTGCCGCCATAAGGAATGAAACCGCCATGCAAGGCAATGCCGTTCATGATGGCTGCCATGCCAAACTCGCGCACACCGTAATTGATGTGGCGGCCTGTATGCACATCACCGTTGTCGTCAACTGTGGCGACCACATCACCAGCGGCATCCATGCGCAGATTGGGCGTGTGCTTGGTGTTGGTCAGGTTTGAGCCCGTCAAATCGGCAGAGCCGCCCAACAGTTCGGGCAATGCCGCGGTGAAAAACTCCAAGGCAATTTGCGATGCTTTGCGCGATGCAACCGTCTCGGCCTTGGTGTGGGCAGACACCACTGCGTCAAAGGCAGTTTGCTGGAAGTTTTTAGGCAAGTCGCCCTTGATGCGGCGCACCAACTCAGCGGCCAATTTGGGGTGAGCCGCTTTGTAGGCCTTGAACTGCTCGTTCCACGCGGCTTGCATGGCCTTGCCCTTGGCCGCCGCAGCCCAGTCTGCGTAAACATCTTTGGGAATGTGAAAGGGCTCGGCGCTCCAACCAATGGCAGCGCGCGTCAGCGCAATTTCTTCAGCCCCCAAAGGCTCGCCGTGGGCCTTGGCCGTATTGGCGCGGTTGGGTGAACCTTTGCCAATGGCGGTCTTGCACACAATCAGCGTTGGTTTGTCAGCACTGGTTTTGGCAGTGGCAATGGCACGGTCTACCGCATCAACATCGTGACCGTCTACCGGGCCAATGACGTTCCAGCCATAGGCTTTAAACCGCGCTGGTGTGTCGTCCACAAACCAGGGAGCCACCTGACCGTCAATAGAAATGCCGTTGTCGTCGTACAGTGCCACCAGCTTGTTGAGCTTCCAGGCACCGGCCAAGGCACAGGCCTCGTGGCTGATGCCTTCCATCAAACAACCATCGCCCAAAAACGTGTAGGTGTGGTGGTCTATCACTTCAAAACCAGTGCGGTTGAACTGCTTGGCCAGCAGCTTTTCGGCCAGCGCCATGCCCACTGCGTTGGTAATGCCTTGACCTAGCGGGCCAGTGGTGGTCTCGACGCCAGCGGTAATGCCCACCTCAGGGTGGCCAGGCGTTTTGCTGTGCAACTTGCGAAAGTTCTTCAGCTCGTCCATGGGCAGATCGTAGCCGGTGAGGTGTAACAGCGCGTAAATCAGCATGGAGCCATGGCCGTTAGACAGCACAAAACGGTCGCGGTTGGCCCAGGACGGGTCTTTGGGGTTGTGCTTCAAGTGGCGCGACCACAGCGCCACCGCCATATCAGCCATGCCCATAGGAGCGCCCGGGTGGCCAGAATTTGCGGATTGAACGGCGTCCATTGCCAATGCGCGAACGGCATTGGCCATGTTGGTGGTGTTGGCCATGGTGGTCTTTCGGTGAAACGTAAAACAGAACAAGCGCGCCGCTGTGGGCGAAACCCTGGATTTTAGCTGCTAAGAATGGTGCTCATATGCCGGCCCCCAGCGCAACATGAGGTAATCCACGACAATATTTGCCATGACTACAACCGCCATGTTGCTAGCGGCTGGTCGCGGAGAGCGTATGCGCCCGCTGACTGACACTTGCCCCAAACCTTTGCTGCCCGTCAAGGGCCGCCCGTTGATGAGTTGGACCATGGCCGCCATGCAGCGTGGCGGCATCAGTCACGCCGTCATCAACACCGCTTGGCTAGGCGCACAAATCGAGGCCACTTTTGGCGCGCAAGACCATGGTTTGCAACTGCGCTACTCACACGAAGGCGCAGACTTCGGCCATGCACTCGAAACGGCTGGCGGTATTGCACGCGCTTTGCCCCAGCTTGGCCCGGTGTTCTGGTTGGCCGCTGGTGATGTGTATGCACCCGCTTTTGTCTTTAGCGCTGAAGCAGCAAACAGCTTTGCAGCCAGCAACGCGTTGGCCCACTTATTTTTGGTGCCCAACCCTGCACACAATCCACACGGTGACTTTGCACTGGCTGCAAACGGGCGCTTAAGCCATGCGGGCCAGGCCTTGGTCTGCGCACAGACCGATGCGCGCTACACCTACTCCACCATTGGCTTGTTCAAAGCCGCCTTGTTTCAGCCACCCTACTGCGACATTGCACCTGGCAATGCAACAGGCCAAACATTGGCTTTGGCGCCTGTGCTGCGCCGCGCCATGGATGACGGCCTGGTCAGCGGCGAACTGTACAAGGGCCAGTGGGTAGACGTGGGCACACCCCAACGTTTAGAACAGCTCAATCTTGTCGATACTACAAACACCAGTGCCACAAACACCATCAACCCAACGCCGCACACACCATGAACATCACCATTGACACGCAGCTGTTAGCGCAGCGTCGCCACGCATTGGCAAAGGCCATGGGGCCCAACAGCCTGGCGGTTATCCCCACTGCGCCCGAACGCGCACGCAACCGCGACGCCGACTTTCCGTACCGCTTTGACAGCTACTTCTTTTACCTGTGCGGCTTTACAGAACCAGGTGCCACGCTGCTCATAGACAGCAGCGGCCACACCACCCTGGTGTGTCTGCCCAAAGACTTGGAGCGCGAAATATGGGACGGCTACCGCCTGGGTCCAGACGCTGCACCAAGCGCATTGGGCGTTGACGCAGCCGTTCCCGCCAGCCAGCTGGACGCCACGGTGGCCACACTACTGGGCAACAAAGCCACTGTGTGGTGGCCGTTTGCCACACACGACACACTCAACGGCGACATGGAGCGCTGGCTGCAAACCGTGCGCGGACAAGCGCGCGCTGGCGTGCGTTGCCCAGACACCCAGCGCGACCTTTGCGTGCTGCTGGACGAAATGCGCCTCATCAAAGACCCGCAAGAGCAGGACATCATGCGCCGCGCCGCGCGCATTTCTGCAGGGGCGCATGTGCGTGCCATGCAGCGCAGTGCAGCAGATTTGCACGCTGGAAAAGACTTGCGTGAGTACCACCTGGAAGCTGAGTTGCTGCACGAATTTCGCCAACACGGCTCACAGTTTCCGGCCTACACATCCATTGTGGCCAGTGGTGCCAATGCGTGTGTGCTGCACTACCGCGCCGACAACGCGCAGGTACAAAGCGGCGACCTGGTGCTGATTGACGCTGGCTGCGAGCTAGACGGCTACGCCAGCGACATCACGCGCACCTTCCCAGCCAATGGTGTGTTCACGCCAGCGCAGCGAGACATATACGCGCTGGCGTTGGCCAGCCAGGAGGCCGCTGTGGCCGCGACCCGGGCCGGCGCACGGTTTAACGACCCGCATGATGCAGTGGTGCAAGTGCTGTCGCAGGGCTTGCTGGACCTGGGCATTTTGAACAAACAAAAAGTTGGCAACGTGCAAGATGTAGTGGCCAACAAAGCCTATTCGCCGTTTTACATGCACCGCACCAGCCACTGGCTAGGCCTTGATGTGCATGACTGCGGGCGCTACGCCGACACTGACGCGCAGGCGCTGCAACACACGCCGCCACTCACACGCCATTTACAGGCGGGCATGGTGCTCACCATTGAGCCCGGCTTGTACATACGCCCCAGCGACGACGTGCCAGAGGCGTTTCACAACATAGGCATACGCATTGAAGACGACGCCATTGTCACGACCAATGGCTGCGAGCTGATCACCCGCGATGTGCCAGTGGCCATTGCCGACATAGAAGCTTTGATGGCGCGCGCATGACAGCGCACACAACGGCGCGCGTCATAAGCGTCAACACGGCACTTGCCCATAACTTGCTGGTGGGCGGGCGGCGCATGCGCTCAGCCATTGGCAAAACAGCGCGCAGCGGCACTGTGGCGGTGGCACCGCTGGGGCTTGAGGGCGACGAACAGGTCGAGTTGTCACTGCACGGCGGCTTGGCGCAAGCTGTCTACGCCTACCCGCAAGAGCACTACGCCTATTGGCAGCAACGCCGGGCCGCGTTGGGCCTTGACCTGTTTGAGCAAGACCTGCCTCACGGCACCATGGGCGAAAACCTCACCATTGCTGGCCTGCTAGAACATCAAGTGTTTGTGGGTGACACCCTGGTAGGTCCCAACGTGGTGCTGCGCGTTACCCGCCCGCGCCAGCCCTGCAGCAAGTTCAACGCCGTTATCGGCTACGCCCAAGCCGCCAAGGACATGGTGACGCATGCCAGCTGCGGCTTTTACTTGGCTGTCGAGCAAGCGGGCAGCATCAGCGCGGGTGAGGTGCTGGTCTTGCGCGCTGGTACCCAGGAAGTATCCATTGCCGGCCAAGCGCGCACGCTGTGGGCCAGGTACGCCCAGGACTAAAGCCACAGGCTCGCCTGCCTGTGCCATTACACCTCTTAAAAAGCGCAATAAAGCTTTGCTCAACGCTTTTGCACTCAAAATAGTCAAAAGCGAATCACCCCAATTTCAGCGCCGTGCAGCGCGTGCAACGCCTGCGTCTGCCTACAATGGCTAGCCCAGGTGCCGCCGTGCTGGGCTCCCTGTGATGTTTTAAAAAGTGTTCACAACCATGACCGATACCAACAAAAGCGCTGACGCCAAGGCCAACAAGGCCGCCGAGTTGCGCAAAGCCGCACTTGAGTACCACGAGTTTCCGACCCCGGGCAAAGTGGCCATAGCCGCCACCAAACAACTCACCAACCAGCGCGACCTCGCACTGGCCTACTCACCTGGTGTGGCTGCGCCTTGCGAGGAAATCGTGGCTGACCCGGCCGCTGCGTTCAGGTACACCAGTCGTGGCAACCTGGTGGGCGTCATCACCAACGGCACTGCCGTGCTGGGCTTGGGTGACATTGGCCCACTGGCGTCCAAGCCAGTAATGGAAGGCAAGGGTGTACTGTTTAAAAAGTTTGCTGGTATTGACGTATTTGACATAGAGATCAACGAAAAAGATCCCGAGAAGCTGGTCGACATCATTGCATCGCTGGAGCCCACATTTGGCGGTATCAACCTAGAAGACATCAAGGCGCCAGACTGCTTTTATGTAGAGCGCAAGCTGCGCGAGCGCATGAAGATTCCAGTGTTTCATGACGACCAACACGGCACGGCCATTGTGGTGGGTGCTGCGTTTTTAAATGGCTTGAAGGTGCTGGGCAAAGACATCAACAACAGCAAGCTGGTGGTCTCAGGCGCGGGTGCGGCGGCATTGGCCTGTTTGAACTTGTTGGTTAAGCTGGGCTTGCCACGCGAAAACATTTGGGTCACAGACTTAGCCGGCCTGGTCTACGAAGGCCGCACCGAGCTGATGGACGACGACAAAGCCCAATTTGCACAAGCAACAGACCAACGTACTCTGGCGCAGGTCATCAAAGGCGCTGACGCGTTTTTGGGCTTGTCTGCTGGTGGCGTGTTAAAGCCAGAGATGGTGGCCAACATGGCTGAGCGCCCACTGATATTTGCGCTGGCCAACCCCACCCCTGAAATACTGCCAGACGAAGTGCTGGCTGTGCGCACCGACGCGGTGATGGCAACCGGCCGCACCGATTACCCCAACCAAGTGAACAACGTGCTGTGCTTTCCCTATATCTTCAGGGGCGCATTGGACGCGGGCGCATCCACCATCACCGACGAGATGGAAGTGGCGGCTGTGCACGCCATTGCCGAGCTGGCACAGGCCGAGCAAAGCGAAGTGGTAGCTGCTGCCTACGTGGGCGAGAAGCTCACCTTTGGCCCGGAGTATTTAATCCCCAAGCCGTTTGACCCGCGCTTGATGATGAAAATTGCACCCGCCGTAGCACAAGCGGCCATGGACAGCGGCGTGGCCACACGCCCCATTGCGGATATGCAAGCCTACAGCGAGCAACTGCAAAGCTTTGTGTTTGCCAGCGGCACCATGATGAAGCCCATTTACGCAGCGGCCAAACAGGCCTCACGCAAACGTGTGGCCTACGCCGAGGGCGAAGAAGAACGCGTATTGCGTGCTTGCCAGGTGGTGGTAGACGAGGGCCTGGCCCGCCCAACCCTGATTGGCCGCCCCGCCATCATTGCCGGGCGCATAGAACAGTTTGGCTTGCGCCTGCGTGAAGGCGTGGACTACGACGTGGTCAACGTGGAGCAAGACGAGCGCTACCGCAGCTTTTGGCAGGCCTACCACAAGAAGACGGCGCGCCAAGGCGTGACCCAACAGCTGGCCAAGATTGACATGCGCCGCCGCCTCACACTCATTGGCGCCATGCTGCTGGAAACAGGCCATGTAGACGGCCTGATTTGCGGCACCTGGGGTGCTACCGCCGACCACTTGGCCTACATTGACCCTGTTATTGGCAAGCGTGACGGTGCTGGCACTTACGCTTGCATGAACGGCCTGCTGCTGCCAGGGCACCAAGTGTTTATTGTGGACACACACGTCAACTACGACCCCAGCGCCAAGGCATTGGCCGAAATCACACTGGCTGCGGCTGAAGAAATGTTGCGCTTTGGTCTCACGCCAAAGGTTGCGCTGCTGTCGCACTCCAACTTCGGCTCAAGCAACCAGCCCAGCGCCATCAAAATGCGTGAGACATTGGCTTTGCTCAACGAGCAGGCGCCCTGGCTGGAAGTAGACGGCGAGATGCACGGCGATGTGGCACTAGACGCCACCGCCCGCGCCAAACTGATGCCTGACTCGGTGCTCAAAGGCGAAGCCAACCTGTTGGTAATGCCCAACATCGACGCGGCCAATATTGCCTACAACCTGCTCAAAACAGCATCGGGTGGCGGCATTGCCATTGGCCCCGTGCTGCTGGGCGCACGTCAGCCTGTACACATACTTACGCCCAGCACCACGGTGCGCCGCATTGTGAACATGACAGCACTCACCGTAGCCGACGCCAACGTGCAGCGCAGCAACCCAAGCCGGCCGGCATAGGCGCGCAAGCCGAGGCCGCCACCGTCGCAAAACGGGGCGGCTTTTCACCTTGTGCAATAAAGACTTGCGCTTTTAGCCGCTTTCAGGCACACTTGCGCGGTTGTTTACAGGGTTAACCCTTGCGCAAATGGATAAGCACTTTGGTGCTGACCAAGCCGCGCTGACGGGCCAACCTGATTTGTAAAAACCCGCAAACTTTGCACCAGGTTTAGGCCACTTAGGCGCCAGACATTGGTATGCGACAGCGGGCAGCATGTGAGTTCGCTGTGCTACTACACAAACGACCATGGCGAAAGCTTTCGTTGGGTTGTTAAACCACAGTAGCAGGGCTGCTTGCAACACCACCCGAGTGGTGGTTTGAGTTTTGGTTTTATTGACTTTTGACAAAGAAAGACACGGAGATGGACACGCCGCTTCGTACCGTACGTACAAACATCGTTCAGTCAATTCGCGCACACCGCGTGAGCGAGTTGCAAGCCGCTGCCCAGCAGTTAGGGCACCACTTTTTATACGCCAACCTAGCTAAAGCATTGGCCAAGCAAGACGTACTAGACCTGGTCAGCACCCAATACACCCTGGCGGCCAACAGCAACAAAAACTTTGACTCACTGTACGACGCCATGACAGACGTGCTGCACAAGTCTGGCCCACAAACTGGTTTTGTAGTGGTTTTGGAGCATATTCCGTCGCACGCCAAATTTGACAAGGAAGCACGCGAACAGCTGCTGGATATCTTTCGCGACACAGCCGACTACTGGAACGACCGCAAGGTGCCCTTCCGCTGCTTCTACTCATTCTCAGTCGCACGCGCTTCAAGCGGTGAAACCATCACCATTGAAGGCAGCACCGAAGAGCCAATGCCTACCGATAAGCTGGTAGACGTGAGCCCCATGGCACTGCGTATGAGCAGCCCATTTAATGCGGGTTACTGGTTAAGCGCTGCTTAAATAGCCAGCGCCTGAACAGGCCCCAATAAAAAACCACCTGGCTTTGGCTTAGGTGGTTTTTTTATAACTTGATAGCGTGCCTATGGTGCGCGCCCAGTGGACTCCAGCGTCAAGTGCTGTGCGCCAGCCCCAAATGCACATCAACATACTCTTGCACCGACACCTCCTCCGCGCGGCGGCGCATGTCAAAGTTGCCGGTGTAACCGCGCTGGTCTAGCCACGCGCCCAGCGTATGGCGCAATACTTTACGGCGCTGGCTAAAGGCCACTTGCACCATCTCGGAGAACTCTGCCAGCCGCACAGGCGGTATTTGCACTTTGGGCACCATACGCACCACGGCACTGTCTACACGTGGCGGCGGGCTAAAGCTTTCAGGCGGTACAAACAAGAAGTTCTCCATGTCGTAACGCCACTGCAGCATCACCGACAAGCGGCCATAGGCCGATGTCTTTGGCTGAGCCACCATGCGGTCTATCACTTCTTTTTGCAGCATAAAGTGCTGGTCTGTCACCACATCCACATGGTCTAACAGGTGAAACAAAATAGGCGTGGAGATGTTGTAGGGCAGGTTGCCCACCACGCGCAGCTTGGGCGCACCCAGGCGCTCAGCCAGCGCCTTGAAGTCCACGCGCAACACATCAGACTCGACCACGTCAAGTCGCTCATTGGCACGCAACCTTACGGCCAAGTCGCGGTCCAACTCGATCACGGTAAGCGCATCAAGCCTGGCCAGCAGTGGGTTGGTCAGTGCGGCCAGGCCAGGGCCAATTTCCACCATGGCGTCACTTCGCTGTGGGTTGATGCCGTCAACAATAGACTCGATGATGTGGCCGTCACTTAAAAAATGCTGGCCAAACCGCTTGCGCGCAATGTGCTTCATTGATCTTGTGGCTGGCGAATATCGACATAGGCGCGGGCACGCACGTCGCGCGCCCACTTGGCGTATAAATCGTTGCCTTTTTGCTCACGCAGTATGTTGGTAATGGCGGCGTTTTGGTCTTCAGGGCTCATGGCCACGCGTGCGCGCTCTAACACTTGTATCAAATGCACGCCAAAACGCGAGACCACGGGGGGAGAAATACCGTTGATGTCCAACCTGTCCATAGCCGCTTCAAACTCCGGCACAAACATGCCTGGGCGGGCCCAGCCCAATTCACCACCAGCCTTTGCCGAGCCGTCTTGGCTGATGCTGGCGGCAACCGCCGCAAAGTCTGCCTGGCCCGATACCAGTTGCGCACGCACCGCCTCCAGTTGTGCAACGGCTTTGGACTGCGCAGACTTGTCGTCAGCCCGCAGCAATATGTGACGTGCACGGGTTTGCACTTGCGTCATCACAGCTTGAGCACGCTGGCGCTTGAGCAGCTTGACCACATGCAGGCCTGCGCCACTGCGTACCACCTCGCCCACCTCACCAGGCTGCACATTGGCGACCGCCTGCGCAAACAGAGGAGGCACCTCGTCCAGCGTGCGCAGGCCCAAGTCACCGCCTTGTGCCGCGTCTGCAGCATTGGACAACTCGCGCGCCAGCGCAGCAAAGTCTTCGCCAGCCCTGGCGCGCGCTGCGATTTGCTGCGCTTTGGCCTGCGCTGTAGCCCACACCTCACCGGCAGCGCTCTCGGGCACAGCCACCAAAATGTGTGCCACCTGCAAGCTCATTGGTCCGGGCTTCGCTTGGGCACTTAAAAACTGGTTGATGTCTGCCTGCGTGATGTTGATGCGGCCATTGACCTCGCGTTCGCGAATGCGCTGTACCAACAATTGGTCACGCAGCTGACGCCTGAAACTGCCAACCGTTAAGCCATCTGCACCGAGTTGCTGGTGCAAGCCGTCAACAGTGAGTTGGTTTTGCGCAGCCACGGCTTGCTCGGCCTGATCAATGTCGGCGGTGTCTACGCTGATACCGGCATCTAACGCGGCCTGCGCCTGAGCACGCTCGTTGATTAAGGCCTCCAACACTGTGGCACGCAATGACTCACTACTGGCTAGGCCGTTTTGCTTGGCAACGGCGCTCATTCGCTGCTGCAACTCCAGCAAGGTAATTGGCTGCGTGCCCACAATCGCCACGATGGAGTCCACCAACTCTGGCGCTTTGGTCGTTTGTGCCTGTACGGGCAGTCCACCCGCCAAGCTGGCAAGCAACAGAAAGGGGACGCATAGGCGTTTGGACAACATAAGCTCTCTCAATCGTAATTTTGGAAGCGGCTAGGCGCTTGTATGTCTTGGCGCAGGTATTGGTAGCGCGGCACGCTCTCGCTGAGTGTTTGCAATGGGCTGGCGCCTAAGCGCGAGAAGCCGACAAACTCCAGCTGAAACAAAATGCGATTGTTTGACTTGGTCTGAGTGGTTTGTAAACGCTCTAAAACCACGCGGCCCACCCAACAGCCCGCATCGTATTCAAAGCCTGTGACCAAGTCTGCAATTTTTTTGTCTAAGCGGCTGTAGTTCACACGGCCCACGCTGTACCAGCGCGGCGCGCCCAATCCACGACCCGGTCCAAGGTCTTCGCCTTTGTCGCCCCATAAGTCATTAAGAGGCCATTGCCAAGCCAGGTCCACCAGCTCGCTGGTCTGGCGCTGCAGGCGGTAAGCCAAACTAACCGTGCGGTAATTGCTAGGCCTGTAGCTGGCGCGCCACGTGACACGCTGAGCGCGGCCTATGTCTTGGTCGTACTGCACCAGGCCATCAAAACTCCAACGTTCATCGGGCTTGTAGCTGCCACCCAGCAACACATCGCTGACTTGGTCGGTTTGCACCGCTGAGCCATCTTGAATGCCTTGTACTTGGTCTGCCAAACGCATACGCTGCGCCGCAGTGAGGTTGAAAACTTCTCGCCCAGACACGGCTTGGTACCAGCGCGATGTCAAACCAAAGGTCAGCGTTTGGGTGTCTGCAATGCGGTCGTTGCCCGTGTACGGGTTGGGCGCATAAATGCTGGTGAGGTTGAAGTCCGCCTCGCCCGAGTCGTAGTTGGGCAGCCCGTCTTGATTGCTGTAAGGCGTGTAGGCCAGCAAGGCACGCGGCTCAAGTGTTTGAATACCGCCGCTGTCTGTATCGCGCTCAAACACCAAGCCGGCATCCACGCTGAGTGTTGGCAGTGTCACGCTGGCGCTGTGCTGCTGTGCAAACGGGCCACTACCCGCTAGCGGATTGTCTAAGTAGTAGCTGCGGGTGTGTACGCGCAAGGCAGGCTGCACATAGCCGCCTGGCGTTGAAAACCGCTTGCTCACCTGGCCAGACAACACCGCACGACGGCCGTTAAAGCGATGGTCTGTGGGGTCGCCGCTAAAGTGGGTGATCTGCGAGTTGATGCGCCAGTCCAAGCCAGCCAACCGCGTTGATGGGCTGTTAGAGGCTATGTCGTAGGTGATGTGCGGCTCTCTGTCGTAAGGCGCAACGATTTTGCTGGTGTCTGTGCTTTGCAGCGTCTCCCATTTGTAAGAGCCCACGCTGGCGCTCCACAAGCCTTGGCCGGTACTAAACACCACGTCATTGGCCAACAACCTGTCTGTGAGAGACGTGGTGCTGCGCGGAAAGTCTGACCAGTAGTCGCCGTCGCTCACGCGGTTCAAGTTGGTTTGTAAGCGTACCGGCAAGTCACCCACGCGCAAGCCTTGGTTGTGCTGCAGCGACCAGCCCCAGCGAGTATCACCGGCGCGCAGCTTGTCACTGCTCATGTAGGCGGCGCGCAAACGTCCGTCGTAACCCCTGCCCAAATAGCGGTATTCACCGGCCAAGTCCACGCCACGTTTGCTCATGATGGTGGGGTACAAGGTGGCGTCGTGGTTGGGCGCGATGTTTAAGTAGTAGGGAATCGTGAGCTCTACACCGCTGGCCTCATCAAAGTTCAGCGTGGGAGGCAGCAAGCCAGACTTGCGCTCATCAGACAACGGAAAACTCACCCACGGCGAAGCCAGTACAGGCACGCCTTTGAACTTAAGTACGCCGCCAATGGCCGTGCCCGTGTCGTTGCTTTGGTCAAAGGTAATGCTTGATGCGCTCACCAGCCAGTCTGGGGCCCACTTGCTGCCTGGTGGCCTTGGGCAGGTGGAGTAGGTCACATCTGTGGCCACCGCGACATCAGGGCCTTTGAAGTCGATACGCGCCGCTTGACCGCGGCCTTGCCCCTGGCCATTGACGCTGTTGATTTCAAAGTCGGGCGACTCAAAATAGCCCTCTGTGGTGTCCAACTTGAGCTGGGCTTTTGGACCGGTAAAGCGGTTACCACGCTGATTGACCTGTACATTGCCTTGCATGGTGACGGTGTCAGTGGCCACATCTTGCTCAATGTCCTGCGCCTTGATAATGACCCCATGTCGGCGCAACTGGGCTTGACCTTCAATGCGGGTAGACACATCGGCCTCGCCCGTGATGTTGTCGCCAGACACAAATGTAGGCAGCTGCTGCTTGACCGACGCCGGCAAGTCCTCAGCCAGCTCTGGTGTCAGCTTCAGGTTTTCTAACGGCTGAATAACAGGGGTCTCTTGCGCCCACGCGTTATGGACCGCCGCACTCAAGCTGCACATCAGCAATACCGGCGGCCAATAGGGAAGACGTTTGGGCATAAACAAGGGCAATACAGGCTTGCAGACCGGCGCTGCACATACAATGAAAGTGATCATTATCCTACGAGACACCACCGCGCTGATCAGGCGCTTTACCCGCGCAATGCCACCTACGCCCAACCACAACCCCACAGCGCCCGCAACATCTGTTGTACAAGCCGTCACATGGGCAGATCCGTTGCGCGCCAGTGCATTCAGTACATGGCTTGACAGCGTCGCCGCAGCGCACCACCTTCGCACCGATACATTAAGCATTGCCAGTGCAGACGCCAGTTTCAGGCGCTACCTGCGCATTCAAGACGCACGGGGGCGCACGCTGGTCATCATGGATGCGCCACCAGACAAAGAAGATTGCAAGCCGTTTGCCCACGTGGCCCAGCTGATGCATGGCGCTGGCATCCATGCACCCCAAGTACTGGCTTGGGAGGCCAGCTTGGGCTTTATGCTGCTCAGCGACCTGGGCCGGCACACCCTACTCGATGTGCTTAGCCACATTCCCGGCCTTCGCAGTGCTTTTGAGATAGCCGCGCCAAACGCAGACGCGCCACTGCCGCAGGCCTATGCCACAGAGGCCGACAAGTCGGCTGCACTAAGCCAGGCACACGCACTGGTGCGCTCCTACATGGGACAAAGCCTAGACATGTTGGTGCGGTGGCAGCAGGCCACGCCAACATCTGCATTGCCGCCCTATGACCATGCGCTATTGCTACGCGAGCTCAGGCTGTTTCCAGACTGGTATGTGGCGCAGCACAAAGGCATGACCTTAAGCGCGGCGCAAAGCGACATGCTTGACAACACCTTTGAGCGCATCATTGCCAACAACCTGGATGCGCCGCAAGTCTACGTACACCGCGACTTTATGCCGCGCAACATCATGGTTGGGACCGACAACAACCTAGGTCTTTTGGACTTCCAAGACGCCGTAATTGGCCCCATTACGTACGACATTGCCAGCTTGATGCGCGATGCTTTCTGGAGTTGGGACGACGACCTGGTCATAGACATCACCGTTCGTTACTGGGAGCGCGCACGCGCAGCGGGCCTGCTCAACCACAACGACTGGGACCAAGACTTTGGCGCGTTTTACCGCGCCGTAGAGTGGATGGGCTTGCAGCGCCACTTGAAAATATTGGGCATTTTTGCGCGCCTCACCTTGCGTGACGGCAAGCCCAAGTACTTGGCGGACACACCGCGTTTTATCCACTATGTACGCAACACCGCGGCGCGCTACCGCGAGCTCAAACCACTGCTGCAATTTATCGACGAGATCGAAGGTCTGGAGATAGCCAGCGGCTACTCGTTTGGCCCCAACTAAAGCACACGCAAGCTGCCACAATGCCACGTATTTACAGTGACCAAGCCTTGCACACCGGTGTGACGCTCACGCTGTCGCGCGAAGCCAGCCGCCACATACAGGTGCTGCGCATGCAGCCCGGCCACAGCGTACAACTGTTTGACGGACGAGGCGGCGAGTTTGAAGCCACTATTGCGCTGATTGGCCGGCAAACCGTTGATGTGCAAGTAGGTGCTCACCATGCGGTAGAACGCGAAAGCCAGCGCGCCGTTCACCTGGCCGTATGCATGCCCGCCAACGAACGCATGGATTGGCTGGTTGAAAAAGCCACCGAACTGGGTGCAGCCAGCATTACCCCACTCATGAGCCAACGCAGCGTGGTCAAGCTAAGCGGTGACAGGGCCGACAAAAAACAAGCGCATTGGCAAGCGGTTGCGGTATCTGCATGCGAGCAATGCGGGCGCAACCGCGTACCCACGGTAGCGCTGCCCCAGCCACTTGGCGCCTGGTTAACAGGCCAGGTACCCACGCAGGCGACACGCTATGTGTTGTCGCTACAGACAAATAACGCTGACACCGCCTGCACCTCAACCAAAGACACCTCTGATATTTGGGTGCTGAATGGCCCCGAGGGCGGCCTGAGTGCGCAAGAAGAAGCGCAAGCCATGGCGGCAGGCTGGCAGCCCATGAGCCTGGGCGCTCGCATACTAAGGGCAGAAACAGCCGCATTGGCTGCGCTGATGCGCCTGGCCTAACCAGCAAGCACCACGCGACACGCTCAAACCTTGCCCCAATAGGTTGCGCAAATGTCCATATCAGTCATTACTGATATACGATCAAGCACTTGATCAACCCCTACTGCGCTCAGCGCCAAGCACCCATTCATGAATAAAAATCTGTGGCTACTCGCAGGCGCACAAGGCTTGTTTTTAACCAACAACGTGGTGTTTATCGCCATCAACGGCTTGGTAGGCCTGGCCTTGGCACCGCTGGGCTGGATGGCCACGTTGCCTGTAACAGGCTATGTGGTGGGTGGGGCACTTTCCACCGGTTTGGTGGCCAAAACCCAAACCCGTTTTGGCAGACAAATGTCATTTCAATTGGGCTTGCTGGTAGCCATAGCCTCGGCGCTGCTGTGCGCACTGGCTACCGTGCAAGGCAACTTCTGGCTGCTGGTAGCCGCCACAGTGCTGGCAGGCTACTACAGCGCCAATGGCCAGCTGTACCGCTTTGCCGCCGCCGAACTTGCCACGCCCGAGACGCGCGAAAAGGCGGTGTCTCTGGTATTGGCCGGCGGCCTAATTGGTGCGGTACTAGGCCCCAACCTGGCCGCCATGACGCGCGGCTTGACAGCGACGGCATTCACTGGTGCCTACTTGGCTTGGCCTTGGTGGCAGTGGCCGCCCTGTCCATGGTGATGATTGGCCTGATGCGCTTTCCAGCAGTGGCCCAAGCCAGCACTCGTGCTGACACGGGCAGGCCTATGAGCATGATCATGCGCCAGCCCGTTTTTATAGTAGCCGCTGGCGGCGCAGCGCTGGGCTACGGTGTGATGAACCTGCTGATGGCCGCCACACCCTTGGCCATGCAAGTGTGCGGCATGAGCTTTGACAACACCGCCTTTGTGCTGGAGTGGCACGTGATAGGCATGTTCGCACCCGGCTTTTTTACTGGCCACCTCATCAAGCGCTTTGGCGTGTTGCGCATCATGGGTGTGGGCGTACTGTTAAACGCCGCATGCATTGTGATTGCCTTAATCGGGCAAGACCTGATGCACTTCACCGTCGCCTTGTTTGTGCTGGGTGTGGGCTGGAACTTCTTGTTTACTGGCAGCACCACGCTGTCTTTAAAGGCCTACGCACCCGCTGAAAAAGACAAAGCGCAAGCGGCCATCAACTTTCTAACCTTTGTCACCATGGCACTGAGCTCATTTGCCTCTGGCGCTTTGCTCACCACCCAGGGTTGGGCTTGGCTGAACTGGGGCTCCATCGCACCAGTTGCACTCACTGGCCTGGGCTTGTGGTGGCTGGCGGCCAAAGGGCTGGTGACACAGCCTGCGCTGGGCTCAAAGTAATTCGAAAATGCCTGGCCTGATGCGCTCACACCCTAAGGCGCGACACAAGGCGACGCATACCAGACCTTCATGCGGCTGACTTGCCCAGCAGCCCGTCCAGCCATTGCTGCAGCGTGGCCAAGGCTTGGTCACGGTACTGGGCAGACTCGTTGAAAATCTCATGAAACGCAGCGTCCAGGCGATGCGTTTGCACGCAGGCAGGCGCTGCCTTGGCGAATGCATCAGCCGCTTTGGGATTAACCAGCGCATCCGCGCCGGCGTACATCAACAGGCTTGGCAGAGACCACTGGGCAGCGCTGCCCACCACATGTGCTCCGTTGGCAACAATCCATTGCACCAAACGCGGCGTCACGTATTTGTGCACCAATGGGTCTTGTTTGTAGGCTTGGATAACCGCTGGATCATGTGACAAGCCTTGAAGCTTCAAGCCATTACCAAGCCGCACATTGGGTACATACCGCGCCAGCGTTCTCACCAACCATTGCTCAACACCGTTGGCGTACACACCCAGCGCTGGTGACGACACAATGGCCGCAGCAGGCCTGGTCGTTTGCTGCAGCATGGTGTCTCGCTGCAACCAACGCATCACCACCAAGCCGCCCATGCTGTGGCCCAGCACCAGCAGCGGCACGCCACTGTTGTGCGCATTGGCAAAGGCTTGCCACACCACATCCAGGTCATACAACAAGGCATCAGGCGTGGGCAGCGTGGCACGCGCGCCGCTTGACACGCCATGGCCGCGTTGGTCATACGCCCAAACACTTATGCCCTTGTTTTGAAACCACATGGCCAGTGTGTCATAGCGCCTGGCATGCTCACCCAAGCCGTGCACCAACAACACATGCGCACGCGGCGCATCGTCCCGCCGCCACGGCCACGCAAACGACACCAGTCTTTGCCCATCTGGCGTGGCCAGGGCTTTGGCTTCAGGCGTATACATGGCAGTCCTTTAGGCTTTTGGGCACTCTTGAAAAATACGCACGGTGCATTGGCTGCAAACGCGAGCATCCAGTAACGGAACAATATGTCCAATGGCGCTTTGCTTGTCTGCAAACACATTGGCTGCACCAAGCGCTTTATCAAAGCCTGTAGCGTGCCACATAGCCAGCACCTCAGGGCGTGGGCGGTGAAAGTACAGGTCACCGCCTTTGGCGCGCCGCGCTACCAGCTCCTGACGCCACAATTGCTCGCCTGCCAGGTCAATGTGATTCATGCTTTTGGCCATCACCAGCAAATGCTTGGCCGGGCTTGGCTGCTCGCGCAGCTGTTGCAGCCTGTCACTCACCGACTGCACCGCGCGCCAAAATACACATCACCCTCCATGCGCAATAGCGTCAGCTGTGGGCACTCTGGCAGCGCCGCATCAGCGTCAACATCAGATGTGTTGCCAACGCCGCCCAACACCACAAAGCGGCGCGGCTGCTCCAGCGTATCAAAACCCATGCGGCGCATGGCAGGGTTGGCTGTGCGGTACAAAAACACCATCAAGCTGAGCAAAGCGCCCAACACAATGGCGTACTCCAGGCGCAACGTCACGGTCGCTACCAGCGTAGCGCCTGCAATAGCAAAGTCACGTCGGCTAACGTGCCACACATGGCGCCAGCGCGCCACGTCTAACAAACTCCAAGCCACCAACATCAGCAAACCTGCAATAGCGGCCACAGGTATGTGTGACAACTGCGACGCTGCCACGCCCACCAATGCCAACATCAGCAGTGCTGAAAACACAGAGGCCAGCGGCGTTTGCGCGCCGGCCTCATAGTTGGGTACCGAACGGTTGAGCGAGCCACACGACACATAGCATGAGCAAAACGCACCCACGACATTGGACAAGCCCTGACCAACAAACTCACGGTTGGTATCCACGCGTTGACCAGACTTGTCTGCCAGCGCTTTGGCAATCGACACGCTCTGCCCCATGGCCACCAGGCTCAGTGCCAAAGCCAGCCCCACCAGCTCAGGCAAGTCACGCAGTGGCACTGCTGGCCAAGACCATTGTGGGAACGGCGAAGGAATGCGACCAACAGTGGCCACTTGATCACTGGGCAACAACAGCGAGACAACAGTGGCAGCAACCAGGCCCAGCAACATATGCGGCCAAGATGGGCGCCAGCGCTTGACCAACAAGGCCACCACCACGGTGAGCGCTGCGGCCAGCACACTGCCCCAATGTGACTGCGCCAGGTGGGTTAAGGCATAAGACGCGGATGGCACTGCACCGTGTATATCGGCTGTGTCCAGGCCCAGCGCGTCGGGTAAGGCACTCATGGCAATCAACAAGGCCGCACCCGCCGTAAAGCCAAACAAGGCCACTGGCGAGATAAAGTTGGCCACGCTGCCCAAACGCAACACACCCACACCCAGCTGTATAAGCCCCACCAGCAAAGTCACGGTAAGCGCCAGAGCAATGTAGTGGGCGCTGCCCACCGCAGCTAGCGGCGCGAGCATGGCCAGCATGGCCAAGGAAATCGCATTGGTAGGCCCAGAGGTGACATGCCAACTAGAACCCAACAAGGCCGCCACTATGCACGGCACGATGGATGTGTAAACACCGTACTCAATCGGCAAGCCCGCCAGCGTGGCAAACGCAATGCCTTGCGGCAAAGACAACACCATGCCCAACAAACCTGCTTGCGCATCCAGGCGCAGACTACGGGCATTGACCAGGTCAAGCCACGGCCACAGCCGCTGCGCAAAGCGTGGTGGACGGGTGCTGGCCTGCATGGCGTGGCTTATTTGCGAAACTTGAACACAGCCGTACTCGCAAAAGCATTGGGCAGCCAGCGCTTGACCTGCCCGGCGTGCAAGCCAAAGCTCTCGTCAATGTGCAAGCTGTTGGACGTGGCCAACACCTCAAAGTCAGCAAAGGTGGCCACGCGTATGTTGGGCGTGTTGTACCACTGGTAAGGCAAGCGCTTGGTCACAGGCATGCGGCCCATGAGCACTTGCAAACGGTTGGGCCAGTGCGCAAAGTTGGGAAACGCCACAACACCAATGCGCCCCACGCGCGCAGTTTCTCGCAGCATGACTTCGGCATTGCGCAAGTGCTGCAAGGTGTCCAGCTGCAGCACCACGTCAAAGGCGTTGTCGTCAAACATAGACAGGCCTTCGTCCAGGTTGAGCTGCAACACACTCACGCCAGCGGCCACACAGGCTTTGACTTTTGCGTCGTCTATCTCTACGCCATAGCCTGTGCACTGGCGGTGTTGTTGCAAGTAAGCCAGCATGGCGCCGTCGCCACAACCAAGGTCTAGCACGTGCGAGCCCACTGGCACCAGGTTGGCCAAGGCTTGCATGGTCTGGTCGGTACTCATGAGGCACTACCTTTTACAGTGACGGCTTGATCAAAGTAGGTGCGCACAACACCGTGGTAGCGCGCGTCGTCCAGTAAAAAGGCGTCGTGGCCGTGTGGCGCATCAATTTCGGCGTAGCTCACAGCATGCTTGTTTTGCAGCAACGCCTGCACCAGCTCACGGCTGCGACTGGGTGCAAAGCGCCAGTCTGTGCTGAAGCTCACCAATAAAAACCTGGCTTTTGCCTGTGCCAGTGCCGCGCTCAAAACACCACCGTGTTCACGCGCTGGGTCGAAGTAATCCAAGGCACGTGTAATCAGCAAATAGGTGTTGGCGTCAAAATACTCGGCGAACTTGTCTCCCTGGTAGCGCAAGTAGCTTTCTATCTCAAACTCGACGTCTTGCGTGCTGTACAAGTAATCGGCAGATACGGCCCCGCTGCGCAACGCGTCGGCAGCGCGACGCAAGCTGCGGCCAAATTTCGCGTTCATCACATCGTCACTAAGGTAGGTGATGTGACCAATCATGCGCGCAATGCGCAAGCCTCTGCGCGGCAAGGTGTTGTGCGCGCGGTAGTGACCCTCAAAAAAGTCTGGGTCGGTCACGATGGCGCGGCGCGCCACTTCGTTGAATGCAATGTTTTCTGCGGTCAGGTTGGGCGCGCTGGCCACAATCACGGCATGGCGCACACGGTCTGGGTATTGCAGCGTCCAGCTCAAGGCTTGCATGCCGCCCAGGCTGCCGCCCATTACGGCGGCCAGCTGCTCAATGCCCAAGGCGTCTAGCAGTGCGGCCTGGGTGTGGACCCAGTCTTGCACCGTGACCACCGGAAAGTCTGCGCCCCACACTTGACCCGTAGCGGGGTTGGTGCTGGCTGGGCCGCTAGAGCCAAAACAAGAACCAATGTTGTTAACGCCAATGACAAAGTAGCGGTTGGTGTCTACCGGTTTGCCAGGGCCCACCATGTTGTCCCACCAGCCAGTGCTTTTGGCCTCTAAGGTTCCGTCGTCTTGCTGGTAAACACCTGCCACATGGTGCGAGGCATTCAGCGCATGGCACACCAACACAGCATTGCTCGCGTCGGCATTGAGTTGGCCATAAGTCTCATAAGCCAGGGTGTAGCTGGGCAACACTGCGCCGCTGCGCAGCGTCAGCGGCTGGGCAACATTTAGCGTTTGGGCAACGGCTACTAATGGCATGACACAAAAAACCCAGTGAACCAAAAACGGCACTGGGTTGGTACGCAGGTCCCGTTTTTAGCTGTATTTGTTACACCCAGCGTCTGGGTTGAACGCGCCCGCAAGTTGGAGCAAATCGGCGCGATGCATTCGCAAAACGATGCAACTGTCAGTATAGCAAGCAGCCCCAAGTGCGCCCTGCAGCACTCACGCACCGCGATGGCGCAGATATTGCTGCCTTTTGGTGCGCAGCGGTTAAACGACCCAAGAGCGCACCAAATCAATGCACAACTTTATTTTGTAGGCAGGTTTACGCGATGGATGCACTCAAACAGGGCATGGATGCCCTTTTCATACTATTAGGCGCAATTTTAGTGCTGGCCATGCACGCGGGCTTTGCGTTTTTAGAGCTGGGCACAGTGCGCAAGAAAAATCAGGTCAACGCGCTGGTAAAAATCTTGGTGGACTTCTCTGTGTCTACCGTCGTGTATTTTTTAGTCGGCTACGGTGTGGCCTACGGCACGCACTTTTTTGTAGGGGCTGAAACCCTGGCACAGCGCAGCGGCTACGACTTGGTGAAGTTCTTCTTCCTGCTGACCTTTGCGGCCGCTATCCCGGCCATCATCTCGGGCGGCATTGCAGAGCGCGCCAAGTTTTGGCCACAACTCATTGCCACGGCCGTCATCGTAGGCTTTATCTATCCCTTCTTTGAAGGCGTGGCCTGGAACGGCAACTTTGGCGTACAAGCCTGGATAGAGCAACTCACAGGCGCACCGTTTCACGACTTTGCAGGCTCTGTCGTGGTGCACGCCGTAGGCGGCTGGATTGCCTTGCCCGCTGTATTGTTGCTGGGCGCGCGCTACAACCGCTACCGTAAAGACGGCTCGCTAAGCGCACACCCACCCTCAAGCATTCCGTTTTTGGCACTGGGTGCCTGGATACTGTGCGTAGGCTGGTTTGGCTTTAACGTCATGAGCGCGCAAACCGTTGAGAATCTCAGCGGCTTGGTCGCTGTGAACTCACTCATGGCCATGGTAGGCGGCACATTGGCCGCTTTGGTATTGGGCAAAAACGACCCGGGCTTTGTGCACAACGGGCCCTTGGCCGGTTTGGTAGCGGTTTGTGCAGGCTCAGACGTCATGCACCCCATAGGCGCCTGGTTTGTCGGCGCGATTGCGGGCGGCTTGTTTGTATGGCTGTTCACGCAAGTACAAAACAAATGGAAGATTGACGACGTGCTGGGCGTATGGCCACTACATGGTTTATGCGGCACCTGGGGCGGCATTGCTGCTGGCATCTTTGGCAGCAAGGCTTTGGGTGGTGTAGGCGGCGTCAGTTTAAGTGCGCAACTCATTGGCACCACCCTGGGCGTTGTGTGGGCAGTAATGGGAGGCCTTGTTGTGTACGGCATCTTAAAAGTCACCATGGGATTACGCCTGTCAAACGAAGACGAATTTCAAGGTGCCGACCTGGCCATTCATCAAATCAGCGCCACACCTGAACGCGAGGTGAGCTGGTAAACAACCGGTCCAAAGACCGCAAAACGTGGTTTTGCGGCGGCATTTGGGCTAGCAAAAGCATTTTTATTGGTTTTTAAGGCGTTGGTTTGCAATATTTACGGTAATTCAGCAGGTTTACCGTGATAATGCTAGGGCGTGGCACCGAGTGTCGCGTTGATAGAGGTGATAGGTCAGTTTTGCGTGCCCGATGAAGTCAATTCAGTTTGTGCTTGCCGGACTTCCATCGCTAAGTAGTGTGTTTTTTTGAGGAGTCCCAGAATGGGCAACAAACTGTACGTCGGCAACTTGCCTTACCAAGTGCGTGACGATGACCTGAGCCAATCTTTCGGCGAATTTGGCACTGTAACCAGCGCCAAGGTAATGATGGAACGTGACACCGGTCGCTCTAAAGGCTTCGGTTTTGTAGAAATGGCTGACGATGCGCAAGCACAAGCTGCCATCAACGGCATGAACGGCCAGCCATTGGGCGGTCGCAACTTGGTGGTGAACGAAGCTCGCCCCATGGAGCCACGTCCACCACGTAGCGGCGGCTTCGGCGGCGGCAACGATGGTTTCCGTAGCCCATACGGTGGCGGTGGTCGTCGCGACGGCGGCGGCGGTCGCGATGGCGGCGGTGGCCGTGGTGGTTACTAATCCTAGATTCGTCTAGGGTGTAACAACCCCATCAACCGGCCGGCACTTGGTGCCCGCCGGTTTTTTTACGCCCATACCAGCGGTAATGCAGTGGCTAATACTTGTGCCCACGCAATACTTCAACAGGGCTTAGGTACAGGCTTAAGGCATAGTCTTCACCGAAATTGGCAACCACAGCGTCTGCCATGGTGCGCGCCACTGCCGGTGCGCAAATGAACTTCACCTCAATGCTGCGGTCCGCTTCCCACATGGCATCGCGCGTACCCCAAGAACCACCACCGCGCACATCATGCACGGTATAGCCCAAGGCACCCATTTGCTTGGCCAGTTTGAGCAAGGGCTTCTCGAGCATGGCCTCGCACAAGACCACCAGCAAGGTTTTTTCAAAAGTTGCTGCACGCTGCAGCTTGGCATCTTCAGATGTTTGACTCATGCACTACCCCACCACATAGCAATAGAGGTGTACAACGGCACACCCACCACGATATTGAACGGAAACGTCAGACCCAGCGATGCCGTAATAGACAACGCCGCATTGGCTTTGGGCAGCGCCATGCGCATGGCCGTGGGTGCCGCGATGTAGCTGGCGCTGGCTGCCAGCACCGCAAATATCACCATATCGCCTACACCAAGCCCCAGGGCACGCGCGCCGGCCATGCCCAACAAGGCCAACACCGGTGGCGCACAAACACCAAACGCAATCAGGCGTATGCCGTAGCGGCGCAGGTCTCCCACACGCGCACCAGCAACCAGGCCCAGCTCTAACAAGAACAAAGCCAGCACACCTTTGAAGGGCGTAATAAACAAGGGCGCAATTGGTGCCACGCCGTCTTCGCCCATTACTGCGCCCACCAACAAACCGCCCATCAGCAACAAAATAGACTTGCCAAACAACACGTCGTGCATCACACCGCGCAAGCCACTGGCTTTGTCACCAGACTTGGCAGCGCTGTTGGCGCTGGCCTTGTCGTCTTTGACAAACCAGTACGCCAACACGATGCCAGCCACAATACCAGGCGCCTCCATCACTGCCACCCACAACGCTGCGTGGCTGGAAGTCTCAATACCTTTGGCATTGAGGTAGGCCAGGCCTACAGCAAAAGTCACCACACTCACAGAGCCATAGTGCGCCGCCATAGACGCCGCATCTATGGCGCGCAAACCCAAGGCGCGCAACACCGGCATCACAAGCACCGGAATGATCAAGCCCAAGCCCAAACACAAGGCAATTTGCGGCGCAAGCTCCCACAAAGACTGGCGACTAAGCTCAATGCCGCCTTTCAGACCAATGGCCAGCAGCAAATAAATAGACAGGGTTTCGTAAAGCGGCTCGGGCAGGCGTAGGTCGCTTTTAACCAGCTTTGCAAACACACCCAACAAGAAAAACCACACCACAACATCCATACACTGCACTCTCTTTACAAGTTTGTTTTTTAACGAGCCTGACGCGGCCTGCTTGCACAACCACTGAGTAAACGACCAAACAGCGCGTTGGCCAATATGTGCAGCACTTAGGGCTTGCGCTGCAGCACCGCGCGCACTTGTTCGTCAAATTGCGTGATACCGCTGGCGTTATCCACCACCATGCGTTGCGCTTTGATCTCATCGGCATTGCGGCGCACCACCACGGGCAAATCTGTACTCATGCGGTCTAGCGCCGTGTCAATAAACAGCTGCTGCCCCACAATTTGTAGATTGGGTGCGTTGGGTGAGCGCCGATTCACCACCACATCACCAGTGAGCTCAAACTGCGTTTGCGCCTGATTGACGACCGCATTGTTGGAAGTGCTGTCAGTAACAGTGCTGTTGTCACCCCAAGCCTTCATGCGGGCCATTTGTATGCGCAACTCGCCAGTGGCCGGCAAATGTTGCGCGGCTTTGCCTGCAACTTGCGAGCTGAGCGCGCCGCTGGCATCAAAGCTGCGAGCCACAAAGTTAACCAGATAATTGTCGGGCACCTTGGGCGCGACCGGCGCGGTATGCACCTCGTCTGGCACTGGCGTGAGGCGCAGCAACCAAAACGTCATGGCCGCCAACACGGCCATCAACGCCAGCGGCACATAGGCTATGAGTTGGTCAGCCAGTTTGCGCATGCGCAGCCACCACAGCCGCATACCGCGCACGCCTTTATAGCGGTCCCTGGCTGGCGTGATTGCTGGCAGCATGGACTCGCTACTCACTGCAAAGCGTCCTGTAGCAATTGGTCGTATTGGCCTGTTGCATGCAGCAACAAGTCACACAGTTCACGCACAGCGCCGTTGCCAGCGCTGGCATGCGGTGTGAAGTGGGCATGCGCCAACACATCAGCCTGCGCCGTTGCCGGCACACACGCCAGGGCCGCGCGCGTGAGCATAGGCAAGTCTGGCCAGTCGTCGCCCATGGCAGCGGCTTGCGCCCAGCTCAGGCCCAGCTCGGCCAACAATTCATTGGCCGCGGGCAACTTGTCTTCAGTACCAAAGCGTGCATGCACCACGCCCAAGGCGCTTAAACGGTTGCGCAACGCGGCTGAGTCCCGCCCTGTGACCACCGCCGGCGTAATGCCCGCGCGCTGCAGCAGCTTAAGCCCGTGGCCATCAAGCGTATTAAAGCGCTTCATGGTCTCGCCCGCGTCGCTAAACCATAAACTGCCGTCGGTCAGCACGCCGTCAACATCAAGGAACACCACTTTGACGGCTGCGGCCTGTGTCAACAAGTCAGCGCGAAAGCGCGCAATGGATGGGCTGTGAAGCTTGGTCATTGTTTAAATCACCTTGGCGCGCATCAAGTCGTTGGTATTGATGGCACCAATGAGCTCTTGTGCGTCATTGACCACCAGCAAACTGGTCACGGCATTGGCCTCCATCAAGTCCGCCGCCTGTGCAGCCAGCTCTTGTGCGTTGATGGTGCGCGGGCTGGGGCGCATGATGTCGCCGGCTACAGCCGTGCGCAAATCAACGCCTTGCTCTATGGCGCGGCGCAAGTCACCATCGGTAAAAATACCAATGGCGTGGTTGTCGCCGTCTACTATGGCGGTGGCGCCCAGGCCTTTGGCGCTCATCTCGCGCATCAAGTCCATGCCACTGGTGGTGGCCGTCACGCGCGGCACATCGTCGCCGCTGCGCATGATGTCGCTGACATGGGTTAGCAACTTGCGCCCCAAGGCACCACCCGGGTGTGAGCGTGCAAAGTCTTGTGGCTTAAAGCCTCTGGCATCCAGCAAGGCCATGGCCAAGGCATCGCCCAAGGCCATTTGGGCCGTGGTGCTGGCCGTGGGCGCCAAGTTGTGCGGACAAGCCTCTTTGGCCACACTGCTGTCTAGCACCCAATTGGCGTAATTGGCCAGCGACGACTCTGGTCGCCCGGTTAGGGCAATAAGGCCAATACCCATGCGCTTGATAACAGGCAGTACGGCGTTGAGCTCATCGCTCTCGCCGCTGTTACTAATAGCCAGCACCACATCGGCCTCGGTGATCATGCCTAGGTCGCCGTGGCTGGCCTCACCGGGGTGTACAAAAAAGGCAGGCGTACCAGTGGAGGCCAAGGTGGCGGCAATTTTGTTGCCCACGTGCCCGCTTTTACCCATACCCATGACCACCACGCGACCGGCACAAGTCAAAACAGCTTGCACGGCTTGGGCAAAACGCTGGTCTAAGCGCTGGGCCATGGCCTGCACCGCTTGAGCCTCAATGTCTAGCGTGTCACGCGCAACGCGCAGTGCTTGTTCTGTATTCATAGTCGTGGCGGTGGTAGGTGTCTCTTGCATGGCTTAATTATCTGTCATTGGCACTTTATAGCCACGCCACACAAAACGCCCCACCGCCAGCGTTTAACATGGCACGACACACCACCCTCTCGTTATGAATGCATTAGACATCACCTTGCTATACCTACTCGCCGCCGTCTTGGGTGTGGTGGGTTGTCGCTATTTGCGCTTGCCGCCCGTACTGGGCTACTTGATGGTGGGTGTGTTGATCGGGCCCAACGCCTTGGCCCTGGCGCAAGACTCTGCCGGTGTGCGCTACCTGGCCGAGTTTGGTGTGGTGTTTTTGATGTTTGTCATTGGCCTAGAGTTCAGCCTGCCCAAGCTGCGCACCATGGGCAAACTAGTGTTTGGACTGGGTACCTCGCAGGTGTTGGCCACCATTGTGGTGGCCACTTTGGGCTCGTTGCTGTTGGCTTGGGCATGGCCAAGCGGCTGGGTCATGAACTGGCAAACGGCGTTGGCGCTGGGCGGCGTGATGTCTATGAGCAGCACAGCTGTGGTCATCAAACTGACCTCTGAGCGCTTAGAACTAGGCAGCGAGCACGGCAAACGCGTCGTAGGCATTTTGTTGTTTCAAGACTTGGCTGTGGTGCCCTTGCTCATCATGATCCCGGCGCTGGGCAGCCGCGGCGACGAGATGGCCATAGCCATTGGGCTGGCGCTGCTAAAAGCCACTGTACTGATTGCCCTGCTGTTAACCGGTGGCCAAAAAATCATGCACTGGTGGCTAACCTTGGTGGCCAAGCGCAAAAGCGACGAGCTGTTCATGCTCAACCTATTGCTCATTACTTTGGGCTTGGCTTGGCTCACAGAGCACGCGGGTTTGTCTTTGGCGCTGGGTGCGTTTGTGGCCGGCATGCTGATTTCAGAAACCGAATTCAAGCACCAGGTAGAGACCGACATACGCCCCTTTCACGACGTGTTGATGGGCTTGTTTTTCATCACCATAGGCATGATGCTGGACTGGCGCATTGTGCTGGAACGCTGGCCTTTGGTGCTCATGCTCATTGTCTTGCCAGTGCTGTTTAAATTTGTGCTGATTGCTGGCCTAACGCGCCTGTGGGGCGCACCTGTGGGCACGTCTATACGCGTGGGGCTATACCTGGCGCAGGCTGGTGAGTTTGGCTTTGTGTTGCTCACACTGGCCTCGCAAAACAACCTCATTGCAGCCGAAATGCTCAACCCTATATTGGCAGCCATGGTGATCTCCATGATGGCCACGCCATTCATCATCATGTACAGCGAGGCGGCCGTCTCGCGCTTGGCAAGCAGTGACTGGCTGATGCAGTCTGTACAAATGACCGCCATTGCCAAAAAGGCCATCAGTGCCAACCACCACGTGGTCATTTGCGGCTATGGCCGAAGCGGGCAAAATTTGGCACGCATGCTGGACGCGCAACAAATACCCTACATGGCGCTTGACCTTGACCCCGACCGCGTGCGCCAAGCCGCAGCCGCTGGCGACTCTGTGGTGTTTGGTGACGCTGCACGCTTGCAAGCACTCATGGCCGCAGGCCTGGCCAGAGCCAGCGCCGTGGTTGTAACCTACAAAGAAACACACGCTGCGTTGAAGGTGCTGGCCAACACCAAAGCACACGCACCGCAAGTGCCAGTGATTGTGCGCACCGTTGACGACCACGACATTGACCGACTGATTGCAGCCGGTGCCGCCGAAGTGGTACCGGAGGCGATTGAGGGCAGCTTGATGTTGGCCTCACATGCGCTGGCCTTGGTGGGCGTGCCCATGCGCCGCGTGATTCGCCAAGTGCAAGACCAGCGCGACAAACGCTACAGTTTGCTGCGCGGCTATTTTCACGGCGCCGATGACGACACCATTGACGAGCTAGACCAAGAGCGCTTGCAAACCGTTGCCTTACCCATGAACGCCTACGGCGTAGGCAAAACGGTGGCACAACTGGCCTTTGAGGGGCTTAATGTCGCCGTTGTTGGGCTGCGCAGACGCGGCCAACAATTCAGCGACGACTGGGCGCAAGTGCCACTGCGCGCTGACGATGCGGTGGTACTCAGCGGCACACCCGCCAGCCTGGCCCGCGCTGAAGACCGCTTACTACGCGGCTAAACCATAGCCACTGTGGACACCCAACTGTGGACACCCAATTAAGTTTGGTGTGCCAGTGCTTGTAGCTGGCGTTTGAGTTCGTATATCTCATTGGCTTGTCGTTTCATGGCGGTTTTGAGTTGGCCCACGTTGACCGCATCGGTGTTGCGTTTGCCTGCTGCTACGTTTACCAAACGGCGAGTTGGGTCTACGCTGTCGCCGCTGCCAAACGAGACGGTACCGGCTTCTGTGGCTTTGGCCAGTGCGCCTATGGCTGTGGCCCCTACACCTTCGGCGCTGGCATCAAGGCCTAGCGCTGTTTTTATGGTTTTCATAAATCACCCCTAAGAATTAAAAAGCCCCAAGCGCCTTGTGAGCGTTTGGGGCAGTGCTGTTGCAGCGCTAAGTGGTTACATAGCGCCCTTGGCTTCTAGTGCTTCTAAGCGCTCCATCACGCTGGCCAATGCGGCCTTGGCTTGTGCTGCTTCATCCTTGGCTTGTGCAGCTTCAGCTTTGGTTTGCATGGCTTCTTCCTTGGCTTGCATGGCCTCGGTTTGGCTGCTAGCGCTGTAACGGCTGCCGCCCCAGCTGTAGCTAAAGCCTGCGCCCACGGTTGGCTTGCCTTTGTTGCCTGTGGCGGCTGACACCTTGAAGGTGGTGTTGGCACTTAGGCGGTGCTGGAAGCCAATGGCCACAGCACTCTTACCGTTGTAGCCACCAATGCCTGCGCTAAAGCCGCTGCTGGCCCCATTGGGTAGGGCGGGCAAGCTGGCCATGGCGGCCACGTTGGCAATGCCTTGGGTGTTGCCGTCTATGCGCTGGCTGTTGGTGTCAATGCGGCGGCCCAATGCGGCGTCGGCGTTGGTGCGTGCCACGTTTGCAGCGTCTAGCTGGCCTTTGTTGACTGCGTCGTTGGCATTAACACCTGCAGCCACACCACCTAAGCGTACGTTGGTGACGTATTTGTAAGTGCCACCTTCGTCAACAATGCCGGTTGCCCCAATTGGTGCGTCGTCGGGCAGGGTGCCGTCGGCGGTAAAGGCGGTAAAAGCGGCTGCGTCGGCGGTGTATTCAACGCTGTAGTCGCCACCCAAACCGTACATGGTGGTTTGGAACAACACGCCACTGTTGCCTGTGCCGGGGGCCACGCCTATGTCTTGGTCGCGCAAGGTTTGGATGGTGGTAGCCGTACCGCCACGGATGCGGGTGTAGCTGCCGCCTGCGGCGTCGTTGTCGGCGTCAAATACCACTTCGCCGTCGCCACGGGTAATAGCGACTTCTGAGTTGGATATGGTGATTTCGGCTTGGTCGCCTGCTGGGTCATTTGCACCCGTTGCGTGCAGTGATACCACGGCTTCCAATGCTTCACTATCCCCTACTTTTACGCTTGGCCTAGTCCGTCCATCGGCACGTGTTGCTTTGCGAACGCCTAGGTGTTCGTTGATGGCGTGAATGTCGGCCTTGTTGGTAGCGACGTTTTTCACTAGGCCTGTTGCGGGGTTGTCACCCTGTGCGGCCTTGCCGACTGTGGTCTGTAGGGCTGTGATGTCACCGGTTACGCTGGTGGTCTTGCCGGTGCGGTCACCTATAACTTCATTGGCCAATTTCTTGGTGTAGACCTCTACGCTGGTAGTGCCGTCGGTAATGGTAGCTATGTTTCCGTCTGCGTCGGTGGTGACCTTGCGTTTGGCGATAGCGTCTGCGTTGGCGTTTAGTAGCGCGTCGGTTTTGTCTTTGGAATAAACAATTACCTTGTTGTCGCTGTTTGTTTCTTCGGCAATGGTTGCTGTGCCGTCGGCTGTGTTGACCACAATGCCTGCGCCTTTGTCACCTTGTGGGCCAGCGGGGCCAGTGTCACCTTGCGGGCCTTGGGGGCCAGCGGGCCTTGTTCACCTTGTGGGCCTGCGGGGCCTGTGTCACCGTCTTGGCCGTCTTGGCCTGCGGGGCCTTGTTCACCTTGTGGGCCTGCGGGGCCTGTGTCACCGTCTTGGCCGTCTTGGCCAGCGAGGCCTTGTTCACCTTGCGGGCCTTGGGGGCCAGCGGGGCCTGTTGTGTTTGCTACAAGCCCGTCAACTTCATTCTTGCTGTAGATATCAGTGGGGATTGTGGCGCGAAGAGCGGGATAGCTGTAGTCTTGAAATGTGATGTCCGTTGCCGTTTGCGTTACTGACGATTCCGCCCAAGCCCCACCGCTCACCAAAATCATCGCCGCTAGGGCGATGCAGGTTTTAACAGGATAGTACTGTGTGTGTGTGTGTGCAAATTCCGTGCCATGGTTACTCCCTAGGTGTTACTTTTAAACAGCCGTTTGGCTGCGAGCGACACTTTAGAACTATTTTATGGGGCGGTCAATAGTGCTGAGAGGCGCGGGTGCCCGAATGAGTTGTTAAAGCGGCTTGGGAGGTGACTAGGTGCGGCTGTTAGTTACGGTGGTTTGGTGCGGTGGTTGCGCACAAAAAAGCCAGCGTCATGCTGGCTTAACAGGTGGTGCTCACAGGCGCAGCCTGTGCTGACGCCCGCATTATTTGCCGATACAAAACCGAGAGAAGATCTCGCCCAATAAATCGTCGGCGCTGAACTCGCCGGTGATTTCGCCCAAGGCTGCTTGGGCCATGCGCAACTCTTCAGCCAAGAGGTCTAAGTGGTCACCTGCGTGTTGGTCTAGCCACACTGCGGCGGCTTGCAAGTGGGCAGATACGGTTTGCAAGGCCACAACATGGCGCTTTCTGGCCATGTACAAACCTTCTGCAGGTGTGTCCCAGCCCGCCCACTTCAATAAAGTTTCACGCAGTGCTTGCAAACCGTCGCCAGTTTTGGCTGACAACACCACATGTGTATCTGCCGCTATGAGGCTGGCTGCGGGCCGGGCAATATCGCACTTGTTCCACACAGACAACACGGGTAGGCCGCTGGGCAGTCGCGCGCGCAAGGCGTTGTTGGCGGCTTGGGTGTGGGGGTTGTGGGCTTGGCTTGCGTCATACACAAACAACACGGCGTCGGCCTTTTCAATTTCTGCCCAGGCCTTGGCAATGCCAATTTGCTCTACCTCGTCGTGGCTGTCGCGCAGACCGGCTGTGTCTAGTATGTGCACGGGCACGCCATTGATTTGTATGGTTTGCTGCACCACGTCTCTGGTGGTGCCGGCAATAGCCGTAACAATGGCTAGCTCGGCACCAGCCAAGGCATTGAGCAAAGAGCTTTTACCCGCGTTGGGCTGGCCTGCAATCACCACCGTAATGCCTTCGCGCAGCAACACGCCTTGCTGGGTTTGGTGCATCACGTGCGCCAGCTGGGCTTGTAGCCTGGCAAGCTGGCCGCTGGCATCGGCCTTTTGTAAAAAGTCAATTTCTTCTTCTGGAAAGTCCAGCGTGGCCTCTACCAGCATGCGCAGTTTGACCAACTGCTCACGCAGCTGTGCAACCTCGCCAGAAAACGCACCGCTGAGTGAGCGCGCCGCTGAGCGCACGGCTTGGGCTGTGCTGGCGTCTATCAAGTCGGCCACGGCCTCGGCTTGGGCCAAATCTAGCTTGCCGTTTAAAAATGCGCGCTGGGTAAATTCACCCGGCTGGGCCAAGCGCAAGTTGGGCAGCAACGCTTGGCCACTGACTTGCTGCTGGGCCACTTCTAGGCAGCGTGCCACCAGCAGCTGCAACACGGCAGGGCCACCGTGGGCTTGTAGCTCTAGCACACACTCACCCGTGTACGAGTGCGGGGCTACAAATGCAATGGCCAAGCCGTGGTCAATGGCTTGGCCAGCGTCGTCTGGAAACACGCCGTAGGTGGCCATGCGCGGCGTTAATGGACGCCCTAGCAGGGCTTGCACGTAGGCGTCAAAGCTATCAGTGGCACACGACACACGCACAATGCCTACCGCGCCACGCCCTGGCGCTGTGGCCACGGCAACAATGGGGTCTAGGTGGTTGGTCAGCATGCTTGAATCATTCAGTCAGTGGGTGTAGATTGCGCCGCATAAAAAAAGGCCGCCTACTGTGCAGCGGCGGCCTTTGCGTGCAGGCCTGTGGCCTGTTGGTTATTTGAAGCTAGGCAGCTTGAACTTCATCTCAACGCCCATCTTTTTATTAATGTGCCACTGCTGCACAATGGTCAGCGTGTTGTTAGTAATCCAGTACAACACCAAGCCGGCAGGGAAGAAGAAAAACATCACCGAGAAAGCCATGGGCATGATCCACATCAGCTTGGCTTGCAGCGCATCTGGCGGCGTTGGGTTGAGCGCCGTTTGCACGAAGGTGGTGGCCGTCATGATGATGGGCAAAATAAAGAATGGGTCTTTGGTCGACAGGTCGGAAATCCACAGCACCCATGGTGCGTTGCGCATTTCAACGCTGGACAACAGCACCCAGTACAGCGCAATAAACACTGGAATCTGCACCATGATGGGCAAGCAGCCACCCAGCGGGTTGACTTTTTCTTCGCGGTAAATGCGCATCATTTCCTGCTGCATTTGTTGTGGCTTGTCTTTCAAGCGCTCGCGCATTTCGGTAATGCGTGGACTCAGGGCCTTCATCTTGCCCATGCTTTGGTAGGCCTTGGCGTTGAGCCAGTAAAAGGCCGCCTTAATGACGACCACCAGCAACACAATGGCCCAGCCCCAGTTGCCTACAAGGCCGTGGATTTTGTCCAGCAACCAGTACAGCGGCTTGGCCAAAATAGTGACCCAGCCATAGTCCTTCACCAGCTCAAGGCCGGGGGTAATGGTCTCAAGCATGGTCTCTTGTTGCGGGCCTACAAACAAACGCGTTTGTATAGACTGGGTTTGGTCGGGTGCCACTGCGGGCAACGCGGCGCGGCTGCCTGCTGTGTAGATGCCGGATGGGAACTTGGCAACGTAGTTTTCACGCGCTTGGCCTTGGGGCAGTACCCAGGCGGTGGCAAAGTAGTGCTGCACCATGGCCACAAAACCAGAGCTGGCGTTCACCGCAAAGTCTGTTTCTTTTTTGGTGATGTCGTCAAAATCTACCTTTTGGTATTTTTGCTCGTCACTGTAAAAGGCCGGGCCTGTAAAGGTTTTGTAGAAGGGTGTTTCTGACTCAGCGCTTGAGCCATCGCGCGCCAATTGCACATACAACTGTGGCGACACGGTTTGGCCGCTGCTATTCAACACATCAAAACGCACGTCAAGCGTGTAGTCGCCGCGTTTGACGGTGTAGGTTTTAACGAGTTGCACGCCATTAACCATGTCTGACTCAAAGCGCACTTCCAAGCTGTCCTGGCCGTCTTGCAGTTGCGTCGCACCTACCACTGGCGTCATGCGGGTGGTGTGGTTGGGCATGGCACCCGTTAAACCGCTTTGCACGACATAGGTGTGCGCAGGCGTTTGTGTCAGCAAGGTCAGTGGCGTTTGCTCGCCTTTTTTGCCGCCCACGTCGGCCGCATGCTTTAGCAGCTGCGCACCTACCAGGTTACCGCCTACCGCGTCAAAGGTCAGGTCCAACACGTCTGAGGAGATTGTCAACAGCTCTTGAACAGCTGGCGCATTGGCACTGGGTACGGCTTGCGCAGCTTGGCCGTTGGCCGCTGCTGTTGCACTAGGCACAGTGCTGGTAGTCGCTGCAGTACCGGCCTCATTGGCTGACGTCGCCTGTTGGCTGGCGGTCGGCTGGCTAAAGAACATGGGCGCATTGCCGTTGTGAATCTGCCATTGGTCCCACAACATAACCAGGGAAATACCGAACACGGCCCATAGTAAAGAGCGACGAATTTCGTTCATGAGGATGACTTTTTTGTAGCGCGGGCAATAAGCCCAGTGAATAAACGGGGAGTGGGCATGCGCACAGACTCAGGTACTGGGTCGTGTCCGCCTTTGCACCATGGCTGACAGCGCAGCAGCCGCGAGGCCGTGAGCGCAGAGCCTACCACGGCACCGTGACGCTCGTAGGCTTCTATAGCGTACACAGAGCAGGTGGGCTCAAAGCGGCAGCTGTTGCCAAGCCAAGGGCTGAGCAGCAAACGGTAAGCTTTTACAAAGCCGACCAACAGGCGCCTGGGCACCTGCCATAGGTATTGCAATGCGGCTTTCACGGTGGCGTACCTGCCGGCGCTGCATCTGCCGGCTTGTGCGCAGCGCCACGTGTGAGCTTTAGCCCGTCAGTGGTGCAAAACGCAGCCATGTACGCCAGTTCTGCACGCACCGCTTCAGCCAATGGCTTGGACCATGCGCTGATGAACTGCTCACGCGAGAAGCTGCGCTTCAGGCGCACAACAAAGGCTGCATCCGGCAGCTGGGCGGCTTGCAGGCCAAACTGTGCGTAGATGTGGCGGCGCATGCCATTGCGTGTCACCGCGCGTTTCGCCCAGCGTTTGGGCAACACAACGCCAATGGCCGGCTCTATGGCCAGCCCTTGCACGCTGGCTACTGGAGCTGCGTGTAGTGCAAAGTGCGCGGTGTGCAGCACGGGCGATTTAGCCATTGCCGCTTGAAACTGCTTGGGCTTGGTCAGCCTTTGCAAGATAGACAAGGCTTTTGGTGCGCTTGTGCGAGCTTTTTGGGCTAAACAAGCCGAGGATTACAGGCCTAAACGCTTGCGACCCTTGGCGCGGCGAGCTGCAATAACCGCACGGCCGCCCTTTGTTTTCATGCGCACCAAGAAACCGTGGGTGCGTGCGCGACGAATTTTGGAGGGTTGATATGTACGCTTCATGATGACATCCGAGAGATTGAAAAAATTGCCGCTTGTGACGCGGGAAACCTAGCATTATCGCAAATTTTCCGGGCTTATCCAACTGTGTGGCACAAATGCTGGGCCTGGCCTGTAAAAATTAACGGTTCACATGGCACTTGCGCCACCAACCGGGCGCACAGTAAATCTGCAGCAAGCGCTGTGCATTGTGTCAAGAGTACAGACCCCGGGTTGTGGATAACTTTGTTTTGGCACTACAATTTGCGACCCATAAAGAATAACTATCCACAGGCCGACGGCGTGTGGCGCAACCGGCTTTTTGCATGTCAGATAACTCCATTTCCACAATTGCCCCGACTGAATGGGCGCAACAATTGTGGCCCAGCTGCGTTGATTTTTTAGCGCAGCAAATCCCTGATCAGCAGTTCAACACCTGGATTCGCCCGCTGGCAGCGGCCGTCAGCACAGAGCCGTTACAGGTCACTTTGCAAGTCGCCAATCGCTTCAAACTAGACTGGATTCGCAGCCAGTACGTTCAAAAAATAAGCGCCGTACTAAGCCAGCTAGCTGGTCAGGATGTGGTGGTTGAGTTAGCACTCACTCCGCGTCAATCTCCCAAATTGTCTAGCTCTTCTGCTCGAGCCTTTGCGCACAGTCAAGCGAGCAATGATGTCTTGGCAGAGGGTCTAGACGTGCCCAGCGTGCACACATTGCCCGATGACGGCCACAAGAGCCGATTAAACCCAGCACTCACTTTTGACACCCTGGTTGAGGGTAGCGCCAACCGCATGGCACGCGCTGCAGCCATGCACGTGGCCAGCCAGTTGGGGCAGCTGTACAACCCCTTGTTCATCTACGGCGGCGTGGGTTTGGGCAAGACGCACTTGATGCACGCCATAGGCAATCATTTGATTGCAGATCAGGCCAATGCCAAAGTTCTCTACATACACGCCGAGCAGTTTGTGTCGGATGTGGTTAAAGCCTACCAGCGCAAGGCATTTGACGAGTTCAAGGCCCGCTACCACTCGCTTGATTTGTTGCTGATTGACGATGTGCAGTTTTTTGCCAACAAGGAGCGCACGCAAGAGGAGTTCTTCAACGCGTTTGAGGCGTTGCTGGCCAAAAAATCACACATTGTGATGACCAGCGACACCTATCCCAAAGGTTTGGCCGACATACACGAGCGCTTGGTGTCTCGCTTTGACTCTGGGCTAACCGTTGCGATAGAACCTCCAGAGCTGGAGATGCGCGTTGCCATTTTGATCAACAAGGCGGCGGCAGAAGGTGCCAACATGCCTGAGGATGTGGCGTTTTTTGTTGCCAAAAACGTGCGCTCCAACGTGCGCGAGCTTGAAGGCGCGCTGCGCAAGATTTTGGCGTACTCACGGTTCAACCAGAAAGACATTTCGATTGTGCTGGCCAAAGAGGCTTTGCGCGACTTGTTGTCCATACAAAACCGACAAGTGTCAGTGGAGAACATACAGAAAACGGTGGCTGATTTTTACAAAATCAAAGTCGCCGACATGTACTCCAAGAAGCGCCCTGCCAACATTGCCAGACCCAGGCAAATTGCCATGTACCTGGCCAAGGAGCTCACCCAGAAAAGTTTGCCCGAAATTGGCGAGCTATTCGGCGGGCGGGACCACACCACGGTACTGCACGCCGTGCGCAAAATGGCGTCTGAGCGGGGCCAAAACACCGAACTCAACCAGCAGCTGCACGTGCTGGAGCAAACGCTTAAAGGCTAGGCACTGTGCTGCCACTGAACAGCACTAAAAATGCAGCAAAAAGCCACTGAAATCAAGGCTGGCAGGGCAAATTAGGGCAAAAACAAGCGAAAATAGCAGGTTAGCGAAATTGCCAAGCGCCAAATGCGTTTGCGTGAACTCACATAAGGATTTCTGATGATTGTTTTCAAGTCAACCCAGGACACGGTGTTGGCCTCATTGCAGGCTGTAGCGGGTATTGTCGAGCGGCGTCAAACGCTGCCTATTCTGGCCAACGTGATGTTGCAAAAAGTAGGCGGTAACGTCACGCTCACCACCAGTGACTTGGAAATTCAAATTCGCACACAGGCTGAGCTTGGCGGCGACGAAGGCGAGTTCGCCACCACTGTTGGCGCACGCAAAGTCATTGACATCTTGCGCACCATGCCAGCCGACCAGACCGTTAGCCTTGAAGCCAACGCAGGCAAGCTGGTGCTCAAGGGCGGCAAGAGCCGCTTTACGCTGCAAAGCCAACCTGCAGCAGACTTCCCGCTGGTGCAAGAGGCGGCCAACTTTGGCCCCGTGTTCAGCGTGCCACAGCAAACGCTTAAAGGCCTGATGAGCCGCGTGGCCTTCTCCATGGCTGTGCACGACATTCGCTACTACCTCAACGGTATTTTGTTTGTGGCTGAAGGCACCACACTCAGCTTGGTAGCCACAGACGGTCACCGCTTGGCTTTTGCCAGCGCCACCCTGGACGAGGCCGTGCCCAACAAGCAGGAAGTGATTTTGCCGCGCAAAACTGTGTTGGAGTTGCAGCGTTTGCTCAGCGACAAAGAGGGCACCATCAACATGCAGTTCGCAGGCAACCAAGCCAAGTTTGCATTTGATGGCATGGAGTTTGTCACCAAGTTGGTGGAGGGCAAGTTCCCAGACTACAACCGTGTCATACCGCGCAACCACACCAACGAAATTATTCTGGGCCGCCAGACCCTGTTGGCCACGCTGCAGCGCACGGCCATCATGACCTCAGACAAGTTCAAAGGTGTGCGTCTCAACATTGAGCCCGGCGTGTTGCGCGTGGCGTCCAGCAACGCCGAGCAAGAAGAAGCCACTGACGAGCTGGACATTGACTACGGCGGCGACGCCATTGAAATTGGCTTTAACGTGACGTACCTAATGGACGTGTTGGCCAACATGAGCCAAGACATGGTGCGCTTAAGCCTGTCTGACGGCAACAGCTCCGCGCTCATCACACTGCCTGACAGCGACGACTTCAAGTACGTTGTCATGCCCATGCGCATTTAGGCCAATTCACCACTTGCCTGTGGTGCCAGCAGTGCGCCGCAGGCCACTGCCCCCTCAGCGCAACTGCGCACTGGTTGGGCGGCAAGCAGCCCTAGCTGCCAACGCCGTGCCAACTGCAAAGAAAAAGATAGATAAATGACCCAGGACTCGACGCCACCAACACCCACACCAGATTTAGACGCTTACGGTGCGGGCTCTATTCAAATTCTTGAAGGCTTGGAAGCCGTACGCAAACGCCCAGGTATGTACATTGGTGATACATCAGACGGCACTGGCTTGCACCACCTGGTATTTGAGGTGGTGGACAACTCCATTGACGAGGCACTGGCTGGACACTGCGATGACATCGTGGTCACCATACACTCTGACAACTCCATCTCAGTGGTTGATAACGGGCGCGGCATTCCAACCGACGTCAAAATGGACGACAAGCACGAGCCCAAGCGCAGTGCTTGTGAGATTGCGCTGACCGAGTTGCACGCTGGCGGCAAGTTCAACCAGAACAGTTACAAAGTCTCTGGAGGCCTGCACGGTGTGGGCGTGTCTTGTGTCAACGGCTTGTCTGTTTGGCTGCGCCTGACCATTCGACGCAACGGCAAGGTACACAGCGCCGAATTTGCCCGCGGCGTGCTACAAAACCGCGATATCGAATTGGTGGACGGCGTAGAGACTTCACCCATCAAGGTTACCGGCAAGACAGACAAGCGCGGCACCGAAGTGCACTTTTTGCCAGATACAGAGATCTTTCAGCAAAACAACGACTTCCATTACGACATTTTGGCCAAGCGCTTGCGCGAGCTGAGCTTCTTGAACAATGGTGTGCGCATTCAGCTCAAAGATGAACGCACGGGCAAGGAAGACGACTTCTCAGGCGCAGGTGGTGTGCAGGGCTTTGTTGAGTTCATCAACACCAGCAAAACGGTGTTACACCCCAACGTGTTTCACGCCATGGGCGACCGCGATAGCGACCAGGGTACCAACGTGGGCGTGGAAGTCGCCATGCAGTGGAACAGCGGCTTTAACGAGCAAGTGCTGTGCTTTACCAACAACATCCCACAGCGCGATGGCGGTACGCACCTGACCGGTTTGCGCGCTGCCATGACCCGCGTCATCAGCAAATACATCACCGAAAACGAGTTGGCCAAAAAAGCCAAGGTTGAAGTCACAGGTGACGACATGCGCGAAGGCTTGTGCTGCGTGTTGTCGGTCAAAGTGCCTGAGCCCAAGTTTTCCAGCCAGACCAAAGACAAGTTGGTGTCCAGCGAAGTGCGCGGTCCAGTCGAGGACATTGTGAGCCGCTTGCTGGCCGACTACCTGCAAGAGCGCCCCAACGACGCCAAAACCATTTGCGGCAAGATTATTGAAGCCGCGCGTGCCCGTGAAGCCGCGCGCAAAGCCCGCGATATGACGCGTCGCAAAGGCGTTCTTGACGGCATGGGCATGCCAGGCAAGCTGGCCGACTGCCAAGAAAAAGACCCGGCGCTGTGCGAAATTTACCTGGTGGAGGGCGACTCTGCGGGTGGCTCAGCCAAGCAGGGTCGTGACCGCAAGTTTCAAGCGATTTTGCCATTGCGCGGCAAAATCCTGAACGTTGAAAAGGCACGCTACGAAAAGCTGCTGACCAGCAACGAAATTCTCACGCTCATCACTGCACTGGGTACAGGCATTGGCAAAGTGAGCGCGGGCGATGGCAAGAGCAACTCTGACGACTTCAACCCAGACAAGCTGCGCTACCACCGCATCATCATCATGACCGACGCGGACGTGGATGGCGCGCACATTCGCACGCTGCTGCTCACGCTGTTCTACCGCCAAATGCCTGAGCTGGTTGAGCGCGGCCACATCTACATTGCGCAGCCGCCTCTTTACAAGGTAAAGGCAGGCAAAGAAGAGCAATACCTCAAAGACGGTGCTGCACTGGACGGCTTTTTGCTGCGCATTGCATTGCGCGATGCGACCGTACACACAGGCGGGGCCAACAGCCGCACCCTGGTAGGCGACGAGCTCACAGAGTTGGCGCGCATTCACCAGGAAGCACAAGCTGTCGTGGCGCGTTTGTCCATGTTTATGGATAGAGATGCACTAGAGGCAATTGCTGACGGCGTGGAAATCAAGCTGGAAACACTTGAAGGCGCACAAAGCAGTGCAGCCCTGTTGCAAACCAAACTGCAAGATGCCACCGCCACTGGCGAGTTTGACGCGCGCAGTGACAAGCCCTTTATCCGCATCAGCCGCCAACACCACGGCAACACTCGCGCCAGCGCCATCACGCAAGATTTTGTGCATGGTGCGGACTACGCCCGCTTAAGCCAGGCAGCGCAAACGCTTAAAGGTCTTCTAAGCGAAGGTGCCAGCGTTACGCGCGGCGAAGGTGAGCGTCAAAAAAGCACCACCACGGGTGACTTCCGTGAAGCCATGGAGTGGCTATTGGCTCAGGCCAACAGCGCGACCAGCCGACAGCGCTACAAGGGCTTGGGCGAGATGAACCCCTCCCAACTGTGGGAAACCACCATGGACCCAGCGGTGCGACGCCTGCTTCAAGTACGCATCGAAGACATGATTGAAGCCGACAAGGTCTTCACCATGCTAATGGGTGACGAGGTGGAGCCACGGCGCATCTTCATTGAGACCAACGCTTTGCGTGCTGGCAATATTGACGTTTGAACAAAGCCAGATGACACACACTACCGACTACACACCGCCCAAGGTTTGGACTTTTGACGCCGCCAATGGTGGACAGTTTGCCAATATCAACCGCCCGGTAGCCGGTGCAACGCACGACAAAGAGCTGCCGGTTGGCAAACACCCGCTTCAGGTGTACTCACTGGCCACGCCCAATGGTGTGAAGGTCACGGTGATGCTGGAAGAGTTGCTGGAGCTTGGTCACACCGGTGCCGAGTACGACGCGTGGCTTGTTCGTATCAACGAGGGACAGCAGTTTGGCAGTGGCTTTGTAGCAGCCAACCCCAACTCCAAAATACCCGCACTGGTTGACCACAGCGCCGACCAGCCTATCTGTGTATTTGAGTCTGGCGCGATATTGCAATATTTGGCCGAGAAGTTTGGCGCGTTTTTACCCACTGCAGGTGCTGAGCGTGCAGCATGTTTGTCCTGGTTGTTTTGGCAAATGGGTAGCGCGCCGTTTTTGGGTGGTGGCTTTGGCCATTTTTACGCCTACGCACCGGCCAAGTTTGAATACCCCATCAACCGCTACGCCATGGAAGTGAAACGCCAATTGGACGTGCTAGACCGCCAGCTGGCACAGCACCGCTATGTTGCAGGTGACGAATACACCGTGGCCGATATAGCGATATGGCCCTGGTACGGCGCCATGGTCAAAGGCCAGTTATACGAGGCCGGTGAGTTTTTAAGCGTGCATGAGTACACCAACGTGTTGCGCTGGACAGATGAGATTGCACAACGCCCTGCTGTACAACGCGGACGCAAAGTTAACCGCGCATGGGGTGAGCCCTCTAGCCAGCTGCATGAGCGGCACGACGCCAGTGACTTTGATACGCAAACGCAGGACAAGATTGGCAAACCCGAGACCACATAACAATCATGGCGTTGCCGGCTTTAGTGTCGGCTCATCCCACTGACCACACGAAAAAGCCCCGCCACAGTCGCCTGTGCGGGGCTTTTTACCAGCGCCGTTTACCGACGCCAGCACATCACATTACTCGGCGGTATCGCCGTCAATCTTGGGCAACAGCATGTGCAACAAGATCGCCAGGAAGGCCACTGGCAACAAGCCGGTTACCAGCAAGTTCTTCAAGTCAACAGGCAAATACTGCAAGGCCTCTGGCACGGCTTTCAAACCCAAGCCTACAGACAGAGACACCGCAAAAATCAGCATATTGCGCTGATTCCACTTGACGTCTGCCAACATGGACAAACCAGCGGCAGCGACCATACCAAACATCACAATCACGCCACCACCCAATACAGCGATAGGCATAGAAGCCACCAATGCGCCAATTTTGGGGATCAAGCCACACAGGATCAGGAAACAAGCGCCCAGTGTCACCACAAAGCGGCTCATCACACCAGTGATGGCGATCAAGCCAACGTTTTGGCTGAATGAGGTGTTGGGCAAACCGCCAAACACGCCTGCTACCGCGGTACCCAAGCCGTCGGCATAGGTAGCGCCCTGCAGCTCTTTTTCTGTGGCTTCACGACCAGCACCACCCTTGGTAATACCTGATACATCGCCCACGGTTTCGATGGCCGACACCACTGCCATGGCACACATGCCCACCACAGCTGCAATGTTGAACTCAAAACCATACTTGAATGGCACGGGCACCTCAAACCAGCCTGCTCTTGCCACGCCGCCAAAGTTCACCATGCCCATGGCAACGCCGCACAAGTAGCCCGCCAAAATACCGATTAGCACGGCAGCAGAGGCCAACACGCCCTTGACGTAAAACTTGACGCCCAGGGTGACCACGATCACCACCATGGCCAGCAGCCAGTGGTCAAAACCACCAAAGCCTGGCTTGCCCTTCAGGGGCACGCCACCTGCGGCGTATTCAATACCAACCGGGATTAGCGACAAACCAATGGTGAGTACCACCAAACCGGTTACCAGTGGTGGAAACCAGTGGCGAATCTTGCCAATCACGCGGCCCAAGAAGAAGTGGAAGATACCGCCCACCACAATACCGCCAAACAAGGCACCCATACCAGCGGTCTTAACGACTGGGATCATGATTGGAATGAACGCAAAGCTGGTACCTTGCATGATGGGCAAGCGCGCGCCAACTGGGCCAAAGCCTATTGTTTGAAACAAGGTCGCAATGCCGGCAAACAGCATGGACATTTGAATCAAAAACACCAAATCAGGCGAACCAAAACTGTAGCCTGCTGCCAGGCCCACAATGATGGCCGGTGTGAAGTTGGACACAAACATGGCCAACACGTGCTGAATGCCCAGGGGCACAGCTTGTGACAGCGGGGGTACGAAGTCGGGGTCACGCAGCTTTTCAGCCAACGTAGTTGCGTCATTGCTCATGGGTAGAGGGCTCCTTGTTATCAAACTAAACGGCGTACTTTGTATACACTTTTACAGTAACGAACTGTAGAGCCTCAAAGTCTTGGCGTCCATAGGGTCTGCCCTAGTATCGTTGCAACTTCTGCAAATAATTACGACCAGGGTGACAAGAGAATAACAAAATGCCAGCGTGCAAGTCGCACCAGTGACGGCATCAGGTTTGGTTTGGCGCCATGCTGTTGCCTGATACATTGCACAACAAGCATCCACCACCCAGGACCAGCATGACTGCACACGCACCCTTACCTATTCAGTCGCTAAAAGACCAATGCAGTGCGCAAGAATGGGCTTTGCGCTGTGACCTGGCCGCCGCCTACAGACTGGTTGCAGCCTATGGCTGGAGCGACTTGGTGTTCACACACATTTCAGCGCGTGTGCCAGGGCCTGAGCACCACTTTCTCATCAACCCTTATGGCTTGATGTTTGATGAGATCACCGCATCGTCGCTGATAAAAGTAGACGCGCAGTGCACCATCCTGTCGCCCACTCACTTTCCAGTCAATCCCGCAGGGTTCACGATACACAGCGCCATACACGAAGCCAGACCAGATGTGGGCTGCGTGCTGCACACGCACACCAAGGCCGGTGTCGCCGTTAGTGCACAAGCAGGTGGCATTCGCCCTATTTCACAGCAGTCGACATTTGTGCTGGCCTCGTTGGCCACACACGATTACGAGGGCGTGGCCTTGCGCGATGATGAAATTCCACGCCTGCAAGCCAATTTGGGAGATAAACAGTTTTTGCTGTTGCACAACCACGGCCTGTTGACTGTAGGCAGCAGCGTGGCCTCGGCGTTTTTAAACATGTACTTGTTTGAAAGCACGTGCCAAATTCAAATTGGCGCACAAGCCAGTGGCGCATTGCGCGAGTTGGACCAGTCCTTGATAAAAGCCAATGCGGCCATCATGCAACAAGCCACTGCTGGCCAAGGCCCTGCAATTGCCTGGCCTGCGCTGCTGCGCAAGCTGGATCGCATGGGGGCTGACTACGCGGTTTAATCCCGTTTTAGTACAGCGGCGCCTCGCCGTCGGGGCGCGTTTTAAAGCGCTTATGTACCCAGTAATACTGGTGCGGCATGGTCTGAACCATAGCTTGCAGGTAGATGTTCATGGTGGCAGCGTCTGCGGCATGATCGCCTGTGGGGTAGTTGGTCCAAGGCTTGCCTATGTGCACCTCGTAGCCAGCGCTGGTCATGCGCGTGGTCACAGGCGTCACGCCGGTTTTGCCCATGGCAGCCATGCGCGGCAACGATGTGACTGTGGCGGCACTCACCCCAAAAAACGGTGCAAACACAGCATCGCGCGCGCCCAAGTCCATGTCGGGCAACAAGTACAGTGCCGCACCACCTCGCAACACTTGCACAATAGACTTGCCCAAGCTTTGTCGCGCCAACAAGGCGGGTTTGCCAAAACGCGCTCGTCCGGCCACTATCCAGGCGTCTAGGCGCGGCTTGTTTTGCTTGGCATAAATGGTGGCAAATGACCGCGGTACGTGGACATTTAACGCAGTCCACCCCGCATCTAGACCAACAAAATGAGGCGCAAACAACACCTGCGCGCGCTCGGTGTTATCCGTCAGGTGCTGCCAGTCACCTTTTAACTGCAGCCGTTGGGCCACCACCGCAGGTGCGCCGTGCCATAACCAGGCACGGTCAAGCAAGGACTGGCTAAACGCTACAAACACTTCCCGCCCCAAGCGCTTGCGCTGTGCAGCTGTGCGCTCAGGAAAACACAATGCCAAGTTCACCGCCACAATGCGGCGGCGCTTGCCAGCAACGGCATACAACAAATAGCCCGCCGCCCTGCCCACGCCGCGCAGCAAAGGCAATGGCAAGGGCGCCAACACCCTTGCCCACAATGGACCCATGGCTTGGTCCAAGCTGGTGTCTACGTCTTCGCTGTTGATATCGCCACCCACAGCCAAGGCTTCGTCTGCACTGGAAGCTGCTGGCACAGCCTGTGTGTCAGTGGGCAACAGTTCGCCGCCTGTATGGTTGTTTGAAGTGGGCTGCGTCACGTGCGGCAAGTCTTTACAGTGCGCTGTCGATACGAATCCAAGTGGTCTTGGTTTCTGTGTATTTGTCAACCGCGTGCAAAGACTTGTCACGCCCAATGCCGCTTTGCTTAAAGCCGCCAAAGGGTACGGTAATGTCGTCTTCATCGTATTGGTTTACATGCGGTACCGGCACGCAAGGCGCGCGCCACGCTGTGCGCCTTGTTGATATCGGCGGTCCATACACCCGCTTGCAAGCCGTAAACGGTTTGGTTGGCTATTTGTACGGCTTGGGCTGCATCGTCAAAACCAAGTACGGATAACACCGGACCAAAAATTTCCTCACGTGCAATCACCATGTCATTGGTCACACCTGCAAACACTGTGGGCTGTACATAGTATCCGCCTGTGTCTGTCATCGCTTGCTCACCACCGGCTAACAAGGTGGCACCACCGGCTTTGCCTTTGTCAATATAGCCCAGTACGGTGTTCATTTGCGTTTGGTCTACCAGCGCGCCCATGACTGTTTCCTTGTCAAGCGGGTTACCGGGCGCATACTGCGGCACCAACGCCAGGGCTTTTTCTAAAAACGTATCCATGATGGAGCGCTGTACCAGCAGCCGCGATGGCGCGTTACAGCTTTCACCTTGATTAAAGAAAATGCTTGCAACGGCACTGGCCACTGCCTTGTCCAGGTCTGGGCAGTCTGCAAACACAATGTTGGGTGACTTGCCGCCCAACTCTGTCCACGCACGCTTTAGGTTGCTTTGACCAGCCATGACGTGTATTTGTTTGCCCACGCGGGTGGAGCCGGTAAAAGCAATACAGTCCACATCCATGTGCAAGGCCAGCGGCGAACCTGCCTCTGGACCAAAGCCGGGCACCACGTTGAACACGCCTTCTGGCACGCCTGCCTCCATGGCCAGTTCCGCCATGCGCATGGCGGTGAGTGGAGATTTTTCACTGGGCTTTAACACCACACTATTGCCCGCAGCCAAGGCTGGTGCAATTTTCCATGACGCCATGATCATGGGGTAATTCCACGGCACGATGACGCCCACCACGCCCACAGGCTCTCGTGTGATCAGCGCCAAAGCAGTCGATGCTGTGGGTGCTATTTCGTCGTACAGCTTGTCTATGGCCTCACCGTACCAGCGTACACAGTTGGCTGCAGCATTCACATCCACACTGCGCGCATATTGAATGGGCTTGCCCATGTCCAGCGTTTCAGTGAGTGCCAGCTCGTCGCCGTGCGCGAGCAGCAAATCGGCAAACTTGATCATGATGCGCTTGCGCGCAGCCGGTGCCATGCCGCTCCAGCGTTTGTCGTCAAAGGCTTGACGTGCACTGGCTACAGCTGCGTCTATGTCTGGTGCAGCGCAACGGGCTACTTGGGTGAGCACGCGCGCATCTACAGGGGACACATTGTCAAACAACTGGCCATCTTTAGCGTGCACGCGTTGCCCGCCTATAAACGCACGACCATCAAACTGCATGCCTTTTAGTAGTTGTTCTGACGTCATTGCGGCCTCCTTGCGCTTACTGTTTTTGTTTGTTACTGGTGTGCCTGGCGAATCACGGCTTGCATCTCACGCTCTCGTTGGCGTTGCGCCCTGGCCACCCAAATGCTGTAGCTCACGATGACGATGGTGACCGTCACAATCAGCAGCGTGGCAGCGGCGTACACACCGTTGGGTTGATGCCTCTGCGTGCATAGGTAAAAATGGCTTGCGGCAATGTGGTCACACCCGGGCCAGACAAAAACTCAGAGATCACCACGTCGTCAAACGACAAGGTGAAGGTGAGCAACCAGGCGGAAATCATGGCTGGTGCAATATTGGGCAATGTCACCAGGAAAAAAACCTGCGCCGGGCGGCAACCCAAGTCCATGGCGGCTTCTTCAATAGACCTGTCCATTTCGCGCAAGCGCGACTGAATGACTACCATGGCATAGGCCATGCCCATTAGCGTGTGGCCAAACACAATGGTGATGAAACCGCGGTCTGGCCACCCAATGCCAAACCAGGATTCTGTCGTGCGCTGCACAGCCACCATCATCAGCAACAAGCTCAGGCCAATAATCACCTCTGGCATCACCAGTGGCGCGTTGATCATGCCTGAGAACATGGTGCGACCTTTGAAGCGTGTGTAACGCACCAACACAAAGGCGGCAAATGTACCCAGCACCGCAGACAAGGTGCCAGTCGTCAGCGCAACTTTCAGCGACAACCAAAAGCCATCAATCAGCCGGCCGTCATTCATCAACGCCTCATACCAGCGCAGTGAAAAGCCTGTAAAGCGTGCGTCCTGTCGCGTGCTGTTGAATGAGAAGAATATTAAAAACGCCAGGGGCAAATACAAAAAAGCAAACACGCTGGTCATCCAGATCCAGCCGGTGTTTTTAAAGATGGCTGACATCACACGCTTCATACCCGGCCCTCGTCAGCTTGCGCTTGGCGCTCACCGCTGTAGTGGTAATACAAGGCCAGCGGCACCAGTATCAGCAAAATCATGATGGCGGCCAATGCAGAGGCGCGCGGCCAGTTGTTGGAACTGAACATCTCGTCCCACACCACGCGGCCAATCATCAGGTTGTCGGCGCCGCCCAACAAAGACGGAATGACAAACTCGCCCACGCTGGGAATAAACACCAACATGGAGCCCGCGACAATACCCGCCTTGGATAAAGGCACCGTAATCAGCCAAAACGCCTTAAGCGGGCCCGCACCCAGATCGTAGGCAGCCTCCAATAAACGGTAATCCATTTTGACCAGGGTGGCATACAGCGGCAACACCATAAACGGCAAATACACATAAGTCATGCCGACCAACATGGACACGTCGGTGTACAACATGTGAATGGGCTCATTGGTCACACCCAAAAACATGAAAAGCCTATTCAGTACACCGTTGTCGGCCAATATGCCCTTCCAGGCGTACACGCGCAGCAAAAAGCTGGTCCAGAACGGCAGCATGATCATCATCAACAAGGCCGGGCGTATGCGCTCTGGACTGCGCGCAATAAAGTAGGCAAACGGATAGCCAATAACCACGCAAAACAGCGTGGTGAGTGCTGCATAGCGCAGAGAGGTGGCATAGGCCTCTATGTAAATGGTGGTCTCGCCTGGCGTTTGTACGTTCCAAAAAATGGACGCATAGTTGGCCAACTTGAGCTTTAGCGTAGCACGCCATCTTGCAGCACGGCCAATGGCACAAACGGGTCTACGCCGCCGCCCATGTCTGTCACGCTGATGCGCAACAAGATTAAAAACGGTAAAGCAAAAAATACCAGCAGCCAGACGTAAGGCACGCCAATCACACCACGCTTGCCGACCCCGCCCAATAGTTGCCACAAATAAGTCATTGCCGCGCTCGCATCAAGTGGTCAATACAATGGCCGCCTCTTCAGGCCACCAAAAATAAACGCGGTCATTCCATGTGATGTCGCTGGTCTCGTAGCGCGAGGTGTTGGCCTGCGTGACCTTGATGCGGTGCCTAGACGGCATCTCGACAATAAATGTGTTGTAAGAGCCAAAGTAGGCAATCTCCATCACCTCACCACTGAACAAATTAACACTCACATCAGCGGGCTTGTCTTTGGAGATGGCAATCTTCTCTGGCCGAATAGCGGCAGTCAACTCTCTGCCCACGGTGCCAGAGACCCCGTAACTCACTCGCACCACACCGTCTGGCGTGGTGATTTCGCAAGCGTCAGATTCGTCCAGCGACATGTGGCCATCAAACAAGTTCACGTTACCGATAAAGTCCGCTACAAACCGGCAGTTGGGGTATTCGTAAATCTCACTGGGTGTGCCCACTTGCAGCACTTTGCCTTGGCTCATCACAGCAATGCGAGAGGCCATGGTCATGGCCTCTTCCTGGTCGTGGGTCACCATCACGCAGGTCACACCCACAGACTCGATGATGTTGACCAGCTCAAACTGTGTGCGCTCACGAAGCTTTTTGTCCAGTGCGCCCAAGGGCTCGTCCAGCAGCAGCAACTTGGGGCGTTTGGCCAGACTGCGGGCCAACGCCACACGTTGCTGTTGGCCACCAGACAGCTGGTGTGGCTTGCGCTTGGCATAGTTGCCCAGTTGCACCAGGCCTAGCATTTCGTCTACACGCGACTTGATTTCAGCACGTGGCAAACCTTCGCGTTTTAAACCAAAGGCCACGTTGTCCCATACGGTGAGATGAGGGAACAGCGCGTAAGACTGAAACATCATGTTGATAGGGCGCTCGTATGGCGGCATGGCCGCAATATCCTGCCCGCCCAGCAATACTTGACCTGATGTGGGCGACTCAAACCCCGCCAGCATGCGCAGCAAGGTGGACTTGCCACAACCCGAGCTGCCCAACAGCGCAAAGATCTCGCCTTTGTTGATAGACAAGCTCACTTGGTCAACGGCGGCAACCTCGTCAAAGCGTTTGAGCAAGTCAACGGTTTGCAAATAACCTTCACCAGAAGCGGCAGCAGTAGTAGCGTTCATAAAAGTAGGGGGCAGCAGCGGGGGCGGCGCTGTTATGAAAAAAAGCCGCAACCGCCAACGCTGTGGTTGGAGGATGCGGCCCTGCTCATGTGCAGTGTTGCAATAAGCGCTTAGTTACCTTTTTTGAACGCGGTGTACACGTTGGCCATGGCCTCGCGCGCACTGGCCGTGAAGTTGCCTGGTGGCACCATCAAGGCCATGTTGGCGTCATCTACGTAAATCGTAGGGTTGTTGGCAATGGCAGGGTCAACCAGGGGCTTGGCCGCCTTGTTACCAGCCGGGTATTGCATTTCGTTGGTAAACGTTGCGGATACCTCTGGGCGCAAGAAGTAGTCCAAGAACAAATGGGCGTTGTTCACGTGCTTGGCATCTGCCGGGATGGCCACGGTGTCAAAGAAAATCAGGCCGCCGGTTGTAGGCAGCAAGGCTTCAATGACTTCGTTGCTCTGGTTTTCAACCGCGCGCTCTCGTGCAATGTTGATGTCGCCAGACCAGCCTATGGCCACACAGGCTTTGCCACCGGCCATGTCGTCAATCAAGGTGGATGAGAACATGCGCACGTCTGGGCGCACTTTTTCCAGCATCTCCAAAGCGGCCTTGTAGTCAGCTGGGTCATTGGAATAGGCGTCTTTGCCCACGTAGTGCAAGGCTACCGGCACGATTTCTGTAGGTGAATCTAGGTAGGCAATACGCAAGACTTGAGCTTGGAGGTGTACTGTGGGTCAAATACCAAGTCCCACGCGTTGGCCGGCATGGGCATGCCGTCTAGTGCTTTTTCTACGCGGCCTTTGTTGATACCCACTGTTGTAAAGCCCCAGCCCCACGGGAAAATGTACTGATTGCCAGCGTCTACCAGTTCCAGCTTCTTCATGACCTCAGCGTCCAGGTTGCCGTAGTTGGTGAGCTTTGTCTTGTCCAGCTTTTGCAACAAACCACCATCAATTTGGGGCTTGGCGAACACCGAGCCTGGCATCACGATGTCGTAGCCAGAATTACCCGCTACCAGCTTGGCATGCAGCGCCTCGTTGGTCTCAAAGGTTTGGTAGTTCACCTTGATACCGGTTTCTTTTTCGAAATCAGGAATCATGGACTCACTGATGTAGTCAGGCCAGTTGTAGATATTCAGCACTTTTTCTTCTGTGCTGGCGACAGCTTGCGTGCCAGCCGATGCAGCGGCCTGCTCTTCTTTTGACCACAAGCGGCCAACAACGCTGCGGCTGCTGCCAGGGCAAATACGTGCTTCTTCAACATCTGCTTTTCTCCATTTAAAAGACTTATCAAATACCAAACTTCAGTAACTCTGTAGCAGCCCACACCGCAATGGGGCCACACTCATTACAACTGTACATTGTAAAAACAGATTGTGGCATTACCAATGGGCATTCTCACCTCACATTTGTCCAGCACTTTGAAGCTGGGCCAGCGTCTTATCAAGCACCAGTTTGATGCGCGTGGCCAATTCATCAATATCTGCGCGATTCATGATCAGGGGCGGCGACACAATCATGCGGTTGCCCACGGCACGCATGATTAAGCCGTTGTCAAAGCAATGGGTGCGGCACATCATGCCCACGTCCACATCGTCGCCAAAGGCCTCGCCAGTTGCCTTGTTTTTAAGCAACAACAAGCCGCCCACCATGCCACAGGTCTGCGCCTTGCCTACCAGCGGGTGTTGACCCAGTTCAGCAAACACCTGCGCCAAATAAGGACCGGTATCATCACGCACGCGCTCAACCAGGCCTTCTTTTTCCATGATGTCCAGGTTGGCCAGGGCCACGGCGCAAGCCACAGGGTGACCGCTGTAGGTGTAGCCGTGGTTGAACTCGCCGCCTTGCTCGATCAGCACCTTGGCCACACGGTCACCCACCATCACGCCGCCCAGCGGTATGTAGCCACTGGTAACAGCTTTGGCAAAGGTTACCAGGTCGGGTTTGTAGCCAAACTTTTCGTAGGCAAACCAATGACCTAATCGACCAAAGGCGCAAATCACTTCGTCAGATATCAGCAAAATGCCGTATTTGTCGACAATACGCTGTATTTCTGGCCAATAGCTGTCTGGTGGAATGATGACACCGCCTGCGCCTTGCACGGGTTCAGCAATAAAGGCGGCAACTTTGTCAGCGCCCAGTTCTAAAATTTTGTGCTCTAGCCAGCCCGCAGCGCGTACGCCAAAGTCAGCCTCGGACTCGCCAGGCAAGGCGTTGTCAAAGTAATAGGGCTGCTCAATATGGGTGATATTGGGTATGGGCAGGTCACCCTGTGCGTGCATGCCTTGCATGCCGCCCAGGGACGCGCCGGCCATGGTTGAGCCGTGATAGCCGTTGACACGGCCAATAATGACCTTACGCTGTGGCTGGCCCATCAAATCCCAGTAACGCCGCACCATGCGCACATTAGAGTCGTTACTTTCTGAGCCGCTGCTGGAATAAAACACATGCTCAAATGTGCGCCCGTCCACCTCGGGCGCCAGCTTGGCCAAGCGTGTGGCCAGCTCTACCGCGGGTACGTTGGTGGTTTGAAAAAAGCTGTTGTAGTAGGGCAGCTTTAGCATTTGGTCGCGCGCCGCATTGGCCAGCTCTTCGCGCCCGTAGCCTACGTTGACACACCATAAGCCGCTCATGGCGTCCAGCATTTGATGACCCTCAGCGTCCCACACATACATGCCTTGCGCCTTCACAATCACTTTGGAGCCGCGGCTTGCAAGATCTTTAAAGTCGGTGAACGGGTGCAAAAAATGCGCCGCGTCTTGCGCCTGAATGGCCTTGATGTCTATGGCTTTATCGGGTGCGTTCATATGCCCCTCCTTATCGGGTTGTTGTACTGGCTATGCATGCGTGGCAGTTAAACGTGTAGCAGCAAGTGCTCGCGCTCCCAAGGTGAAATCACTTTCATAAACTCGGCAAACTCCACCTCTTTAATTTCGGTGTAAACCGTGACAAACTCCTGACCCAGCACGTCGTGCAAGTCAGAGTCACGACGCAGCCAGTCCAGCGACTCCCCCAGGCTGCGCGGCAGCGCATGCGGTGACAGGTATGCATCGCCCTTCATTTCAGGCTTGGGCTCAATTTTGTTTTTCATGCCCAGGTAGCCACAGGCCAATGTCACGGCCAATGCCACATAGGGGTTGGCGTCTGCACCGCTGATACGGTTTTCAACGCGCCTCGCTTGTGGCGTGGAAATGGGTGAGCGTATACCCACTGTGCGGTTGTCGTGGCCCCACTCAATATTGATTGGTGCGGCGGTGTTGGGCGTCAGGCGGCGATAACTGTTGACATAGGGTGCAACCAAGGCAGTGGCCGACGGCATATAGCGCTGTAACCCCCCGATGTAATGGTTAAAGGCATCGGTGGCTGAACCGTCTTTGTTGCTGAATATGTTGTTGCCATCCTGGTCCAAGATGCTTTGGTGAATATGCATGGCGCTGCCAGGCTCGCCCGCAATGGGCTTGGCCATAAAGGTGGCGTACATGTCGTGGCGCATAGCGGCTTCGCGCACCGTGCGCTTGAAGAAAAATACTTCGTCTGCCAGGCCCATTGGGCTGTCGTGGAAAAAGTTGATTTCCATTTGTCCAGCGCCAATTTCGTGAATAAGCGTATCCACGTTGAGTTCCATCTTCTCGCAGTAGTCGTAGATATCTTCAAACAACGGATCAAACTCGTTCACTGCGTCAATGCTGTAGGCCTGGCGCGAGGTCTCAGCGCGGCCGCTGCGGCCTATGGGTGCGCGCAACAGGGTATTGGGGTCTGTGTTGCGCGCGACCAAGTAAAACTCCAGCTCCGGCGCCACCACTGGCGACCAGCCTTCAGCTGCAAACAAGTCACATACCTTGCGCAACACACTGCGTGGCGCGTGCGCAATGAGCTTGCCATTTTTGTCGTAACAATCGTGAATGACCTGCGCCGTAGGGTCTGAGGCCCACGGCACAATACGCACGGTAGACGGATCCGGGCGCAAATGCATGTCGCTGTCTATGGGGCTAACCACGTCGTAGTAAGGTCCGGTTTGCGGAAACTCGCCCGTTACACCCATGGCTACCACGGCCTCAGGCAGGCGCATGCCTCTGTCTTCGTAAAATTTCTCACGCGGCAAAATTTTGCCTCTGGCAACGCCCGTCAAGTCGGGCACCAAGCATTCGACCTCGGTCACGCGGCGCTCGTTTAGCCATCTCTCAAGGTCATTAAAAGTCTGGTTGTTTTTGTTGGTCATATAAACAGTCGGTTGGTTGTTGTGTGGCGGGCTTGGCTTCATCAAAAGCCTATGGCACCGCCTCAACCGACTTGGACAACAAACCCTGTGCACGCTGTGCACCACGCTTGGCGCAGGCTTGACCAAAGGCTTTAAAAATGGCGGCGTAAAAAGGGTTGTCCCAGCAGCGCCACTCCGGATGAAACTGCATGCCGTAAGCAAACGTGCGCGCACCCTTCACGCCAAATGCCTCAATAATGCCGTCTGGCGCATAGGCCAAGGCCTCAAGACCATTGGCCAAACGGTCAACGCCTTGGCCGTGTAATGAATTCACCATGGTGGTGGTGCCACCAGCCCAGCGCTCCAATACACTACCCGCCACGATATCTATGGCATGTGCGAGTTCATATTGCTGGTCAAAGTCGCGGGTTTTGTCTTCGCGATGGTCCAGCTTGCCGGGCAGGTTTTGTATTTGCTGATGCAAGCTGCCGCCCATGGCCACGTTGATTTCTTGAAAACCACGGCAAACCCCCAGCAAGGGTATGTCTTGTTGCAAACAAGCGTTGACCAGGGCCAGGGTCAGCGCATCACGCGCAGGATCTAACGGAAGTGACGTGTCTGCCACCGTTTGACCGAAATGGCTGGGGTGTATGTTGGCCGGCGAGCCGGTGAGCATGACGCCGTCAACCAAGGCCAGCAAGGCATTGATGTCACCAGATTCCGCGAGTGGGAATGTGCAGGGCTGGGCATTGGCGCCCAACTTGAGTGCTCTAGCGTACTTGTCACCAAGCACTAAAAAAGGCGCTGACTGAGGCGCATCGCCCAATAGCCTGGCGTCCATTGGTAACCACACCAAAGAGGGAGGGGCTGTCATGAGAAGTCTCCTAATGTTGCTCATTCTGCCCCAGTAATGAATCAAATTTCGCCAGCCAAGCCGACTATTTGCCGAGCCTCGCAATCCGCAAAACATGTCACCAACAAAAAACCCCTGTAACCAGCAGGCTACAGGGGTTTGAATCGGCCAACAAGGCGTTAGGCGTTACCGCCCGTACACCATGTCTGGCAGCCAAGTGGCCACACCAGGCACCACCACCACGATAAACAAGGCCAACACCTGAATGGCCAAGAACACCAGTGATGAGCGGAAAATGGTGGCCATGGTCACATCCTTGGGTGCAACACCCCGGATGTAGAACAAGGCGTAACCAAATGGTGGGCTCAAGAAGCTCATTTGCATGTTGATGAGGTACAGCACGCCGAACCACAACACAGCCTGGTCAGGTGTTGGACCTGGCAAGCCAAACAAACCGTCAAACGTCAGCGACTTGATGATAGGTACAAAGATTGGCACGGCCAACAGCAAAATACCCACCCAATCCAGGAACATGCCCAACACCACCAACAGAATCATCATCAGCAGCAAGATGCCATAGGCGCTCCAGCCTGTGCTGAGAATGGTCTCGGTGATAAAGGCTTGGCCGCCTTGCAAAATGTACAAGCCCACAAAGATAGACGCACCAAAGATGATCCAGATCACCATGGATGTCGCTTTCACAGTGCCGGTACTGGCTTCGATCACACCTCTTAGGCTCAAACGCTTGTGCATGGCCGCCACACCAATGGCGCCAAAGCTGCCCAAACCAGCGGCCTCAACTGGTGTGGCAATACCTGCAAACAGCAAGCCCAACACCGTCATCACCAACAGAATAGGCGCAATCAAGCGACGCAACAAAGCCAGCTTGGCACCCAGGCTCAGGCGCTCTTCTACTGGCACAGGCGGGCCCAGCTTGGGGTTTAGTGTGGTGCGTATGAGTACATAAGCGATGTACATGCCTGAGAGCAACAAGCCCGGCATGACACTACCCAAGTACAACTCGCCCACAGACTGCTGCGCCACAACGGCGTACAAAATGGCCAAGATAGACGGTGGAATCAACACACCCAACGTGCCGCCGGCCATGATGGAGCCGATAGCAATTTGCTGGTCATAGTTGCGCTTGAGCATGGCTGGCAGCGCAATAATGCCCATGGTCACAATGGCAGCACCCACCACACCCACCATCGCGGCCAGCAAGGTTGAGGCAATGATGGTGGCCACGGCCAAGCCGCCGTGCAAACCGCCCATCCACTGGTAAACCGCGTCAAACAGCTCTTCAATCAAGCCCGCACGCTCCAGCATGGTGGCCATGAAAATAAACAGCGGAATGGCTGCCAAATCTGGGTTGGTCATCATGGGGAAGATGCGACTGGGAATGATGTTGAGCATGGCTGCGTCGCCAAGCAAATACAAAAACACCACACCCAAACCACCAGCCACAAAGGCCAATGGCAATCCAGCCATCAACAACACAAAGAGTGAGCCAAACATGATCCACGTGAGCGAGGCCATGCCGACGTCAGCCAACACACCCTGCATGCGGAACAGGAAATAGTCATCACCCCACGGGTCGTAAAAAGCGATGTTGATCGCTTCAACGCCCACAATGGCAGTAACCAGCAAGGCCAAGCCATAAGTCCATAGCCGCGAGCGACTCGCCGCGGCTGCCGTGATCGTGCTCATGCGCCCACCTCATTTTTCAGGCACGTCTCGTACGTGCGTATGTCTTTAATCAAGCGCGAAACGCCTGCCAGAAGAATCAAAACGGCGCCAACGAACATCAACGCTTTAACAGGCCAATACTGGATTTGCCACGTCTCTACTGAGCGTTCATCCATGGCCAGACTCTCCACGCCAAAGCGCCACGATGTAGCCATCATGGCAAACACGAAAATAAAGAAAAAGACCGACGTTACAACGTCGAATGCAGCTTTACGCCTTGGTGGTAGTTTTGTGTACAACACGTCAACACGCACATGTGAGCCGTGCAACAAACCATAGGCACCAATCATCATGTACTGCATGCCGAACAGCAAAAAGCTGGACTCATGCACCCAAATCGTTGGCATATCAAAAATGTAACGAGCGATCACTTCGTATGTATAAAAACACACTGCTGTCACGCTCCACAAGGCCACAAAAAGGCCAGAGCGGTCGCTGATCCAATCAAGCGTGCGCTCAACGGTGCCTGCACCTTCTTCGTAAGGAACAGGCTGCAACACGCCGCCTTTGTGACCAATGGCGATAACGACCAAAGGAATAAAAGCCAGCCAGCCCCAGTACAACCAATGCGGCAGTACAAAACCGATGCTTTCTAAGTTCATTTCAAATTTCCCAAAAAAATGAGCGGCACATTCGGTGCCGCTCTATAGCACTTAGGCCACGCCCATGTTTGCACATGCGGCGCAGCCCAAGTGTGCTAGACGCACATGGCGCTTTACAGTGACTGGCCTTTCAGGTCAGCATCAGTTACATAGCCCATTACGCCGTTTTTCATGTAGTCAAGTTGCAGCTTGAACACAGCAGATGCGTCTGCATCTTTCTTGGCCCAACGGTACCAGGCGGGTATGGCAGCCTTGCGGAACTGGTCTACATCTGACTGCTGCAAACGTGTAACCGTTGTACCGGCTTCTGCAAACTTGGCCAACGCTTTAACGTTAGCAGCCTGGATTGCGGTGTACTGTGTCAAAGAGTAGCCTTTGACCTGGTCTTCAACCATTTGCTGCATGCCTTTTGACAAGCGCTTCCAGGCACCCATGTTGACGGTCAAGTCCATCAAGTCAACTGGCTGGTAAATACTCATCATGCCTGGAGGGCCCATGAGAATGTACTTGGTCACTTGGTGGAAGCCCAAGTCGTAGTTCACAGCTGGACCAACAAAGTCAGCCGCATCAATAGAACCTTTTTCCAGCGCAGGGAAAATGTCTGAGCCTGGCAAACCAACAGGTGACACGCCAAACTGTTGGAACACTTCAGACACCATGCCGCCTGGCAAACGAATCTTCTTGCCCTTCATGGCTGCCAATGAGTCCATGGGCACTTTTGAGTGAATGATGTTGGCATCGTGTTGGATAGGGCCAACGTAAAACAAACCTTGTTTGGCGTAAATCTTACGCGCCATCTCCAACATGCCCAAACCATAGAACATGGTGTCCCACTGTGCAGGCTGGTCTGGACCCATGGGGTAGCTGGACAAAAACACGGATGCTGGAATCTTGCCGGCCCAGTACAGGGTCCATGGGTTCATACCCTGCAACACGCCTGACTTGACAGCTTCAAACAAAGCGTTGTTGTCAGCAGCAACAGACTTGGCTGGGAATGGCTTGATGGTCAGTTCGCCACCAGACTTTTCCTGGAAGTCGTTACACCACTTTTCAAACAGGGTGTAACCAGTCGTGCCAGCGTCCCAGGTGGACTGCACTTTCCAGGTTTGACCAGCAGCTGCTTGCGCATTACCCACAAATGGGGCGGCCAAGGCGCCAATAGCACCGGCCTTTAGTAAACCGCGACGTGATGTGATATCCATATTCCAACTCCTAGTGTGTGGGGGTGTTTGTCTTAGACATGCGAAGTGTGGGAGGCCACATGTGTATGGCTCACAGTACAAACCCTAGGTTTGTCGCGGTCGCGTCAGCACGCGGACACTACACAAACGTGCTTTCTTAAAACGGCAAACTGAAATACATAACAAAAACAATGCTTAAACAATAACGCGCCTGAATCCTCACGCAGGCAATGAATTTTTTTCAATCAGCTTGGATATTAGTAGCGCGGCCTTTGCTTTCGCTTAGCTTACAAATTCACGCCATCAAAGCAAATCGCGCAAGCGGTGGTACATCATGCCCATAGCCAACGTAGGCATGCGCAACAAGGCACCGCCGGGAAAGTGATGGTGCTTGAGCTTGGCAAACACGTCAAAGCTGCTGGCTTGTTGGCTGATGGTTTGTGCCGCCATGCGCCCAGCCAAACCCGTTAGCGCCACACCATGGCCGCTAAAACCCTGCAAGTAATAAACGTTGTCGGCAAGACGCCCAAAGTCAGGGGCGCGGTTCATGCTGATGTCCACAAAGCCGCCCCAGGTGTAATCAACGCGCACTTGGCCCAGCTGCGGAAAAATGTCTAGCAGGCGCGCTTGCATATGCGCACTCAAATTGCGAGGCGTTTTGGTGGTGTAGCTGACTTCGCCACCAAACAACATGCGATTGTCTGCACTAAAGCGGTAGTAATCCATAACAAAATTGTTGTCGCACACCGCCGCGCCACTGGGAATAATGCTGCGTACCAGCCCGTCAGACAGTGGCTTTGTTGCAATGATGTAGGTGCCTACAGGCATTACACGCGGCGTTATGCCGGGTGCCACTTTGGGGCCAAACTGGGCCAGGGTGCAGTTGCCTGCCAACACCACGTAACTGGCACGCACTGTGGCCTGTGCCGTACGCACGGCAACGGACTTGCCTTGCACCAGCTCAATCACGGCGCTGTGCTCAAACACTTGCACGCCTGCGGCCAAGGCCGCTTGCAACAAACCCAGGCCAAATTTAAGCGGGTGCAAGTGGCCAGACTTGCGCTCATAGGCGCCGGCCACATAACGGGGGCTGTCTATTTGGTGGCGCAGCTCGTCTGGACATACCAATCGCACTCAAAACCATAGTCATGGTGTAAGGCGTCCATCTCAGTGCGCAGCGCTTTTGCTTTGCGCGCTTTGTCTGCCACATACAAATAGCCATGTTGCCTGTCGCAGTCAATGCCATGCGTCTCAATGCGTTGGTCTATTAAATCAATGGCATCTAATGACAACTGCCACAAGTGTTTGGCTTGGTCGCGCCCAAGTTGGCGCTCAAGCTCGGCTTGGCCGCTGGCATAACCCACTATGGCTTGCCCTCCGTTGCGCCCCGATGCACCGCTGCACACACGGTGTGCCTCTAAGACCACCACGCGCTTGCCTGCTGCGGCCAAGTCAATGGCCGCACTAAGACCTGCAAACCCAGCGCCCACCACCACCACGTCGGCTTGTATGTCGGTATCTAGGGCGGGTAAGCTTGCACCGCGCTCAACGCTGGCTTCGTAGTAGCTAAAGCTGTTTAACTGTGTGTCTGATTGCAGCAAATGGCTCATGCGTTTAGTGTGCGCTTTGGCCTTTCTTGGCCACTTGGCCGCTTAAATAAGTCCACACCGCGGTTGCCGACGCGTTGCTGGTCAGTTCGCCGTGGTCATAAGCGGGTGCTACTTCAACGCAATCCATAGCCACGGTGTTGAGCACGCTAAGCGCTTCTATCCAGGTCAGTAGTTGGCTAGCGCTCAAACCACCGGGCTCTGGTGTGCCTGTGCCCGGTGCGAACGCTGGGTCTAGACAGTCAATGTCTAGGGTCATGTAGCAAGGTCTATCACCAAGGCGATCTAGCACTTTGTCAATGAATGGCTGCAAGCTGTCGCCGTCTTTGCCACGCTGGCTGCGCGCATCAAATATCAAGCCACCTTGATGCGCCACGTAGTTACGTGCCGCCTCATCGCCACTTGAGCGCAGGCCGATTTGCACGGTGGCTGTGGGGTCTACCAAGCCTTCAGCAATAGCTTCATAAGTCCACGTGCCGTGACCTGATGGCTCACCAAAGTGATTGGTCCAGGTGTCGCAGTGAGCATCAAAGTGCACCAGCGCCAACGGACCATGTAAGCGGTGCGCAGCACGCAACAAAGCCAGCGTGACAGAATGGTCACCGCCTAAAAATACCATGTGGTGTTTGGCCATTAGCGCCTGCGCCTGCTGCTCAATCAACTCGCGTATGGTGGCCAAAGGCGAGGCGTTGGGCAGGCGCATGTCGCCTGCGTCACCCAGTTGGCCGTATGGCGACACATTGAAGTAGGGGTGGCCTCCATCACACAACATATGGCTGGCAAGCCGAATAGCACCAGGGCCAAATCGCGCGCCTGGGCGGTTGGTCACGGCCCCGTCAAACGGTATGCCACACACGCCAAAAGCTTGGTTGACCAGCGCTGGTGCGTCTAGAAACCGCGCACCGTGTTGTGTATAGGGAAAATGTCCAGTCCAGTTGTTGGCCATGTGCGCATCCTGTCAGTAAGCGTCTTAAAATTTGCGTTTAAGTTAGATATGGTCTCATAGTTCAAGCTCGCCAAGGTGGCGGCTGCCACCCTTTAGCGCAACAGATAAAGCCCTTTGGCGCATGGGCAGGCGTTTCGCGTGCACATTGAACTTTTTGACTGCAAACAAGTCACACTGCCATGAATCAACAGACCAACCGCCGCTCCTTCATCGCCTTGGGCGCGCTCGCGCTAATGGCTCCATCATTTGCAGTACACGCTGCACCAACCAAGCTTGTACAGGTCTGGAAAGACCCC